>NZ_JBIUVD010000001.1:299066-882936 GCF_044742785.1 Streptomyces sp. NPDC087844 | reverse complement strand
CCGGCGCCCGAAGAGCGACGCATGCGCCCCGGCCGACCACAGCGCCGAGCGCCCTTGACGCGCGAGCCCCACCGCCCCAGGGGCGCGGGGAACTGCCCGACCGGTCACGACGGACCGGCGCCCGAAGAACGGCGCATGCGCCCCGGCCGACCACAACGCCGAGCGCCCTTGACGCGCGAGCCCCACCGCCCCAGGGGCGCGGGGAACTCCGCGACCGGTCACGACGGACCGGCGCCCGAAGAGCGACGCATGCGCCCCGGCCGACCACAGCGCCGAGCGCCCTTGACGCGCGAGCCCCACCGCCCCAGGGGCGCGGGGAACTGCGCGACCGGTCACAGCGCTCCCGCAGCCGACGAACGACCCCGGCGGGCCCGCACGGCCCGCGGGGCCGGCGCCGGTGCGAACACGGCGGACGGCCCGGAGCCGCGATCGCTCCGAGGCCGTCCGCCGGAGTGTGGTCGCTCAGGACGCCGAGGGCACCTGCGCGGGCGACGAAGGCGTCACGCCGTCACTGACGGGCGTTCGTGCCGACTTCGCTGTCGGCCGCCTGCTCGGCGGACTGCTGCGTGGGGATCTCGACGGCCTCCGCCGCGGACTCGCCGCTCTCGGCGGGCTCCGCAGCCGCACCCCCAGCCGCACTCGCACTCGCGCTCGCCCGCGCAGTCGAAGTCGCGGACGCGGTCGGGATCGGGGTCGCGCTCGAAGGGGCGGCCTCGGACCCGGCGCCCGGCCCGGCACCGGCACCGGCACCGGCACCGGCGTCGGCGTCGGCGTCGGCCCCGGCGACCGCGGCCTCCGGCCCGGCCCCGGCGTCGGCCGAGCCCTTCGCCGCTCCCTCCGAAACCGGCTCAGCCCCCGTTTCCGTCGACGTCTCCGCTTCGGATCCGGCCTTCAGACCGTCCGTCCTCGCCTCGGCGGCCGACGGGGCGTCAGACCCGTGGGACTCGGACCCTTCGGACTCGGACCCTTTGGATTCAGACCTTTCTTTACCAAGAAGCCATGCAAAAACGCCCATTTCGTCTCCATACCCTGCTCGTGTGGGCGAAATTCCGCGTCGCCCGGTGCGTCCCATTGCGTCGCCCGGGGTCACCGGCATGCGAAACCGGCGGCTGGAACCTCGCAACAGGCAACGACCCCGACCCCGTACCGTCACGTAGCTCGTTCGAGAAGTGGGCCCGAGGTTTGCGAGACTGTGACGGTGAGTAGAGCAGCTCCCGTTCCGCGGGTCATCGCCGTCGTGGGTCCCACCGCGGCCGGAAAGTCCGATCTCGGCGTTCATCTCGCCCAGCGCCTCGGCGGTGAGGTCGTCAACGCAGACTCGATGCAGCTCTACCGGGGGATGGACATCGGCACCGCCAAGCTGACGCCCGAGGAGCGCGGCGGTGTTCCCCACCACCTGCTGGACATCTGGGACGTGACGGTGACGGCGAGCGTCGCCGAGTACCAGCGGCTCGCGCGCATCCGCATCGACGCGCTGCTCGCGGAGGACCGCTGGCCCATCCTCGTCGGCGGCTCCGGCCTGTACGTCCGAGGTGCCGTCGACAACCTCGAATTCCCCGGTACGGATCCCGAGGTACGGGCCCGCCTGGAGGAGGAGCTCACTCTGCGGGGCTCCGGCGCCCTGCACGCCCGGCTGGCCGTCGCCGACCCCGAGGCCGCCCACGCGATCCTGCCGAGCAACGGCCGCCGTATCGTCCGGGCCCTCGAAGTCATCGAGATCACCGGCAGACCCTTCACCGCCAACCTCCCGGGCCACGACTCGGTCTACGACACCCTGCAGATCGGTGTCGACGTGGCGCGTCCCGAGCTCGACGAGCGCATCGCCCGCCGTGTGGACCGCATGTGGGAGGGGGGCCTCGGGGAGGAGGTGCGCGCACTGGAGGCGCAGGGGTTGCGTGAAGGGCGTACGGCGTCGCGCGCGCTCGGCTACCAGCAGATGCTCACCGCGCTCTCCGGGGAGTGCACCGACGACGAGGCGCGGGCGGAGACCGTACGTGCCACCAAGCGCTTCGCGCGCCGTCAGGATTCCTGGTTCAGACGCGATCCGCGGGTGCATTGGCTCAGTGGGGCCGCGGCGGATCTCACGGAACTTCCGCAGCTCGCGTTGGCGTTGGTCGAACGACCGGTCACAGCCTGATCACGTCCTGGCATCGGGACGCTCCGGCCGTCATCCGGGCCTCTGGGGCCGTGCCATCATCGAGCTTCGATCGACCAAGTGGAGTCCGAGTGGGGAGGGCGCGTGGCGATGGAGGCCGGCCCTCGTGACACCGCACCAGGCGCGGAGCAGGACACCGTCACCGACGGGGTGCACGACACCGCGCCGGACCAGCAGGACCCCGACGGGGACCGGCTGAGCCCGGACGGCCCCGACGAGATCATCGGTGGTGTGACCGAGGACGGTCCCGAACCCGATGAGATGTTCCCGGGGCCCGAGGTCGAGGTGGAGCTGCGTCCGCAGCGTCGCATGCGCATCTGGCAGCTCGCTCCCATCGTGAGCCTCGCCGCTCTCGGCTCCCTGATGTTCGCCTTCCCGCTGGCCTTCGACTTCGGCGACAGCGGAGCCATGATCGCCATGCTCGGCCTGCTGATCTGCTCCTGCGCCGCGGGCTGGGGCATGATGGCGGCCCGCCGCGTGGGTTACACGTGGCCCGGCCTGCCGCAGCGCGGTTCGGGCCGCCGCCCCGACTGGCGCGTCGCGATCGCGTACGCCGTGCTCGTCGCCGCGGTCGTGGTGCTCGCGGTGTGGCGCGTGGCCCGCCTGCGCTGAGGCGCTCCGGGAACTCCTGCGGCGCGGCGTCGCGCCCGCGCGGTCGCCTGCCGGTCACGGCAGGCCGGCCGGCCGGGCTGTCGTGACCGGCAGGCAGGCCGGGCTGTCGTACCGACCCCTTACGATCGAGGAATGAGCACGCGGATCGCCTTCCTCAAGGGGCACGGGACCGAGAACGACTTCGTGATCGTCCCGGATCCCGAGAACACCATCGACCTGCCCCCGGCCACCGCCGCGGCCCTGTGCGACCGCCGCGCGGGCATCGGAGGGGACGGCCTGCTGCATGTCGTACGGTCCGCCGCGCACCCCGAGGCCCGCTCGATGGCGGCCGAAGCGGAATGGTTCATGGACTACCGCAACGGCGACGGTTCGATCGCGGAGATGTGCGGCAACGGAGTGCGTGTGTTCGCCCGCTACCTCCAGCGCGCCGGACACGTGGCCGAAGGTGACATCGCGGTCGCCACGCGGGCGGGCGTGAAGACCGTGCACCTGGCCAAGGAAGGTGACATCACCGTCGGCATGGGCAAGGCGGTCCTCCCCGAGGGCGACGTCACCGTAACCGTCGGCGACCGTAGCTGGCGCGCCCGCAACGTGAACATGGGCAACCCCCACGCCGTCGCTTTCGTCGAGGACCTCGACCACGCCGGAGATCTGTACGCCCCCCCGCCGTTCAGCCCACTGTCCGCGTACCCGGACGGCGTGAACGTCGAGTTCGTCGTCGACCGTGGCCTTCATCACGTTGCTCTCCGTGTCCACGAGCGGGGCTCGGGCGAGACCCGCTCATGCGGCACGGGCGCGTGCGCCGTGGCCGTGGCCGCGGCGCGCAGGGACGGCGCCGACCCCGCGGTGACCGGCACTGCCGCCACCTACACCGTCGATGTGCCCGGCGGCCGGCTCGTGATCACCGAGCGCCCCGACGGCGAGATCGAGATGACCGGGCCCGCGGTGATCGTCGCAGAGGGTGAGATCGACGCCGAATGGCTCGAAAACACGACCCCCTGAACCTTCGCTCGAATGGGTGATCCGTTTCACGCTCGGCGAGAGGCGGTCAGTCGGGCGTGGTGGGCTCGGTAGCATCAAGGACCGGCCCGGACGGGGGAACGACGCCATCCCCAGAGCCGCGTACGCCATGGGGCGCCCCGTCCGCCGGTCAACGCAGCCGGAGGTGCCCATGAGTGCGGAGGCCACGAACCCCGCGACGCCCGGCCCCATCACGCCCGCGGTACAGCGCAGGCGGGGCCGCCCCCGGATCGATCTGCGGCGCCTGGGCCGGGCCGCTCTCCTGGGGCCCGCGGGCCGCGACCGGCTGCCCGACGCGATCGGCCATGTGGTCGAGGCCCACCGGGCCCACCATCCCGACGCCGACCTCGACCCGCTGCGCCGCGCCTACGTCCTGGCCGAGTCCTCGCACCGCGGCCAGATGCGCAAGAGCGGCGAGCCGTACATCACGCACCCGCTCGCCGTGACGCTCATCCTCGCCGAACTGGGCGCGGAGACCACGACGTTGACCGCCTCCCTGCTCCACGACACCGTCGAGGACACGGAAGTGACGCTCGATCAGGTCCGCGCCGAGTTCGGCGAGGAGGTCCGCTATCTCGTCGACGGCGTGACGAAGCTGGAAAAGGTCGACTACGGAGCGGCCGCCGAGCCCGAGACGTTCCGCAAGATGCTCGTCGCCACCGGCAGCGACGTCCGCGTGATGTCGATCAAACTCGCCGACCGGCTGCACAACATGCGCACCCTCGGAGTCATGCGGCCCGAGAAGCAGGAACGCATCGCCAAGGTCACCAAGGACGTCCTCATCCCGCTCGCCGAACGCCTGGGTGTCCAGGCACTCAAGACCGAGCTTGAGGACCTGGTCTTCGCCATCCTGCGCCCCGAGGAGTACGCCCACACCCGCGAACTCATCGTCGAGAACTCCTCGCGCACCGACGATCCTCTCGCCGAGATCGCCGAAGAGGTGCGCGGAGTCCTGCGCGAGTCAGGTCTGCAGGCCGAAGTCCTCATCCGGCCGCGGCACTTCGTGTCCGTGCACCGCGTCTCGCGCAAACGCGGCGAGCTGCGCGGCGCCGACTTCGGTCGGCTGCTGGTCCTCGTGAACGAGGACGCCGACTGTTACGGGGTCCTCGGCGAACTGCACACCTGTCTCACGCCGGTGGTCTCGGAGTTCAAGGACTTCATCGCCGTTCCCAAGTTCAACCTGTACCAGTCGCTGCACACGGCCGTGGCCCGCTCCGACGGTCAGGTCGCCGAAGTTCTCATCCGTACGCACCAGATGCACAAGGTCGCCGAGGCGGGTGTCATCGCGCTCGGCAATCCCTACGCCTCTCCCGTGGATTCCGTGGATCCCGTGGAGGAGCAGACCGTCGGCGACGGCTCCCGCCCCGCCGACGGAGAGCGCGCCGACCCCACCCGCCCCGGCTGGCTGTCCCGCCTCCTCGACTGGCAGGAGGCGGCGCCGGACCCCGACACGTTCTGGTCCACGCTCCGCGAGGACCTCGCCCAGGACCGGGAGATCACGGTCTTCCGGCCCGACGGAGGCACACTCGGACTGCCCGCGGGCGCCAGCTGTGTGGACGCCGCCTACGAGCAGTACGGCGAGGACGCGCACGCCTGTATCGGCGTACGCGTCAATGGCCGCCTGGCGAGGCTGAGCACGGTTCTGAGCGACGGAGACACCGTTCAGCTGCTCATGGGCCAGGACCCGGCCTCGGAGCCCTCCAGGGAGTGGCTGGAGCACGCGCACACCCCCGTCGCACGGATCGCCATCACGCGCTGGCTGGCCGCGCACCCGGCCTCCGCCGCGCCGGCCGAAGCTCCCGCCGAGACCCGCCGCCCGGCCGCGGACGGGCCCGCCGCCCGCCCGGCCGCCGCGGACGTCGTCGTCGACCGGCCCGGCGCGACCGTACGTCTCGCGGGCTGCTGTACGCCCGTACCGCCCGACGCGATCACCGGATTCTCCGTGCGCGGGGGAGTGGTGACCGTGCACCGCGTGGAGTGCGCCGCGGTGGAGCGCATGAAGAGCGTGGGGCGCGCGGAGGTCGAGGTGCGCTGGGGCGACAGCAGCGAGTGCCGTGTCACGCTCTTCGCGGAGTCCTTCGGGCGGCCCCATCTCCTCGCCGACCTCACCGAGGCGATCGCCCTGGAAGGCGTAGCCATCGTCTCGGCGACAGTCGAACCGCCCAGCCAGCAGCGTGTACGCCATACGTACACACTCCAGCTCCCGGACGCCGCGCACCTCCCCGCCCTCATGCGCGCGATGCGCAACGTCCCGGGCGTCTTCGACGTAAGCCGAGCCCACCACCAGTCGACGACCACGTAGAGACCCGTCACAGTCCTTCGTCTCCCGTCTCCCGTCTCTCGTCTTTGGGGCGCCGGGAACGGCGCGACCAGCCACAACGCACCCGCACCCGTACCTGCGCCCGCACCCGCACCCGCACCCGTACCTGCGCCCGACAACGGATCACGCCGCGGAGGCACCCGTTCGGGTGGCCCCGACGCGAGCCGTCACCGCCAAGCGTCCCCGCGCTGATAGCCGTGACGCATGCTGCGCACCCGCACAACCCCCCACACCGCCGGGACGACGGCCCCCACGGCCCCTCGACAGCGACGCCGGCGACGACAGCCACGGCTCAGGACCGCGCTACTCGCCTCCGCCGCATCCGTCTGCCTCATCGCCGCGAGCGCCCCCGCACCGTCACCGCTCGGTATCGGCGACCGTCTCTTCCCCTACCTGGGCAACCCCGGGTACGACGTCACGGCGTACGACCTGGCCTTCACCTATTCCGGCAGCAACACCAAAGCGCTGCCGGCTGTCACCGTCATCGAGGCCCGCACTACGGAGTGGCTGGAACAGTTCAATCTTGACTACTCGCACGGGACAGTGCGATCCGTCGACGTCGACGGCGAGCCCGCGGAGTTCCGCGGCGCCGGCGAGGACCTGGTCGTCACGCCCGCCGAAGCGCTGCCGCCCGGCATCCCGATGCGTGTCACCGTGCACCATGACAGCAACCCGGTCTCCACGGAGGACCAGCAGAGCGGCTGGGTGCGGACCGAGGACGGGCTCGCGATGGCCAACCAGGCCGACGCCGGACACCGCGTCTTCCCCGGCAACGACCACCCGTCGGACAAGGCGATGTTCACCATCCGGGTCACCGCCCCCGACGGTTACACGGCCGTCGCCAACGGCCTCCCCGTAGGGGCGACCCGCCGTGCCGCCGGCACCACCTGGACCTACCGCACCGAACACCCCATGGCCACCGAGCTGGCCCAGGTGTCCATCGGCCGCTCCTCCGTGGTGCGCCGAAACGGCCCCGGCGGTCTGCCCGTACGCGACGTGGTGCCCACGAAGGACCGCAAGCTGCTGGAGCCGTGGCTCAGGAAAACCCCCGACCAGATCGCCTGGATGCAGGAGAAGGTCGGCGACTACCCCTTCGAGACGTACGGGCTGCTCGTCGCCGAGGCGCGTACCGGATTCGAACTGGAGACACAGACGCTCTCCCTCTTCGAGAGGGACCTCTTCGCCCGGACCGAGTACCCGAAGTGGTACGTCGAGTCGATCATGGTGCATGAACTGGCCCACCAGTGGTTCGGCGACAGCGTCTCCCCGCGCACCTGGTCCGACCTGTGGCTCAGCGAAGGACACGCCACGTGGTACGAGGCACTCTTCGCCGAGGAGAAGGCCGACAAGCCCATGGAGGCCCGGATGAAGGCCGCCTACCGGTCGTCCGACACCTGGCGAAGCGCCGGCGGACCGCCCGCCACGCCGAAGGAGGCCGAGCCCGGCCGGAAGCTCAGCATCTTCCGCCCGAACGTCTACGACGGCAGCGCCCTCGTCCTGTACGCGCTGCGCGAAGAGATCGGCCGCCCCGCCTTCGAGCGGCTGGAGCGCGCCTGGGTGAGCACCCACCACGACGGTGTCGCCGACACGGCGGACTTCGAGCGCCTGGCCACGGGCATCGCGGGCCGCGATCTGAGCGGCTTCTTCAAGGCGTGGCTCTACGCGGAGAAGACCCCGCCCATGCCGGGACACCCCGACTGGAAGAGCGCGGGGCCCGAGGAGAAGGCCGCGAAACGCGCCGGGTGAACCCCGCGGGGCGCGCCCGGTAATGCCCGAAGGGTGTGCCCCGTAACCCCGGGAATTCGAGTGACGAGACGGGGCGTGCCGTGCGAACATCTTCACGTCGACGGCACTTCGGGTCGGCGGCACGGCCCTGCGGCCCGGCGGGAATCTCCCGGCGGTCCCGGGCGTTGAGGTGAGTGACGGGCGAGGAGTCCGTCACCCGTATCCCCATCGACGTAAGGACCCAATGACCTCCTCTTCTTCCCCTTCCCAGGACACACAGAGCCTCGCGCAGAACCACCCCGACGGTCTTCGGGCCGATGCCCTGATGGAAGAGGACGTCGCCTGGAGCCACGAGATCGACGGAGAGCGGGACGGCGACCAGTTCGACCGCTCCGAGCGTGCGGCCCTGCGCCGTGTCGCGGGCCTCTCGACCGAGCTTGAGGACGTCACCGAGGTCGAGTACCGACAGCTCCGTCTGGAGCGCGTGGTACTCGTCGGTGTGTGGACCTCGGGGACCGCGACCGACGCGGACAACTCACTGGCCGAGCTGGCCGCCCTCGCGGAGACCGCGGGAGCGCTCGTGCTCGACGGTGTCATCCAGCGCCGGGACAAGCCCGACGCGGCCACGTACATCGGTTCCGGCAAGGCCAACGAGCTGCGGGACGTCGTGCTCGAAACCGGCGCGGACACGGTCATCTGCGACGGTGAGTTGTCGCCGGGCCAGCTCATCCACCTCGAAGACGTCGTCAAGGTCAAGGTCATCGACCGGACGGCCCTGATCCTCGACATCTTCGCCCAGCACGCCAAGTCCCGGGAGGGCAAGGCGCAGGTCGCACTCGCGCAGATGCAGTACATGCTGCCGAGGCTCCGCGGCTGGGGTCAGTCGCTGTCCCGTCAGATGGGCGGCGGCTCGGGCGGTGGCCTCGCCACCCGTGGTCCCGGTGAGACCAAGATCGAGACGGACCGGCGCCGTATCCGCGAGAAGATGGCGAAGATGCGCCGGGAGATCGCGGACATGAAGACCGGCCGCGACATCAAGCGCCAGGAGCGCCGCCGGAACAAGGTGCCCTCGGTCGCGATCGCCGGCTACACCAACGCGGGCAAGTCCTCGCTGCTCAACCGCCTCACGGGCGCGGGCGTACTCGTCGAGAACTCGCTGTTCGCGACCCTCGACCCGACCGTGCGCCGGGCCGAGACCCCGAGCGGGCGGCTGTACACGCTGGCGGACACCGTCGGCTTCGTACGGCATCTGCCGCACCACCTCGTCGAGGCGTTCCGCTCCACGATGGAGGAGGTCGGGGACTCCGACCTGATCCTGCACGTGGTGGACGGTTCGCATCCGGCGCCGGAGGAGCAGCTGGCCGCCGTGCGTGAGGTCGTCCGTGACGTGGGTGCCACCAAGGTGCCCGAGATCGTGGTGATCAACAAGGCGGACGCGGCCGACCCGCTGGTGCTCCAGCGGCTGATGCGGAACGAAAAGCGCTCCATCGCGGTCTCGGCCCGTACCGGCCAGGGCATCGCGGAGCTGCTCGCGCTCATCGACGTCGAACTGCCGCACCCCTCGGTCGAGCTGGAGGCCCTCGTGCCTTACACGCTCGGCCGGCTGGTGGCGCGGGCCCACGCCGACGGCGAAGTCCTCTCCGAGGAGCACACCCCGGAGGGCACCCTGATGAAGGTGCGGGTGCACGAGGAACTGGCGGCGGAGCTGGCTCCGTACATTCCGGCTCCGGCAGCCTGAACCACGCGACCGCACCCCAGGTAAGCGCACCGCACGTACGCAACGGCACGTACGCAACCGCACGTACACAACGGCACGTACGCAACGGCACGTACGCAACCGGCAACCGCAGCGAAGGCCCGTCCCCCGGTAGGGGGCGGGCCTTCGGTGTGCGTACGGCGTACTGCGTACCGCGCGTGGGTGTGTACGGCGCTGCGCTACTTGGCGCCGTACTCCTCGCTCATGTTGTCGTAGATGGCCTTGGCGCCCTTGCCCAGTTGGGGACCGGCCAGCCAGATGCTGTCGGTCGGGCCGATCGACGTGTTCGAGACGAGCACGGTCTTGCCGTCGACCGCGCGGAACCAGCCGCCGCCGGACGAACCACCGGTCATCGTGCACCCGATGCGGTACATGGTCGGCAGCCCCGGGCTGAGCGAGAGCCGGCCCGGCCGGTCGACGCACTTGTGCATGATCAGGCCGTCGAAGGGTGCCGCCGCCGGGTAGCCCCAGGCTCCCATCGTGCCCGCGTTCGTGGCGGCGGGCGTGGAGAAGTCCACGTCCAACGCGTTGCCGACCGTCTCCTCAAGGGACTTGTCGCCGGCCTCCGGCTTCACGTGCAGCACCGCGTAGTCGTACGGGGCACCCGCGCCGCCCGACTCCGACCCGCCCGCGATCCACTCGTCGGAGGTCGAGGCCCAGTCGGCCCAGAACTGGCCGTACGGGGCGATCTCCTCCTGCGTGGCGTTGCCCAGTTCGGCCTCGGACTTGCCGAGGTCGTTGTAGGCGGGCACGAAGGCGATGTTGCGGTACCAGCCACCGCCACCGCCGGCGTGCACACAGTGACCCGCGGTCCAGACGAGGTTGGATCTACCGGGATTGCGCGGATCCGTGACGACCGTCCCGGAGCAGACCATCGAGCCCTCGGGGGAGTCGAAGAAGACCTTCCCGACCGGCGCGGCGTTCTCGTGGTACGGGGTCTCCTCGCGCTCCGCCGTGACCGGGGCGGGCGCCGGGTCGCTGACGCCCTGCCCGGCCGCCGCGTCCTTCGTGGAGACCGTCTTCTGCGGGTCCTCGGCGGATGTCATCCGCTCGGGCTTCCAGAGTCCCTCGATCACCGGATTGACGAAGTCCTGGGCTTCAGTGAGCCACTTGTCCTTGTCCCAGTTCTTCCACTCGCCGTCCTTCCAGTCGTCGACATCGATGCCGTGCTCCTTGAGCCTGTCGGCGATGTCGGCCGGAATTTCGATCTTGTCGGAACCGGAGGACTCGGAACCGGAGGACTCGGAACCCGTGGCGGCCGGTTTGTCGGCGGCCTTGTCGTCCCCCGAGTCGCAGGCGGTGCCGGTGAGGGCCAGGGCCGCGGCGAGTCCGGCGGCGGCGAGGAAGCGGCCCCGCCCACGACTACCCGCGAAGGACGGACGTGTGGAACGCATGGTGTGGTTACCCCCGATAGAACGTGTATTTCTGACCTGCGGGTCGGGCACATACGGGTCGGGCACATACAGGTTGGGCACCTGTAGGTCAGGCACCTGTAGGTCGGGCACCTGCGGGTCGGGCACTGCGGTTCAGGCACCTGCGGGTCGGGCGCGGAGAACGCCGGTAAGCCCCTCCGCGGAGCCCGTGCCACCGCGACAACCTGACTGTGCCCGGGAGTCGAGGGCGAACGGCGGCCGGCCGGTGAATGATTCCGTGAGGCCCACCCTGCCGCCGTCCGTCCCCGTGCCGCTACCGCTGTGCCGCGTACTTCTTGCTCACCGCGTCGTAGATCCCCTTGGCCTCCGTGCCCAGGTGCGGACCCGCCAGCCAGCCCGCGGTCACCGGGCCGATCGAGGTGTTGGAGACCAGCGCGGGCTCGCCGTCCGAGCCCGTCGCGACCCAGCCACCGCCCGAGGAACCACCGGTCATGGTGCAACCGATGCGGTACATCGTCGGGTTGGATCTGACGAGCGAGAGCCGGCCCGGCTTGTCCGTGCACTGGTACATGGTCTCCCCGTCGAACGGCTTCGCCGCCGGGTAACCGGTCGCGGTGATGTCCCCGACCTCGGACACGGCCGGAGCGTCGAAGTCGACCGGGAGCGCCGAACCGACGGTCTCCTCCAGGGACTTGCCGTCGCCCCCCTTCTCCGGCGTCACATGAATAACGGCGAAGTCGTACGAGGCGCCCTCGCCGCCCGTCGGGCCGCCCTGCTCGATCCACTGGTCCGAGGTCTGCGCCCAGTTGCCCCACCAGACGCCGTACGGAGCGACCTGCTCCTTGGTGGCACCAGCGTTCTCGGCCGCCGACATGGCGCTGTCGTTGTACGAGGGCACGAAGGCGATGTTGCGGTACCAGCCGCCCTTCTTGCCCGCGTGCACACAGTGGCCGGCGGTCCACACGAGGTTGGACTTGCCCGGGTGGGCCGGGTCCTCGACCACGGTCGCCGAGCAGACCATCGTGCCCTCGGGGGAGTCGAAGAACACCTTGCCCGCCTCGGGCGCGTTCTCGTGGTAGCCCGCCGGAACGGCCTTGGCCTCCACGGGAGCCGGCTCGGGGTCGGTCACGCCCTGGTCACCCGAGAGGTCGTTCTCGTCGACACCCTTGCCCTGGTCCGGGTCCTCGGCCTCGCGCATACGGTCCGGGTCCCATAGGTCCGCGATGATCGGGTTGATGTAGTCGCCGGCCTCGCGCAGCCAGTCGTCCCTGTCCCAGTTCTTCCAGGCGCCGCCCTTCCACTTGTCGATGTCGACGCCGTGCTCTTTGAGTCTGTCCTTGATGTCGTCCGGGATCTCGATCTTGCCGTCACCGGCCGCGGCGGCGGACGTCTCGGCAGCCGCGTCGGCTTCCTCGCCCGAGCCGCAGGCGGTGGTGGTCAGAGCCAGCGCGGTGGCCAGGCCCACCGCGGCCAGCACGGGGGAGATTCTGCGGCGCGGGCTCTTCCCTCGACGGGCGGCGAAGAGCGGGCGTATCGGTCGCATGGTGTGGACTCCCCCTGGAGGTGAACGAACAACTCTGTGCCGCCACGCGGAACTTCGTACGGATCCGGGGACCCGTGCGTACCCGACGTGGACCGTGGGTGCTGATCAGCGAGGATCGCCGAACGGCACCACAGACTATGCCGTTGCTGTGGGGGACTTCCGACGGACCCGCAACGGTTCCGTCACGGCAGGGATCTCAGGTCCGCCGTTGCCCTGCGCGGTCCTCGTCGTTGGTACGTACGGGGGACGTTCCGGCCGCGTTCATCCCCCTGACGCCTCCCATCGGGTGGACCGGCAACTCGCCCCTGGACAACGTGGCGCAACCAGCGTGGACGGCGTACGGCGTACGGCGTACGGCGTACGGCGTGAACAGCGGGAGGACGACAGACGTGACTGTGACGGAGTCCGCACCCGAGGCGGCGCCCGCGACACAGGAAGCGGCGGGGGCGCGCGCGATGCAGGGGAAAGCGACGGCGCGCACGGCGCACGAAACCGCGACCTTACGCACGGTGCATGAGAACGCGACGGCGCGCGCGGCGCAAGAGGGCATCCTGCGACGGCAGTCGGCGCGCGAGTCGGCGGCGCGCACCTACGCGCGCGCCCTGCCGATCGTCCCCGTGCGGGCGCGCGGGCTGACCATCGAGGGCGCCGACGGGAGCCGCTACCTCGACTGCCTCTCGGGCGCGGGCACGCTGGCCCTCGGCCACAACCACCCGGTCGTCCTGGAGGCCATCCGGAAGGTCCTCGACTCGGGAGCCCCCCTGCACGTCCTGGACCTGGCCACACCCGTCAAGGACGCCTTCACCACCGAGCTGTTCCGTACGCTGCCGCCCGGTCTCGCCGACCGCGCGCGTGTGCAGTTCTGCGGCCCCGCGGGCACGGACGCCGTGGAGGCGGCGCTGAAACTGGTACGCACCGCGACCGGACGCAGCGGCATCCTCGCCTTCACCGGCGCCTATCACGGGATGACCGAAGGGGCGCTCGCGGCATCCGGAGGCGCCCCCGACGTACGGGTCACGCGCCTGCCCTATCCGCAGAACTACCGCTGCCCGTTCGGCGTCGGAGGCGAGCACGGGGCCGCACTCGCCGCCCGTTGGACGCAGTCCCTCCTCGACGACGCCAAATCCGGGGTGACGAGCCCCGCGGGCATGATCCTCGAACCGGTGCAGGGCGAGGGCGGAGTGATCCCGGCCCGCGACGACTGGATGCGGCGGATACGGGAGATCACCGCGACGCGCTCCATTCCACTGATCGCCGACGAGGTGCAGACGGGGGTCGGCCGGACCGGCACCTTCTGGGCGGTCGAGCACAGCGGTGTGACACCCGACGTGATGGTCCTGTCCAAGGCCATCGGCGGCAGCCTGCCGCTGGCCGTCGTCGTCTACCGCGACGACCTCGACGTATGGGAACCGGGCGCCCACGCCGGCACGTTCCGCGGCAACCAACTCGCCATGGCGGCGGGCGCCGCGACCCTCGCGTACGTCCGCGAGAACGGGCTCGCCGAGCGCGCCGCCGCACTGGGCGACCGCATGATCGGCCGACTCCGCGCTCTGGAGTCCGACTTCGCCTGCGTCGGAGAGGTGCGTGGCCGAGGACTGATGATCGGCGTCGAGTTGGTGGACCCCGAGAAGCCGTCCGCGACCCCAGGAGGGCCTCCCCCCGCCGCGCCCGAGCTGGCGGCTGCCGTCCAGCAGGAGTGCCTGCGACGCGGACTGATCGTGGAACTGGGCGGCCGGCACGCCGGCGTGGTGCGCCTGCTACCACCACTGACGATCACCGACGAGCAGGCGACCGCGGTACTGGACCGGCTCGCTGACGCGGTGGCCGAGGTGGCGAAGACACCCACCGGCCGAGGTGGCGCGGGCGCCCGAAAGCTGCCGGCCGACCGCACCGACCGCACCGAGCAGACCGAACAGACCGAACAGACCGAACACGCAGGGTAGGGCGGTCGACCTGTGGGGGATCCGGGACCGGGAGCGGGTGCCTCCCCGCTGACAACGGCGTCGACAACGGCGTCGACAACTGTCAGGACTACCCGGCGGACCCTCCATCTCCCCGCCCCGACCAGGAAACGCACAGGTGTCACCTATGCCGGAACAGCCCCGGCTCGTCGCCGTACGAGCCTGAACCACCCCCAAGGAACCCTTTTGAACGCCACGCCCGCATCCGACGGACGCCCCCAGCCCCACGAGCGAGCAGCCTGCCGCCCGCAGGCCCCGCTCGGGCCGGGGGCCGAATCGGTCCCCCGGCAGAAGGGAGGGGCCAGAAAGTCCGAAGGACTGTACGGTGCCACCACCGATCTGCTGGAACACCCCGACCCGCACACCGCCGCCCAGGCCGCGGCGGTGGAGAACCTGCTGCGCTGCTGGGTACGCGAGCACGACCTCCCCGCACCTGCCGACGGCACCCTGCGCATCCCCCTTCCGGCCAGTGGTACGGCCCTCGTCGTCCCGGTCCAGTACTGGTCCCTCACGGGGTGGCACCGGCTGGGCCCTCCTCACCTCGCCAGCGCCCCGGACCAGGCCCCTCCCACCGACGCCGTCACACTCGCGGCCCTGCTGGGGCGCGAGATCCCTACGCACGGGATCCCGACACACGAGATCCCGACACACGAGATCCCTACGCACGGAACTCCTACGCACGGAACTCCTACGCACGGAACTCCTACGCACGGGGCTCCTACGCACGGAACTCCGGCGTACGGGGCGCCGACAGCGTCCGTCGAGTCCGCTTCCGCTTCCGCCTCCGCGCACGCGTCCGCCGAAGCGACGACCCCCACTGCTCCGGGTGCGACCACCGCCGCAGCGAGCGCCTACGTCGCCTCCGCCGCGGCCACCGGGTTCCGGGCCTCGGTCGACGACGGTGACCTGGTCGGCCGGGTCGCGGACTCACTGCGACGGACCGTCGTGTTCATCAGGGACCGCAGGGAGAACCCCGCCGACGGCTCCGACCTCTTCCTCTCCGCCGAACAGTCACTGCTGCTGGGCCACCCGCTACACCCCACACCGAAGAGCCGCGAAGGGCTCTCCGTCGCCGAGAACCGGCTCTACTCGCCGGAGTTGCGCGGCTCCTTCGCGCTGCACTGGATGGCCGTCGCTCCCTCCGTGCTCGCCACCGGCTCGGCGTGGACGGAGCGAGGCCGGCCCGTACCCGCGGAACAGCTCACCTCCCGGCTCGCCGGTGCCGGACTGCAACTGCCCGAGAGCTACGCCGCGCTGCCGATGCACCCCTGGCAGCTTCGTGAAGTCCACCGGCGCTCGGAGACCGGGAGACTGCTCACCGCCGGACTCCTCCGGGACCTCGGCCCCCACGGCTCCCCGTGGCACCCCACCTCCTCCGTCCGCACCCTCTACCGCTCCGGTGCCCCCGCGATGCTGAAGCTGTCGCTTGGCCTGCGCATCACCAACTCCCGCCGAGAGAACCTCCGCAAGGAATTCCACCGGGGGGTCGAGGTCCACCGACTGCTGCGCGCCGGCCTCGCCGACCAGTGGCAGGCGACCCACCCGGGCTTCGACATCGTGCGCGATCCCGCGTGGCTCGCGGTGAACGAGACCGACGGCACCCCGGTGACCGGCCTCGACGTGATGATCCGTCACAACCCGTTCACGCCGACCGACGATGTCTCCTGCATCGCCGGGCTCGTCTCGCCGAGGCTCGGGAGCATGTCCACCGGGCAGCGGCACCCCGAGCCGACCCGGTCCGTGGCCCGGTCCCGGCTCACCGAGATCGTCACCCGGCTCGCCGGCCGCACGGGCCGGCCGCGTGGAGCCGTCGCCGCGGAGTGGTTCCTGCGCTACCTCGAACACGTCGTCCGCCCCGTCCTCTGGCTGGACAGTGAGGCCGGCATCGCGCTGGAGGCACATCAGCAGAACACCTTGCTCCTGCTGGACCCGGAAGGCTGGCCCAGGGGCGGCCGCTACCGCGACAACCAGGGCTACTACTTCCGCGAGTCCCGGCGCGCGGAACTGAACGAACGACTGCCCGGCATCGGCGAGCACAGCGACACCTTCGTCTCCGACGCGGTCACCGACGAACGGTTCGCCTACTACCTCGCCATCAACAACGTGCTCGGCCTCATCGGCGCCTTCGGCTCCCAACGCCTCGCTGACGAACGCCTGTTGCTGGCCGCCTTCCGCCGCTTCCTCACCGATGTCGCGTCCGGCCCGGCCCGCCTGCGGCGAACAACCCTGCCCGCCCTTCTGCTCGACTCTCCCGTCCTGCGCTGCAAGGCCAACCTGCTGACCCGGCTGCACGGTCTCGACGAACTCGTCGGTCCGGTCGACACCCAGTCCGTCTACGTCACCATCGCCAACCCCCTTCATTCCTGAGGACCATGACCCACTCCGTCTCCTGAGAGGAGCGTCGCCGTGCCTCCCCCCGATGCGCGCACCGACGCCGACGCCGACGCCGCCTACCGCGCCGGCGCCCGTGGCGAAACGGGCCCCGCTGCGGGCAGCGCAGGCAGCCCGGACAGGCCGGACAGCCCTGGCAACGCGGACACCCTCGACCTGCGTCTGCCCGACGATTACCTCGCGCTCTTCACCAAGGACGCTGAAGCAGCCGGGGCAACCGGGGCAGCCGAGACGGCCGGGGCAGGCGGGGCGGCCGGAGCAGGCGAAGCAGCCGAATGCCGGGACGCCGCATCAGCCACGGAGCGCGGAGAGCCCAGCGGCGGCGAACAAGACGGCGGGAAGCAGCACCCGACGCCGCACGGGACGGGACCCGCCCGCCTCCTCACCTCCGCCGGTGAGGACCTGCTCGACCGCGTCGGTGACTGGGGGCAGACGGCCACCGCTGCGGGCGCCTTCCACCTGATCCCCGTACACCTCGCCCGTGACCTTCCGCTGATCACTCGCTGGATGAACGACCCTGCCGTGGCCGCCTTCTGGGAGCTCTCCGGCCCCGGTACGGCGACCGAGGGCCACGTGCGTGCCCAACTTTCCGGCGACGGACGCAGCGTCCCCTGTCTCGGCATGCTGAACGGCACACCGATGAGCTACTGGGAGATCTACCGCGCGGATCTCGACCCGCTGGCCCGCCACTACCCGGCCCGTCTGCACGACACCGGGGTCCACCTCCTCATCGGCGGTGTCGCCCATCGCGGGCGGGGACTCGGCACGATCCTGCTCCGTGCTGTCTCCGACCTCGTCCTCGACCGTCGTCCCTCCTGCGCACGAGTCGTCGCAGAGCCCGACCTTCGCAACACCCCTTCCGTGTCCGCGTTCCTGAGCGCCGGCTTCCGGTTCTCCGCCGAGGTCGATCTGCCCGACAAGAAGGCAGCCCTCATGGTCAGGGACCGGGCCCTGCGCGATCTGTTGTAGCGCCGTCACTTCCAGTACACCGCTCTTCCCGATCAGGTTCCCAGTCGAGGAGTCCCTGTGCCGAACCCGTCCGCCGCCCCACCTCCCGGAGAGCCGTCACGTCTCTACGATCCCCCGGAACTGAGCCCGGAAAGATGGGAGGAGGCGGGGCGCCGCCTCCTCGCGAAGATGATCGGCGAGTTCGCGCACGAGGAGATCCTCCTGCCGGAGCCGACCGCGCACCGCACCGGCGGTGCGGCGGCAGCCGACGCTGCTGCGAGTCCCTCCAGCGCCTCCAGCCCCTCCAGCCCTTTCAACGCCGGGGCTCCCGGCGGGTCCCAGGGAACCAGAGGAGACGATTCGCCACTCGATACGGAGGCTCAGCGACCGCCCACCGCGCCGCCCGTCCCCGGGCCCACGACCGCGCCTCCTTACGAGCCCGAGCAGGCCGGCGCCGCCCCCGATGGCGAGCGCTCCTACACACTGCGCCTCGACGCCGGTGGCATCCTCGCCTTCCGCGCCCGCCGCGGTGCGTACGACAGCTGGCGGGTGGACCCGGCGTCACTCACCCTGACCGAAGCGGCCGGGACAACCAGAAGCCCCACCGCCCCCACCGCCCCTCCGGCATCCGGCGACCCCGAGCCACCCCCGCACCAGCGGCCCTACACCGACCCCCTCGACTTCCTCACCCGCGCCCGTGCCGTGCTTCGTCTCGACGGCGCCACCCTCGGTCACGTCATCCGCGAACTGTCCATCACACTCGCCGCGGACGCCCGGCTGGACCACACCGCCCTCCCGGCCGCCCGCCTGGCCGATCTCGGGTACGCGGAGCTGGAAGGCCACCAGACGGGTCATCCCTGGATCGTCCTCAACAAGGGCCGGCTCGGCTTCTCCGCGACGGACGCCGCCCAGTGGGCGCCCGAGGGCAGAAGGGCGACAGTCCTTCCGTGGATCGCCGTCCACACCTCGCTCGCCACCTATCGGGGTGTCCAGGGCCTCGACAGCGCCGACCAGCTCTACGCGCGCGAGCTCGACCCCGCGGTCCGCAAGTCGTACGACACCGCACTGCGCACGCGAGGCCTCACGCCGGAGTCGTATCTCTATCTGCCCGTGCACCCCTGGCAGTGGAACGACGTCGTGCTGCCGCTCTTCGCGCCCTCCGTCGCCGCGGGGGCCATCGTCCCCCTGCCCCCGGACGGTGATCTCCGTCTGCCCCAGCAGTCGATCCGTACGTTCCTGAACACTTCACGCCCGGACCGGCACACCGTGAAACTGCCGCTGTCCGTACTCAACACCCTCGTGTGGCGCGGGCTCCCGACGGAACGGACACTCGCGGCCCCCGCCGTCACCGCCTGGATGCACGGGCTGCGGGACACCGATCCCTTCCTGCACGACACCTGCGGGGTGATCCTGCTGGGCGAGGTCGCGTCCGTGACGGTCGGACACCCGTTGTACGACACGCTGCCGGAAGTCCCCTACCAGTACAAGGAACTGCTCGGCGCGATCTGGCGCGAGCCGCTGTCCCGCCATCTCGTGCCCGGTGAACGCGCCCGTACGCTCGCCGCTCTCCTGCACACCGACCCCGAGGGCCGTGCCTTCGCGGCGGAGCTCGTCGACCGCTCGGGCCTCGACCCGCGAAGCTGGCTGCGCCACCTCTTCGCCGCGCTGCTGCCGCCCCTGCTGCACTTCCTCTACCGCTACGGCACTGTGTTCAGCCCACATGGCGAGAACGCGATCGTTGTCTTCGACGACCACGACGTACCGGTGCGGCTCGCGGTGAAGGACTTCGTGGACGACGTGAACGTGAGCGCCGAGCGGCTTCCCGAGCATGCCTCCATGCCGGACGACGTACGGGCCGTGCTGCTCACGGAGCCGGCCGCCTTCCTCACGCAGTTCATCCACTCTGGGCTCTTCGTCGGTGTATTCCGCTATCTGGCGCCGCTGTGCCAGGAGCAACTGGGAGTTCGCGAGGACGAGTTCTGGTCACTCGTCCGGGCGGAGATCCTCCGGCACCACAAGCTCTTCCCGGAGCTCAAGGAACGCCACGAGACGTTCGACCTGCTCACTCCCCGTATCGAGCGGCTCTGCCTCAACCGCAACCGGCTGCACCTCGACGGCTACCGGGACCGGCTGCATCGCCCGCACGCCGCCGTGCACGGCACCGTTCCGAACCCCCTCCACCAGTCGTGATCACACACAGCGTCGACGCCCGTGTCCGCGTCCTGATCACGTCCCCCTCCACCGCCGCGATCACCCGGTTGTCGGTGCCGACCCGTAGGGTGGTCGGGCTATGACAGAGCCCTCACTCCCCGAACTCCTGCACGCCGCCGTCACAGCCGTCGGCGGCACGGAGCGCCCTGGCCAGGTGACCATGGCCGAATCCGTCGCCCAGTCCATCGACGACGGTTCCCATCTGCTGGTCCAGGCCGGCACAGGCACCGGAAAGTCGCTCGGCTACCTGGTTCCCGCGCTGGCGCACGGGGAGCGGGTCGTCGTGGCGACGGCCACCCTGGCGCTCCAGCGGCAGCTCGTGGAGCGGGATCTGCCGCGCACGGTGGACGCCCTGCATCCGCTGCTGCGCCGCCGACCCGAGTTCGCGATGCTCAAGGGCCGGTCGAACTACCTTTGCCTGCACCGTCTCCACGAAGGAGCGCCGCAGGACGAGGAGGAGGGCCTCTTCGACCAGTTCGAGGCGGCCGCACCCACCAGCAAGCTGGGCCAGGACCTGCTGCGGCTGCGGGAATGGTCGGACGAGACCGAGACGGGGGACCGCGACAACCTCACCCCCGGTGTCTCGGACCGGGCCTGGTCGCAGATCTCCGTCTCCTCCAGGGAGTGCCTCGGCGCCTCGAAGTGCGCCTACGGAGCGGAGTGCTTCGCCGAGGCGGCCCGTGAGCGCGCCAAGCTCGCCGACGTCGTCGTCACCAACCACGCGCTCCTGGCGATCGATGCCATCGAAGGCGCCCCCGTCCTCCCGCAGCACGAGGTGCTGATCGTCGACGAGGCCCACGAGCTGGTCTCCCGGGTCACCGGCGTCGCGACCGGCGAGCTCACCCCGGGACAGGTCAACCGCGCCGTGCGCCGGGCGGCGAAGCTCGTCAACGAAAAAGCGGCCGATCAGCTCCAGACGGCCGCCGAGGGCTTCGAGCGGCTGATGGAGCTGGCCCTGCCCGGCCGCCTTGAGGAGATCCCGGAGGACCTCGGGTACGCGCTGATGGCCCTGCGGGACGCAGCCCGTACGGTGATCTCGGGGATCGGGGCGACCCGCGACAAGTCCGTCACCGACGAGGACGCGGTCCGCAAGCAGGCCCTCGCCTCCGTGGAGAGCGTCCACGACGTGGCGGAGCGCATCACCAACGGCTCCGAGTGGGACGTCGTCTGGTACGAGCGGCACGACCGCTTCGGGGTGTCCCTGAGGGTCGCGCCGATGTCCGTCGCGGGCCTGCTGCGCGAGAAGCTCTTCACGGACCGCTCCGTCGTCCTGGCCTCGGCCACCCTGAAGCTCGGCGGCGATTTCAACGGCGTGGGCGCCTCCCTCGGCCTGTCCCCGGAAGGCGTCCAGGGCGAGGACATCCCGGTCTGGAAGGGTCTCGACGTCGGCTCGCCCTTCGACTACGGCAAGCAGGGCATCTTGTACGTCGCGAAACACCTGGCCAGACCTGCCAGGGACAGCGACCGCGGGGACATGCTCGATGAACTCACCGAGCTGATCAAGGCGGCCGGCGGTCGTACGCTCGGCCTGTTCTCCTCGATGCGGGCCGCCCAGCTGGCCGCGGAGGAACTGCGCTCCCGCGTCCCGGAGTTCCCCATCCTGCTCCAGGGCGAGGAGACACTCGGCGAGCTGATCAAGAACTTCGCCGCGGACCCGAAGACCTGTCTGTTCGGCACGCTCTCGCTCTGGCAGGGCGTGGACGTCCCGGGGGCCAGCTGTCAGCTGGTCGTCATGGACAAGATCCCCTTCCCGCGCCCCGACGACCCGCTGATGAGCGCCCGACAGAAGGCGGTCGAGGAGGCCGGGGGCAACGGCTTCATGGCCGTCGCGGCCACGCACGCGGCCCTGCTCATGGCTCAGGGCGCCGGCCGCCTCGTGCGGGCGACGGAGGACCGGGGTGTGGTCGCCGTGCTGGACCAGCGGCTCGCCACCGCTCGCTACGGCAGCTACCTCAAGGCGTCACTGCCCGACTTCTGGTACACGACGGACGGTAACCAGGTGCGGCGGTCGTTGGCCGCCATCGACGAGAAGGCGCGTAAGGCGGAGGAGGCGGAGGAGGCGGAGGAGGCCGAGGAGGCCTGAACGTCACAGGGGCTGCTCCCTCCGGTGAAAGCCGGGGGAGCAGCCCCTGTGACGTGTGACGCTGCGGACGGACCGCGCAGAAGCCGCCCCGAGGACGGGACGGCACCCTGAGGACGGGACAGCACAGGGCCCCGGAACCGGCGCAGTGGTTCCGGGGCCCGGTCGGGGTGGATCCTCAGATCCGCCGGAGCACCGCCACGACTTTCCCGAGGATGGTCGCCTCGTCACCGGGGATGGGCTGGTAGGCGGAGTTGTGCGGCAGCAGCCACACATGGCCGTCCTCGCGCTTGAAGCGCTTGACCGTCGCCTCACCGTCCAGCATGGCCGCCACGATGTCGCCATTCTCCGCGACCGGCTGGCGACGGACGGTCACCCAGTCGCCGTCGCAGATCGCGGCTTCGATCATCGAGTCGCCGACGACCTTCAGCACGAACAGCTCACCGTCGCCGACCAACTGCCGGGGCAGCGGGAAGACGTCCTCGACCGACTCCTCGGCGAGGATCGGACCACCGGCGGCGATGCGGCCGACGAGCGGGACGTACGACGCCGCCGGCTTTCCGGCCGTGTCGGTGGGCTGCGCGGTGGACTGGTCGGATCCGCGGACCTCGTAGGCCCTGGGGCGGTGCGGATCGCGGCGCAGGAAGCCCTTGCGCTCCAGTGCCATCAGCTGATGGGCCACGGAGGAGGTGCTGGAGAGGCCGACGGCCTGTCCGATCTCCCTCATGGACGGTGGGTATCCCCGCCGCTGGACGGAGTCCCTGATGACCTCGATGACGCGGCGTTGCCGGTCGGTGAGCCCGGAGCTGTCCGCCCGGATGCCTGGAGGTCGGCCCGGCAGGGAGCGGGCGGGCTTGGGCCCCTCCTGGTTCGCGGTTTCATTCATGGCTTGCACCGGCTCAAATTGGCCCTGGGAGCGGTCCTGGGCAGTGATGGTGGCACTGTCTGCGGTGGTGGTCACGTCGGCCCCTCTCGTTCGTCTCCCTGCTGGACAACGGTAGTTGCTTTCGAAAGGTTGCGCCAAACACACGTTCGAGTGAAAAAACGCGAATGGCCTTACGTGATCACGCGTCTGGGTGTATGGCTACCGCTGCACGAGGCGGACGAAGGTGCTCGGTGCCGCACTTTCTCGTACTTTCGCCGCCGATGCCGTGGCCTTGTGGGTCGGAACGGGGCGAAGGCCAGTCTGCCATCAGGTGCCCGGTGGATCGGGAACCGGCCCCCGTACCGCTGCCGCACACCGTATCCCCGTACGCTCCCCGCCGGAATGGACGCGCGGCACATGCCGATACGGGTGCGACACGCGCGTAGAGCGTGAAATCCGGGTCAGGCCCTACATATAGTGGTCGGAGTTCCGCAGCGGCCCAGAAGTTGTGGTCCCCCGGTCTTCCAGGTCCTAGGTCATCGCCTATGCTTGGGGCTGCTTCGAGGGGCTCACGGGCCTGCCGAGGCTATCGAGTCGTGCTGTGCGAGGAGGGTTGGATTCGATGCATTGCCCCTTCTGCAGGCACCCCGACAGCCGTGTCGTCGACAGTCGTACGACGGACGACGGCACGTCGATCCGCAGGCGCCGCCAGTGTCCCGACTGCGCCCGTCGGTTCACGACCGTGGAGACGTGCTCCCTCATGGTGGTGAAGCGGTCCGGAGTCACCGAGCCGTTCAGCCGTACGAAGGTCATCAACGGCGTCCGCAAGGCCTGCCAGGGGCGGCCCGTCACGGAGGACGCACTCGCTCAGCTCGGACAGCGGGTCGAGGAGGCGGTGCGGGCCACCGGGAGTGCCGAACTGACCACCCACGACGTGGGACTGGCCATACTCGGCCCCTTGCAGGAGCTCGACCTCGTCGCCTATCTGCGGTTCGCGTCCGTGTACCGGGCGTTCGGCTCGCTGGAGGACTTCGAGGCAGCCATCACGGAACTCAGGGAAGAGACGCAGGGCCCCGCCACGGCCGACGAAGACGTGTGCGAGGGGTGCCAAGGAAGCGACCGCGGGTCCGGTGAGGCTGTCGAAGTCCCCGTGCCCGCAAACGCCGCCGACTGACGAGAAGGGCCGGCACCGGCCCTGCCGATCGGCGGCGACCACATACCTGTTGCGAGCGGACGCGTAGGCGGTGCTCGCAATACCAGAAAACACACCGTGCCCCGGGAAGAACGAGGCACTTCAGGGCGTTTTAGCCTGATACAGGGAGGCGGCATGACAGAGACGGCGAGCGGTCCGGCACGAGGTTCCCGCGCGAAGGGCACCAAGGCCACCAAGGGACTGCGTATCGAGCGCATTCACACCACCCCGGGCGTGCACCCGTACGACGAGGTGTCCTGGGAGCGCCGTGACGTCGTCATGACCAATTGGCGCGACGGCTCGGTCAACTTCGAGCAGCGTGGCGTCGAGTTCCCCGACTTCTGGTCGTTGAACGCGGTCAACATCGTCACCAGCAAGTACTTCCGGGGTGCCGTGGGCACTCCGCAGCGCGAGGTGAGCCTCAAGCAGCTCATCGACCGCATCGTGAAGACGTATCGGAAGGCCGGCGAGGACCACAACTACTTCGTCTCGCCCGCCGATGCCGAGATCTTCGAGCACGAGCTGGCGTACGCCCTCCTGCACCAGATCTTCAGCTTCAACTCGCCGGTGTGGTTCAACGTCGGCACGCCCCAGCCGCAGCAGGTCTCCGCCTGCTTCATCCTGGCCGTCGACGACTCCATGGAGTCGATCCTCGACTGGTACAAGGAAGAGGGCATGATCTTCAAGGGCGGCTCCGGCGCCGGCCTGAACCTCTCCCGGATCCGCTCCTCCAAGGAACTGCTCTCCTCGGGCGGCAACGCCTCGGGTCCTGTCTCCTTCATGCGCGGTGCCGACGCCTCCGCAGGAACGATCAAGTCGGGCGGCGCGACGCGCCGCGCGGCCAAGATGGTCATCCTCGACGTCGACCACCCCGACATCGAGGACTTCATCCAGACCAAGGTGAAGGAAGAGGAGAAGATCCGCGCCCTGCGCGACGCGGGCTTCGACATGGACCTGGGCGGCGACGACATCACGTCCGTCCAGTACCAGAACGCCAACAACTCGGTCCGCGTGAACGACACGTTCATGAAGGCCGTCGAGAACGGCGAGAAGTTCGGCCTGACGTCCCGTATGACCGGAGAGGTCATCGAGGAGGTCGACGCCAAGGAACTCTTCCGCAAGATGGCGGAGGCGGCCTGGGCGTGCGCAGACCCGGGCATCCAGTACGACGACACGATCAACCGCTGGCACACGTGCCCGGAGTCCGGTCGTATCAACGGCTCGAACCCGTGCAGCGAGTACATGCACCTGGACAACACGTCCTGCAACCTCGCCTCGCTGAACCTGATGAAGTTCCTGAAGGACGACAACAAGGGCCGCCAGTCCTTCGACGTCGAGCGCTTCTCGAAGGTCGTCGAGCTCGTCATCACGGCGATGGACATCTCGATCTGCTTCGCGGACTTCCCGACCCAGAAGATCGGCGACAACACCCGCGCCTTCCGCCAGCTGGGCATCGGCTACGCCAACCTCGGCGCCCTGCTGATGGCGACCGGTCACGCGTACGACTCCGACGGCGGCCGCTCCCTCGCCGGCGCCATCACCTCGCTGATGACCGGCACCTCGTACAAGCGGTCCGCGGAGCTCGCCGCGGTCGTCGGTCCGTACGACGGCTACGCCCGTAACGCGCAGCCGCACCAGCGCGTCATGAAGCAGCACTCCGACGCCAACGCCGTTGCCCCCCGTGTGGACGACCTGGACACGCCGATCTGGGCCGCTGCCACGGAGTCCTGGCAGGACGTGCTGCGTCTCGGCGAGAAGAACGGCTTCCGCAACGCGCAGGCCTCGGTCATCGCCCCGACCGGCACCATCGGTCTCGCGATGTCCTGCGACACCACCGGCCTTGAGCCCGACCTCGCCCTGGTCAAGTTCAAGAAGCTGGTCGGCGGCGGCTCGATGCAGATCGTCAACGGCACCGTCCCGCAGGCCCTGCGCCGCCTGGGCTACCAGGAGGAGCAGATCGAGGCGGTCGTCGCCCACATCGCCGAGAACGGCAACGTGATCGACGCTCCTGGGCTGAAGACCGAGCACTACGAGGTGTTCGACTGCGCCATGGGCGAGCGTTCCATCTCCGCGATGGGCCACGTCCGCATGATGGCCGCGATCCAGCCGTGGATCTCGGGCGCGCTCTCCAAGACGGTCAACCTGCCGGAGACGGCGACCGTCGAGGACGTCGAAGAGGTCTACTTCGAGGCGTGGAAGATGGGCGTCAAGGCGCTCGCGATCTACCGCGACAACTGCAAGGTCGGCCAGCCCCTCTCCGCGAAGACCAAGGAGAAGGCGAAGTCCGCGACCGACGCCGTCACGGCCAAGGCCGAGGACACCATCCGTACCGCGGTCGAGAAGGTCGTCGAGTACCGCCCGGTGCGCAAGCGCCTCCCGAAGGGCCGCCCCGGTATCACCACGTCCTTCACGGTCGGCGGCGCCGAGGGCTACATGACCGCCAACTCCTACCCGGACGACGGTCTCGGCGAGGTCTTCCTGAAGATGTCGAAGCAGGGCTCCACCCTCGCGGGCATGATGGACGCCTTCTCGATCGCCGTCTCCGTAGGCCTGCAGTACGGCGTGCCCCTGGAGACGTACGTCTCCAAGTTCACCAACATGCGCTTCGAGCCGGCCGGTATGACGGACGACCCGGACGTGCGGATGGCACAGTCGATCGTCGACTACATCTTCCGCCGCCTGGCGCTCGACTTCCTGCCCTTCGAGACGCGTTCCGCCCTCGGCATCCACTCGATCGACGAGCGCCAGCGCCACCTGGAGACGGGCTCGTACGAGTCGAGCGAGGAGGACGTCGACGTCGATGTCGAGGGGCTGGCCCAGTCCGCGCCCCGCGCGCAGGAACTGAAGGCCGTCGTCACCCCGAAGGCCGAGGTCGAAGCGGTCAAGCCCGCTCCGCAGCAGGCCCACACCAGCGCCGAGCTGGTGGAGATGCAGCTGGGCATCCAGGCGGACGCCCCCCTGTGCTTCTCCTGCGGTACGAAGATGCAGCGGGCCGGTTCCTGCTACATCTGCGAGGGCTGCGGTTCGACCAGCGGTTGCAGCTGATCCCTGGCGGACCCACGCACCGAGCGGACCCACGCACCGAAGGGGCGGCACAGTCACAGACTGTGCCGCCCCTTCGGCGTGTGTGCGTACTTCCAGCGTGTATGCGTACTTTCAGCGCGTGTGCCCAGGGCACGTGGCTTCAGGACGCGTCATCGTTGCCCATGATCCTCGCGAAGGTCGCCGGATCCGCGTCGAAGCCCCGGACGGCGGGACGGAAGGTCCACTCTCCGGAGTTGTCACGTACGAACTCCGCGACCGTCGTGGCCGTGGCCCCGAGGACGCCGCCGAAGTCGTCCTCGGACAGGACGGTGTAGCCCTCACGGATCCGCAGGGCCGGGTTGGTGACGCCGACGAACGTGCGCCGTCCGGTGCGCTGCTGAATGGCGACGCCGACCATCACGCGCGTGTAGCGCTTGTCCAGACGATTCAGCTCCAGGGTCATCACCTCGTCCCAGCCGAAGCCCTTGCCGTCCTTGCTGTCCCGGTTGAGATAGATGGTGCCGTCCGGGGAACGGCTGCCGAAGTGCACTACGTAGTCGGGGTTCTCATGGGTGTCGGTCGCGAGATAGGTGGCGGCGACGATGTCCAGATCGATGGCCGGTTCCCCGGTGGGACTGGGATCCCATTTCACCGAGACCTCGACCTTGCTGATGCCCTTGTTGAGGCCGTTCACCGCACATCCCTCCTGGTGCCCCTGCGTCGGCCGCCTCAACTGCTGGGCAGGTGAGGCGTGTTGCCCATCGTGCCACGCGCACGGGGGCGCTCGCGCGGATGCAGTGCGCCCGAGGGTGACCGACGCCACGTTCCTGGGCCTTACGATGGCGCCGTGCTGGTCAAGTGGATTCGCTGCACCGTGGTGGACCGCCGCGGTTTCGAACGGGGACAGCGAAAATGGGCGGGACTTCTGGGGGAGCCGGGATTCCGGGGGCAGGGCGGGGGCTGGAGCCGGGGAAGGCCCGGAGTCGCCCACATCTTCGCCTTCTGGGAGAGCCGTGCCTTCTACGACTCCTTCATGGCGCGCTCCCATGACCGGCTGGCCGCGTCCCAGTCGGGCACCTTCAAGGACCAGTACGCCACACTCTTCGACCACCGTTTCGACGTGAAGACCGGCTTCGAACCGCGCTTCACGGAGGCCGATCTCGTGCGGGTGGCGCACTGTCGCGTGCACGAGGAGCGCGCCGAGCATTTCGCGCTGATGCAGGAGAAGGTCTGGAACCCCGCGATGGCCGGCTCGCCCGGCATGGTGCGGGGCCTGTTCGGCGAGGCGCCCGGCCCCGAGTTCCTGGTCCTGTCGATGTGGCAGTCGGCCGCCGAGCACGGCAAATACCGCGCCGAGCGGGTGGAGCGGCTCGCCCTGCGAGCCCAGATAGAGGCGGACGTCGTGGCGCTCACGGGGGACATAGTCCAGTTGGAACCGACCTGGACCGTCTGAGTAAGCCTTCATGGCGTCCTGACGGCGTCCTGACGGAGTTCCATGAGGCCGCGATTTGTGTGACCTGCGACGTATGAAGCCCGTACGAGTGCTCGATCGGGCGTGACCCGATCTAGGGTTCCGGTATGGCACGTCCACGGCGCATCGTTCTTGTCCGGCACGGCGAGTCGGTGGGCAATGCCGATGACTCCGTCTACGAGCGTGAACCCGACCACGCTCTGGCACTCACCGAGAAGGGGTGGCAACAGGCGGAGGAGACGGGCAAGCGGCTCAGAGAGGTCTTCGGCCGCGAGCCGGTAAGCGTTTACGTCTCCCCGTACCGCCGCACGCACGAAACCTTCAGGTCCTTCCATCTGGACCCCGGCCAGGTCCGCGTCCGCGAGGAGCCCCGGTTGCGCGAGCAGGACTGGGGGAACTGGCAGGACCGGGACGACGTACGGCTCCAGAAGGCCTATCGCGACGCGTACGGGCATTTCTTCTACCGCTTCGCACAGGGCGAGTCGGGCGCCGATGTGTACGACCGGGTCGGCAACTTCCTGGAGAGCCTCTTCCGGAGCTTCGAGGCACCCGATCACCCGCCGAACGTGCTCCTGGTGACCCACGGTCTGGCCATGCGGCTGTTCTGTATGCGCTGGTTCCACTGGACGGTCGCCGAGTTCGAGTCGCTGTCGAACCCTGGGAACGCGGAGATGCGGATGCTCGTCCTCGGGGAGGACGACCGCTACACGATCGACCGTCCCTTCGAACGCTGGCGTGATCCGGAGTCGTACGGGGCCACGGGGTAGTCGGCTCATGGCGTCACCGGGGTGGTAGCGCACCAGGATGGTGTTTCACCAGGGTGGTGTTTCACCAGGGTGGTGCTGTATCCGTCATCCGCCAACTGTTGTCCGGCGACTGTCGTCCGTCGTCCGTGTCTGTTGTCTTTTGTCTGGAATCCGTGCGCAACGAACTAGAGTGGCAGGGCGATGACCGCTGACTCCTCTTCCGCCGGGCGCTTCGACCGTGCCCTGGCCAGCCTGCGCGGTCTCGCGGTCGGGGACGCGCTGGGCTCACAGTTCTTCGTGCCCGCGAACTATCCGCTGCTCCAGGACCGCGCATTGCCACCAGGGCCCTGGAAATGGACCGACGACACGGAAATGGCCGCCTCCGTAGTGGCCACTTTGGCCGCCCATCACCGCGTCGACCAGGACGAACTGGCCCGCTCCTTCGCCGAGCACCATGACGCCGACCGGGACTACGGTCCCGCGGTGGACGGGCTGCTCCGGCAGATCAGGGAGGGTGGTGACTGGCGCGAACTGTCCTCGGCCCTCTTCAAGGGGCAGGGCTCGTGGGGCAACGGCGCGGCGATGCGGATCGCCCCGCTGGGCGCCTGGTACGCGGACGACCCGGAGCAGGCCACGCACCAGGCCGAGATCTCGGCGTATCCCACCCATCAGCACCGCGAAGCGGTGGTCGGCGCCATGGCCGTGGCGGCCGCCGCCGCGCTGGCCGCGGCGCCGGGAGGGCCGCCCAGGCCCGACGCGCTGCTCGACGGTGTCATCGATCTCGTGCCGCGCAGCGCCGTGGGCGCGGGTCTGCGGCGCGCTCGGGACATGCTCGACTACGGGGACACGACCACGGTGGCGGCCGTCCTCGGCTGCGGCCGGCGCACGACCGCGCACGACACGGTGCCGTTCGCACTCTGGTCGGCGGCGCGGGCCCTCGGTGACTACGAGGAGGGCTTCTGGGCCACCGCTCAGGTGGGCGGCGACATGGACACGACCTGCGCCATCGTCGGAGGCGTTGTGGCCGCCGGGGCGGCCGGGGCCCCTCCCGCGAAGTGGCTTGAGCGCACCGAGGCGCTGCCGGGCTGGCTGACAGCGGCAGATGCGTTCTAGGCGTCGGGGGCCGTTCAGCAGCGCTTGAGGCGAGCTGTTGGCGGTTGACAGCGGGTGCCGGGCTCAGCTCGTGGGCCACGCGCGCGTGCCCTCTTTTCGCCCGCCCCACGTGTCGATCCCTGTCACAGACCTGCCACAGAGAAGCCTTGCCCCGCTGTCCCGAGAGCCCCGCGGTTACCCTTTCCGCCACGCCGATCGTTGATCATCAAGTCGTCGGCGCCGACGAGAAACCGGTTCCTGAGCTTCCCCCGCAGCCGTGTGCTGCGTGCTGCCCGGACCGGTCGGGGAGGGGGTCCTGTGTCCGACAAACCGTCCGAGGCCGAGCCGCGAAGGTCGGAGACCGAGGAGTCAGCGGATGCTGTGGTGCACTCCGTCAGCGATGCCGATGCCGATGACGATGGCGACGGCGATGCCGATGACGATGGCGACGGCGATGCCGATGACGTCGAGGAGTCGAAGGGCACCGTTCCCGCGGACCTCGACGGGGACGAGAACCGGGACGGTCCCGCCGTGGAGTCCTGGTTCGCGGACATCCAGGCGGATACTCCGGCGCCCGTCCGTACCGCGACTCTCTGGGCCGCTCTGGCCACCGGACTGCTCAGTATGCTTCTGCTCGGCGAGGGCCTGGCGCTCAATCTTCTGCTGGTGGCGATACCCATCACGCTCGGCGTGTACTTCGCGGCCGGGAGGGCGGGCCGACGACCACGTCCCTGGACGCTGGTGTGGGGCGGCGGCGGACTCGCCCTGTTGATCGTTCCGGCACTGCGTGACGCCGCCTGGCCGTCGTTCCTCGCCATCGTCGCCGCTCTGGCGGTGGGCTCGCTCGCCCTGCACGGCGGTCGTACCTGGACAGGGATGCTGTTCGGTCCGATCGGCCTCTACACCTCGCTGGTCACCGGTCCGGGCTGGGGCTGGCGCGGATTGCGCGAACGGACCGGCGGGGCACGCGGCAACGTAGGCCCGGTGCTGCGCGCGATCGCGGTGGCCGCCGTTCTGCTGGTGGTCTTCGGCGCCCTCTTCGCCGGCGCGGACGCGGCTTTCGCCGACCTCCTGGCGGACCTCGTGCCCGACGCGTCGGTCTCCGGTGGTCCCTGGCACGCCGTCCTGTTCGTGATCGGCGTGGTCGGTGCTCTGGCGGCGGCGTACACGGCTGCGGCACCCGTGCAGTGGGACCGCGTCGCGGTGCCTCCGGGCCGTGCCCGCGACCGCGTCGAGTGGGCGTTGCCCCTGGTCCTGCTCGTCGCGCTCTTCGCTGTCTTCAACGCCGTCCAGCTGGTCGTGCTGCTCGGGGGATACGACGCCGTCCTGAGGAAGACCGGCCAGACGTACTCCGAGTACGCGCGTCAGGGCTTCTGGCAGTTGCTCCTGGTCACACTCCTCACGCTGCTCGTCATCGTCCTCGCCCTGCGCTGGGCGCCCCGGGACGACTTGCGCGACCGGACGCTGGTACGCACCGTCCTCGGCACCCTCTGTGCCCTCGCCCTCGTGGTCGTGGCCTCGGCGGTGCGGCGTATGGACATGTACGTGGAGGCGTACGGGCTGACCCGGCTGCGGATCTCCGTGGTGACCGTCGAACTCTGGCTCGGCCTGGTCATCGTGCTCATCATGGCGGCCGGCGTCCTCGGAGCCCGCTGGCTGCCGCGCGTGGTGCTGGCCGGCGCCGCCGCGACAGTGCTCGTCTTCGGGCTCGTGTCGCCCGACGGACTGATCGCCGAGCGCAATGTCCAGCGGTACGAGCGGACGGGCACGTTCGACCTCGACTACGCGCGCGGGTTGTCCGCCGACGCCGTGCCGGCTCTGGACAAACTTGATGAGCCTCTGCGCTCCTGTGCCCTGAAGACCATCGCCGAGGACCTGGGGGAGAACGCCGGCCCGTGGTACGCCACGAGTTGGGGCGAGGCACGCGCCCGGCACATCCTCGACGAGCGCAAGCCGTCCCCCAAGGCCGACTGGCGCGTGTGCAGCCGCTTGGACCAGGAGCTGGCGTACCGCTGAGGCGGGGCGCAGAGGGCGCGTACCGCTCACGTACCGCTTCACATACCGCTTCACGTACCGCTGAAGTCGCCGCGCGCCTGCTGCGTACGCGCCGCTTCGGACGGGTCCGTGCGATGTGCCGCCGCATCGACCGCGTAGGAGCCAAGGAGCCAAGGAACCAAGGAGCCAAGGAACCAAGGAACCAAGGAGCCAAGGAACCAAGGAGCCAAGGAACCAAACAGGCCGGGCCGCCGTTTCTCATACGGCGGCCCGGCCTGTTCATCGCTTCCGGGACGCTGGTCGGTCAGCCCGCCGCGACCCCCGCCGTGCCCGACAGCGCCTCCAGGTCGCTCTTGCGGACCCGGATGACCAGTGTGGCGACGGCAAGAGCCAGCACGGCCATGGCGACGGCCGGCAGGAAGGCCGTGGAGATGCCCTGGGCGAGCACCTCGTGACTCCAGGGAGCGGGCAGCTGGTGCGTGGTGGCGAACTCCGCCTTCTGCTCGGCCGAGGCGTTGGCCATGAAGTCCGTGACCTGCTTCTCCGCCTCGTCACGGCTCGCCGTACCGAAGACCGTGGTGAGGATGGAGAGGCCGAGCGAACCGCCCACCTGCTGTGTGGCGTTGAGCAGTCCGGACGCGGCGCCCGCTTCGTGGGCGGCGACTCCGGAGACCGCGGTCAGGGTCAGTGTCACGAAGTTCAGCCCCATGCCGAAGCCGAACAGCAGCATCGGACCGAGCACCCCGCTGACGTACGAACTGCCGGGGTCGATGAAGGTCAGCCAGCCGAGCCCGATCACCACGAGGGTCGAGCCGACCACCATGAACGGTTTAGGGCCGAGCACCGGCAGGAACCGCTGCGACAGACCCGCGCCGGTGCCGATCGCGAACGTGATGGGGAGGAAGGCCAGGCCGGCCTCGATGGGCGTGTACTGCAGCACGTTCTGTACGAAGATGACGATGAAGAAGAACATGCCGAACATCGCCGCGGCCAGGCTCAGCATGATCACATACGTACCCGAGCGGTTGCGGTCGGCGAACATCCGCAGCGGTGTGATCGGTTCCTTGGCCCGGGACTCGACCAGCGCGAAGGCCACCAGGAGGACGATCGCGGTGCCGAAGGACGCGATGGTGAGACTGTCCCGCCAGCCCTCCTCCGCGGCTCGGATGAAGCCGTAGACGAGCGAAGCCATACCGAGCGTCGAGGTCAGCGCGCCGGCGATGTCGAAGCGTCCGGGATGCCGCTCGGACTCGCTGATGTAGAGCGGTGTGACCACGGCGATCAGTACACCGATGGGTACGTTGACGAAGAGGACCCAGCGCCAGTCGAGCCACTCGGTGAGCATGCCGCCGGCGAGCAGCCCGATCGCGCCGCCGCCGGCCGAGACCGCGGCGAAGACCCCGAACGCCCTGTTGCGCTCGGGCCCTTCGGGGAACGTCGTCGTGATCAACGCCAGCGAGGTGGGGGAGGCTATCGCGCCGCCCACCCCTTGGAGTGCGCGTGCCGCCAGCAGTTGCCAGGGCTCCTGGGCGAGTCCGCCGAGCAGCGAGGCGACCGTGAAGAGCAGGATGCCGGACATGAAGACCCGGCGCCGGCCGAGGATGTCACCGGCCCGGCCGCCGAGCAGCAGCAGACCGCCGAACGTGAGCGTGTAGGCGCTGACCACCCAGGTGAGATCCGTGGTGGAGAACTTGAGCGCGCCTTGAATGTGCGGGAGCGCGATGTTCACAATCGTCGCGTCGAGTACCACCATGAGTTGGCAGGCCGCGATGACGGTGAGCGCGATGCCGGGATGCCCCTCCCGGCGGGCTGCTCCTGGCTTCTGATCTTTGATCAACGGAGAGGTTGTCACTATTGAGTCCCCCACGAGTGCGTTAGTGAACGCTCGCGTTCACTGTCGCGTCAAAAGGTAGTGAGTCCCCGACAGTGAACGCAAGCGTTCACTGAAGTCGCTCCCGACTGGCGCCACTTGACCGCTCACGGACCCCCGCCCGTATGCCGCGTACGTACATGTGTGCGAACGTGCGTGCCCCTCGCCCGCTCACATGGAGACAGGCTCATGGTTACTTCGAGTTGGACGGCCGCCCCCGCTCAGGCGGCCTCCCCGCGCAGGCGCGGCGCCGTACTCGAACGCGCGATCCTCGATGCCGCGCTGGAGCAGCTCAGCACGGTCGGCTGGAACGGCCTCACGATGGAGGGTGTCGCGGCCGGCGCCCAGACGGGAAAGGCCGCGGTCTACCGCCGCTGGCCGTCGAAGGAGGACCTCGTCGCGGACGCGCTCCAGGCCGGGCTGCCGTCGCTCGTGGACGTACCCGATCTGGGAAGTGTGCGGGACGACCTGCTGGAACTGTGCCGGCGGGCGCGCGAGGCGATGTTCTCGCGCCCGGGATTCGCGCTGCGCTCGGTGATTCACGAATGCGACTCGTCCCAGGCCCAGCGTTTCCAGGAAGTGATCCTGTCGGGGGTCGTGGAGCCGACGATACGCCTGCTCGGCGAGGTCGTCGACCGTGGAATCCGGCGGGGAGAGGTCCGGCCGGAGGCGGCGAACTCCTATGTCCTCGACGCCATTCCGGCGATGATGATGTACCGCTCCAAGATGTGCGCGAGCGAATGGAACGAGCGGGACATCGAGGAGATGATCGACCAGCTCATGGTTCCGCTGCTGCGACCGGACGGCGCCTGACCGGGCTTCCGCGGGCACCTTGGGCGGGCCTCGGGGTGATGCTGGGCAGGCTTCGGAGTGGCCCGTGGGCGAGCCTCCGTGTAGCTCCTGGGCGGGCTTCGGTGTGGCTTCTGGGCGGGCCTCGGTGTAACTCCTGAGGGGCCTCGGGGTGGCCAGGTCGGAGGTGTGTCGGCGCTGGGGGGAACCGGGTGTCGTGTGCGGTTCCGGGCGGCGTAGGCTGAGCCTGTCATGCCGTACGAACCACCAACCCACACCGTCGAGCGCTCCCTGCGCGCCACGACCGGAGCGAAGGTCATTGCCGGTGTCGACGAGGTGGGGCGCGGCGCCTGGGCCGGCCCGGTCACCGTCTGCGCGGCGGTCACAGGCCTGCGTCGCCCGCCCGAAGGCCTCACCGACTCCAAACTCCTCACCGTCAAGAGGCGCACAGCACTCGCCGAGATACTGGCGGAGTGGGTGACGTCGTACGCCCTGGGGCATGCTTCTCCGGAGGAGATCGACCAGCTGGGGATGACGGCCGCACAGCGGCTGGCCGCCTGCCGCGCCCTCGAAGCGCTGCCGGTGCGTCCCGATGCCATCATTCTCGATGGAAAACACGACTACCTGGGCATTCCGTGGCAGGTCCGCACGGTGATCAAGGGCGACCAGTCCTGCGTCTCCGTAGCGGCGGCCTCGGTGATCGCGAAGGTCCAGCGCGACAAAATGATGGCCGAACTGGGTGTCGACCATGCAGACTTCGGTTTTGCGGCCAACGCCGGGTATCCGTCACCGGTTCACCGGGCCGCGCTGGAGATGCGGGGCCCCACCCCGTACCACCGGCTGTCGTGGGCGTATCTTGATGCGCTGCCCCAGTGGCGGCACCTCAAGAAGGTCCGCAGTTGGGCGGATGGAAGCGTTCCGGAGATCGAAGGGCAACTCGGCTTCGACTTCTGACGGTTCTGTTCGCACTCATGTGCCACCCGCTTGCGCGAGTCGCACCGGCGTTTGATAAAAATCAGCTCATGCCTCTCATTCCCGAGGAGCCTCAGATTCACGAGAGTGCCCAGGGTCCCCGCGTCAGTCCGGCCACCGGCCGGACCGCGCCGACCCCCCGCCCCGTACCCGGCCCCCGCCCCGCGGCACCTCCGCGTCCAGGCCGTCCGGGTCCTGTCCGGCCGATGCCGCCTGTGCAACGCACGCCGCGCGACACGGCCGTCGCCAAGCCGGGGCCTGCCGCTCCGGCGGCCCCAGCCCTAGCCCAGGCCGCAGCCCCAGCCGCAGCCTCGACTCCGACGATCCAGCTGATCCCGGCCTCGGCCGAGGGCGCGCTGGACGCCGCGGAGGAAGCGGTCGACCTGCTCCTGGACTCGGGCAGGGCCCCCGGTGAGGTGCTGGTGATCACCACCGGCGAACCACACCCGTGGGCCGCGCACGAGCTCTCCTTCGGCGAGGCCGCGTACTGGGCCCAGCACGACGCGGGAGACGACGTGTTCTACGCCGACGCCTCCGCTGTCGGTCGTGCCGCGTCCCGGCCCGTGGTCGTTGTCGCCGTCAATGGCGGGCCCGACGCCACCGCTGCCACCGCGCTGCCGCTGGCCCTCGGCCGAGCCGGTGCCCTGCTGATCTGCTGCGGGGACCCGCAGCAGATCAACTCGGTACTGGGCGCGGGGGTCTGAGAACCCCGCTCTTCCAGGGGGTTCTCACGGCTCGGATGCCACCGCGGTGGCATCCGCTCGGAGCATGCACAGAGGACGGTTCGACGTGTGCCGGTACGGGGGACGTGCCGGCGTGACGCCGTCGTTGTGATGCGGCCGTTGTGATGCGGCGTGCGCGTGAACGCGTGAACGATTCTGATCGCGGCACGGTCATGCGTATCTGCACGACGCCGAGATCCGTTGGAGTCGGCCGAGGTCGTCGGCTTCTGCGCGCAGTCCGGTGTCGACTCCGATATCAACTGCGATACCAACTCCGGTGTCGGTTGGGCTCGGTTTCGGCGTCGCGCGCGGCTGTGCGGTTGTTGCGTGCGGTCGTGCAGGTGCAGGTGCAGGTGCAGGTGTTTGTGCCGGTGCTTGTGCGATGTGTCTGCGGGGTAGTTGTGTGCGTCGGTTGGTTTGACGCGTATCGCCGTAGCAGCCGTGTGCGTGAGTTCCTGGTCACGTCGTGCGCAGGGGCGGTTCGCGGTCGGGCTCGTGCCGACGGCCGAAGTCGGCCGTCGGCTCAGCGTGCGGCCGCGCGGCGCAGTACCTCCGAGGCGGACCCACCGGTGCGCGGCTGTATGGACTCGGCCGCCGCGGACGACTCCAGCGATTCCGGTGGCGAGTCCGCGTTGGGCCGGCGGCCTCCGCGTCCCTCGCCGAGCACCTGCCAGCCGTCACGTGTCAGCGTGATGTACGCCCCGCAGCGCAGGCCGTGCAGTGTGCAGGCGTCGCGCAGCCCCCACATCCACGCCCCGTCCTCCTCCGTCCACCGCGCGTCGCCGTCACGGCAGTAGAGCAGCACGGCGGTACGCACCGGTGTGCGGCGCCGCAGGTCGTGCGGGATGACCCGGCGCAACTGCGCGAGCAGCGCGTTGCGGAACATCCAGCCGTCCGCCGGAGCCGACCGTCTGACGAAGGAAGCGCTCGCGTTCAGCCGTTCGTCGGGATCGAGCACCGCCACGATCGCGGTCGTGGGGCCGGGCCGATGCCGGGAGTGCAGCCCGCTGACGACCTCCCGGGGATTGCGCAGAAGCGGAATCCCCGCAGCGGCCCATTCGGCGGGTTCGAGCATCCGGGTCAGTGGATTGGCGGAAGTGGCGGCCGTCGACATCGATGCCGCCGAGGACGGAGCGAATCCGAAGGTCACGGTCCTCCCTTCGGCTACGCGCCCACACAGCGGGCGAGGTCGGACTGGGGGAGCGCGCCGCAGCACAGCCCGAACGGACAACCTCGGGAGGCCACGCGGGGCGCGAGGCCAATTCTTCCTGTCGAACTTGGTTGCGGCAACGAGCAATTGGGGTCACCGACCGTTATCTGGCGATCCGCTGCTTATATCCCTGCTCGGTATTTACCACCGCACCGCAGGAATCAACCTTGTACGGCGAGTACCAGCGGCAACACCCCCTGTGCGCCGGCCCGCCGCAGCATGCGCGCGGCCACCGCGAGCGTCCAGCCGGTGTCGGTCGAGTCGTCCACGAGCAGGACGGGTCCATCGGCTCCGGCGAGCGCCGCGGCCAGACCGGGCGGCACCACCAGCGCACCGTCGAGGGCCTTCAGCCGCTGCGCGCTGTTGCTTCTGGAGACCTGTGCGGCGTCGGCGCCCGGGGCGTACTCGATGGAGCCCAGCAGGGGCAGGCGGCCGACCTCGGCGATCCGCGCACCCAGCGACTGGACGAGCTGCGGCCGGCGCTGCGAAGCCATGGTGACGACGCCGACCGGGCGTGGCATGGCGCCGGAACCGCCCGAGGCCCAGCCGCCCGGCCCCTTCGCCCAGTCGGCCAGCACGCCGACGACCGCCTGAGCCACATCATCCGGAACAGGTCCGTCCGGGGTCTGGGGGCCGAGCATCGGCCGCAGCCGGTTGCCCCAGCCGATGTCCGAAAGCCTTCCCAGCGCCCGTCCGGTCGCGGCCTGTTCCCCGGCCGGGATGCGTCCCTTCAGGTCGACGCCCACGGCGGGCAGGCCTGTGGGCCACATCTTCCGGGGATCCACTTCGATACCCGCGCGGCCGAGCTCGCCACGCGCCGAGTCCAGGGCGGACGAGGACACGGCGTCGGAGAACCGCGGCTTCGTGCAGGTGTCACAACGCCCGCACGGGGCGGCTCCCTCGTCGTCCAGCTGTCGGCGCAGGAACTCCATCCGGCAGCCGGTCGTCGTCACGTAGTCGCGCATGGCCTGCTGCTCGGCCGCGCGCTGCTTGGCGACCCACGCGTAGCGCTCGGTGTCGTACGTCCACGGGGTGCCCGTGGAGATCCAGCCGCCCTTGACGCGCTTCACGGCGCCGTCCACGTCCAGGACCTTGAGCATCGTTTCGAGCCGCGACCGGCGCAGCTCCACCAGGGGTTCGAGCGCGGGGAGTGACAGCGGGCGACCCGCCTGCCCGAGAACATCGAGGGTGCGCCTGACCTGCTCCTCCGGAGGGAAGGCGATCGATGCGAAGTACTGCCAGATCGCCTGGTCCTCCTTGCCGGGCAGGAGCAGCACCTCGGCATGCTCGACACCACGGCCCGCGCGACCCACCTGCTGGTAGTAGGCAATGGGTGAGGACGGCGAACCCAGGTGCACCACGAAGCCGAGGTCGGGCTTGTCGAAGCCCATGCCCAGCGCCGATGTGGCGACAAGGGCCTTGACGCGGTTGGCGAGCAGGTCCTCCTCGGCCTGCTGGCGGTCCGCGTTCTCCGTCTTCCCCGTGTACGAGGTCACGGTGTGCCCGGCCTGCCGGAGGAAGGCGGTGACCTCCTCGGCGGCGGCCACGGTGAGTGTGTAGATGATCCCGGAGCCGGGCAGCTCGCCCAGGTGCTCGGCGAGCCAGGCCATCCGATGGGCGGCGTCCGGCAACTGCAGCACGTTCAGGCTCAGACTTTCGCGGTCCAGGGGGCCACGCAGGACGAGGGCGTCCGTGCTTCCACCGGTGCCCAACTGCTCGGCGACGTCGGCGGTCACACGCGCGTTGGCCGTGGCAGTGGTCGCGAGGACCGGGACGCCAGAGGGAAGGTCGGCGAGCATGGTGCGCAGGCGGCGGTAGTCCGGGCGGAAGTCGTGGCCCCAGTCGGAGATGCAGTGCGCCTCGTCCACCACGAGGAGACCCGTCGCTGCCGCCAGCCTGGGCAGCACCTGGTCCCGGAAGTCCGGGTTGTTGAGCCGCTCCGGGCTCACCAGAAGGACGTCGACCTCACCTTCGGCCACCTCGTCCTGGATCGTGTCCCACTCCTCCGAATTGGACGAGTTGATGGTCCGCGCCCGGATGCCGGCGCGTGCGGCTGCCTCGACCTGGTTGCGCATGAGGGCGAGGAGGGGGGAGACGATCACGGTGGGACCGGCTCCTTGCTCCCGCAGCAGCGCGGTCGCGACGAAGTACACGGCGGACTTGCCCCAGCCGGTGCGCTGCACGACCAGGGCCCTGCGCTTGTCGGCCACGAGGGCCTCGATGGCGCGCCACTGGTCCTCGCGCAGCCGGGCGTCGCCCCCCGGCGCGCCGACGAGGCGGGCGAGGACGGTGTCGGCCGCTGTGCGCAGCTCTTCGTTGCTCATGGCCCCATGCAACCCGATGGGTCGGACATCGCGCGAATGAGCCGGTCCGCTGTGGACAACTTCTGACGTGCTCATGGTCCTGGTTATCCACAGGGCAAAGCGGAATTCCGGGTTTCGCGGGATGGTCACGGCATGACGAACCACAGCGAACCAGCCGAGAACCTCGGCGACGGCGACACCGGCCGACGCGACGAAACTGCCGAGCAGAACAGCACGGACAGGCAGAGCAGGCAGAGGAGGCAGAGCAGGCAGGACGGGGCGGACGGGTGGGGTGAACTGGGCGGACCGGGCATGGATCACGTTGGACGGCGGGATAGCCACGACCGTACGACCTCTGTCGGCTCGGCACAGGGCGTGGCCGCCGACGTACACGGCGCGGCCGGCAGCCTGGGTCCGGACCACCAGGTCACCCTCCGCACCCCGGCCGAACTGGCCGATGCCCTGCCGTACCTGCTCGGGTACCGGCCCGAGGACAGCATCGTGCTCGTCGCCCTGCACGACAGGGACGGGCGTGGCCGTTTCGGCGGCCGGGCCCGACTCGGCATCCCGAGCCACGCGGACGACTGGCCGTCCGTGGCGCAGCAGTTGACGCACGGTCTGGTGAAGGGCAGCGAGCGCAGGGGTGCCCTGCCCGAGAGCATGGTTGCCTTCCTCTGCCAGGAACCCAGGGAAGGAGAGTCGGGCCGGGCAGTGACGGAACGCCTGCGTCCGCTCGCACAACTGCTGCGCAAGGCCTGCGGAGTACTCGATGTCCCCGTGATCGAGGCACTGTGCATCTCGGACGGCCGCTTCTGGTCGTACTGCTGCCCCAGCGAACACTGCTGTCCGCCGGACGGTACGTCCATGGGGCTGCCGGGCACGTCTGTGCTGGCCGCGGCCGCCACCTATGCCGGGCTTCAGGTGCGGGGCACCCTGCGGCAGCTACGGGCGAGGCTCACTCCATGGGAGAGCGAGGCGGCGCTGCAGCAGGAATCCGCCCTCGACGCGGTGAGCATGGCGCTGATTCCCCGAATTCTGGACGACGGGAGCCGCGCCGGTGTGGCGGCCAGGACCCTGGAGCTGGCTCACCAGGTCATGTGCCGGTTCGCCGACGCCACCTCTGCCGCTCCTGGGCCCGGCACACTGCCGGCGGATCTCCGGGACGACGAGCTACTGCGTCACGAGGAGGCGGCCACGTTGATCCTCGGTCTGCAGGACCGCACGACACGGGACCGGGCGGCGGAGTGGATGGAGGGGGACGAAGCCGGACCGGCTCTGCGCCTCTGGCGGGCCCTGGCACGCCGCTGCGTCGGATCGTACGGGGAGCACGCAGCGGCGCCTCTCACGCTCGCCGGGTGGGTCGCCTGGTCCTCCGGCGACGAACTGGAGGCCCGCGAAGCACTGGCCATGGCGCTCGGAGCGGATTCCGGGTACCTCTTCGCCCGCTTGCTCCACCAGGCGTGCAACGAGGGTCTGGACCCGGAGTCGATCCGCCGCTGTCTACGAGGGGAGCGCGCCGACCGTGTCGACGGTGAGGTGCTTACCCCGCCGGTGGCGGGTGTGGGGCCGTCGGACGCCGATGGGGCGCCCGGAGATGTGCCGGCGGGACCTGTCAGGGTTTCCGCCCGCCACCGACGTCGGTCGCGGGTAACGGAGGGCGCAGCCGACCGGCCTGGTTCCCGACCGGCCGGTGCCGGTGGCACGCGCCGCCCTCGGTCCGCCGCTTCCGGCTCCGGGGCCCCCGCAGAGGGAGGTCCAGGCCGAGGCGGCGACAGCGCTGGTGGTGCGGCTCGCCCTCGCCGAAGTGCTGGGAACACGGGAAATGCCGGGCGGACCGGAACGCCGAAGAGCGTGGCGAGGGGTGAGGCGAGGGGTGAGGCGAGGGGTGATACGAGGGGTGAGGCGAGGGGTGATACGAGGGGTGAGGCGAGGGGTGATACGAGGGGTGAGAGGTGAGGGGTTTTCGGTGAGGTCGACGGGGTGCGAGTGGGGGTTTTTGCCTGTCGGGGTCAGGGTCGGGCTCGGGCTCGGGACTAGAGCCAGGGCCTTGGTCCGGAGATGGCAATGTCAATGGCAATGGGCACGGGTGTCGTGCAGGTGGTGGAGTGGGTCGTCTTCGGGCCGGCGTGAGGCAGCCGGACTCCGGTGTGGAGGCGGGTCGGGCGTCGGTGTCGGCGGATCGGCCGGTCGGGTCCGATCGGTGGGCATCCGCGGTCGAGGGCGTGACTCGGGACAGGCCGGCCCCGTTCATCTGAGTGGCGCAGCCCTCAGGCGTGCCGTGCCATCGCATCGGCCCCGCCCTGTCGGAGCCCTCGCACATCGCCGAGCCCTCGTACACCGCCGAGCACCCACTCAGCGCACGGAGCACAGAAGAAGCCGCCCCATGCCTTCGCCCACCCCGTCCTCCATGCCTTCCGTTCCGAACAGCGACCCCTCGCCCTTCGGCAGGTCCGCACAGCCCTCCATAGGCCGCGGCGCTGTCCCGGCCCCGCAGCCAGCGCCGGTCGTGCAGCGCGGCACGGTGACTCCGCCACCCGCCCACGCCGCACTGATCTGTGTCGCCCTGCCAGGACTGGCGATCTCCACGCAACAGGGACAGCTGACGGGCCATGGACTGGAGGGCTTCTATCGATCAGGTCGGCGCGTGCTCTCCCGATGCCGGCTGCGGGTGGCGGGCCGGGAGCCGCTCGCCGTCCAAGCCTGGATGGTCGCGCCCGACCAGGCGCGATTCGTGGCGGTCCTGAGCCTCTCCGCCGACGGTGGACCCGACCCGGACGTCCTGGTCGAACGCATGCGATACGCGGACGGCACGGAGCGGATCACCCTGCGCAGTGCGGCCGGCCGGCCTCTGCGCCTCCCCGTCGAGGTGGCACTCGGCACGGACCTGGCCGAATTGGGTGCGGTCGCGGCGGGGAGGGCCGGCCCCGATCTGCCGGCCAGTGTCCACGACTCGGGCATGCGGTGGTCGTGTGCCACCGGGCACTCCGTTGTCACGGCCGACCCGCCGCCTTCCGACGCGCTGGCCTCGGCCGGGCTGCTGCGCTGGGAGTTCGAACTGCCTCCCGGCGGCACCCGGAGCGTGGAGCTGAAGGTACGTCGGGCAGGGGCAGGGGGAGGGGCCATCCGGGCCGTCGTACGCGGGGCCAGTCCACTTGCTCCGGCACGGGCCGCAAGTGACGATCCCAGGGTCGCGACGCTCCTGCGCACGAGCATCGAGGATCTGCAGGCTCTCCTCCTGCGTGATCCCGCGCAGCCGTCCGACACGCATCTGGCGGGCGGGGCACCCTGGCGCTGCGGATTGGCACCGGCCGAGGCCCTCGCGGCAGCACGCATGACTCTGCCGCTGGGCACGCGCCTCGCCGCGGGGACCCTGCGGACCCTCGCCCGCACCCAACTCGTGGGCGCTGGACCTCGATCCGGTCTGATTCCTGGCCCGCGCCGGCAAGTCGGCGCCCGACTGCCACCGAGCTGCACGGGGCAGGAAGCGACGCTGCTGTTTCCCGTGGTGCTCGCGGAGGCCCGCCGCTGGGGGCTGTCCGAGCCGGAGACGGAGGAGTTGCTGCCCGCGGCCGAACGTTGCCTCCAGTGGCTGCGGTCCGCCGTCGGTGACGGTACGTATCTGGGGGACCCGCACCCGGGCGGGCCGTGGCGCTGTGAGACGCAGGCGCACGCTCACCGGGCCGCTCTGCTGGGCGCCGACATCCTCGACGCGTACGACAGAGGAGGCGGCGTCGAGCTGCGGCAGTGGGCGGAGAAGATGAGGACAGCGTTCCGGGAGGATTTTTGGATCGAGGACAGAGGTGGCGGCAGACCGGCCGCTGCCCGTCTGCCGGGTGGACGGCTCGTACCGCACCTCGGCTCCGGCGGTGCCCACCTGCTCGACACCGGACTGCTCGGCGCCGGCACACCGGCGCCGGGTCTGCTCGACATGGTGCAGACGGAACAGCTCGCGCGCCTGTTCGGCGGGCCCGCCATGGACTCGGGCTGGGGGCTGCGCAGCCTCGGTGTGAAGGAGACGGGCTACAACCCGTTCGGGCATCGGAGCGGGGCCGTGCGCGTCCACGAGACGGCTCTCGCCGTGGCGGGACTGGCCGCCGCGGGTCACGAGAAGGAGGCAGGTTCACTGCTGCTGGGCGTGCTGGCGGCGGCCGAGACCTTCGGTCACCGGCTGCCGGAGATGTACGCGGGGGAGCAGCGTACGGAAGGCGGTTCCCCGGTTCCGCATCCAACGGCCTGCAGACCGGCGGCCACAGCCGCCGCCGCCGGCGTCCTCCTGCTCGCCACGCTCACCGGGATCCGTCCCGACGCCCCGGCTCGCACGGTGACGCTGCGTCCGGTACGCGGTGCTCCTCTGGGAGAGATCGGGCTGACCGGCCTGCGGGTCGCGGGCGCCCCCTTCTCCGTACGCGTCAGCAGGCTCGGTCTGGCCATGGTCGAGGAGGCGGCCGACGGACTTCAGTTGGGGGCGTGAGGGTCAGTCCCCCGCCGACCTGGTCTCACGGGGGGCGCGGTGTCCTGTCCGAGAGCGTCGGATCAGCCATGTGAGCGACCGGTGAAAGGAGTGTTTATCGTCAGGCAGACGACTATGATCGCGGCATGCCCTACGACCCGTCAGCTTTCGCGCCGTTCGCCGTCACCGTCGACCTGGTCGTGCTGACCGTGCGTCGTCACGCCCTGTGCGCGCTGGCGATCCGCAGGGGCGAGCCGCCCTTCCAGGGGCGGTGGGCGCTGCCCGGCGGTTTCGTGCGGCCCAACGAGGACCTGTCGCAGGCCGCGGCGCGGGAGCTGATGGAAGAGACCGGGCTGTGCGCGCATGCCCCGGATGCTCCCGCGCAGGCGAACGGGGCTCACCTGGAGCAGCTCGCGACCTATGGCGACCCCAAGCGTGACCCGCGCATGAGGGTCGTCAGCGTCGCCCATCTCGCCCTCGCGCCCGACCTGCCCGCGCCCAGAGCCGGCGGAGACGCCAACAGCGCGCGTTGGGCTCCTGTCGAGGACCTGCTTCAGCAAGGTGGTTACGGACGTGACGGGGAACAGGCCGCGCCGCTCGCCTTCGATCACGCCCAGATCCTGTCGGACGGCGTGGAGCGTGCCCGTTCCAAGATCGAGTACTCGTCGCTGGCCACGGCTTTCTGTCCGCCCGAGTTCACGGTCGGCGAGCTGCGCAGGGTGTACGAGGCGGTGTGGGGGGTGGCGCTCGATCCGCGCAACTTCCACCGCAAGGTGACCGGTACGCCGGGTTTCCTCGTTCCTACGGGTGGGACGACGACCCGGCAGGGCGGGCGCCCCGCCCAGCTCTTCCGGGCGGGTGGCGCCACCCTGCTCAATCCGCCGATGCTCCGCCCCGAAGTCTGACGCCGAGCCGAGAGCGATCGGCCACGACGCCGACAACCCGGCCAAGCGGCCGGACCGGTACGGAGACTGCTCCCTCGCACGCCCAAGGTGACCGGAAAACGGTATATATCGCGCTATCTTGCTTTGGGTGATCCAGGCCATCGGACTGACCAGTAACGCCTGCAAGGAGTTGCCACCCGCTGTCGACGACGTCTCCTTCGAGGCGCCCGGCGGCCGTGTCACGGCGCTCCTCGGAGCCCCGGGCGCAGGCAAGACGACCGCCCTCAGGCTCATGCTCGAACTGCAACAGGGCCGCGGTATCACCTACTTCAGAGGCCGCCCGCTGCACCGCATCGCCCACCCCTCGCGCGAGGTGGGAGTTCTGCTCGGCGAGGTTCCCGGCCACCCGGCACGCACAGTGCGAGGCCAACTCCGCATGCTGTGTGCCGCGGCGGGCGTACCCGCACGCCGCGCGGACGACGTCCTGGAGGTGGTGGGTCTGGTCAGCCTGCGCGACGAACGTCTGGGAACTCTCTCGCGAGGTATGGACCGCCGCCTGGGTCTCGCCTGCGCTCTGCTGTCCGATCCGCACACCCTCGTGCTCGACGGTGCCACAGACGGACTCTCCGCTCGCGAAAGCCGCTGGCTGCACGGGGTGCTGCGGGCCCATGCCGGTGCGGGCGGCACCGTGCTGTTCGCCACGGACGACCCCAGGGAGGCCGCGCGGACGGCGGACCGGGTCGTCACGCTGGAGAAGGGCCGGCTCGTCGCCGACCAGGAGGTCGCCGATTTCGCTCGCACCCGGCTCCGGCCCCGAGTCGCCGTCCGAAGCCCGCACGCCGCTCGGCTCGGTGCTCTGCTGATCAAAGAGGCCCGCGCTGCCCGGTGCTCCGTGGAGGTCGTGCGGGAGGACGGCAATCGCCTCTCCGTGTACGGCAGCACCTGTGCCGACATCGGCGAGTCCGCCTACCGCCACGGCATCCTCGTACACCAACTCGCCGACGAGATTGGAGACATGGGGGCGACGCCAGCGCCGCAACCGCAAACGGAACCTCAACTGGAACTGGAACCGGAACCGGAACCGGAGAAGAGTCTTCGCGAGACTGAGACTGAGACTGAGACTGAGACTGAGACTGAGACTGAGACTGAGACTGAGACTGAGACTGAGACTGGCGCTGAAGCCGAGGTCGGAGTCGGGGGTGCGGTCGTGGCGTCGGTGCGGAGTGCGGGGGTGCAAGGCGTGCGCGAGCTGTCGCCCCTGCCGCCGCCCATCACCGTCCGCCAAGGCGTCGGCCCTCTGTGGCCGCTGCGCTACGAGCTGCGCCGCGCGGCGGGGGTCGGCACGGGCTGGCTTACTGCGGCCGGCGTGCTCGTCGTCTCCGCCCTCATCGCCGTACTCCTGGCCAGAGCGGGACACACGCCGCAGTCGCGGCTGCTCGCCGCGTGGCCGCGGGACTTTCCCCTGCCGCCCGCGGCGCTCGGTGCGGGGCTGCTCGGTGCCTTCGCCAGCGGTGACGAGTTCCGTCACCCCGCCCTGGCCGCGGACCGCGGCACCGTCCCCCGTCGCCTGGGGCTGCTGGCCGCCAAACTCGTCGTCGCCGCGGCCACTGCGCTGACGCTCGCCCTCGGCGTGGTGGGTCTGAACGCCGAACTGCTCTACCTCGTCTACGGACGGGAGCTGACCGGAGTTCCGCCGGACTGGATCCCCTTGGGTGCCAGTTGGATCGGCCTCGTGATCGGCTGCGCCTGGGCGGGGGTTCTGGCGGCAGGGATCTTCCGGTCCACGACCGCCGGCCTCGCGGCGGTCCTCGCCGTGCCGATCCTGGTCGTACCGATCGTGCAGAAGGTTTTGGAGGGGCCGTCGGTCCGCACGGCTGCCGGGGTCTCGACCCGGCTGCGTGAGCTCGTACTGGTGCGGTGGCCGTTCGGGGGCGAGCAGTATCTGGTCGCTGCGGCAGGGATGATCGCTCAACCCGTCGCCAGCGCACTGATGTTGTCACTCACAGCTCTGCTCTGCGCATATCTGCTCACGACCCTGCGGAGCCGGGTCCGATGACGACCGCCTGTGCACGTGTGTTCCCCTCATGTGCGCAACTCCGCGCAGAACGCCCATTTCTTTCCGATAAGGCGTCAATTGCGACGGGGTGAGCGATCACCCTTTCGTGTGCTTTTCACCAAAGACCTCAAGGGAGTTGGAGACGACGCCGACAAATGATCCGTGACTACCCTTGCGCACGCCATGATGACCGCCGCCCGTTCCGCAGACTCCGGCCTCACCGGTCCGGGCGAACTCGACCGCTACCCCTATGCGGAGGGCCCCGGCGTAGACCGCGTCAGCAGCTCTGTGTGGGATGCCACGGACCCGGACCTGGGCCGCATGGGCCGACGTGCCGCCGGAAGTCGCGGCCGCGGCCTGCATGGCCAACTGGTTCAGCAGCTGGGACAGATGATCGTCTCCGGTGACCTGGGCGCCGACCGCCCGCTCGTCCCCGAGGAGATCGGCCAGCGATTCGAGGTCTCCCGCACCGTCGTCCGTGAGTCCCTGCGTGTCCTTGAGGCGAAGGGTCTGGTCAGCGCCCGCCCCAATGTCGGCACACGTGTACGTCCGGTCAGTGACTGGAACCTCCTGGACCCGGACATCATCGAGTGGCGCGCCTTCGGTCCGCAGCGTGACGACCAGCGTCGTGAGCTGAGCGAGCTGCGCTGGACGATCGAACCGTTGGCCGCCCGCCTCGCCGCCGGACACGGTAGGCCCGAGGTGCAGCAGCGGCTCACCGACATGGTCGAGATCATGGGTCACGCGATGGGGCAGGGTGACGCGCTCACCTTCTCGCGGGCCGACGCGGAGTTCCACTCGCTGCTCATCCAGGTCGCGGGAAACCGCATGCTGGAGCACCTCTCCGGGATCGTGTCGGCCGCGCTCCAGGTGTCCGGCGGCCCGATCGCGGGCTGCGACCGGCCGAACGAGGCATCTCTCTCGCACCATGCCCGTATCGCCGACGCTCTCGCGGCGGGCGACGCCTCGGGCGCCGAGGCGGCCATGCGGCAGCTGCTCACAGTCCACCCCGAGGTGGAGCGCGTCGTGCCCGCGCCGCGCGAGCACTGATCGCGTACCGCGGGTGGCGCGGTCGGGGGCGTTCGCCCCGCGTGGCACTGTTCGGCCGGCGAACCGTCTGCCGCCGGGCCCCACCGGATTCCTGGAGGATCCGGTGGGGCCCGGCGGTGCGATGGATGCTGGAATCGTCCGCTGACCACCTCTGACCGTATCTGGCCGCTTTTAGGTGCTTACGGGGTGTGACTCGGGCCACGCAGATTGGGCGTAACACTCTTCGGGACAGCGCGATGACCTAAGAGGTGACAGCCGAGTAGGGAATATGGGCGCCGCTTGAGGCGCTGTGACTCTTCCCGGCTCCCGCCCGCGCCGTCGGCCCATTCCAAAGTCGGCGGTCGTCGGCTCCTCTCCGCAGTGGACGGGGCCGGAAGCCGTTTTCCAACGTTCCGAGAGGTTGTTCGTGTCGGCCAGCACATCCCGTACGCTCCCGCCGGAGATCGCCGAGTCCGTCTCTGTCATGGCGCTCATTGAGCGGGGAAAGGCTGAGGGGCAGATCGCCGGCGATGACGTGCGTCGGGCCTTCGAAGCTGACCAGATTCCGGCCACTCAGTGGAAGAACGTACTGCGCAGCCTCAACCAGATCCTCGAGGAAGAGGGTGTGACGCTGATGGTCAGTGCCGCGGAGCCAAAGCGCACCCGGAAGAGCGTCGCAGCGAAGAGTCCCGCCAAGCGCACCGCCACCAAGACCGTCGCGGCGAAGACGGCGACGGTCAAGAAGGCCACCGCCACCGCCACGCCGGCGATGCCCGAGGTCGACGATCCCGCCGAGGACGCGACCGCCAAGAAGGCCGCGGCCAAGAAGACGACCGCCAAGAAGGCAGTCGCGAAGAAGACCGTCGCCAAGAAGGCAGTGGCCAAGAAGACCGCCGGCAAGAAGGACGACGCCGAGCAGGTCGACGACGACGACGCCGAGGAGACCCCGGGCACGGCCAAGGCCGGCGAAGGGACCACCGAGGACGGCGCGCAGGGCTTCGTGCTGTCCGACGAGGACGAGGACGACGCGCCCGCGCAGCAGGTCGCCGCGGCCGGTGCCACCGCCGACCCGGTCAAGGACTACCTCAAGCAGATCGGCAAGGTCCCGCTGCTCAACGCCGAGCAGGAGGTCGAACTCGCCAAGCGCATCGAGGCCGGTCTGTTCGCCGAGGACAAGCTGGCGAACGCCGACAAGCTCGCGCCGAAGCTCAAGCGCGAGTTGGAGATCATCGCCGAGGACGGCCGGCGCGCCAAGAACCACCTCCTGGAGGCCAACCTCCGTCTGGTGGTCTCCCTGGCCAAGCGTTACACCGGCCGCGGCATGCTCTTCCTGGACCTCATCCAGGAGGGCAACCTCGGTCTGATCCGCGCGGTGGAGAAGTTCGACTACACCAAGGGCTACAAGTTCTCGACCTACGCCACGTGGTGGATCCGTCAGGCGATCACCCGCGCCATGGCCGACCAGGCCCGCACCATCCGTATCCCGGTGCACATGGTCGAGGTCATCAACAAGCTCGCACGCGTGCAGCGCCAGATGCTTCAGGACCTGGGCCGCGAGCCCACTCCGGAGGAGCTGGCCAAGGAACTCGACATGACCCCCGAGAAGGTCATCGAGGTCCAGAAGTACGGTCGTGAGCCGATCTCCCTCCACACCCCCCTGGGTGAGGACGGCGACAGCGAGTTCGGTGACCTCATCGAGGACTCCGAGGCGGTCGTCCCGGCCGACGCGGTCAGCTTCACACTCCTCCAGGAGCAGTTGCACTCCGTCCTGGACACCCTGTCCGAGCGCGAGGCGGGCGTCGTCTCGATGCGCTTCGGTCTCACCGACGGTCAGCCGAAGACCCTCGACGAGATCGGCAAGGTGTACGGCGTGACGCGCGAGCGCATCCGCCAGATCGAGTCCAAGACGATGTCGAAACTGCGTCACCCGTCACGCTCGCAGGTCCTGCGTGACTACCTGGACTAGGCCTCGGCCGTAGTACGCCGTCGAGGGCCCGGTTTCCCGTCATGGGAGCCGGGCCCTCGGTCTGTGCGGAGTGCGGAGCGCCGTCGGCTGGATCACTCTGGGTGTCTCGTGACAACCCCGGAGTGAGGAGCGCGCATGCATCGTACTTTCGCCCGTGCACTGGCCCTCGTGGCCACGGCGGCCGTGATACCGCTGGCATCCCCGGCCCCCGCGACGGCCGACGTCGTCATCGGCGGCTACCCGGCGGAAATCGCCGAGACCCCCTGGATGGTGGCCCTGTCCAGCCGTGACCGGTTCGGGACAACACGCGCGGGACAGTTCTGCGGGGGAGTGGTGATCGCGCGGGACACGGTGCTGACGGCCGCACACTGTCTGGGCGAGGACGTACTGGGCGCTCCCCCTCGGCAGGTCCGAGATCTGAGGATCGTCGCAGGTCGCGGAGATCTGCGGGCGGACGGGGGCAAGGAGATCGCCGTGCGCGACATCTGGATCAATCCGCGGCACGACAGCTACACGAATGCCGGGGACTTCGCCGTACTCACCCTCTCGGAGCCGCTCGCCGCCGGTTCGGTCATTAGCGTGGCGGGCGCCGAAGACGCCGCGTACCGGCCCGGTACGGGCGCTGTGGTGTACGGCTGGGGCGACACGACGGGGGACGGGGACTACGCGAGCTCCCTGCGGGCCTCGCCTGTCCGAGTGCTGCCCGACGCCGTCTGCGAGGAGGCCTATCCGGGCAGTGCTGACGGAACGTACCTCGTTGACTCCATGCTGTGCGCGGGAGAGGCGGGTGGTGGCCGGGACGCCTGTCATGGGGACAGCGGCGGACCCCTGGTCGCCCGCGGGCGGCTGATCGGCCTTGTGTCGTGGGGGAGCGGCTGTGGGCGGGTCGGTAGCCCCGGGGTCTATACGCGGGCCTCAGGGGCCGTCACAGCGCTCGCAGCGGGCCGCTGAGAGCTGCTTGACGGCCTCGGTGGGCAGGACGCACCTTCCGCAGCAACGAGCGCGGGCGGCCGTCCCTGGGGTCAGGGGCGGCCGCCCGGTCACCGGCCTGTGCCGGAGATGGCTCGTCGTCTGCGCGAAGTGTCAGTGCTCTTCGTCATTGGCGCTTGCCGGGGCGGCCGTCAGCCGCTCCGTCTCGTCCTGTATCTCAGCGGCGATCTTCTTGAGTTCCGGCTCGAACTTGCGCCCGTGGTGGGCGCAGAAGAGCAGTTCACCACCGTTGAGGAGGACGACGCGCAGATATGCCTGGGCGCCGCAACGGTCGCAGCGGTCAGCGGCCGTCAGTGGGCTCGCGGGGGTCAGAACAGTAGTCACGTCGCCTCTTCTCTAGCTCGACGAGCTGTCGTACCAGGGTCAACATCCAACCAGGCCGAAAACGTTCCCGCTCGTGGCTCTTCCTCGAAAAAAATCTTTCCGAGTCGGCTGTCTGCTGCCGGTTGGCGGCGAATGAGCCGTATTGCGTGTCTTCGTGTCTTACGGGTTCGCGCTCTGTCAGGTTCAGTCCCCACCGGCTGGCTTGCCGGTTGTTCTTGAGGACGTGCCCGGAGCCTAAATGGTTCATGCCTGGAAGGGAACGTGATATGTACTTCACTCCAACGAGGGATCGAACAGGCATACGACTCTGGACTAGTCTGCGTTTGGGGCGAGGGTGGCGTTACAACGGCTCTACCAGGCCTCGGTACCCTCAGACCGGTGACCGAAGCCGGACCCTTACCCAAAAGGGCCCCAACTGAAATTCAGCGAGGAGCGAACCGCGTGACCGCCGAGACGTCCGTGCCGTCCACAGCCCTGCTGACCGGAGCAGACCGGGACGGTTCCAACTACACCGCGCGGCACCTGCTCGTCCTCGAAGGTCTAGAGGCCGTGCGGAAGCGCCCGGGCATGTACATCGGCTCGACCGACAGCCGCGGTCTGATGCACTGCCTCTGGGAGATCATCGACAACTCCGTGGACGAAGCCCTCGGAGGCTACTGCGACCACATCGACGTGACCCTGCATGACGACGGCTCCGTCGAGGTGCGGGACAACGGCCGGGGCATCCCGGTCGATGTCGAGCCCAAAACCGGACTTTCGGGCATCGAAGTCGTCATGACCAAGCTGCATGCCGGGGGCAAGTTCGGCGGCGGCTCGTACGCGGCCTCCGGCGGTCTGCACGGCGTGGGTGCCTCCGTGGTGAACGCGCTCTCGGCCCGCCTGGACGTCGAGGTGGACCGCGGGGGCAACACCCACGCGGTGAGCTTCCGGCGGGGCACACCCGGTGCCTTCAGGGGTGACGGCGCCGATGCCACGTTCGACGCGTCCTCCGGGCTGCGCAAGCTCAAGAGGGTCCCCAAGACCCGCACAGGCACGCGCGTGCGGTACTGGGCGGACCGCCAGATCTTCCTCAAGGACGCCAAGCTCTCCCTGGAACACTTGCACCAGCGTGCCCGGCAGACCGCCTTCCTGGTGCCCGGCCTGACCCTGGTCGTCCGTGACGAGTTCGGGCTCGGTGAGGGCGGCAGCAAGGGCGAGGAGTCCTTCCGCTTCGACGGCGGCATCAGCGAGTTCTGCGAGTACCTGGCCTCGGACAAGCCCGTCTGCGACGTGCTCCGCTTCTCCGGTCACGGCAGCTTCAAGGAGACGGTCCCGGTCCTCGACGACCACGGGCAGATGACTCCGACCGAAGTCACCCGTGAACTGGGTGTCGACGTCGCGATGCGCTGGGGCACGGGCTACGACACGACCCTCAGGTCGTACGTGAACATCATCGCCACGCCCAAGGGCGGCACCCACGTCACGGGCTTCGAACAAGCGGTCGCCAAGACGGTCAACGAAGTGCTGCGCACCAAGAAGCTCTTGCGCGTCGCCGAGGACGACGTCGTCAAGGACGACGCACTGGAGGGCCTCACCGCCGTTGTCACCGTGCGTCTCGCGGAGCCCCAGTTCGAGGGGCAGACGAAGGAGGTGCTCGGCACCTCCGCGGCTCGTCGCATCGTGACGAACGTGGTCTCCAAGGAACTCAAGGCGTTCCTGACATCCACGAAGCGGGACGCGGCAGCACAGGCCCGTGTCGTCCTGGAGAAAGCGGTTGCCGCCGCCCGTACGCGGATCGCGGCCCGCCAGCACAAGGACGCTCAGCGGCGGAAGACGGCCCTGGAGTCCTCCTCACTGCCCGCCAAGCTCGCCGACTGCCGCAGCGACGACGTGGAGCGCAGCGAGCTGTTCATCGTCGAGGGCGACTCGGCACTCGGCACCGCCAAGCTCGCCCGGAACTCCGAGTTCCAGGCACTCCTGCCGATCCGCGGAAAGATCCTCAACGTTCAGAAGTCGTCCGTGTCCGACATGCTGAAGAACGTCGAGTGCGGCGCGATCATCCAGGTCATAGGAGCGGGTTCGGGGCGCACCTTCGATCTCGACGCCGCCCGTTACGGGAAGATCATCCTGCTCGTCGACGCCGATGTCGACGGCGCGCACATCCGCTGTCTGCTCCTGACCCTCTTCCAGCGCTACATGCGGCCCATGGTCGAGGCCGGCCGGGTCTTCGCGGCAGTGCCGCCGCTGCATCGCATCGAGCTGAGCCAGCCCAAGAAGGGCCAGGACAAGTACATCTACACGTACTCGGACCGTGAGCTTCGGGAGACCCTGCTCGAACTCCAGCGGAAGAACGTGCGGTACAAGGACTCGATCCAGCGTTACAAGGGTCTCGGCGAGATGGACGCCGACCAGCTGGCCGAGACGACCATGGACCCGCGTCACCGCACACTGCGCCGGATCAACATCACCGACCTCGAAGCCTCCGAGCAGGTGTTCGACCTGTTGATGGGCAACGACGTCGCTCCGCGCAAGGAGTTCATCTCCAGCTCGGCGGCGACGCTGGACCGCTCCCGCATCGACGCGTAGGTGGTCCCACCGACACGTATGCGGTTCGAGGGGGCCGGCCGGAATTCCGGTCGGCCCCCTCGAACCGCATAGCTGTGTGCGGGCGCGGGGAAGTACGCAGGAGACATGCTCCACCCGGGGGTGGAGACAAGCGGTCGCCAAAATCCACCCACGATCCACCCCGGCTCCGATCCGCAGTCCGACGCGTTTCCGTAGCGTCGAAGGCGTCGACAGCACTCGCTGCAGGCACCTTCCTCTAATCGCTCACGGAGGCCGTCATGTCCGGGCTTGTCGATGTCCTGGCGATCCTCGCCGTAGTCGTCCTGGTGGTCGCCCGCCAGTTCCGCCCTCGGCGGCTGGACGCGGACAGGCGCTGGTGGGTCGCGCCCGGGATACTCATCCTTCTCGCCGTGCGCGAGCCCGGTCTGCTGGATCCCGGCCATCGGACGGCATCGGTTCTCCTCCTGGGTGCCGAACTCCTCATCGCCCTGGTCACCGGTCTCGGCTGGGCATGGACCACGCGCCTCTGGGCGACGCCGGACGGAGCGGTGTGGAGCAGGGGCAGCAAGGCCGGCGTCTGCGTCTGGATCACCGGCACAGCCCTGCGGGCGGGTCTGGTCGGCCTCGGCGCCGCGTTCGGCCTCCACCAGGACACCTCGGCCCTCCTCCTCGGGCTCGCTCTGACGCTGCTCGTCCGCTCCGGGATCCTGGCACGGCGGGCGCAGGAACTGCGGTCGGCGACCGGGCAGAGCGCGGCACACGGTGAAGACGTGGCGCGCCCCTTGTGGAAGGAGCGCGTGTGACGGAGAACGTCTGGCAGCGCTGGCCCTCCCGTGAAGCGCTGTCCGGAGAGGGGGTGCACAGGGCCCGGCGCGCGTTCACGCTGGCCTCGCGCGTTCTCGCCGTAGTCATTCTTCTGGTGGCGACCTTCAAGGACAGCGACCTGCACGGCTGGGGCATCGCGGCAGCCGTCCTGGGTGTCCTCGCATGCGGATTCGGGGCCTGGGGTTTCACCAGGACCACGCTCGACCACCGGCTCCTGCCCTCTGTTGGACTGTTGGCCCTGCTCTTCGCCGTCGCCGTGGTGGCATATGGTGCGGGGTTCCGGGCGCCCGCCCTCGTCCTGTGGTGCGTGTGCGGCGTCATCGCGATGGAGCGTTTGCCCTTGATGACCGCCCTCCCCGCCACCTGCGCGGCGCTGGGAGCGTACGCCGCCGTCAATCACGACGGCCCGCTGTCCACCGTGGCCACGACCGGAGGAATCGCCCTGGCCGGCTACGTGCTCCGGCTGGACGCCGAGGCCCGGGGTGGCACCCAGCGGCTGCTCACCCAGGAGCGTGCGGCGCGGGCGGCGGAGGCGGAGTCCGCGGCACTGGCGGAGCGGGCCCGGATCGCGCGGGAGATCCATGACGTACTGGCGCACAGTCTCTCGGCCCAGCTCGTGCACCTGGAGGCGGCCCGACTGCTGATAGAGGGAGGAGGTGCGAAGGACCAGGTCCTCGACCGTGTCGTGGCCGCGCGAAGAATGGCCCGTGAAGGGCTCGCCGAGACCAGGCAGGCGCTTTCCGCGCTGCGCGGTGAGCTGTCCCCGCTGGAGGAGTTCCTGAGCGAGCTCGTCGCCGAGTCCGACAGCGCCGCCGTCACCGTCACGGGTGAAAGGCGGCTGCTGCCGGCCGAGGCGTCCCAAGCGGTTCGCAGAGTCGCCCAGGAGGCACTGACCAACGTCCGGAAGCACGCGCCGGGCGCCAAGGTCCGCATACGGATGGAGTACGGCCGGCACGAAGTGACGCTGCGCGTACGGGATTCGGGCGCGCCGCCGGGAGAGTTCACGCACTCCGGCGCCGGATACGGTCTGGTCGGAATGCGGGAGCGGGCCGAGCTGCTGGGCGGCTCGCTGGAGGCCGGGCCGGACGAGGAGGGGTTCGTGGTGACGCTGAAGGTGCCCGTATGACGGAGGAGCGCGGTGCGGCACCGGCCCGTGTCGTGGTGGCGGACGATCAGACCGTGGTGCGCGAGGGCATCGTGATGCTGCTCGGCCTGCTGCCGGGGATCGAGGTCGTCGGCGCGGCCGCCGACGGGGAAGAAGCGGTACAGCTGGTGGCCGAGCTCGACCCGGACGTGGTGCTGATGGATTTGCGTATGCCCCGCTGCGACGGAGCCGAGGCGACCAGACGCATCAGGTCCGAACACCCGCGGACGCAGGTTGTCGTGCTCACCACGTTCGCGGACGACGAGTCGCTGTTTCCCGCTCTGAGAGCGGGCGCTCGCGGCTATCTCACCAAGGACGCGGACGGCGACGAGATCGTCCGAGCCGTGCGGAGCGTACTGTCCGGGGACGCGGGACTCTCGCCGGGCATCCAGCGGCGTTTGCTGGAGCGACTGTCGGAACCGGAGGTCGCCGCGCCCGCGCAGGAGGCTCCGGACGGGCTGACCCTGCGGGAGACGGAGGTGCTCGTGCTGATCGCCGAGGGCCTGAGCAACCAGGAGATCGCCCGCAAGCTGCAAGTGTCCACGGCCACGGTGAAGACCCACATCAACAACCTCTTCGCCAAGACGGGACTCAAGGGCCGTGCTCAGGCCGTCCGTTACGCCTTCGGGAAAGGACTTGTGCGGCCACCAGGGGGGTGAGTCACCTGATGGGGTGAAGTGCGCGGAGAGAAGAGTCAGGGATCTTCCCGTTCTGTCCATCCTTGGGCACGCGGCCGAATCGGGCGGCGGACAAGGAGAGTTCGGTGGAGAAGCACGACGGTCCCGACCCCGGACAGGTCCGGATCGACGACCCCTGGTACGACGCGCTCGCCTCCGGGTGGGGCGAGTTGGACGGTACGGGTGCGCCCGCTCCCGCTGTGCCACCCGCGCGCGGGGAGCGGGAGGACCTGAGCGCGCGGGCCGCCGATGTCTATCTGGAGGTGCAGCACAGTGCCGCCTTCCAGGAGGTGCGCAGCCGGTATCGGCGGTTCGTGATTCCGGCCGTCGCGGTGTTCTTCACCTGGTACGTGGCGTATGTCGTGACGGCGACCACGGCGCCGGCCTTCATGGCGCGGCCCGTCGTCGGCGCGGTGAACGTGGCGATGGTCGCGGGGCTCGGACAGTTCCTCACGACGTTCCTCTTCACCTGGGCGTACGCGCGGCACGCGCGGCTGCGCAGGGACCGGGCCGCGCTCGATCTGCGCTGGGACACACAGGAGCTGACGCGCAGCGTCGCGGGTGGTGAGAGGTGACGGGGAACCATCAGACGCTGGCCCTGCTGCTCTTCAGCGTGTTCGTCGCGATCACACTCGGCATCACGACCTGGGTGAGCCGTCACCGGCATGGTTCGGCGGAGGAGTTCTATGCGGGCGGCCGGCTCTTCTCGCCGATGGAGAATGGTTTTGCCATCGCGGGCGACTACATGTCCGCCGCCTCCTTCCTCGGTATCTCGGGGCTGATCGCGCTCTTCGGTTACGACGGGCTGCTGTACTCGGTGGGGTTCCTCGTCGCGTGGCTGGTCGTCCTCTTCCTGGTCGCCGAACTGGTGCGCAACTGCGGGCGGTTCACGCTCGCCGATGTCGTCGCCGCCCGTATGAGCGAGCGGCCGGTGCGGATCGCGGCGGGAACATCCTCGGTGACCGTGTCGGTTCTGTACCTGGTCGCCCAGATGGTCGGGGCGGGCAGCCTGGTCGCGCTGCTGCTGGGAGGCACGAGCGAGGCGGCACAGACCTGGACGGTCATCGGCGTCGGCGCGCTCATGGTCGTGTACGTGTCGTTCGGCGGGATGCGAGCCACCACATGGATCCAGATCGTCAAGGCGGTCCTCCTCATGGGCGGGGCGATCGCGTTGACCGTGCTCGTCCTGGTGCGGTTCCACGGGGACTTCGACCAGTTGCTGCGTACGGCGGCGGAGCGGAGCGGACACGGGAAGTCGTTTCTGGCACCGGGCCTGAAGTACGGCGGGGACTGGACGGCGCGCCTCGACTTCATCAGCCTGGGACTGGCTCTGGTGCTCGGCACGGCGGGCCTGCCGCACATCCTGTCCCGCTTCTACACCGTGCCGACCGCCCGTGCGGCCCGTCGCTCGGTCGTCTGGTCGATCGGGCTGATCGGCGGCTTCTACCTGATGACGATCGTGCTGGGGTTCGGAGCGGCGGCGATCGTCGGCCCCGATGCCGTACGCGGGTCGAACGCGGCCGGGAACACGGCGGTTCCGCTGCTTGCGCTCGATCTGGGCGGCGGGGCCTCATCCACTGGAGGAACGGTTCTTTTTGCGATCGTCGCCGCGATCGCCTTCGCCACGATCCTGGCGGTGGTCGCCGGCATCACGCTCGCCTCCTCGGCTTCCGTGGCGCACGACCTCTATGCGTCGCTGCGGCGCCGGCGTGCCAAGCCGCGTGGTGAGGTGGCCGTGGCGCGGGTCGCCGCGGTCGGGGTCGGCGTCGTGGCCATCGGGCTCGGCCTGCTCGCGCGCGACCTCAATGTGGCGTTCCTGGTGGGACTGGCCTTCGCGGTCGCCGCGTCGGCGAACCTGCCCGTCCTGCTGTACTCGCTGTTCTGGCGGAACTTCACGACGCGCGGCGCGGTGTGGTCCGTGTACGGGGGCCTGGTGCCGGCCTTGGTGCTCGTGGTGCTGTCGCCCGTGGTGTCGGGCAGGCCGGGTTCGCTGTTCCCGGGCGTCGACCTCCAGTGCTTCCCGCTGGACAATCCGGGCCTGGTGTCCATTCCGATGGGCTTCCTCGCGGGCTGGCTCGGCACGGTCACTTCGACGGAGGCGCCGGACGAGGCCAGACACGCGGAGACGGAGGTGCGGGCGCTCACGGGGGCGGGGGCGGTCTGAGGGGCCCGCGGGGGTTCTCCGTCAGGGGCGGGTCGCCCAGACATAGCGGTGTTCGGGGCGGCCCGCGTCGCCGTACTTCAGGCTCAGGGTGGCGCGGCCGGTGCGCTCAAGAAGCTTCAGATAGCGCTGGGCGGTCTGTCGGCTGAGACCGGTCCGCTCGGCGATCTCCTGGGCGGACAGGGGGCTTTCCGCGTTCACCAGGGCTTGGCGCACCGCCTCCGCGGTGGTGGGGGAGTGCCCTTTGGGCAGGTCCGGTTCCGTGCCCGTCGAGAGGGCGCCGAAGATCCGGTCGACCTCGGCCTGTTCGGCCTCGCCGCCGCCGTCGAGGGTGCGACGCAGTTCGGCGTACGCCTCAAGTTTCGCGCGGAGCCCGGCGAAGGCGAACGGTTTCACCAGGTACTGCAGAGCGCCATGCCGCATCGCGGCCTGGACCGTGGTGATGTCACGGGCCGCGGTCACCATGATCACGTCGGACTGGAGGCCCCGCCGCCGCATCTCCTGGACGACCGCGAGACCCGTGTCGTCGGGCAGGTAGTGGTCGAGCAGCACCAGATCCAGCTGGGGCAGCGCCTCCATCTGCCGCAGGGCCTCCGCCGCTGAGTGCGCCTCGGCCGCGACATGGAAACCCGCGACCTTCTCCACGTAGGCGGCGTTAACCCGAGCGACCCGGACATCGTCGTCCACGACCAGTACCTCGATCATCGCGGCTCCTCCTTGGTGGTCGTGGCGGATCTCTCCCGTGCGGGGCCGGGTTCCGGCTGGGGGGTGAGCGCGGGTTCCGCGAGGGCTTCCGGCAGCACGACGGTGAATTCCGCTCCTCCGCCCTCCGCCTGGGCGACCTGCGCGCTGCCACCCTGCCGTTCGGCGAGCCGGCGTACCAGCGGCAGGCCGATCCCGCGCCCCCGGTGGGCCGGCGGTTCCTTGGTTGACCAGCCGTCCGTGAAGATCAACTCATGTTGCCCGGCGGGAACCCCCGGCCCGGTGTCCCGCACCCTGAGCACCGCTGTACGCCCTTCGGCGCGCAGTTCGACCTCCACGCGCGCGTGGAGGGTGCCCGCGACGGCGTCGAGCGCGTTGTCGACGAGGTTCCCGACGATCGTGACCAGTCCCCGGGCGTCGACCAGTTGGTCGGGGAACAGCGTCCTGTCGGAGACCGTCAGGGCCACGGCGCGCTCCGCCGCGACGGTGGCCTTGCCCACCAGGAGGGCGGCGAGCAGCGGATCGTGGATCCTCTCGGTGATCTGTTCCGCGGTGGCCCTGTGGTCGCCGACCACCTCGCCGACGAACTCCACGGCGTCGTCGAACATCTCCAGCTCCAGCAGACCGAGCAGTGTGTGCATCCGGTTGGCGTGCTCGTGGTCCTGGGCGCGCAGGGCGTCGATCAGGCCGCGGGTGGAGTCGAGCTCGCGGCCCAGCTGCTCCAGCTCCGTGCGGTCCCGCAGTGTGGCGACGGCGCCGCCGTCGTCGGTGGGCATGCGGTTGGCCACCAGGACCCGCTGTCCTCGGACGGTGAGCAGGTCGGTTCCGCTGACTGTCCCGGCCAGCACATCGGCCGTACGTCCCTCGCCGAGCGCCGTGCCGAGGGGCTGCCCCACGGCTTCGTCGCCCAGGCCGAGCAGTCGCCGGGCCTCGTCGTTGAGGAGCCGGATCCTGCCCTCGCGGTCCAGCGCGACGACACCCTCCCTGATGCCGTGCAGCATGGCCTCACGTTCCGCCAGGAGTCCGGCGATGTCCGAGAAGGCCAGGTCACGGGTCTGCCGCTGTACCCGCCGTGAGATCAGGTAGGCGGCCAGCGCGCCCACGGCCATCGCCCCGCCCGCATAGGCGAAGAGCCCCGGGATGGCATGGATCAGGCGGGCCCGCACACTGTCGTACTCGATGCCGACCGAGACCGCGCCGACGATGTCACCGTCGGCGTCGCGCAGCGGCACCTTGCCGCGTGCCGAGCGGCCCAGTGTGCCGTCGTCGATCTGCATGACCTCCCGGCCGGCCAGCGCCTGCTGCGGGTCGGTGGAGACGCGTCCCCCGATCTCGGCGGGATGGGTGTGTGACCAGCGCACGCCGTGCATGTCCATGACCACGACATACTCGGCCCCGCTCGCCTTGCGGATCCGCTCCGCCTCGGCCTGGACGGGTCCGTCCGTCGAGGGGCGCGTCGACGTCAGCTCGTCGGCGAGCTGTGGCCGCGCCGCCGTGGTCTGTGCGATGGCGAGCGCGCGACGCATCGCCTGGTCGTCCAGCTGGTCACTGAGAGGGGCGAGGAACAGACCCGTCGCGAGTACGGCGACTCCGGCGGCGATCGCCACCTGCATCAGCAGCACCTGCGAGAACATCCGCCTCGGCATGCCGAGGCGGAGTCGTCGAGCAGGGGGAGTGGGGCTCATACCCATGACGGTACGGGGAACGGCGGACCGGCCCGTACGCGAAGTGGCGTGGATCTCGTTCTGATGCCGTGGCCAGCGGGCCAGCCGGGCAGCACGGCGGTGGGCAGCGGGCCGGTGGGTCAGCAGGTCAACGGGTCAACGTGTCAACGGGTCGCGGGGCTTGTGGCGGCGGTATGTGACAGCTCACGCACCGCCGTCACGTCCATGCGGGCCGGGGAACCGAGCGCGGAGCCGCAGCTCTCCGCACGGGGCGGCGACGAGGCACCCTGGCTGACCGCGACGAGCCAGTGGCGGCCGTCGGTGTGGGCGATGGTCACCTCCCAGAGGGGTGCCTCGCCCTCGGTACGGACCACGCTCAGCGCGCCCGCCGCGTCCTCGCGCACCGCCGTGCGCACCGCCAGCTCGGCGGCCTGGCCGGGGCGTTCCCAGGCGGAGCTGCCGCGGCACCCCTCGGTGACGACACGCCCTTCGCGTACGCCCTGGAGGACTTCCTTCACGGCATGGGCCTCGGCGCGCCCGTACGCGTAACCGAACGGCAGGACGAGGAGGGTGGGTGAGAAGCGGTGGCCTCCCAGGTGTGTGACCTCCCATGCTCCCGCCACCCCGGAGGCGGCGAGTTCGGCGGCGAGGGGTCGGCCGAGCAGGGCGCAGCAGCGGTCGCGCTTGCCGTTGGTGCACACGAGGGCGAGTGGGTCACCGGCGTGGGGGCGGCCGTCGAGCGCGGTGTCGAAGGCGCCGGACAGGCCTCTGCCGAGCGCGGTGAAATCAAGTTCGAGCAGCTGTTCGGGGTCTGATGTGGTGGCGCTGTGCAGCCATACGTTCCCCGGAGTGGTGTGGGCCGCGTACACCTGGCGCTCGGCGACCTTGTGACAGTCCGCGTGGCGTCCGGGGCGGCGGATCAGGGCAATGCGTACACCGGTGTCCTCGGTGGCCTGCTCCAGGGCGCGGCCCAGTACGGGATCCAGGTGACTTGATGTCAGCGCTTCGGCGCCCCAGGGGCCGGGCTGTTCGACCAGCAGCCACGTCCGCGCCGTGGCGGCGGTCCCCGTGAGGGGTTCCTCCAGGCCTTGTGAGACCTTCGCGCACGTACTCACAGAGGTGAGCCTAACCTGACTTGGCTCGATGCGGCCTCCGGGACGTGCCGGGGGCGGGTGCGTAACCCGGGGCGCCGATGACGGAACCGGGCTGAACTTCGATGGGTGCGTGGCGGACTCGCGGCTCCAACCCGGGCTGTTCCGTGGTTGGCGTTCGGAAACGGAAAGGGCCTGGCTGACGGTGCAGCCAGGCCCGCTCTATGAGGGCTCTCCGTGTCTTGCCGTGTTTTGTGCCATTAACGCCGTAGGTGGTCGGAGTGCACGCCTACGGTGTTCGTTTCGTACGGAGTTTCCTCCGGTCAGGCATCCGGGATGTCGAACTTGGCGCGAATGAGGGTTTCCCGAGTGATGACCACGATTCGCTCGTCGCTCGACCGCCCCGCGTCGGCCGGTAGTTTGCCGTCAAGAGCCTCAGTTCTGTCGGCGCCGATGACGGCGAAAGAGCCGTCACTCAGCTCGAAAATATCTGGACAGGTGCCGCCGTCCAGGCTTCCGCGTTGCTGGGGAGATGCGCCAATGCGTCGAATGATGTCTGGTGAGGTCACAGAGGGTAGTTACACCAAAGCGTGGATCATGCGCAACCGGAACGTGCACACGGAGGTCACGCTGAATTGACCATGGACGGGAGAGTTCATGGCTTGGATACGAACAGGTCCTGCTCGTCGGGGATGTCGGCCTTGGCGCGGATCAATGTCTCGCGGCTGACGACCACGATGCGCTCGTGGTCGGCGCGAACGGCGTCGGCGGGGAGCTCGGCGTCTAGGTCCTCAGTGGCGTCGGTGCCGATCACGGCGAAACTGCCGTCACTGAGTTCGAAGATGTCCGGGCAGGTCTGGCCGGACATGCTGCCGCGTTCGCGGGGTGAAGAGCCTATGCGACGGATGATCTTCAATGTAACCCGCTCCAAGCAGTCGGGTGGATGGGACGACAGCAAGCTGTTCGAGCCTTGCTGTCGCGCGCGACGAATCAGGTCACCTGTTCACCGTGCTGCGCGGAGTCTGGGCGCTCGGATGGATTCACTCGGGCGGGTCTCCTACGACCCACCACTCGTCGGTGTCGGCTTCGTCCAGGTCATTGATGAGGTTGTCCATCATCCGGCCCACCCGGGCTTCGACCGAATCCGCCACAAGACTGGCGCGCGCCGACCGAGTTGCCTCCCAGTACTCGCGAAAGATCGGATTCTGCACGGTGTGGCGCAGGTGGCCGAAGAGTTCGGCTCGGTTGACGTTGCCGATGCGGTAAGCCAGGAGCGCGTTGGTGTACAACCCGTTGGCGAAAAGGAGCTGCCGGTACTTGGATGGTGGAATCGCACCGGCGTGCGTGTCGAGAACAGCGGCCAGTGACGGGTCCTCCAGCGCTTTGCTCAGCAGCTCCCAGTGAAGGCGCTGCTGGTTGGCAAGGTTGATGTGCTGCTGTTCGCTCAGGCGGACCCTTCTGGACTGCCGCTGTTGCGCGACGAGAACACCGACGGCGGCCGCGAAGGCAACCCCGGCTGCTGCTGCCGAGCTGCACCCTCGTATGCCAAAGTTCTGTGTGGCCATGTCAACCCCCGGATCAGGCGGCCGTCCGCCGGTCGTCGGTGCGGGTCGACTGATGGGGACCGGCGAGCGTTGGGCGGCGCTTGCCGTCTCCCAGGGTGCCCGAGCGGGTCTGATCGGCTGGGAGGCGGAGAGGCGGCGCACGGAGGTAAGCGCGGGTCGCGCAACTCGGCGCCTTGCCCAACGTGTGCCCCGCGAGCGCCGCTAACAATCGTTCACTTCCAGCGCTTTCCGGGGCGGCTCGTATCCTTGGCGGGCATTCGTCCCCCGTCGTGAGAGCCGGTACGCGAGCCGGAGCACGCAATTGGTGTGAGAGAGGTCGCGTGTCGAGTCAGGCGAGCCCTCAGCAGATCCCGGTCCTCGTCCTCGCCGGTTTCCTCGGTTCCGGGAAGACCACGTTGCTCAACCACCTCCTGCACCGAAGCGGAGGCAGCCGTATCGGTGCCATCGTGAACGACTTCGGCGCCATCGAGATCGATGCCATGGCCGTGGCCGGCGCGCTCGGCGACTCCACCGTCTCGCTGGGCAACGGGTGCCTGTGCTGCGCCGTCGACGCCAGCGAACTCGATCTGTATCTGGACCGGCTCGCCCGGCCCTCGTCCCGGATCGACGTGATCGTCATCGAGGCGAGCGGTCTCGCCGAGCCGCAGGAGCTGGTGAAGATGCTCCTGGCCAGCGAGAATCCGCACATCGTCTACGGCGGACTGGTGGAGGTCGTCGACGCCGCAGAGTTCGACGCCACCCGTGAGAAGCATCCCGGGATCGACCGGCACCTCGCCATCGCCGACCTGGTCGTCGTCAACAAGGCGGACCGCGCGGCGGACCCCGACCGCGTGATCCGGCTCGTGCGTACGCTCGTCGACGGTGCCGCTGTCGTACCCGCCTCGTACGGGAGGATCGACCCCGAGTTCCTCTTCGACTGCCGGCCGACCGAGGAACGTATCGGCCAGTTGTCCTTCGACGACCTGCACCGGGACGAGGACCGTGACCACGGCGACGGCGGGGCCCAGGAACACCTCGGGCACCTGCACTCCGCCTACGAGTCCGTCTCCTTCACCTCCGAAGTGCCCCTCGGGCCCCGGCGGTTGATGGACTTCCTCGACAGCAGGCCCGACGGCCTGTACCGGATCAAGGGATACGTTGACTTCGGCGCCGCCGATCCGCACAACCGGTACACGGTGCACGCGGTGGGCCGGTTTCTGCGCTTCTACCCGGAACCCTGGGCTCCGGGTGAGCGGCTCACCCAGCTCGTGCTCATCGGGTCCGGCATCGACGCCCTCGCGCTCGGCAAGGAACTGCAAGCCTGCAAGGACGACGCCCCACACGCCGACGAGCGCAGCATGTGGGGCGTCCTGCGATACGTACAGGAGCAGGAGCAGGAGCAGGAGCAGGAGCAGGAGCAGGAGGTGGCAGGTCGGGGTGGTGGGGCCGACCTGCCGGACGGCGAGCTCTAGACCGGGCCCGCCACCACCGACACCGTCTTCGCCAGGGAGACACCCGAGCCGTCGCGGCGCGGGTCCATCTCCGGCAGCTCCGCGGGCGTCCCGTCCTTCTGCGCGGCCCGTGCGGGAGCGGGGCCCGCCCAGCCCAGGCTCAGGCAGTCCTCGCCCTTCAGGAACCGCTGGCAGCGCACGCCACCCGTGGCGCGGCCCTTGCGCGGGTACTGGTCGAACGGGGTCAGTTTGGCCGTGGTCTGGACCGAGTCGTCCAGTGTGCCCCGCGAGCCGGCCACGGTGAAGACCACCGCGTCCACGGCCGGGTCGATGGCCGTGAACGAAATGACCTTGGCGCCGTCCGTGAGTTTCACACCCGTCATACCGCCCGCTGGCCGGCCCTGCGGACGCACCTGGGACGCCTGGTAGCGCAGCAATTGCGCGTCGTCGGTGATGAAGATGAGGTCCTCCTCGCCGGTGCGCAACTCGGCCCCGCCGACGATCCGGTCACCGTCCTTGAGTGTGATGACCTCCAGTTCCTCCTTGTTCGACGGGTAGTCCGGGACCACGCGCTTGACCACACCCTGCTGTGTGCCGAGCGCCAGGCCCGGCGACGACTCGTCCAGCGTCATCAGGCAGACCACCTGCTCGTCGCCCTCCAGATTCAGGAACTCCGAGATCGGCGCGCCCCCCGAGAGATTGGGAGCCGAGGCGGTCTCGGGCAGCTGCGGGAGGTCGATGACGTTGATCCGCAGGAGCCGTCCGCTGGACGTGACCGCGCCGATCTCGCCCTGGGCCGTCGCCGGGACGGCGGAGACGATCAAATCGTGCTTGACGCGCCTGCCCTCGCTCTCCCCGAAAGGGTCACCGTTGGCCGTACGCGCGAGCAGTGCCGTCGACGACAGGAGCACCCGGCACGGGTCGTCCGCCACCTGCAGCGGAACGGCCGTGGCGGCGGAACCGGCGGACTCCAGCAGCACCGTACGCCGGTCGGTGCCGAACTTCTTGGCCACCGCGGCCAGTTCGGCCGACACCATCTTGCGCAGTTCGGCGTCCGAGTCCAGGATGCCGGTCAGCTCGTCGATCTCGCCGTTGAGGCGGTCGCGCTCGGTCTCCAGCTCGATGCGGTCGAACTTGGTCAGCCGGCGCAGCGGCGTGTCCAGGATGTACTGCGTCTGGATCTCGCTCAGTGAGAAGTGCTCGATCAGGCGCTGCTTGGCCTGGGCGGAGTTCTCACTGGAGCGGATGAGGCGGATGACCTCGTCGATGTCCAGCAGGGCGACGAGCAGGCCCTCGACCAGGTGCAGCCGGTCGCGCTTCTTGGTGCGGCGGAACTCGCTGCGGCGGCGCACGACCTCGAACCGGTGGTCGAGGTACACCTCCAGCAGTTCCTTGAGGCCCAGTGTGAGCGGCTGGCCGTCCACCAGCGCCACGTTGTTGATGCCGAAGGACTCCTCCATCGGCGTCAGCTTGTAGAGCTGCTCCAGGACCGCCTCCGGTACGAAGCCGTTCTTGACCTCGATGACCAGGCGCAGGCCGTGCGAGCGGTCGGTGAGGTCCTTGACGTCGGCGATGCCCTGCAGCCGCTTCGAGCCGACCAAGTCCTTGATCTTCGCGATCACCTTCTCCGGGCCGACGGTGAAGGGCAGTTCGGTGACGACGAGGCCCTTGCGGCGCACCGTCACGTTCTCCACCGACACCGTCGAGCGGATCTTGAAGGTGCCGCGACCCGACTCGTACGCGTCCCTGATGCCGGACAGGCCGACGATCCGGCCGCCCGTGGGCAGGTCGGGGCCCGGGACGTACTTCATGAGCGTTTCGAGATCGGCCCCGGGGTGGCGGATCAGATGGCGGGCGGCGGCGATGACCTCGCCGAGGTTGTGCGGCGCCATGTTCGTCGCCATGCCGACCGCGATGCCTGACGCGCCGTTGACCAGGAGGTTCGGATACGCGGCCGGGAGGACCGACGGCTCCTGCTCCTGGCCGTCGTAGTTCGGGCTGAAGTCGACGGTGTTCTCTTCGATCGACTCCGTCATGAGGGAGGTGGCGTCGGCCATCCTCGCCTCGGTGTACCGCATGGCGGCCGGCGGGTCGTCGTTGCCCAGCGAACCGAAGTTGCCGTGGCCGTCGACCAGGGGCAGCCGCATGGAGAAGGGCTGGGCCAGGCGGACCAGCGCGTCGTAGATCGACGCGTCGCCGTGGGGGTGGAGCTTACCCATGACCTCGCCGACGACGCGGGCGCACTTCACATAGCCGCGGTCGGGGCGGAGCCCCATCTCGTTCATCTGGTAGACGATGCGGCGGTGCACGGGCTTGAGGCCGTCGCGGGCGTCCGGCAGGGCTCGGGAGTAGATGACCGAGTACGCGTACTCAAGAAAAGAGCCCTGCATCTCGTCGACGACGTCGATGTCGAGGATGCGCTCCTCGAAGTCGTCGGAAGGCGGGGTCTTCGTGCTGCGGCGGGCCATCGCTGCTGCGACTCCTTCACAGTCTCTGCCGGGGCATGAACGGGTTCTGACGCGGTCCATTGTGGACCGCAGTACTGACAACGCGGACCACGACCCGTCCGTACGGGCCTGTCGGGCCGGGTGCGCGACCGCCCCAACAGGCCCGGCGGGCCCCGATCGAGGCGGCCCCGGAGGCTCCACGAGCGCGACCCGCGACTGCCCGCGGAGGTCTGAGGACGCTACCGCCTCACCGGTCGCGCAAGTTCCCCGCGCCCCTGAAGGGCTCCCTCGGAGGAGTGCGGGTGCCCGTACAGCCGTACGGGATGCCCATGATGCTCGCGTGCTCGCTCTCGGCGTACCCGATGCGGGAACTTCGCCAGCTGTCCGCGCGCTTGCATACAGTGGCACGACTAGCAGGAATTCAGCAGTTTTCCGCGATCGAAGGGACGTACATGCCCATGGGTCACACGGCCACAGCCGAGGCCGGTTCCGGCGGCCTGACAGCGACCGAGCACCGCCTGGCCAACGGCCTGCGTGTGGTGCTCTCCGAGGACCACCTGACCCCGGTCGCGGCGGTGTGCCTCTGGTACGACGTCGGCTCGCGTCACGAGGTCGCGGGCCGCACCGGGCTCGCCCACCTCTTCGAGCACCTGATGTTCCAGGGTTCCGGCCAGGTGAAGGGCAACGGCCACTTCGAACTGGTCCAGGGAGCGGGCGGTTCGCTCAACGGCACGACGAGTTTCGAGCGCACCAACTATTTCGAGACCATGCCGACGCACCAGCTGGAGCTCGCTCTCTGGCTGGAGGCCGACCGTATGGGTTCGCTGCTCGCCGCGCTCGACGACGAGTCGATGGACAACCAGCGGGACGTCGTCAAGAACGAGCGCAGGCAGCGTTACGACAACGTTCCCTACGGCACCGCCTTCGAGAAGCTGACCGCCCTCGCGTACCCGGAGGGCCACCCCTACCACCACACCCCGATCGGGTCGATGGCAGACCTGGACGCGGCCACCCTTGAGGACGCGCGCGCCTTTTTCCGCACCTACTACGCGCCCAACAACGCCGTGCTGTCGATCGTCGGGGACATCGACCCGGAGCAGACGCTCGCCTGGGTCGAGAAGTACTTCGGTTCCATCGCGGGACACGACGGCAAGCCCGCCCCGCGCGACGGCTCGCTCCCGGAGACCATGGGCGGACAGTTGCGCGAGGTCGTCGAGGAGGAGGTCCCGGCGCGCGCGCTGATGGCCGCCTACCGGCTGCCGGAGGACGGCACGCGCGCGTCGGACGCCGCCGACCTCGCCCTGACCGTGCTCGGCGGCGGCGAGTCGTCCCGGCTCTACAACCGGCTCGTACGCCGTGACCGCACCGCCGTCGCGGCCGGGTTCGGCCTGCTGCGCCTCGCCGGAGCGCCCTCCTTGGGGTGGCTCGACGTGAAGACGTCCGGCGACGTCGAGGTCCCGGTCATCGAGACCGCCGTCGACGAGGAGCTCGCCCGGTTCGCCGAGGAGGGCCCCACTGCCGAGGAGATGGAGCGCGCCCAGGCCCAGTTGGAGCGCGAGTGGCTGGACCGTCTCGGCACGGTCGCGGGCCGCGCCGACGAACTGTGCCGCTACGCGGTCCTGTTCGGCGACCCCCAGCTCGCCCTGACCGCCGTGCAGCGCGTTCTCGACATCACCGCGGAGGAGGTCCAGGAGGTCGCCAAGGCCCGTCTGCGCCCTGACAACCGCGCGGTGCTGGTCTACGAGCCGCTCGCCCCGGACGAGACCGACGCGCCCGAAGAGACCGACGCCGCCGAGGCCGGCGGCGGCGCCGCCGACAACACCGACGAGGAGGCGGCCAAGTGACCGAGCTCGCCACGATGGAGTTCCACCCGCAGCCCCAGGCCGGCGAGGCCAGGCCCTGGGCCTTCCCGGCGCCCGAGCGCGGCACCCTCGGCAACGGCCTGACGCTGTTGCGCTGCCACCGCCCCGGCCAGCAGGTCGTCGCGGTGGAGATCCTCCTGGACGCCCCGCTGGAGGCCGAGCCCAAGGGCCTCGACGGCATCGCCACGATCATGGCGCGGGCCTTCTCGGAGGGCACCGACAAGCACTCGGCCGAGGAGTTCGCCGCCGAGCTGGAGCGCTGCGGCGCCACGCTCGACGCCCACGCGGACCACCCCGGCGTACGGCTCAGCCTCGAAGTCCCCGTCTCCCGCCTGCCCAAGGCGCTCGGCCTGCTCGCCGACGCCCTCAGGGCACCCGCCTTCGAGGACGGCGAGATCGAGCGGCTGGTGCGCAACCGGCTCGACGAGATCCCGCACGAGAGCGCCAACCCGGCCCGGCGGGCCGCCAAGGAGCTGTCCCGGCAGCTCTTCCCGGCGGACTTGCGGATGTCGCGTCCGCGCCAGGGCACCGAGGAGACGGTCACCGCGATCGACTCGGCGGCCGTCCGCGCCTTCTACGAGAAGCACGTGCGCCCCGCCACGGCCACCGCGGTCGTCGTCGGCGACCTCACGGACGTCGACCTCGACGCGCTGCTCGGGGACACGCTCGGTGCCTGGACCGGATCGCAGGCCCAGGCGCGCCCCGTGCCCTCGGTGACCGCCGACGACACCGGCCGCGTGATCATCGTCGACCGGCCCGGAGCCGTCCAGACGCAGCTGCTCATCGGCCGCGTCGGCGCGGACCGGCACGACCGCGTGTGGCCCGCCCAGGTGCTCGGCACGTACTGCCTCGGTGGCACCCTCACCTCGCGCCTGGACCGTGTCCTGCGCGAGGAGAAGGGATACACCTACGGTGTGCGGGCGTTCGGCCAGGTGCTGCGCTCCGCTCCGGACGGGACGGGCGTCTCGATGCTCGCCATCAGCGGCTCCGTGGACACCCCGAACACCGGCCCGGCGCTCGACGACCTGTGGAAGGTGCTGCGCACCCTCGCAGCCGAGGGCCTGACGGACGCCGAGCGCGATGTCGCCGTGCAGAACCTGGTGGGTGTGGCGCCCCTGAAGTACGAGACCGCGGGCGCCGTCGCGGGCACGCTCGCCGACCAGGTCGAACAGCATCTGCCGGACGACTTCCAGGCGACGCTGTACAAGCAGCTCGCCGCGACCGGCACCGTGGAGGCCACCGCGGCAGCCGTGAACGCGTTCCCGGTGGACCGTCTGGTGACCGTCCTCGTCGGTGACGCGGCGCAGATCGAGGAGCCCGTCAGGGCCCTCGGCGTCGGCGAAGTCAGCGTCGTGCGAGCCGAGTAGGGATCGGTGACCGGGCAGGGCCTGAGATCGAGCAGGACCTGTCACGGCCGGGGCCCGGGTGGCTGGACGAGTCACCCGGGCCCTTTCCTGTCCTTCTACGCCCACGGTGTGTCCGTATTGCAGGGAAGTTGCCTGTCTGCCCTGTGGCGTGCGCTACAAAAATGGTGATCCGTTTGTCTATTGAAAGAGGCGCCGCTTAGCGTCGGTCCGGCTGTTCGTCAGGCACTGCGCCGCGTCCGCGGCACCGGACAGTCATCGCCGAGTCCCCGTACGGCGCGAGCCAGGGGAGCCGGGGACCCATGTCCCTGGGGTGAATCGGACGCCCTTCCCGAAGGGGGTCCGTAGGAGACCTTCCTGCTCCGAACCCGTCAGCTAACCCGGTAGGCGAGAAGGAAGGAAAGGACCAGCCACTTCATGGCGTTCACCCGCGCCACAGGGAAGCACCGTCTTCCCAGCCGCATGACGCGCACCACCCGCAGGACCGTCGGCGTCGCCGCCCTGGCCACCACCGGTGTCGTGGGCACGCTGGCCGCCCCGGCGTTCGCCGCCGAGAGCGAGATCGAGCAGACAGGTCCCCTCAAGGCCGTCACCATGGACGACCTGGTCGCCCACGAGATCGACGCGCAGGCCGCCGCCCAGCGCCAGGCCGCCGAGCAGGCCGCCGCCCGCGAGAAGGCCGAGGCCGCCGCTGAGAAGCGTGCGGCGGAAGCCGCGGCCAAGGCCAAGGCGAAGGCCGAGGAGGAGCGCGAGGCCAAGGTCCGTGCGGCCCGCGAGGCCGAGCGCAAGCGCCTCAACGCCTACACCGCGCCGATCACCGGCTCGTACGTCTCCACCTCCTACCAGGCCGGTGGCGGCGTCTGGTCCTCCGGCAGCCACACCGGCATCGACTTCCACGCCGCCAGTGGTACCGCCGTGCACGCGGTGGGCTCCGGCACCGTCGTGGAGGCAGGCTGGGGCGGCTCCTACGGCAACCAGGTCGTCATCAAGATGGTTGACGGCACGTACACCCAGTACGGGCATCTCTCGTCCATCGGTGTCTCGGTCGGCCAGACGGTCACTCCGGGACAGCAGATAGCCCTCTCCGGGGCGACCGGCAACGTCACGGGGGCGCACCTGCACTTCGAGGCGCGGACGACCGCGGAGTACGGATCCGACATGGACCCCGTCGCGTACCTTCGCGGGCACGGCGTGAACGTCTGACCGCACGGCACCCCGCACCGCACCGCACTGCCGCACGGCACCGCACTGCCGCACGGCAGCCTCCGTCGAAGGCCCCGGCCCCGGCTCACCGAGCCGGGGCCTTCGCGCCTTCGGACGGCTTCCGGTCACTTTCGCACCGGACGACTGCCTGTTCACAAGCGCGGTGTGTCCAAAAAATATCCATGGATTCCCGGCTGCCTTCGGAATTTCCCGTTCTCTGCAATAGAGTCACCGAACAAGCGTCAATCGACCGCGTTTCGCGGGGATTAAGGCGGAGGTCCGGTCATGCGTATTCCCGCGCGCTCGGTATGCACGGCGATCCGGGACGACATCGTCGCGGGTGTCTACGAGCGCGGCAGCCGGCTCACCGAAGAACTGCTCGCGCGCCGCTACGGCGTCTCGCGGGTTCCCGTGCGCGAGGCGCTGCGCACCCTGGAGGCGGAGGGCTTCGTGGTCACCCGTCGGCACGCGGGCGCGTGCGTCGCGGAACCCACGGAGCAGGAGGCCGCCGACCTCCTGGAGATGCGCGTGCTGCTGGAGCCACTGGGCGCCGCCCGTGCCGCCCAGCGGCGCACCGAGGCCCATCTCAAGGTGCTGCGCGGCCTGGTCAGGCTCGGTCAGGAGCGGGCGAGGCGGGGCAACAGCGAGGATCTGCGCTCGCTCGGCGGCTGGTTCCACGAGACGCTCGCGCAGTCCTCGGGCAGCCCGGCGCTGACCTCGACGCTCGGCCAGCTGCGGCACAAGATCGCCTGGATGTACTCGGTCGAGGCGTCCGCGCACCCCGCCGAGTCCTGGACCGAGCACGGGGCCATCGTGGACGCGGTGGCCCGCGGTGACAGCGACCGGGCGAGGACGATCACGGCGCTGCACACGGAGCGGGCGACGTCCGCCCACCGGCTGCGGTTCCCCGGCGGTGGCCGCGCCGAGCGTGTGAGGACTTCGCAACATCCCGTAAACACGGCGGGCCCGCGGCATTAACAGAAGAGCCGTATACAAAGAGGGATATTCGGCGGGGTCCTATTTCTGGTGCCCTTTTCTTCCGCGTGCCTGAAATTGTCGGGCACGTCATTTTCGTGCGCGCGGAAGCGGGCGGAAATCGATACGCCACGCGCAGGAAAACAACGGCTCCCGGCCCCGTACGTGCAAACCCGTGCGTGCAACCCGTGCGCGCAAAAACGGCGGAGCCGCGTCGCCCGGGGTGGGGGTGACGCGGCTCCGCCGTACGGGATCCGACGGGCCCGATGGGGTCCGACGGAATCCGGGAGGCCCGAGGGGGCCCGACGAGGCCCGAGGAGGTCCGAAGAGGTCCGAGGATGCCTGCGGGTCAGACCGTCTCGGGGAGCTCGTCGAGACCTTCGGCGACCAGCTTCGCCAGACGGTCGAGCGCGGCGTCCGCGCCCTCGGCGTCGGAGGCCAGGACGATCTCCTCGCCGCCCTGGGCGCCCAGGCCGAGGACCGCGAGCATGGACGCGGCGTTGACGGGGTTCCCGTCGGCCTTGGCGATCGTCACGGGGACGCCGGTGGCCGTGGCCGCCCGGACGAAGATGGAGGCGGGACGGGCGTGCAGGCCCTCGGCCCAGCCGACGTTGACGCGGCGCTCAGCCATGTGATGCTGCCCTTCAGGTGTCAAGGTTGTCTAGACCAGTGTTCCATACGGTGAACGGTGAGGCGTGCCTTGCGCGGGTGCGGACCCGACTCCAGGACTGCCCCGGCTCCAGGACTGCCCCAGTCCCAGGACTGCCCCGGCCCCACGATCGCCCCGGGCCCTCAGACTGCCCCGGGCCCCCGCCGGACGCGAACCCGCCGTTGTCCGACCCGAGTCGTACTCTGGGCCCCATGCAGACCCCGCCGGACCGGCACGAGTACCCCGCTCACTGGGAGGCCGACGTCGTCCTGCGCGACGGCGGCACCGCGCGCGTCCGGCCCATCGCGGCCGACGACGCCGACCGTCTCGTCAGCTTCTACGAGCAGGTGTCCGCCGAGTCGAAGTACTACCGCTTCTTCGCGCCGTACCCGCGTCTGTCCGCCAAGGACGTCCACCGCTTCACCCACCACGACTTCGTGGACCGGGTGGGACTCGCGGCGACCGTCGGCGGCGAATTCATCGCCACCGTACGGTACGACCGCATCGCCGCGGACGGCCGGCCCGCCTCCGCCCCGGCGGACGAGGCGGAGGTCGCCTTCCTCGTCCAGGACGCCCACCAGGGCCGTGGCGTGGCCTCCGCCCTGCTCGAACATGTCGCGGCCGTCGCCCGTGAGCGCGGCATCCGCCGCTTCGCCGCCGAGGTGCTGCCCGCCAACAGCAAGATGATCAAGGTGTTCACGGACGCCGGGTACCAGCAGAAGCGCAGCTTCGAGGACGGCGTCGTACGCCTGGAGTTCGACCTGGAGCCCACCGACCGTTCGCTCGCCGTGCAGCGCGCGCGGGAGCAGCGGGCGGAGGCGCGTTCCGTGGCCCGGCTCCTCGCCCCCGGTTCGGTCGCGGTCGTCGGAGCGGGCCGCACACCCGGGGGAGTGGGCCGCAGCATCCTGGAGAACCTGCGCGACGCGGGCTTCACCGGGCGCCTGTACGCGGTGAACGGAGCACTTCAGGAGAAGGAGCTCGCCGGGGTCCCGGCCCACCGCTCCGTGCGTGACATCGGCGAGCCCGTCGACCTCGCGGTGATCGCCGTCCCGGCCGAACGGGTCCCGGAAGCGGTGGCGGAGTGCGGCGAGCACGGGGTGCAGGGGCTGGTCGTGGTCTCCGCGGGATACGCCGAGAGCGGCACCGAGGGCAGGGAGCGCCAGCGCGAGCTCGTACGCCAGGCGCGTACGTACGGAATGCGCCTGATCGGGCCGAACGCCTTCGGAATCATCAACACCTCTCCCCGGACCCGGCTCAACGCCTCGCTCGCGCCGGAGATGCCGCGCACCGGACGCATCGGCCTGTTCGCCCAGTCCGGAGCCATCGGGATCGCGCTGCTGTCCCGTCTGCACCGGCGCGGCGGCGGCGTCACCGGGGTGACGGGCGTGTCGACCTTCGTCTCCTCCGGCAACCGCGCGGACGTGTCCGGCAACGACGTCCTTCAGTACTGGTACGACGACCCGGACACCGATGTCGCGCTCATGTACCTCGAATCGATCGGCAATCCGCGGAAGTTCACCCGCCTCGCCCGGCGCACGGCCGCGGCCAAGCCGCTGGTCGTCGTCCAGGGCGCGCGGCACGGCGGAGCCGCGCCCCAGGGGCACGCGGTACGGGCCACCCGGCTGCCCCACGCCACGGTGTCCGCCCTGCTGCGGCAGGCCGGGGTCATCCGGGTGGACACGATCACGGAGCTGGTCGACGCGGGGCTGCTGCTGGCGCGCCAGCCCTTGCCCGCGGGCCCGAGGGTGGCGATCCTCGGCAACTCCGAGTCGCTCGGGCTGCTGACGTACGACGCGTGTCTCGCCCAGGAGCTGCGGCCGCTGCCGCCCCGCGACCTGACGACGGGCGCCACGGCCGAGGACTTCCGTGCCGCGCTGGCGCACGCTCTGGCCGACGACGCCTGCGACGCCGTCGTGGTCACGGCGATTCCGGCGGTGGGCGAGCGGTCCGCGGCGGACGCCGCTCTGGCGGAGGCCCTCCGTTCGGCGTCGGCGGCGGCTCCCGCCAAGCCGGTTCTGGTGGTGCACGTGGAGCTGGGTGGACTCGCGGAGGCACTGTCCGCGGCAGCCGGCACCGCACCGGCCGGGGGCGCCGCACCGGCCGACACCGCAGCGACGGGGGAAGCCGTACCGACCGGCAGCACATCGGCAGCAGCCGGTCCACCACCACAAGCCGCTCCCGTGCTCCCCGGGACGGAGAGCGTCGAGGCAGAGAGCGTCGAGACGGAGAGCGCGGGTACGGAGAGCGCCGGCACGGAGAGCGCCGAGGTGGACTCCCGGCTCATCCCCGCCTATCCCGCCGCCGAGCGAGCCGTGCGCGCGCTCGCCGAAGCCGTGAAGTACGGCCAGTGGCGGCAGGAGTCCGCCGATCCGGGGCGGGTGCCCGAGTACGAGGACATCGACGAGAAGGGCGCGGCCGAACAGATCGACCAGCTCCTGGCCGACGCCGCCGCACGACCGCAACCGCAACCGCGACCCGAGGCGGAAGCACAACCGGAAGCAGAACCGGATGCAGAACCGGAAGCTCAACCGGATGCACGGCCCAGTGGACCTGAGGAGGCCGCGCTCACCCTCGGCCCCGACGACACCTGCGCCCTCCTCGCCCGGTACGGCATCGACGTCCGTCGCGCCCTGCCCGCCCCCACCCCCGGAGAGGCGGTCGCGGCGGCGGAGCGCCTCGGCTACCCCGTGGCGCTGAAGACCACGGCCCCGCACCTGCGGCACCGCGCCGACCTGGGCGGCGTCCGCCTCGACCTGGCGGACGAGGAGCAACTGCGGCGCGCGTACACCGAGTTGACCAGCCTCTTCGGGGAGCCCGAGGAACTGCGCCCGGTGGTACAGGGCATGGCGCCACGCGGCATCGACACGGTCGTACGGGCGGTCATCGACCCGGCCGCCGGAGCGGTGCTCTCCTTCGGGCTCGCGGGAGCGGCGTCGGAACTGCTCGGAGACACCGCACACCGACTGATTCCGGTCACCGACCGCGACGCCGCCTCACTGGTCCGATCCATCCGGACCGCGCCCCTCCTCTTCGGCTGGCGCGGCTCGGCCCCGGCGGACGTCGCGGCACTGGAAGAACTGCTGCTGCGCCTGTCACGGCTTGTCGACGACCACCCCGAGGTCGTCTCCGTGTCCCTGGAACCGGTCGTCGTCGCCCCGCGCGGGCTGAGCGTGCTCGGTGCCTTCGTACGGCTCGCGCCGCCGCCCGCCCGCGACGACCTCGGGCCCCGCACGCTTCCTGTGTACTGAGCGGTGCCTCGCAGTCAGTACGCCCCCGTAGAATGGACGTCATGGCCAAGACCAGTACGACGACCCAGGGGCTGCGAGCGGCGATCGAGCGCAGCGGCTACTACCCGGCCCTTGTGGCCGAGGCGGTGGAGGCCGCTGTAGGGGGCGAGCCCATCCGGTCGTATCTGGTCCACCAGGAGACGACGTTCGACGCGAACGAGGTGCGCCGGCATGTCACGGTGCTCGTCCTCACGGGCAACCGCTTCATCGTGAGCCACACCGACGAACAGGCGGCGGACAGCACGTCCCCCACGCCGTACGCGACGACGTCCACCGAGTCCGTGAAGCTCGGCCGTATCTCGTCCGTCGTGCTCAGCCGGGTCGTGGCGAACCCGGAGAAGTACGTGGTGGGGACCCTGCCGCGCGAGGTCGTCCTCACCATCGGCTGGGGCGCGGTCGCCCGTATCGACCTGGAGCCGGCGGCCTGCGGCGACTCCAACTGCGAGGCGGACCACGGCTACACGGGCAGTTCGACGGCGGACGACCTGAGCCTGCGGGTCAGCGAGGCCGGTGACGGGCCGGACGCCGTGCGCCAGACGCTCGCCTTCGCGCAGTCGCTCTCCGAGGCGACCACGGACGTCACCCGCTGATGTCCCAGCAAGTCTGGGACGACCCCGAACCGCTCACCGTCGAATCCGCGCCCGTACCCGCATACGGAACGGGTTCGCTCGCCGACCTCCTGCCCACGCTGGCCGCGGGCATGGACGTACCGGACATGACCGCCTCGCTGGGCGAACTGAGCCCGGCCGACCGGAACTGCGTCTTCTTGATCGACGGCCTCGGCTGGGAACAGCTGAAGGCGCACCCGGACGAGGCCCCGTTCATGAGCTCCCTGCTGGGCAGCTCGCGCGGCGGCACCGGCCGGCCGCTCACGGCGGGCTATCCCGCGACCACCGCCACCTCGCTGGCCTCGGTCGGCACCGGCCTGCCCCCTGGAGCGCACGGGCTGCCCGGCTACACCGTGCGCAACCCGGAGACCGGCGAGCTGATGAACCAGCTTCGCTGGATCCCCTGGACCAAGCCGGACAAGTGGCAGCCGTATCCCACGGTGTTCCAGCTGGCCGACGCGGCGGGTGTGCACACGGCCCAGGTGTCGGCCCCGCACTTCCAGAACACCCCCCTGACCAAGATCGCGCTCAGCGGCGGCACGTTCCACGGACGGCTGACCGGCGAGGACCGCATGGACATGGCGGCCGAGCAGCTGGCCGCGGGGGACCGCTCGCTGGTCTACACGTACTACGCGGAGGTCGACGGCAAGGGACACCGTTTCGGCGTCGACTCCGACCCCTGGCGCGGACAGCTCATGTACGTGGACCGGCTGGTCCAGCGCCTGGCCGAGCAACTTCCGCCGCGCGCGGCCCTGTACGTCACGGCCGACCACGGCATGATCGACATCCCCTTCGGTGAGCAGCACCGGATCGACTTCGACGAGGACTGGGAGCTGCGCGCGGGCGTCGCCCTCCTCGGCGGCGAGGGCCGGGCCCGGCACGTGTACGCGGTTCCGGGCGCCGAGTCGGACGTCCTGACCTGCTGGCGTGAAGTCCTCGGCGAGCAGTTCTGGGTGGCCTCGCGCGACGAGGCGATCGCCGCGGGCTGGTTCGGCCCGCACATCGACGAGCGGGTGTACGCGCGCATCGGCGACGTGGTCGCGGCCGCCCGGGACGACGTCCTGATCACCGCGTCCGAGCGGGAGCCGAAGGAGTCGCTGATGGTCGGCAACCACGGCTCGATGACCCCGGCGGAGCAGCACATTCCGCTGCTGGAAGTGCGTTCCTGACCCTCCGCCCGCGGCGCGTCACCCCCTGCTCAGCCCTCACGCCGCCTTTGCTCCACCGCTGCCTCACCCCTGCTGAAAGGTGCTGGACCCCCCATGCCCGAGCTGGTCTTCTTCTCCGGAACCATGGACTGCGGGAAGTCGACGCTGGCTCTGCAGCGAATCCACAACCGGTCGGCAAGGGGTCTACAGGGCGTGATCTTCACACGTGATGACCGGGCGGGGGAGGGGAAGCTGTCTTCGCGGCTCGGTCTGGTGACGGATGCTGTCGAGACGGCACCGGAGATGGATCTGTACGGCTATGTCGTGCATCAAATGTCGCAGGGCGACAGGGTCGACTACCTGATCGTGGATGAGGCACAGTTCCTGGCGTCCGAGCAGGTCGACCAGTTGGCGCGGGTCGTGGACGACCTGGACCTCGACGTTTTCGCCTTCGGGATCACGACCGATTTCCGCGCCAGGCTCTTCCCGGGCTCACAGCGACTGATCGAGCTGGCGGACCGGATAGAGGCGCTCCAGGTGGAGGCGATGTGCTGGTGCGGGGCGCGTGCAACGCACAATGCCCGCACGGTGGATGGCGAGATGGTGGTGGAGGGTGAGCAGGTCGTCGTCGGCGATGTGAACCGCCCGACCGCGGAGGTCGGCTACGAGGTGCTGTGCCGGCGTCACCACCGCCGCCGCATGACGAGTGCCGCTGGGCGTGCGGGCGCGCTCTCGCCGGACGTCCTGCCGTTTGCTCCCTCTTGAGCCTCGCACTTCCCTGTGCCCCGGTGGGGGCGCGTCCGCTGCCGATGGGCCGCCCGCGTGAGGGGTGCGGACTCCGGACCCCGGCGCCTTCACCGGCTCGGGGAGCTGGGCGAGTGGACGCCGGAGTCGAGCAACGACGGGCCCTCGGTCCATGAGACGCCCGGGCCGCTGTGCCGCACACCGGTCCCACGCTGAGGCAGGATGGGGCCAAGAGGACATCGCCCTCATCATGAAGTCTGCGCCGTCCGACGGCACTTGTAGCGCAGGCTCACGCGGTTGCGCGTCTGGCGGAGAGAAAGGTGCGACGGTTGGCTGAGGAGAGGACGGCCCCGGTCCCGTCGCCCTGGATGACGCTGTCCGGCCGGTACGGACGCGCCGTCGCCCGTGCATGCGACATGGGTATCGCGCTGGCGGTCCTGGTGGCGGCGCAGTACTACGGAGCTGAGTACGACCTGCTCCTGGGCGGGCTGATGGCACTGTGCCTGCTGGCCCGCAGACCGTTCCCCGGCACGGTGCTGGCAGCCGTCCTGACGCTGAGCGTCGTCCAGTTCGCCCTGCACGGACTGCCCGAACTTCCGCTGGCGTCGGCGCCGGCCTCGTACGACGTGGCCGTGCTGTTCGCCATGATGTCGGTCATCCACCATTCCCGGACGCCCTGGATGCCGTATCTCGCGGGCGGCGTGGTGCTGTTGGCCTCGGCGGCCGGGACGGTGGAGACGGCGGCTCCCGGCATCGAGCCGTCCGTCGATCTCGAATCGCTCCTGATCCTCTGGGGACTGACGCTGACGGTCTGGCTGACGGCCTTCGCCCTGCACACGCGGCGCCTCTACGCCGAGAGCCAGGCGGCCCGCGCCTGGCACGTCGAGCGGGAACAGGAGCAGCGCGTCCGGCTGGCCGCGGCCCGGGAGCGGGCCGAGATCGCCCGTGAACTGCACGACGTGGTGGCGCACAGCCTGGCCGTGATGATCCTCCAGGCCGACGGCGCCGAGTCCGTGCTGCGGAAGTCGCCGGACATGGCGCAGTCCGCGCTGAAGACGATCGCGGCGACGGGCCGGGACGCGATCGACGACATGCACCGCGTCGTCCGGGTGCTGCGCGAGGGGAACCCGGACTCCGCCGACAGCGGCCCGGCACGGCGCCTCGTCACCCTCGACGAGATCAAGGTCGTCGCCGAACGCGCACGGGCGGCAGGGCTGACCGTGGACGTGTCGGTCGAGGTCGGCGAAGGACGGCTGTCGCCGGCGGAGGAGATGACGGCCTTCCGTATCGTCCAGGAGTGCCTCACGAACGTGCTCCGCCATGCCGGAGCCGGGGCCGGGGTCGACATCCGGCTCCACGAGGAGCAGGGCACACTGCTGATCGGTGTGGTCGACGACGGAGCGGGCACCCTCGCCGGCCGCGGCATCGGTGGGCGCTCCGGAGGCAACGGGCTCGTGGGGATGCGCGAGCGGGCGGAGCTGGCCGGCGGCAGCTTCGAGGCCGGCCCCCGGCTCGGCAGCGGATGGCACGTACGTGCCTCGATTCCGACAAGGACGAAGTGATGACGCAGGCAGGCAGGCCGATCCGGGTGGCCGTGGTGGACGACCAGCCGCTGATCCGGGCCGGTTTCTCCATGGTGCTGGCCGGTCAGGACGACATCGAGGTCGTGGGTGAGGCGGAGAACGGGGCGGACGCCCTCGACCTGCTGCGAAAGGTCGAGGCGGACGTCGTCATCATGGACATCCGCATGCCCGTCATGGACGGCATCCAGGCCACGGAGCAGCTGATGCGGATGGACGATCCACCCGGGGTGCTGGTGCTGACCACCTTCGACAACGACGAGGACGCGTTCGCGGCGCTGCGCAGCGGAGCGGGCGGCTTCCTACTGAAGAACGCTCCCGCCGCGGAGGTCGTGAACGCCATCCGGGTCCTGGCCGCGGGGGAGTCGGTGGTGGCGCCGCGTATCACCCGGCTGCTCCTCGACCGGGTCTCCGACCGGCTGGGACCGGCTAACGGACAGGGCGAACGGCTGGACGTCCTCACCGCGCGCGAGCGGGACGTGCTCGCCCTGGTCGCCCGGGGACTGTCCAACGCCGAGATCGCGGCGGACCTGTATGTCGCGCAGGCCACGGTGAAAACGCACCTGGGCAACCTCATGGCGAAACTGCACCTGCGGGACCGTGCCCAGGCCGTCGCGTTCGCCTACGAGTCGGGGCTCGTCCGTCCCTCCCCCTGAGAGTTGCGGTCCTTCCCCCGAGAGTTCCGTCCCTCCCCCTGAGAGTTGCGGTCCTTCCCCCGAGAGTTCCGTCCCTCCCCCTGAGGGTGCAGAGGCGCCGCCGGATTCTGCCCCTGGGGGTGCAGGAGCCACCCCGCCCGGTGGGCCAGATCCGTCGCGTCCGATCTCAGATTCGTGGCCGATGCCCGGCGGGCCGCCGAACTCCAGACTTCTCACTGTCGCCGAACGCGGCCGAGAACCACACTGGAGGACCCGATGAGCACCATGCCCACCACGCCCACCACACAGAACCGCAAGCGGAACCGCCTCGTCATCGGCGCGGTCACGGCCGTGATCGCCGCGGCCCTGGCCGCCGGGGCGGGGTACTGGTGGCAGGACCGCAACGAGCTCAGCCAGGCGTCCGCCGAGGACTGCAAGCTGGCGCAGCGCATCGTCACCGAGGCCGAGGGGATCTCCACCGGCCCCGTGCCGGACGCGGAGAAGTGGTGGAAGGAAACCGGCGACGAGCGTCGCGCGCAGATGAAGGACGGTTACCTCGGAGCCAAGATCTCCCAGTACGAGGGGTGGGCGCTCGGGGCCGCCAAGAAGTCCCCCGAAGCGCCGTCCACGAAGGACGTGAAGAACCTCCAGGAGGACGCGCAGGGACACTGCTCGGATTCCGGCGTCACCCTCTCCATGCCGCCGCTCGGCTCCTGACCCGGATCGCGAGAACTGTTCCCATGGCTCTCCACACCGCCCGCGGTCACACACCGGACGACGTCATCACCGCTACCGCCCTGGTCAAAACCTACTGTCAGGGCACCGCCGAGGTGCGGGCCCTCGACGGGGTGTCCGTCGGCGTCCAGCGTGCCCGGTTCACCGCCGTCGTCGGCCCCTCCGGGTCGGGTAAGTCGACCCTGATGCACTGCGTCGCCGGACTCGACACCGTCACCTCCGGCAGCATCGTCCTGGACGGAACGGAGATCACCGGGCTGTCCGACCGGCAACTGACCCGGGTGCGCCGGAAACAGATCGGGTTCGTCTTCCAGTCGTTCAACCTGCTGCCGCAGCTGACGGCCTACGAGAACATCGTGCTGCCCGTCGCCATGTCCGGCGGGCGCCCGGACCGCGAGCTGGTGGACCACCTCTGCGAAGTCCTCGGCATCGCGAACCGGGTGTCGCACCGACCTGCCGAACTGTCAGGGGGCCAGCAGCAGCGGGTCGCCGTGGCCAGGGCGCTGGTGGCCCGGCCGGCCGTGGTCTTCGCCGACGAACCCACCGGCAACCTCGACTCCCGGGCCGGCGCCGAAGTCCTCACCATGCTGCGCCGGTCCGTCGACGACCTCGGCCAGACGGTCGTGATGGTCACCCATGACCCCGAGGCCGCGCGGTACGCGGACCGCGTGCTGACCCTCGCGGACGGACATGTCGTGAACGACGAGCACGCCGCCCCCACCGGGCGGGCCGCCGCACTCGCCACCGACGTCAGGGAGGGGCGGCGATGAGGACTCCCTGGCGTGCGACCGTCCTGGGCTCCCAGGTGGCGGAACTTCTGAGGCGGCCCGGACGGTTCGCGGCGACCGGACTGTCACTGCTGATCGCGGCATTCGTCGTCTTCGGGGCCGTCATGGCTCAGCAGATCATCACCGCGACCGTCGTCGAGAAGTTCCGCGGAACACCGGAAGCGGTGTCACTGGTGCTCACGCCCGGCGACGACGGCAACGACGGCGACGACGACGGTGAGGACATCGGCGAGGCCCGCCTTCGCGAGGTCCGGAAGACGCCCGGAGTCACCGAGGCCGTCGGCCGGATCGACGGTGGCAGTCCGCTGGCCGGCAGCGCCGTCGAACGCTACCTCGATCTGTCCGCGGACCCCGGCACCGGCGCCCTGGCGGAAGTCCGGTTGCTCAAGGGCACGTACCCCTCAGGCCCGGGCCGCCTCGCCGTCAACACGCAGGCCGCGCGGGAATACGGTCTCGCTCCGGGATCGTCGCTCACCCTGCTGCAGCCCGAAGCCGACGGAGACGGCACCCGACGGGTGACGGTCGAGGTCAGCGGCATCGTCAGCGGCATCGCCACGAACGACATACAGCCCACGGGGTACGCCCCGGGCCCTCAGCTCGGCGAGCTGCTCGGCGTGTCGGACTATTCCCGTATCGACATCCGCACCGACAGCCGCGCCGACACCGCGTCCTCGGCGTCCGGTTCCGTGTCCGCGGAACTGACGGAGCGGATCCGGCAGGCGGTGCCCGGAGCGCGGGTGCGGTCCGGGGACGAGGTGCGGGCGGAGGAGGCCAGTGCGGCGGTGGCGGAGGCGAAGGACATCCTGGAGCTGGTCACCGTCTTCCTCGCCGTCGCCGTCGGCGCGGCCGTTCTCGTCGCGACCTCCACCTTCCGCATCGTCTTCGCCCGGCGCGTACGCCAGTTGGCGCTGCTGCGTGCCATCGGGGCGACCTCACGACGGCTCGCCGCCGCGCTCGTCGCCGAAGGAGCGGTGGTCGGCCTGCTGGCCGGCGCGACCGGTGTGGTGGCGGCCTGGACCTGCGGGCAGCTCGTCCCTCTGGTGGCCGGGCGGTTCGGGCACGACCTGTTCGCACCCTCCCAGGTCCCGCTGACAGAGGCCGTTCTCACCGTTCTCGGCACTGTTGCCCTGGCGATCCTGGCTGTCCTGGCCCCCTCCCTGAGCGCCTCACGGGTCTCCCCGCTGCAAGCCCTGCGGAGCGCGGCGGGCGGGCAGGACACGGCGGGCGGCATCGGACGGACCCTGCTGGGCCTGCTGTGCGCGGCGGGCGCCGCGGGTCTCGCATGGCAGCAGTACGGCGGACTGCCCCAGCCGGGCGACGCGGAGTACGACCGGTTCGAGGCGCTGACCGTCGTGGTGCTCTCGGGCGGGCTGGCCTTCCTGGCCCTGATCGCGATCGGCCCCCGTCTGGTCCGGCCCGTGCTGTCGGCCGTCGCCGTGCCACTGCGTCGCACCGGTGCGGCCGGGCGCCTCGCGGTCGCGGGCGTCGGAGGCGCGCCGGGACGGGCCGCCTCGGTCTCGGTCGTCGTGGCCCTCGGCGTCTGCCTGGTCGGCTCGACCCTGACCTGCCTCGCCTCCCTGAACGCCTACGAGCGGTACCGGCAGGCGGTGGAGGCACCCGCCGACTTCCATCTGTACGCGAGAGACAGCGACTCGCTGGACCGGTCGCTGGCCGCCGATCTGACCTCTCACCCCGAACTGGCCGCTGTGACCGCGTTCCGCACGGCGGAGGTCGTCGAGAGCACCCGCAGCGCGACGATCTCCGACCTCGACCTCACCAGCGTCCGCTCCGGCGTGGGCCTGACCGCCCGTACCGGCTCCCTCGGCAGTCTCGACCCCGCCCACGTCGTAGTGGACGCCGATCACGCGCATCGGCTCGGCGTCCGGGCGGGCGACCGGGTGACGCTGAAGTTCAAGGGCCGTCCCGTCCAGCTCACCGTGGCGGCGACGCTGCCCGGAGCCGGACCCTACGGAGGGAACTTCTTCGTCCCCGCCGCGGACCTCAGCGGTATGGGAATGGCCGCGGCGCCCACCACGGTCACCGCCAACGCCTCGAAGGACGGCGCTCAGGGGCGCATACGCGCACAGCGGGCCATCACCGACACGCTGACCGGCCCTCAGCGCGGCGACGGCCGCGTCATCGCCGAGGACTCGGCAGGACAGGCCGGCGAGTCGGACGACCTGCGGACGATGGCCACGACAGTGATCATGGTTCTTGGACTGACCGTCCTGGTGGCGGTGGCCGGAGTCGCGACCACGGCGAGTCTCACCGTCGTCGAACGCAAGCGTGAGTTCGGGCTGCTGCGGGCCCTGGGCCTCAGCGGAGCGGCCGTGCACCGCATGGTCACGGTGGAATGCGGGCTCTACGGCGTACTGGGCGGAGTCCTCGGTCTATCCCTCGGCATGCCGTACTCCTGGCTGGTGGTCCGCGTCGCCCAGACGAGCGCCCCGTTCAGCGTCCCCGCCAGGGAACTCGCGACGGTCTTCACCGTCCTGGTCCTGGTGACCGCCGCCGCGGGAATGGTGCCCGCCCTCCGCGCCTCCCGGACCTCACCGACAGTCGCCGTGGCCCAGACCGAGTAGCCGCAAAGCGGTCGGCATACCCACCAGGGACCCGGTGGGTATGCCGCGTTGTCGTTGTCGTTGTCGTTGTCGGTGTCCGTGTCGGTACGGGTCCGGGTCCGGGCGTGTTGTCCTTCCGGCGCGCGAGCGCCGTGGCCACGTGCCGCGAGGTGGAGCAAGTGCTAACGAGGCTCAGCGGGTGGTCCGTACCAGCGAGAACGCCGCTCCCTCCAGGTCCGCCACCATGGCGACACGGCCGTACGGGCTGTCGTGGGCCGGTTTGAGGACGTGGCCGCCCAGTTCGACGACCAGGGCCACGGCCGCGTCCACGTCGACGGCCTCGAAGTACGTCAACCAGTGGGCGCCCCGGTCGCGGGGCAGGGCGTTGCCGACGCCATGGATTCCGGCCACCGGGCGGCCCTTGATGTGCAGGGTGACGTAGTCGGAGTCGGCCGAGACGACGGGCTCCTCCTCGTAACCGAAGACCGTCTCGTAGAACTTGGCGACACCCGCGGATTCACGGGTGACGAGCTCGTTCCACGTGGGGGCCCCGGGGACCCCGGCGATGCCCGCACCGAGATGGGCCGCGGCCTGCCAGACGCCGAACACGGCGCCCGAGGGGTCCGAGGCGATCGCCAGGCGACCGGCGTCGTCGGCGACCAGCGGACCGACGCCGACCGTGCCGCCGCAGTGCCGGACGGTCTCCGCCGTCAGGTCCGCGTCGTCCGAGGCGAAATAGGGCGTCCACGCCACGGGCAGATGGCGGTCCGGTGGAAGCTGGCCGATGCCCGCCACCTCCTGCCCGTTCAACTGCGCCCGCACATAGGCACCCAGCTGCTGCGGACCGGGCCGGAACTCCCAGCCGAACAGTTCCCCGTAGAACTCCTGGGTCGCGGCCATCCCGTGCACCATCAGACTCACCCAGCAGGGCGCGCCGGGCGTGTACGCAGAGCCGTTCAGGCCGGCCGACTCCCGTGCCTCGGTCATCGTCACCCTCTCCTCGGCGCCTCGCGGGGCGCCTTCACTTCCGCTGTCGAACCGGGCCTCACCACCGTCGTGGACCACGGCGCCCGGTGCCGATGGTCGCACCACCGGCGGTCGGCCGCGCCACGGCCGAACGGCCCACGGCGCGAGGATGCCCGTATTCCTGTTGCCCATCCGTTTCCCCGCGATTGCCTCGGCATGTCCGACGGCCGTACAGCGTGTGCCCGTTCCCGCACGCCGTGTGGTCGGGTCGGCCCGGCGGAGCACAGTAGCCGGACCCGGACGTTGTAGCCACCCCGTGCGCGAGGATGGTGGCCATGAACGCCATCATCTCCGCATCCCGACTCGCGAGCGACCTGACGGGGCCGAACCCGCCGGTCGTGCTGGACATCCGCTGGCAGCTGGGTGGTCCCAACCTGCGCCACTCCTACGAGGAGGCGCATATTCCGGGAGCCGTCTACGTGGACCTGGACACCGAACTCGCCGGCCCCGCCGGCGCGGCGGGCCGCCACCCGCTGCCCGATCCGGAGGTTTTCGCCGAGGCCATGCGCGCGGCCGGGGTCTCCGAGAACCGTGACGTCGTCGTGTACGACGGAGGGCTCGGCTGGGCCGCCGCGCGGGCCTGGTGGCTGTTGCGCTGGACGGGTCACCCGTCGGTGCGTGTGCTTGACGGCGGCCTCGCGGCCTGGAGCGGTCCGGTCGAGAGCGGCCGTGCGGCTCCGGCCGCCGGAACCTTCGTACCGGCTCCGGGGAAGGTGTCCCTGCTCGACGCCGACGGCGCCGCGGCGCTGGCCCGCACCGGTCTGCTCCTCGACGCCCGGGCCGCCGAGCGCTATCGCGGCGACGTCGAGCCGATCGACCGGGTCGGCGGCCACATCCCCGGCGCGGTCTCGGCGCCGACCACCGGGAATGTGGCCGAATCCGGTCGCTTCCTGCCGGCCGGGGAACTCGCCGACCGCTTCGCGTCCCTGGGGGTCGACGGCTCTTCGGAGGTCGGCGTCTACTGCGGGTCGGGCGTCTCCGGAGCGCATGAGGTTCTGGCGCTGGCGGTCGCGGGCATTCCGGCCGCGCTGTACGTGGGGTCCTGGTCGGAGTGGTCGCAGAACGACGGGCGCCCGGTCGCGACCGGCCCCGATCCGCAGTAGCGCCCGGGGCGCGACAGCGGGTCGGGCCGACAAAGCAGCGCTGACCGGCAGGGGATCGTGGACCGGTGAGCAAGCGTGAACCGGTGAGGAAGCGTGAACCGGTAAGGAAGGGCGGACGGGAGAGCAGAGGGCCCGCACCGAGACGGTGCGAGCCCCTGCCACTTCCTAGTCCTGCTTCTTGCGTCGCGTCCCGAAGACGATCTCGTCCCAGCTCGGTACGGCCGCTCTGCGTCCCGGACGGACACCGTCCGCCTCGGCCTGCCGGTCGGTGGCGCCGACGAGCCGGTCGCGGTGGCTGGCCACCGAGCGCGGCATGAGCACGTCCGCGTAGGCGGAGCCCGCCGAGGCAGCGGGAACCTGCGGCTCCTCCACCTCGGGCTCCGGGACGGGCGGTTCCTCCTCCGCGAGGCGTTCCGTGGTCGACGTCGTGGAGGCCGCCGAGGCGGCGGGTCCTGCCGAGGGCCTCTCGGGCACGACCATGTCACCGCGGAAGCTGGGCACCGCCTCCAGGAGGCTGGTCAGCGAGTCGCGCTCACGCTCGCTGACGCCCTCCTCGATGTCCGGCTCGGACGACGGCGGCAGGCTCGGCCGCTCGATCTGCCGGTCCAGGGCGCGGTCCAGCGGACGGTCGCGGGGCAGCCGCGCGATGCGCGGGACGAACGGGAAGCTGGGTTCGGCGGCGCCGAGGTCGTCGGACTCGCCGATCAGCGAGCGGGCCTCGTCGTCGACGGCCTGGACGAGCCGCCGGGGCGGGTCGTACGTCCAGCTCGCGGAGTGCGGTTCGCTCGCCACGCGGTAGACGAGCAGCACCTCCCAGGTGCCGTCGTCGCGGCGCCAGGAGTCCCACTGGACGGTCTCCTTGTCGGCGCCGCGGTGCAACAGGCGCTCCTGCACGGCCTCGCCGAGCTGGGGACCGGTCGTCTCGCCGGGGCGGCGGACGGGCGTTTTGCGGGCCCGCTCCGCCATGAAGGCGCGCTCGGCGAGCACGGGTCCCTCGAAGCGGCGGACCCGGTCGACGGGGATACCGGCGAGCTGGGCGACCTCTTCGGCGGATGCACCCGCACGTATGCGTGCCTGGATGTCTCGGGGGCGGAGATGGCTCTCCACCTCGATTTCGATCTGGCCGAGGCGGGGACGGTCGCCGCGTACGGCGGCGCGTAGACGCTCGTCAATCGGAAGCGTGTACTCCGTGCTGTCCGCAGCCTTCAGCACCAGCCGTGTGCCGTCGTTGGAGACGGCCACGACACGCAGTTCGGGCATGGGGACCTCCCGGGTGGTGCCTGCCGACGTCACGTGCGTCGCTGCTTCCGCTAGTCGAGTGTGGCCTGCCCGGGTGCAGCCTGCCACAACCTTGCCGAATTGCCCGGCGTGTCGGACGGTGGCCCGAACTCGCCGTTATGGCACGGTTACCTATTCGCAACGCTGAGTGACAAAGCTCATCACCCTGTGCAACGGGCCCCCTCTCGGCGGTCCTGTACGGCTCCGGACACCCTGGCGTGCGTCCGGTCCCAGGGCTCGCAACAGTACTCCATTCGGGCCACTTGCGTGGATCGGCACGCCACCGAACTTCTGTCCGGAGGCGGGAGTTGGCCGCCCGGGGTGACGTTCTCGTGATCATGTTGAGACTCGTTCTTCACATGATCGCCAGAAGTGCGGGGAGCCGCTTCGACCGTACGTCCTGTGCTCGGGCAATCGGTCGACACGACGGCTGCTCACGGCCCGCCTGAACCGTTATTCGCCCAGGATCCGCCGCAGGTAGTCGTTGCCGAAGCGCCGTTGCGGGTCGAGGCGGTCCCGCAGTGCGGTGAACTCGCCGAAGCGCGGATAGACGCCGGCGAAGTACTCCGCGTCACGGGTGTGCACCTTGCCCCAGTGGGGCCGGCCCTCGTGCGCGGTGAAGATCCGCTCGGCGGCGCTGAAGTACGCCTGGTACGGCGTCCCCCTGAACATGTGGACCGCGATGTACGCGCTGTCCCGGCCGGAGGCGGTGGAGAGGGTGATGTCGTCCGCGGGGGCCGTGCGCACCTCCACCGGGAAGCTGATGCGCAGAGGCGAACGATCGACCATGGTCCTCAGCTCGCGCAGTGTCTCGACCAGAGCGGCTCGCGGAACCGCGTATTCCATCTCCGTGAAACGCACCCTGCGAGGAGAAGTGAAGACCTTGTAGGGAATGTCGGTGTAGGTGCGCGCGGACAGGGCGCGGCTGGAGATCCGGGCGATCGAGGGGATCGTGGCGGGGACGGCCCGGCCCACGTAGTTGGCCGCCTGGAAGACGCCGTTGGAGAGGAACTCGTCCTCGTACAGGCCGCGGACGGTGCCGACCGGCTTCTCCGGGCCCACGCTGCGGTTGTTGCGCTTGGTGTTGCAGTTGCCGGTGTGGGGGAACCAGTAGAACTCGAAGTGCTCGTTCTCCGTGCACAGTTCGTCGAAGGAGCCCGTCACCTCGTCGAAGCTCATCGGCTCCTCACGGGCCGAGAGGAGGAAAAGGGGCTCTACGGAGAAGGTGATCGCGGTGATGATCCCCAAAGCGCCTATCCCGATCCGGGCCGCCGCGAAGATCTCGGGGTTCTCCTCCTCGGAGCAGGCGAGGACCGAGCCGTCGGCGGTCACCAGTTCAAGTCCCGTGATCTGGGCGGCTATCGAGGCGGAGTCGCGGCCGGTGCCGTGCGTGCCGGTGCTGGTCGCGCCCGACACCGTCTGCTCCATGATGTCGCCCATGTTCGTGAGCGACAGACCCTCCCGGGCCAGGGCCAGGTTGAGGCGCTTGAGCGGTGTGCCGGCCTCGACCGTGACGGTGCCGTTGTCACGGTCGATCCTGCGGATGCCGGTCAACAGTTGAGGGCGGATCAATACGCCGTCGGTCGCCGCCGCAGCGGTGAAGGAGTGGCCCGTACCGACGGCCTTGACTCTGAGCCCGTCCTCGGCAGCCTGGCGCACGGCGGCGGAGAGCTCCTCGACGGAGGCCGGAGTGACCTCCCGGGCCGGCCGGGCGGTGACGTTCCCTGCCCAGTTACGCCAGGTGCCGCTCTTGCCGCTCACTGTGCTGTTCATGGGTTCCTCCCCGCTGCGGAACCGGCCTGCTGAGCCGGCGATACCCGAGGAAACCCACCGCGACCGCGACAGCTCCGGCCGCGACCGGAACCCCGTACCCGGCCCGCGCCCCGGCTGCGTCGATCACCCAGCCGGACAGGGAGGAGCCGAGCGCGACCCCGACCGCGAGCCCCGTGCTCACCCACGTCATGCCTTCGGTCAGTTTCGCACGTGGTACGTGCAGTTCGACGAGGGCCATCGTCGTGATCATCGTCGGTGCGATGGACAGGCCCGCAACGAACAGCGCCACAGCCAGGAACGGCAAGTTTCCGACCAGTAGCAGAGGGATCATACTCACGGCCATGGCGCAGATGCCCAGTACCCACCTGCGGGCGGGCGCCCCCGTGAAGCGCAGCAGCCCGAAGGCGGCCCCGGCCACGCAGGAGCCCGCCGCGTAGACGGCCAGGACGATGCTCGCGGCACCTTTGTGGCCCTCCTCGTCGGCGAAGGCCACGGTGACCACGTCGACCGCGCCGAAGATCGCGCCGGTCGCCACGAAGGTGGCCACCAGGACCTGCAGTCCGGCCGAGCGCAGCGCCGAGCCTCCCGTGTGGTGCCCGCGGGGATGCGGCGGGGGCTCGGTGGCGCGCTGGGACGTCAGCCAGAAGACACCGGCCGCCAGGAAGCAGGCCGCGAGCAGCGGCCCGGCCTCCGGGAACCACACGGTGGACAGGCCGATGGAGATGATCGGCCCGAAGATGAAGCAGATCTCGTCGATGACGGACTCGAAGGCGTACGCCGTGTGGAGTTCGGGCCTGCCGCGGTAGATGAGCGCCCAGCGGGCCCTGGTCATCGCACCGACGCTCGGTACGCAGCCGATACCGGCCGAGCAGAGGAACAGCACCCAGTCCGGCCCGTCGAAGTGAGTGGTGAGCAGGAGCCCGGCGGACGCGGCGAGCGCGGACAGCGTGGCCGGCCGCAGCACCCGCCGCTGTCCGTGCCGGTCCACCAGGCGGGATATCTGGGGCCCGAGCACCGCCGCGGACAGCGCGATCGTCGCCGAGAGGGCGCCCGCGAGCCCGTACCGCCCGGTGACCTGGGAGATCATCGTGACCACGCCGATGCCCATCATCGACAGCGGCATCCGGCCGAGGAGGCCCGCGCCGGTGAAACCCCTGGAGCCGGGTGCGGCGAACAGAGCGCGGTAGGGGCTGAGCACGGGAGGTCTCCGGTGAGGGTCCGGTAAGGCGTGTATCCGACTGATACAGCTTACGAGTCAGGTGACCCTAACCCATGTGTGGATTTTCCCGGTCACTGCGTCCACCTCCCGTTCGGCCCCCGCCGATGCCCGGCTGTCGGAGGCGGGTGGCAGGATCGAGGCATGCGAGACGTGCTCGATGCCACCCCCTACGACGCCCTGCTCCTGCTCTCCTTCGGCGGCCCCGAGGGCCCCGACGAAGTGGTCCCGTTCCTGGAGAACGTGACCCGGGGCCGGGGCATCCCCAAGGAACGCCTCAAAGAGGTGGGGCAGCACTACTTCCTGTTCGGCGGGGTCAGCCCGATCAACGACCAGAACCGCGCCCTGCTGGACGCCCTGCGCAAGGACTTCGCGGAGCACGGCCTGGACCTGCCCGTGTACTGGGGCAACCGGAACTGGGGGCCGTACCTGACCGACACCCTGCGCGAGATGGCCGCCGACGGCCGCCGCCGCGTCCTGGTGCTGGCCACGAGCGCGTACGCCTCGTACTCGGGCTGCCGGCAGTACCGCGAGGACCTGGCCGGGGCCCTGGCGACCCTGGAGGGCGAGGGCCTGGAGCTGCCGCGGATCGACAAGCTCCGGCACTACTTCAACCACCCGGGCTTCGTCGAGCCGATGACCGAGGGTGTCCTGAAGTCCCTCGCCGAGCTTCCCGAGGACGTCCGCGCGAGCGCGCACATCGCCTTCACGACGCACTCGATCCCGACATCGGCGGCGAACACCTCCGGACCGGTGGCGGGCCACGGCGACGGCGGGGCGTACGTGCGCCAGCACCTGGACGTCGCCCGGCTCGTCGCGGACGCGGTGCGTGAGCGGACCGGGACCGCGCACCCCTGGCAGCTCGTCTACCAGTCGCGCTCGGGAGCCCCGCACATCCCGTGGCTGGAGCCGGACATCTGCGACCACCTGGAGGAGCTGCACGGAGCCGGCGTCCCCGCGGTCGTCATGGCGCCCATCGGGTTCGTCTCGGACCACATGGAGGTCCTGTACGACCTCGACACGGAGGCCACGGCGAAGGCCGCGGAGCTGGGGCTGCCGGTGCGCCGTTCGGCCACCGTGGGCGCCGACCCGCGGTTCGCCGCCGCGATCCGCGACCTCGTCCTGGAGCGGGCCGCCACCGAGAACGGCGGAGACGTCTCGCCCTGTGCTCTCGGCGCCCTCGGCCCGAGCCACGACCTCTGCCCCGCGGGCTGCTGCCCGGCCCGCGCCCCCAAGCCCGCCGCCGCGGGCGCCGACAGCCCGTACGTATGAGGAGCCCCGTGACCGCCACAGCGAACGACGAGCTGAAGGCCGAACTGCTGGAGATCGCGCTCGACGCGGCCCACCGCGCGGGCGCCTTCCTGCGGGACGCTCGCCCCGACGACCTGGGCGTGGCGGCGACCAAGTCCAGCGCCGTCGACGTCGTCACCGAGATGGACATCGCCTCCGAGAAGCTGATCACCGGTCTGCTGGCCGACGCCAGGCCGGACGACGGCGTACTGGGGGAGGAGGGCGCCGACATCGAGGGCAGCAGCGGCGTCCAGTGGGTGATCGACCCGATAGACGGGACGGTCAACTATCTGTACGGCCTGCCCAGTTGGGCCGTGTCCATCGCGGCCCGCAAGGACGGCGAGACGCTCGTCGGGGTCGTGCACGCCCCGATGCGGGCGGAGACCTACCGGGCCGTCCTGGGCGGCGGTGCCCACGTCGACGACCGCCCCGCGCGCGTGCGGCCCGCTCCCGACCTCGGGCTGGCCCTCGTCGGCACCGGCTTCGGCTATCTCGCCAACCGCAGGACCCGGCAGGCCGAGGTGGTCGGGCAGCTGATCGCCCAGGTCCGCGACATCCGCCGCGGCGGCTCGGCGGCCATCGACCTGTGCGACGTGGCGACGGGCCGCCTGGACGCGTACTACGAGAGGGGACTCAACCCCTGGGACTACGCCGCGGGTGACCTGATCGCCCGGGAGGCGGGCGCGCTGACCGGCGGGCGCCCCGGAGAGCCCCTCTCGACCGACCTGACCGTCGCGGCCCCGCCCGGCCTCTTCGAGACCCTCCAGTCCCGGCTCGACGAACTCGGCGCCTGGCACGACTGACACCGCACGACTGACACCGCACGACTGACACCGCACGACGGACGCAGCGCGACGGACACCGCGCGACAGACACCGCGCGACAGACGACCGAGCGGGGCCCCGGGCTGGATCTGCCAGGGCCCCGCTCCTGTCACGAACTCGGTCAGACGTGTGACACGCCGACCTGAACACCGTGCTCCGCGGCAAGGCGGTGCAGGTCGTCGAGTTCCGCCTGCTCGACCTCCGCGAGGAAGTCGTCGCCGGTCTCGCGAGCCATGGTCAGGTCGGACTCGGTCGCCCTTATGCGCTGCAGAAGTCCTGTGGTGAATGCGTCCATGCTGCGCCCCCTCGTCCTGGGTCGTGGGTCGGTGGTGGCACGGGGGTGTGCCGGTCGGAAGGGGCGATCACGTCTCCAGGGATGCCCGGCGCTGCCCAGCCGAGCGGCGTCAGTGCCGGACACCCACGCCCGCCCTGCGGAAGCGGAGCATGACGTACCGCCGGGTGCTGCGGCACAGGCAGAGCGTGATCGCGGGGTGTAAAGCCGTCCTCCCCTTGCTCCCTTTCACGGAAACCTCAACCCTCCGAGAAAATCTGGCATTCCCCGCTCCCGAACCCGTCTTACAGCCGACTTATGGCCGAAAAGGGCAGGATGGAGTCCCACCCTCCCCGCCCTCGGTTGCGTTCGAGCGGGAGGACCCCATCGGACCCCGCCCGTGTGTGCGAGAAGTCGCCGCGCGGGCGGACACAGGAAGGACAAGCGACGTGCGCGTACTCGTCGTCGAGGACGAGCAGCTGCTCGCCGATGCGGTGGCCACCGGACTGCGCCGGGAGGCCATGGCCGTCGACGTCGTGTACGACGGCGCGGCCGCCCTGGAGCGCATCGGCGTCAACGACTACGACGTGGTCGTCCTCGACCGTGACCTCCCGCTCGTGCACGGCGACGACGTCTGCCGGAAGATCGTCGAGCTCGGCATGCCGACCCGCGTGCTGATGCTCACGGCCTCCGGAGACGTCAGCGACCGGGTCGAGGGACTGGAGATCGGCGCCGACGACTACCTCCCCAAACCCTTCGCGTTCAGCGAACTGACGGCACGCGTGCGTGCGCTGGGCCGGCGTACGAGCCTGCCGCTGCCGCCCGTCCTGGAGCGCGCCGGGATCAAGCTCGACCCCAACCGCCGCGAGGTGTTCCGCGACGGCAAGGAGGTCCAGCTCGCGCCCAAGGAGTTCGCCGTCCTGGAGGTCCTGCTGCGCAGCGAGGGCGCGGTCGTCTCCGCCGAGCAGCTCCTGGAGAAGGCCTGGGACGAGAACACCGACCCGTTCACCAACGTCGTGCGGGTCACGGTGATGACCCTGCGCCGCAAGCTCGGCGAGCCGCCGGTCATCGTCACCGTGCCCGGCTCCGGATACCGGATCTGACCCCGATGACCACCACCCCCGCGCCTCCCAAGGCGCCCCCGAAGCCCACCTGGGACCCGAGGAAACCGGAGCCACCCTTCCCCTGGCTGCGCCCGACCATCCGGATACGGCTCACGCTGCTGTACGGCGGCATGTTCCTGATCGCCGGGATCCTGCTGCTGTCGATCATCTATCTGCTCGCGGCCCAGGCCCTGCACGAGGGCAGCGGCGTCGACTTCCAGGTGACCGGCAGCAACCTCGAACTCACCAGTGCAACCTGCCCGCAGTTGAGCGGGGCGGGCAACAACCAAGAGCTGAACGCCATGCTCAAGGAGTGCACCGCCGTCCAGCGGCAGCACGCCCTGGACGGACTGCTCAGCCGCTCGCTGATGGCTCTCCTCGGTCTCGCCGTGATCGCCTTCGCCTTCGGCTACGCGATGGCCGGGCGGGTTCTCTCCCCGCTGGGCCGCATCACCCGTACCGCGCGTGCGGTGGCGGGCTCGGACCTGTCCCGGCGGATCGAGCTGGACGGCCCGGACGACGAGCTCAAGGAGCTGGCGGACACCTTCGACGACATGCTGGAGCGGTTGCAGCGGGCCTTCACGGCCCAGCAGCGGTTCGTCGGGAACGCCTCGCACGAGCTGCGGACGCCCCTGGCGATCAACCGCACGCTCCTGGAGGTGCACCTGTCCGATCCGGGCGCCCCCATGGAGCTGCAGCAGCTGGGCAAGACCCTGCTCGCCACCAACGAGCGCAGTGAGCAGTTGGTCGAGGGCCTGCTGCTGCTCGCCCGCAGCGACAACCAGATCGTCGAGCGCAAGCCGGTCGACCTCGCCGAGGTCGCCTCGCAGGCCATAGACCAGGTGCGTGGCGAGGCGGACGTGAAGGGCGTGGAGGTCCGCGGGGAGCAGGCCGCCGCGGTCGTCCAGGGCAACGGCGTCCTCCTGGAGCGGATCGCCCTGAACCTCGTCCAGAACGCCGTGCGCTACAACGTGGCGGAGGGCGGCTGGGTGGAGGTGGTCACGCAGGTACAGCACGGCCAGGCCGTCCTCACGGTGTCCAACACCGGGCCCGTGGTCCCCGCGTACGAGATCGACAATCTTTTCGAGCCGTTCCGGCGGCTGCGCACCGAGCGGACGGGAAGTGACAAGGGTGTGGGCCTGGGACTGTCGATCGCCAGGTCGGTGGCCCGTGCCCACGGCGGCCACATCGTCGCGGAACCGCGCGAGGGAGGTGGCCTGGTGATGCGAGTCGCCCTACCTATCTGAGAACATGTCGCCGACACGCGAGGATGTTCGCTTTGCGCGGAATTCACCGGGCGGGCGAAAGGCTGGCTCGTGTGTGATCGATCACAGGGCCAATTTCCGGTCATCTACCCTCCGTGATCGACAAGACTGCCGGGAGGCCGGGAAAATCCGGGTTTTCGGGGGTCGAGATCACGGGAAGTACACGGTGAGACGCCTTTGAAGTGCGGCATTCGGACCGTGTACGGTCCGCTTCGCCATCCAAGCCGAACACTCCTGAGGAGTCCGGTTGGGTGTCGATTGAGTAACAGACCTTGATGTGAGGCAAAATCTCCGCCTCAGGTCGGGCACAAGTCCGGCCTCTCACGCGTTACCTGCGCTGAGACACCGCAGACACCCAGAGGGGGAGAGCGACATGGCAACGGATTACGACACCCCACGCAAGACCGACGACGACGTCGACTCGGACAGCCTTGAAGAACTCAAGGCTCGCCGGAACGACAAGTCGACTTCAGCGGTCGACGTGGACGAGTTCGAGGCAGCCGAAGGCCTGGAACTTCCCGGAGCGGACCTTTCGAACGAGGAACTGGCCGTCCGGGTCCTGCCGAAGCAGCAGGACGAGTTCACCTGCATGAGCTGCTTCCTGGTCCACCATCGCAGTCAGCTGGCCCGCGAGAAGAACGGTCAGCCGATCTGCCGCGACTGCGACTGAGGCAGGGTCGGCCGTGACAGGCTCGACCCCGCCCTGGAAGCGCCGCTTTCGTGACCGGGGAGCGGACGGTCCGTCTCAGGACGGCTTGCACGACGACGAGCGGGGCCACCCGGCCTCGCTCGAAGCAGGAGACGCGACAGGCGCCTCCGGCGCCCTGGAGGTGCCGGTGACCAAGGCGTCTGTCGCCAGACGCCGGGCGGTCGCCGTCGGCCACGGGGTCGCGGAAGGCGTCCGTAAGGGCGGCAGCCGGGCCAGGGCCGCCCTGGCGTACGTCACCGACCGCATCATCGAGATCGCCCCGCGGATCCCCGTACGCGACCTCGCCGCACTCCGGAAGCAGTTTCCGGGCCTGGGGCCCGAACAGCTCGCGGACAAGCTCGTCGCGGGCGCGTGCAACGCGACGTCCACCGTGGGCGCGAGCGTCGGCGCCGCCGCGATGATGCCCGTACCGCCGGCCATGCCCACGGAACTGGCCGCCGAGGTCACCGGCGTCGCCGCGATCGAGCTGAAACTGATCGCCGAGCTGTACGAGGTATACGGCCTGCGACCGCCCGGCAACCTGAAGGAGCGCTCCACCACGTATCTGAAGTCGTGGTCGGAGGAGCGCGGCATCGACGTGACCAAACCGTCGACGCTCAACGCGGCCCTCGGGGGCCAGATGAAGCGCGAGCTGCGCCAGCAGATCATGAAGCGCACGGTCCGCAACCTGCCGAACCTCATGCCGTTCATGGTGGGCGCGGCCGTCGGGGCGGTCATGAACCGCCGTGACACGAGAAAACTCGCCGACCGGGTCCGCGGGGACCTCCGCAAGATGCAGGTGCCCTGGGACGCCCTCCCGGCGCTGCCGCCCCTGGAGGAGCCGGCCGACCCGCTGAGCATGGGCCACCTCCGCAAAGAGCTGGGGAGCTGACCCGCACGGGCCGCCACCCGCAGACCTCTCACGGCGGGCAAAGTTCTGACCGGCCGAAGGAAAAGTTTCCGTACGAAGATACGAGTACACGTGCGAGTACACGTGCGAGACCGCGTACTCGCACGCGTTATTCGTACGGAAATCTGTTCGGGTTCGGGCTCGGAGACAGATTCAGGTCGGACACCGGGACGGCCCCGGTGCGGTCCGGCCGCGGTCGCCGCCCGTCTACGCGGCCGTGCGCGCGGCCTCCAGGGCCGCCGCCAGACGCTGCGGGTCGCGGGTCGACAGATAGACGTACGGAGTGGGGTCGGCCGGGTCGGTGATGTCCACGCGCAGGGCCGTGGGGACGTAGGCCCGCAGCAGCATGTGGGCGCGCGCGTCGGCCTTGAACGACCGCCAGGCGCGGGCCTCTTCGGGGTCGAGGACGTGTGCCTCGCCCAGGGCGGAGACCGGGATCCTGGCGTCCCCGGCGATCAGGGCGCCCCCCACCACGCGAATCCGCGCGGAGCCGTACGAACTGGCCACCACCGCCGACACCGCCGTGCCGCCCACCAGGCCGCCCAGGAGGGGCAGCGTGCCGAAGGGGAGCAGGATCAGCGCCATCGAGACGCCCACCAGCAGGCAGACGAACCACCAGGATCGGGGCGCGGTCAGACGTTCTTCGTACGGTGAGGCGGAGGGCTCCATACCGCCAAGCCTGCCACGGTGCGTGCGGGCCGCTGACGCGGAGGTAAGGTCTGCGCCTGTGAGTGGTACATCTTCGGCCCTGCGGCCCCCGGCCGACGCCGTGGCGCCGGTGCGCCATCCCGACGCGCCCGCCCCGGGCGAACTCCTCGGCGCGCACTACGACCGGTGTTTCGGCTGCGGCGGCGGACAGCCGCACGGACTGCACCTTGAGGCCCGCGCGGGCGACGGGGTGCGGATCACCGCCGAGTTCACCGTGCGGAGCGCGCACCAGGGCGCTCCCGGCCTGGCGCACGGCGGCGTTCTCGCGAGTGCCCTCGACGAGACCCTCGGGTCGCTGAACTGGCTGCTGCGCGCCATCGCCGTGACCGGCCGCCTGGAGACCGACTTCGTACGGCCCGTGCCCGTGGGCACCGTGCTGTATCTGGAGGCCGAGGTCACTGCGGTGGCCGGACGCAAGATCTACTCGTCCGCAACGGGACGGATCGGTGGCCCCGAGGGGCCCGTCGCCGTCCGCGCGGACGCTCTCTTCATCGAGGTGAAGGTCGACCACTTCGTCGACAACGGCCGGCCGGAGGAGATCCGGGCGGCCATGGACGACCCCGACCAGGTCCGTCGTGCCCGTGCTTTCGAGGTGAACCCGTGACCCCCGCCCAGGCCCCGGTGGACGTGCTGATCAAGCGCGTCGACCCGGACGTACCGCTTCCGCACTACGCGCATCCCGGCGACGCCGGCGCGGACCTGCGGACCACGCGGAGCCATGTGCTGGAGCCCGGCGAACGCGCCGTGCTCCCCACCGGGGTGTGCATCGCGCTCCCCGAGGGGTACGCGGCCTTCGTGCACCCGCGTTCGGGGCTGGCCGCCCGCTGCGGTGTCGCTCTCGTGAATGCCCCGGGGACGGTTGATGCCGGGTACCGTGGGGAGATCAAGGTGATCGTGGTGAATCTCGACCCGCGCGAGTCCGTGCGGTTCGAGCGCTTCGACCGGATTGCCCAACTGGTCGTCCAGCAGGTCGAGAAGGTGAGCTTCCAGGAAGTCGCGGAGCTTCCCGACTCGGCGCGGGCCGCAGGGGGCTTCGGGTCCACCGGCGGGCATTCCGCGGTGGGCGGCACTACGGGTGGGAATCGATACGCTTCGGTCGTATCCGACCGGGAAGGACAGTGACGTGTTCGGACGTCGCAAGAAGGGCAGTGCCGCCGAGGACGCGGCGGGCGAGGCCGAGCAGGTCGTCGACGGAGTCGACACTGAGGCGGACGGGGCGGAGCGCGAGCGCGTGAGGCTCGAACCGGAGCCGCGCCCCGACGGTCCCTGGGACAGCACCGAGGTGCGCGATCCGGCCGACGGCCGGGTCGACCTGGGCGGTCTTTTCGTGCCCGGGGTCGACGGCATGGAGCTCCGGGTGGAGGTCGCGGGTGACGCGATCGTCGCGGCCACCGTGGTACTCAAGGACAGCGCCGTCCAGCTGCAGGCCTTCGCCGCTCCCAAGCGCGAGGGCATCTGGGGCGAGGTGCGCGAGGAGATCGCCACCGGCATCACCCAGCAGGGCGGTGTCATCGACGAGGTCGAGGGGCCGCTGGGCTGGGAGCTGCGCGCTCAGGTACCGGTGCAGTTGCCGGACGGCACGGGCGGCTTCCAGGTTGTCCGGTTCATCGGTGTGGACGGTCCCCGCTGGTTCCTGCGCGGAGTGATCTCCGGGCAGGGCGCGGTGCAGCCGCAGGCCGCCGGTCTGCTGGAGCAGATCTTCCGGGACACCGTGGTGGTCCGCGGTGAGGGCCCGATGGCCCCGCGCGACCCGATCGTGCTGAAGCTGCCGGACGACGCACAGATGGTCGCCGAGAATGTGCAGCAGGAGGAGCAGGCCGGGTCCCGCTTCTCCGGCGGCATGGGGCAGTTGCAGCGCGGACCGGAGATCACCGAGGTTCGCTAGGCGCTTCGACGGCCGCGTACCCGTACGTGTGCGACGGGCCGCACTCCCTTCGGGGAGTGCGGCCCGTCGTCGTGTGCGACCGGCGCGGCCACTGCGGCCTGGTTGATGTTTTCGGGACCGTGAACCGCAGGTCATCACGGCTGCGGTGGGCGGTGGGCGGGGCCTGGGGTACCCGCGGACGGGCTGGGTGGGAGCGCGGGTGGCGGTCGCGACGGGAGCGGCGGTCGCGAGTGCTCCTCCTCCCTCACTCTCTTTTACTCTCTGCACTCACGTCTGGACATTCATGGCTTGCGGAGGCCCGAGTGTGGGCCGAATGGGTGAAGAAAGCCCCATTCGCAACCCGGATGTGGCTACGCTGCGTCACCTTGGGCATGACGAAGAAGGGTGGGGTTTTCAAGTCCCTTGATCCACACCCGACTTGCCGAGCTTGCGAATCCATGGGGGATGCGAAGTGGGTACCAACTGGATCGAGAAGGCGCAGCGCTTGGGCGACGGGAGCATCGGAGGCGCGATGGCTCATCCGTCGGTACCGGGCCGTGTCGTCTGGCACACCACGGAGAGCGGCACGGGTGACGACGCCTTCAAGTCTGTGGCGGCGCTTCTGATCCGTAAGACCGCCGAGCCGCACCTGCTATACGATCCGACGACCGACCGGCTCGGCCAGTTCGGCCCGCTGAACCACAGCGCCCGCGCACTGCGCAACGACGGGTCGACGAGGACCAACCGCGTCGGAAAGGTATGCATCCAGATCGAGGTGCTGGGACGGGCCGCCGAGCCGTTCACGAAGACCTGGGAGCCGGGTCCGCACTACAAGGCCATGATGGCCGCGATCCGTTCCTGGAAGATCCCGGACACCTTCCCGGCCGGGCGCCTCGCGACCTCGGCCGCCGACGCCACCAACCGCCCCCGCTCGGTCTGGATGAGCAAGGGCGGCCACTACGGCCATGCGAACATTCCGGGCAACGACCACTGGGACCCGGGCGACATCGACCGGTCCGCCCTCTTCGAAGCGGCCCCGGTCGAGAAGTCGGGCAACGCCGGCGCGCCCGTCAAGCCCGTCGTCGACCTCAGCAAGCTGATCGCCGCCGCGCGCCGCGACCCGGGGCTGCCGCAGGGTGACAAGACGCACGGGCCGGACGTCCTGGTCGTCGAGAAGGCTCTGGTGGCCGAGGGATTGCTGCCCGCTCAATGGGCCGACGGATCCTTCGGCAGCAGGACCGTCGAGGCGTACGCGGCCCTGCAGCGCCGGTACGGCTTCAGCGGCGCGGAGGCGAACGGCATCCCGGGGCAGACCACACTCAAGAAGCTCGGCCGGCAGCACGGCTTCAGGGTCAAGGATTGAGCGGTCCGCGGACCGCGGACCGTAGACCGTGGGTTCCGTCGGCGGTCGGCGGTCGGCATCCGGTGTCCGCAGGCCGTATCCGTCATCGGTGTCGGACGTTTCTCGTGACACGTCTCTTGACGCGGACATGGTCTGTACCTATGGTCACCGGCCAACGCCTGTGTTCATAAAGGCATCCTGCGTTCACATACGAGAACGGATGGCCCCCATGAAGCCGACCGCTCCGGTCCCCCCACGTCCCTCACGCCCCGCGCGCCACCGAGGGGCAGCCCGCTTCGCGCTCCTCGTCACCGTCACCGCCCTGATGGCCGGCGCCTTCGCCTGGCCCGCCGCCGAGCGCGCCGAAGCGGCCCCCGCGACCTTCGCGCACCCCGGAGTCACCGTCTCCCGCGGCCAGTTGGACTTCGCCCGACAGCAGGTCAACGCGGGAGCGCAGCCCTGGAAGGGTGCGTACGACCAGATGATGTCGAGCAAGTACGGCTCGCTCACACGCACCGCCAAGCCTCGCGCGGTCGTGGAGTGCGGCTCGTACTCGAACCCCAACTACGGCTGCACCGACGAGCGCGAGGACGCGATCGCCGCGTACACCCAGGCGCTGGCCTGGTACATCACGCGTGACGCCCGGTACGCGAAGAAGGCGATCGAGCTGATGGACGCCTGGTCCGCGACCATCAGGGACCACACCAACAGCAACGCGCCGCTGCAGACCGGCTGGGCGGGCTCGTCCTGGCCGAAGGCCGCCGAGATCATCAAGTACACGTACGACGGCGGCTGGGCGAACTCCGGGCGTTTCTCGACGATGCTGCGTGACGTGTATCTGCCCAAGGTCATCAACGGCTCGAACTCCAACGGCAACTGGGAGCTGTCGATGATGGAGGCCGCCGTCGGTATCTCCGTCTTCCTGGAGGACAAGGCCTCGTACGACAAGGCCATGGCCAAGTTCCGCACCCGTACGGCCGCCTACGTCTACATATCCTCCGACGGCGCCCTGCCGAAGACCGTGCCGAGCCAGAACCTCGACACCACCCAGAAGATCGTCAACTACTGGCAGGGCCAGTCCACCTTCGTCAACGGGGTCACCCAGGAGACCTGCCGCGACTTCACCCACACCGGATACGGGATCTCCGCGATCGCGCACATCGCCGAGACCAGCCGCATCCAGGGCCAGGACCTGTACGGCACCGACGTCGGCGAGCGACTGCGGCACGCGCTCGGCTTCCAGGCCAGGTACGAGCTGGGCGAGGCGGCCCCGAGCTGGCTGTGCGGCGGGTCGCTGCATCTCGGACTCGGACCGGTCACCGAGGTCGGTTACAACGCCCTGCACAACCGTCTCGGCATCGCCATGAGTAACACCGAGCGGCTGACGGCGCAGAACCGTCCGGCGGGCAGCAACAATTTGTTCGTCGCCTGGGAGACGCTCACGCACGGCGACAACCCGAGCTGAACCGTTGCAGGTCCGGGCGTCGGACGGTGATAGTGACGCCCGGTCCACGGGGGACACGGGGACACGGGGGAGGGGCGAGAGACATGACTCAGGTCGCCACAGACACGGACACGGTCGCCACGGACACGATGGTGCGGGTGGAGGGCGTCCGCCGCTCGTACGGGAGCGGTGCCACCGCCGTACACGCCCTGTGCGGGGTGTCGTTCGACATACCGCACGGGGAACTCGTCGCTCTCAAGGGGCGTTCGGGGTCGGGCAAGACCACACTGCTGAACGTCGTCGGCGGACTCGACGAGCCGGACGGGGGCCGGATCACGGTCGACGGACTCGACCTCTCCGGACTCGGCGAGAACGGGCTCCTTGAGCTGCGCCGGGACCGTATCGGCTTCGTCTTCCAGTCCTTCGGGCTCATCCCGATCCTGACGGCCGCCGAGAACGTGGGCGTGCCCATGCGGCTGCGCCGGACCGACCCGCGCGAGCGTGAGGAACGCGTCGAGTTGCTGCTCTCGCTGGTCGGGCTCGCCGACCAAGCGGCACAGCGGCCCGGTGAGCTCTCCGGAGGGCAGCAGCAGCGCGTCGCCATCGCCCGCGCCCTCGCGAACAGCCCGGCGCTCCTCATCGCGGACGAGCCCACCGGCCAGCTCGACGCCGAGACCGGTATCGGGGTGATGGAGCTGCTGAGGGCGGTCGTTCACAGCGAGCAGGTCACCGCGCTCGTGGCCACGCATGACGCCGCCCTCCTGGACCTGGCCGACCGGGTCCTGGAACTGAGCGACGGCGAGATCCTGGAGAGCTGAGGCCCTGGTTCGTGCCGGGGGCATGCCCTTGCCCCTGGATTTCGTCCGCGGGTCCGGTGGGGGCTGGTCGCGCAGTTCCCCGCGCCCCTGAAAGCTGGAGACGAGAAGATTGCGCCGTTCCCCGCGCCCCCAAGGGGCTCGCGCGCGTCAGGGTTGTGTCAAAGACGTCCGTCTGCGTGGTTCCCGTCCCTTTCGCCCGGATCGTCGGCCGTAGGGTCTACCCAGTCACGAGGTGCGTTTGGGAAGACAATGAGGCCATGGGACGCGGCAAGCTTCGGATCTACCTCGGTGCGGCACCCGGCGTCGGCAAGACGTACGCGATGCTGTCCGAGGCGCACCGCCGTGTCGAGCGGGGCGCGGACTGTGTGGTGGCCTTCGTGGAGCACCACGACCGGCCGCGTACGGAGGTGATGCTGCACGGACTGGAGCAGATCCCGCGCAGGGAGCTCGCCCACCGGGACACCGCCTTCACCGAGATGGATGTCGACGCGGTCCTGGAGCGCGACCCGGCCGTCGCCCTGGTGGACGAACTGGCGCACACCAACGTGCCCGGCTCGCGCAACGCCAAGCGCTGGCAGGACGTCGAGGAACTGCTCGCCGCCGGCATCGACGTCGTGTCGACGGTCAACATCCAGCACCTCGAATCGCTCGGTGACGTCGTGGAGTCGATAACGGGCGTACGCCAGCGCGAGACTCTCCCGGACGAGGTGGTGCGGCGGGCCGACCAGATCGAACTGGTCGACATGTCGCCCCAGGCGCTCCGCCGCCGGATGGCGCACGGCAACATCTACAAGCCGGACAAGGTCGACGCGGCCCTGTCCAACTACTTTCGCCCCGGCAATCTCACCGCGCTGCGCGAGCTGGCCCTCCTCTGGGTCGCCGACCGGGTGGACGAATACCTCCAGCAGTACCGGGGCGAGCACGGCATCCGCTCCACCTGGCAGGCCCGCGAACGCATCGTCGTCGGCCTCACCGGTGGCCCCGAAGGACGTACGCTGATCCGCCGGGCCGCCCGGCTGGCAGAGAAGGGCGCCGGCGGCGAGGTGCTCGCCGTCTACATCGCCCGCAGCGACGGCCTCACCTCCGCCTCGCCCAAGGAACTCGCCGTCCAGCGGACCCTCGCCGAGGACCTCGGCGGCACCTTCCACCACGTCGTGGGCGACGACGTCCCGTCCGCGCTGCTGGAGTTCGCACGCGGCGTCAACGCCAGCCAGATCGTGCTGGGCTCCTCACGGCGCAAGGCCTGGCAGTACGTGTTCGGACCCGGCGTCGGCGCCACGGTCGCCCGCGAGTCGGGGCCCGACCTGGACGTGCACATCGTCACGCACGACGAGGCGGGCAAGGGGCGCGGCCTGCCGGTCACCCGGGGCGCTCGCCTGGGCCGGTCCCGGATCGTCGCGGGCTGGCTGACCGGCGTCGTCGGCCCGGCGGTCCTCGCGCTGCTGCTGATCAACGCCGACGCGGACCTCGGGCTCGCCAACGACATGCTGCTGTTCCTGACCCTGACCGTGGCGGCGGCCCTGCTCGGCGGACTGCTCCCGGCGCTCGCCTCGTCGGCCTTCGGCTCCCTCCTGCTGAACTACTTCTTCGCCCCGCCGCTGCATCAGCTGACCGTCTCGAACCCCAAGAACATCGTCGCCATCGTGATCTTCGTGGGTGTGGCCATCTCGGTCGCGTCGGTGGTGGACCTGGCGGCCCGCCGCACCCACCAGGCGGCCCGGCTGCGCGCCGAGTCCGAGATCCTCTCCTTCCTCGCGGGCAGCGTCCTGCGCGGCGAGACCAGCCTCGACGCCCTGCTGGAGCGGGTCCGCGAGACCTTCGGCATGGAGTCGGTCGCCCTGCTCGAACGCGCCGGCGACGTCGATCCGTGGACCTGCGCGGGCAGCGTGGGCCCGCATCCGCCGACGCTCCCCGAGGCCGCCGACGTCGACATGCCGGTCGGCGACCACACCGCGCTCGCCCTCTCCGGCCGGATGCTGCCCGCCGAGGACCGCCGGGTGCTGGCCGCCTTCGCCGCCCAGGCCGTCGTCGTCCTCGACCGCAAGCGCCTGCAGCAGGAGGCCGACCAGGCCCGCACGCTCGCCGAGGGCAACCGCATCCGCACGGCGCTGCTGGCCGCCGTGAGCCACGACCTGCGTACGCCGCTGGCCGCGATCAAGGCCGCCGTGTCGTCCCTCAGGTCGGACGACGTGGCCTGGTCCGAGGAGGACGAGGCGGAGCTCCTGGAGGGCATCGAGGCGGGCGCCGACCGGCTCGACCACCTGGTGGGGAACCTGCTCGACATGTCCCGCCTCCAGACCGGCACGGTCACCCCGCTGATCCGCGAGATCGACCTGGACGAGGTCGTCCCGATGGCCCTGGGCGGCGTACCGGAACACAGCGTCGAACTGGAGATCCCCGAGACCCTGCCCATGGTCGCCGTCGACCCGGGCCTGCTGGAGCGCTCGGTCGCCAACCTCGTAGAGAACGCCGTCAAGTACAGCCCCGTGGGCGAGCGCGTCCTCGTCGCCGCCAGCACGCTCGGCGACCGGGTGGAGGTGCGGGTCGTGGACCGGGGCCGGGGTGTCCCGGACGAGGCGAAGGACCGTATATTCGCCCCCTTCCAGCGCTACGGGGACGCCCCGCGCGGCGCCGGGGTGGGCCTCGGCCTCGCGGTCGCCCGCGGTTTCGCCGAGGCCATGGGCGGCACGCTCAACGCCGAAGACACTCCTGGTGGGGGCCTCACCATGGTTCTCACGCTCAGGGTGGGCTCCCGCCGCCCGGAAGGCCCCGCGGAACCCGTGCACGCAGAGGCCGTGCGAGAAGAACCCGTACAAGAAGAACCCGTACAAGAAGAACCCGTACAACCGGAAAGGCAGGCTTCATGACCCGGGTCCTCGTGGTCGACGACGAGCCGCAGATCACCCGAGCCCTCGTGATCAACCTCAAGGCACGCAAGTACGAGGTCGACGCGGCCCCCGACGGCGCCACCGCCCTCCAGCTCGCCGCCGCCCGCCACCCCGACGTCGTCGTGCTCGACCTGGGTCTGCCGGACATGGACGGCGTCGAGGTGATCAGAGGACTGCGTGGCTGGACACGGGTGCCGATCCTCGTCCTGTCCGCGCGGCACTCCTCCGACGAGAAGGTCGAGGCCCTGGACGCGGGCGCCGACGACTACGTGACCAAGCCCTTCGGCATGGACGAGCTGCTCGCCCGGCTGCGCGCGGCCGTCCGCCGGGCCGAGCCCACCGGCGGCGGCGAGGACGACGTGATCGTCGCGACGGAGGACTTCACCGTCGACCTGGCCGCCAAGAGGGTCCACCGGGACGGCCGCGACGTACGCCTCACCCCGACCGAATGGCACCTCCTGGAGGTGCTGGTGCGCAACACGGGCCGTCTGGTCAGCCAGAAACAGCTGCTCCAAGAGGTCTGGGGCCCCTCCTACGGCACCGAGACGAACTACCTGCGGGTCTACATGGCCCAGCTCCGCCGCAAACTGGAGGTGGACCCCTCGCATCCGCGGCACTTCGTCACCGAACCGGGGATGGGGTACCGGTTCGAGCGTTAGTGCTACGGGTACGTTCCTGTCAGCGGTCCCCGGTACGCTTTGAGGTATGAGTGCTGTCCCTCGATCCGAAAAGCCGGCGGGCCGGTTCCGGCGCATGATCGACCGGCTCTCCTCCTCCCAGGAGGACCTGGAGTCGGAGGAGCTGCGCGAGGACTCCGAGACCGCGGGCTGCACACGCATCGGTGACTGCCGCGACCGACAGGTGGTCACGGTTACTGGTACCTTGCGCACGGTCACCCTGCGCCCGAGGGCCGGTGTCCCGGCCCTGGAGGCCGAGCTGTTCGACGGTTCGGCCGCCCTGGACGTGGTGTGGCTCGGCAGGCGTTCCATCGTGGGGATTGAACCGGGGCGCAAGCTGATGGCGTCGGGCCGTATCTCGATGAGCCGGGGCCGGCGCGTGCTGTTCAATCCGAAGTACGAACTCAGACCCCTCGGACGGGAGTAGCCGGTGACGTCGCTCGACAAGCCGACCGAAGACGCCCAGCGGGACGCGCGGGATGCGCAGGACTCACGGGCGGTGACCGAAGCCGCCCTTTTCGAGGCGTTCGGCGGTCTGCGGGGCATGATCGAGACGGTCCTGCCGGGCCTGCTCTTCGTCACGATCTTCACGATCAACAAGGACCTGCACTCGGCGGCCATCGCCGCCCTCGGTGTCTCGATCCTGCTCGTCGTGGTCCGTCTGGTCATGAAGGACACCGTCAAGCACGCGTTCAGCGGTGTCTTCGGTGTCGCCTTCGGTGTCGTCTTCGCGATGATGACCGGCAACGCGAAGGACTTCTACCTGCCGGGCATGCTGTACACGCTCGGTCTCGCCCTCGCGTACATCATCACAACGCTCGCCGGGGTCCCGCTGATCGGCTTGATCCTCGGCCCGGTCTTCAAGGAGAACCTCTCCTGGCGTACGCGTAATCCGGGCCGCAAGAAGGCCTATGCGAAGGCCAGTTACGCCTGGGGCCTGATCCTGCTCACCAAGTGCGCGATTCTCTTTCCGCTCTACTGGTGGGCCGACACGACTCAGTTCGGCTGGGTTCTGATCGCGCTGAAGATTCCGCCCTTCCTGCTCGCGGTGTGGCTGACGTGGGTGTTCCTCGCGAAGGCGCCGCCGCCGATCGATGTCTTCGCCGAGATGGAGGCCGAGGAGAAGGCAGAGAAGGAACGGCAAGCCGCGGCTCGCTCTGCCGAGTAGGGACCCTGTGCTGGTGCGAGCCACCGGGGGCTGCCACCGGGGGCTGCCGCCCCCGGACCCCCGCGTCGGCCTGAACGGCCTCGTCCTCGAACGCCGGACGGGCTGAAGTACTGAGGGGGCGCCCGGATCTCTCCGGGCGCCCCCTGCTTTCGTATCTTCGGGCAGGGCGTCAGCCCGTCGTGCTCTCCCGGCGTACCGACAGCAGGTCCTCCAGTTGTTCCTCTCGGGCCTGGGCCGCCACGAAGAGGAGTTCGTCGCCCGCTTCCAGCGAGTCCTCGCGCGTGGGAGTGAGGACCCGGGTCCCGCGGATGATCGTGACCAGCGAGGTGTCCTCGGGCCAGGCCACGTCACCGACCTGGGTGCCGGCGAGCGCGGACTCCGGTGGCAGGGTCAGTTCGACGAGGTTGGCGTCGCCGTGGCTGAAGCGGAGCAGGCGGACCAGGTCGCCGACGCTCACCGCTTCCTCGACCAGGGCCGACATCAGGCGGGGGGTCGAGACGGCTACGTCCACCCCCCATGACTCGTTGAAAAGCCACTCGTTCTTGGGGTTGTTGACGCGGGCGACGACCCGCGGGACCCCGTACTCGGTCTTCGCGAGCAGGGAGACGACGAGGTTGACCTTGTCGTCACCCGTGGCCGCGATCACCACGTTGCAGCGCTGGAGCGCCGCCTCGTCCAGGGACGTGATCTCGCAGGCGTCGGCGAGCAGCCACTCCGCCATGGGGACGCGCTCGACCGAGATGGCGGTCGGCGCCTTGTCGATCAGCAGGATCTCGTGCCCGTTCTCCAGGAGCTCGCCCGCGATCGAGCGGCCCACGGCGCCGGCACCGGCAATGGCGACCCTCATCAGTGACCGCTCTCCTCTTCGGGGCCCTCGGCGAACGACGCCTCGACCTTCTCGATGTCGTCCGTGCGCATCATCACGTGCACCAGGTCGCCCTCCTGGAGAACCGTCTGCGAGGAGGGCAGCACAGCCTCACCCAGGCGGGTGAGGAAGGCCACGCGTACGCCGGTGTCCTCCTGGAGCCGGCTGATCCGCTGGCCCACCCACGCGGTCGACGTATGCACCTCGGCGAGCTGAACCCCGCCGGTGGGGTCGCGCCACAGCGGCTCGGCGCCCGACGGCAGCAGCCGGCGCAGCATCTGGTCGGCCGTCCAGCGGACGGTGGCGACGGTGGGGATGCCCAGGCGCTGGTACACCTCGGCGCGCCGCGGGTCGTAGATACGCGCCGCCACGTTCTCGATGCCGAACATCTCGCGGGCCACCCGGGCGGCGATGATGTTCGAGTTGTCGCCGCTGGAGACGGCGGCGAAGGCGCCCGCCTCCTCGATGCCCGCTTCGCGCAGGGTGTCCTGGTCGAAACCGACGCCGGTCACACGACGGCCGCCGAAACCGGAGCCCAGTCGTCGGAAGGCGGTGGGGTCCTGGTCGATCACGGCGACCGTGTGCCCCTGTTGCTCCAGGGTCTGGGCGAGAGCGGAACCCACTCTGCCGCAGCCCATGATGACGATGTGCACGACCGTCCTTCCGGTGTGAAAAGTACTGCTCAGGCTGAAACAGGGTCTCAGACCGACGCCCAAGCTACACACGCGCGGTCCGTCGGCGGCACCCCCGTGCACATCGGCCCCGCACCGTGACGACGATCGACTCGTCGGTGATCAGCGGCGGCTGATGCTGCGCACGCTGACGAGGGCCAGGATGCCCAGGCCGACAAGTCCGGCCGCGGCGCCGATGAGCTCGGCGGTGGCGCTGGTGAGTTCCGCGGTGGCGAGCATGAAACCTCCATGAATTGGCAAAGGGGAGCAAAGTTTTGGCTTTTTTCATATAGGCATGGAGATTCGCCTGGCCAGGGATTACATAAGCGAGCGCACACAAGATTTCACTCGTAGAGCAGATCCCTGTCACAGATCCCGCCGATCAGGCCTTCCGGCGGGCGGGGAAGGGTGGGCGAGGCCGTGTTCGAGCGCTTACGATCCTCACCGTGTCCAAACTGACCGACGTGCCCAAACGGATCCTGATCGGGCGCGCACTGCGCAGTGACCGGCTCGGAGAAACTCTCCTGCCGAAGCGCGTCGCGCTCCCCGTTTTCGCTTCCGACCCGCTCTCCTCCGTGGCGTACGCGCCGGGAGAAGTGCTGCTCGTCCTGTCCATCGCGGGCGTGTCGGCCTATCACTTCAGCCCCTGGATCGCCGTCGCGGTCGTCGTGCTGATGTTCACCGTCGTGGCCTCCTACCGGCAGAACGTGCACGCCTACCCCAGCGGCGGCGGCGACTACGAGGTGGCCAACACCAACCTCGGCCCCAGGGCCGGTCTCACCGTCGCCAGCGCGCTGCTCGTGGACTACGTACTCACCGTCGCCGTGTCGATCGCGTCCGGCATCGAGAACCTCGGCTCGGCGATCCCGTTCGTCGTCGAGCACAAGGTCCTCTGCGCGATCGCCGTGATCGTGCTGCTCACCCTGATGAACCTGCGCGGGGTCAAGGAGTCGGGGAAGCTCTTCGCGATCCCGACGTACGTGTTCGTGACCGGCGTCTTCCTGATGATCGCGTGGGGGGCGTTCCGCGGGATCGTCCTCGGCGACACCATGAAGGCGCCGACCGCCGACTTCACGATCAAGGCCGAGCACCAAGGGCTCGCCGGCTTCGCCCTCGTCTTCCTGCTGCTGCGCGCCTTCTCCTCCGGCTGCGCGGCGCTCACCGGCGTCGAGGCGATCAGCAACGGCGTCCCGGCCTTCCGCAAGCCCAAGTCCAAGAACGCCGCGACCACGCTCGCGGCGATGGGCCTGCTCGCCGTCACCATGTTCTGCGGCATCATCGCCCTCGCCATGGCGACGAAGGTCCGCATGGCCGAGTACCCGGCGCACGACCTGCTGGAGAACGGGGTCGCGGTCGGCTCCGACTACGTCCAGAACCCGGTGATCTCCCAGGTCGCCGAGGCGGTGTTCGGCGACGGCAGCTTCCTGTTCATCGTCCTCGCCGCGGCCACCGCGCTGGTCCTTTTCCTGGCCGCGAACACCGCGTACAACGGCTTCCCGCTGCTCGGCTCGATCCTCGCCCAGGACCGCTACCTGCCGCGCCAGCTGCACACCCGCGGCGACCGGCTCGCCTTCTCGAACGGCATCGTGCTGCTGGCCGGCGCGGCCATCCTGCTGATCTGGATCTACGGCGCCGACTCGACCCGGCTCATCCAGCTGTACATCGTCGGCGTGTTCGTGTCCTTCACGCTGAGCCAGACCGGCATGGTCCGGCACTGGAACCGTCACCTGGCCACCGAGAAGGACCCGGCCAAGCGCCGCCACATGGTGCGCTCGCGGGCCATCAACGCGTTCGGTGCCTTCTTCACCGGCCTTGTCCTGGTCGTCGTCCTCGGCACCAAGTTCACGCACGGCGCCTGGGTCGCCCTGCTGGGCATGGTGATCTTCTACGCGACGATGTCCGCGATCCGGAAGCACTACGACCGGGTGGCCGAGGAGATCGCCGCGCCCGAGGGCCCGTCCGACGACAGCGTGCGCCCCTCGCGCGTCCACTCCGTCGTCCTGATCTCCAAGATCCACCGGCCGGCGCTGCGTGCCCTCGGCTACGCCAAGCTGATGCGCTCCGACACCCTGGAGGCGCTCAGTGTCAACGTCGACCCGGCCGAGACGAAGGCCCTGCGGGACGAGTGGGAGCGACGCGGCTTCACCGTGCCGCTGAAGATCCTCGACTCGCCGTACCGCGAGATCACCCGGCCTGTCATCGAGTACGTGAAGGGGCTGCGCCGCGAGTCCCCGCGTGACGTGGTGTCGGTGATCATCCCCGAGTACGTCGTCGGCCACTGGTACGAGCACCTGCTGCACAACCAGAGCGCGCTGCGGCTCAAGGGCCGGCTGCTGTTCACACCGGGCGTGATGGTGACGTCCGTGCCCTATCAGCTGGAGTCCTCCGAGGCGGCCAAGAAGCGGGCCCGCAGGCGTTCGGAGTGGACCGCTCCGGGCTCGGTGCGGCGCGGTCCGGCGGAGCACCGGCCGAAGGAGCCGTCGGGGCCGTCGGGGCCGTCGGGCCCCAAGCGCTGAGCGCGCCCGCCGTTGCCAGCGGCTTGTGGTGAGCGGCCGGGCGGCATCCACGTAGACTGGTGGGCTGTGGTCCGGCCGCTCTGGCCGTTCGTTCCCCCCTTTCGCATCTGGAGTCACCCCGCCATGCAGGCAGAACCGAAGAAAACGCCGGCGGGGTCGCTCGTGGGGCAGGAGTACGAGGTCGAGGTCGGCCCCGTCGCGCACGGCGGGCACTGCGTCGCCCGCAACGACGCCGGCCAGGTCCTCTTCGTACGGCATGCGCTGCCCGGTGAGCGGGTCCTCGCGCGGGTGACGGACGGCGAGGAGGACTCGCGCTTCCTGCGCGCCGACGCGGTCGAGATCCGGGAAGCCTCCAAGGACCGGGTGGAAGCCCCGTGCCCCTACGCGGGACCCGGGCGCTGCGGCGGCTGCGACTGGCAGCACGCCAAGCCGGGTGCGCAGCGGCGGCTGAAGGGCGAGGTCATCGCCGAGCAGCTCCAGCGGCTCGCGGGCCTCACCCCGGAGGAGGCGGGCTGGGACGGCACGGTGATGCCGGCCGAGGGCGACAAGCTGCCCCCCGGCGAGGTGCCCGCATGGCGCACGCGCGTGCAGTACGCGGTCGACGCGGACGGCAACGCCGGTCTGCGCCGCCACCGTTCGCACGAGGTCGAGCCGATCGAGCACTGCATGATCGCCGCCCCCGGAGTCTCCGAGCTGGGCATCGAGAAGCACGACTGGTCGGGCATGGAGTCCGTCGAGGCGATCGCGGCGACCGGCTCGCAGGACCGCATGGTGATCCTCGAACCGAGGCCCGGCGCCCGGCTGCCCCTCGTCGAACTGGACAAGCCCGCCTCCGTCATGCGCGTCGAGGAGCACGACGGCGGCATCCACCGGGTCCACGGCCGCGCCTTCGTCCGCGAGCGCGCCGACGGCCGTACGCACCGGGTCGGCAGCGGCGGCTTCTGGCAGGTCCACCCGCAGGCGGCCGACACCCTGGTCAAGGCCGTGATGCAGGGCCTGCTGCCGCGCAAGGGCGACATGGCGCTCGACCTGTACTGCGGCGTCGGCCTCTTCGCCGGCGCCCTCGCCGACCGCATCGGCGACAAGGGCGCGGTCCTCGGTATCGAGTCCGGCAAGCGCGCGGTGGAGGACGCCCGGCACAACCTCGCCGCGTTCGACCGCGTCCGCATCGAACAGGGCAAGGTCGAGGCGGTCCTGCCGCGCACCGGCATCACCGAGGTCAACCTCGTCGTCCTGGACCCGCCGCGCGCCGGCGCCGGCAAGAAGACGGTCCAGCACCTCACGTCACTGGGCGCCCGCAAGATCGCGTACGTCGCCTGCGATCCGGCGGCGCTGGCGCGGGACCTGGCGTACTTCAAGGAGGGCGGATACCGGGTGCGGACGCTGCGGGCGTTCGACCTGTTTCCGATGACGCATCATGTGGAGTGCGTGGCGATCCTTGAACCGGTGGCGAAGGGCGCCTGACCTGCGGTTTTGCGCGTGCGCGTTATGTGCGGTGTGGGCGTTACGAGCGATATCTTGACGCTGAAATGACGCTCGTGACGCTCATTTGACGCTCGTTCTGATGGGGAGTCAGGCGCCTTGTCGGGCAGGTCAGACCCTGTCGAGGTGGCGAGCGTCGATGGGACGCCGAGGGCTGTCGACGCTGAGCGCAGACCTGCTGAGTCCTGCTGGTCAGTTGTCCAGGAAGACACCAGCGAGCGCCGTGACCTGCCGCGATGGGTGGCTCCGAGCTGCTGACCTGCGTGAACGGCCTTTGGGCTGTTGCGCGTTCAAGCCTGTTGATGCAGCCGGAAGTCCCAGGAGGCTCCCACAGCCCGGTGTCACTCTTTCGGTCCTATGCACAGTGTGTGGGTGGGGTGTGGGCTGGTGTTCGTGCATCGGTGGTCGGCCCTGAACGAACGGCAACGCGTGCTTCTCGAACGGCTCGCGGCCGGAGAGGAGCCCGGGCTCTGGGCGCCGGGTGAATGGCGCTCGGCTTATGCCCTGCGTGATCGCGGGCTCCTGACTATCAGCCGCGGTGGCGGTGACGTACGTATCGAGGTCACTGAGGCCGGACGGTTCTCACTTCGGCATGGTCATCATCCAGACGACCCGGCGTTCGCGGACGTCCGTGTTCACGGGGTGTCCGCCGAACCTGTGGCGTCGGCGAAAAGGGGGGGGCTGGCGCGAGGCCACGAGCCGAAGGCGCAGTCCGCCGCCTTATGGCGAGCGGCCTGTCGCACGCGCTCGACAGGCGAAGGCGCGGGAGTTGATCGAGCGGCTGGTTACCGAGGGGCGTGTTCGCCTTGCCGACCTCGATGACGGCGAGGTTGCGGAATGGCGGCGTGTGGTCAACTACGCGAAGCGACATGGCTTGGAGCCGCAGGGCAAGCGCATCGAGAAGGCGGGCCTCGGCGGGCGTGGGTTGGAGATGCGCCTTGTGGAGGGCCCTCATCCCAATTCACGGAGCCAGCGGCCGAAGGACGACGCGTTGGTGGTCCCGGTCCCGAGCGGCTGAGTTCCCTCCATCCGACCGTGGTTGCGCTCAGGGACGACGAGGGGCAGCTGGTGATTCCGCCGGTGCTCCGTCGCCGGTCGCTCCTGATGCTGCAGGCGTTGGCTGCCGAGGCGGTGCGGCGAGGGTACGAGGTCAGGCGCGGCCGGTTGTACTACTCGCAGTGTGAAGGCGGAGTGGACGTGGTCGTCGACGGCTTCGCGCACGCGGTCACTGTTAGGCAGGAGTTCCCACAGTCCACGAATCCCGAGCGCTCCGCGCGTCTCGTGGCCGAGCTTGACCACGGTCGTTCCGGCCAGTCAGGCCGGCCGGGTCGATGGCGGGATCGAAAGGGCCGGGTGCTTGAGGACGCCCTGGGGTTGATTCTCGGGGAGATCGAGGCGCGAGTCCTGGAAGACGCTCGGCGCAGAGACAGAGAGGAGCAGGCCAAGGCGGAGCGTGCAGTTCGCTGGCGAGAGGTTATGGAGGAAGCGAAGGAGCGAGCGGTTCAGGATCAACTCGCCGAGGTGCTTCGTGAAGAGGCCGAACGCTGGCGGGAGGCCGTCGTGCTTGGTGAGTACTGCACGGCACTGGAACGTCGTCTCGGCGAGCTGGGCGGTGCCATGGATGAGTCGGCTCTGGACTCGGCCCGGCGCTGGTTGGAGTGGGCGTACGGCTACGCGCGGGCGCTCGACCCCTTGACCCGGCTTCCGGGGATGCCGCACACGCGTGAACCGACGCCGGAGGAGCTCGAACCACATGTGAAGGGATGGAGCCCTTACACGCCGGAACGACGAGGCGGACGGTGACTTGGGAGTGAGCATGTCTGTCTGTGGCTGTCGAACACGGTGGCTTCTTCGCCGTAAGCGTCCCCGAGGACCGTGACGGAATGCCGCGGAGCAGAGACGTCGCCATGTGGAGCACTGGATGACGACGTCACCCGCTGAGCCAAGAGATCCGAGAGTCTCAATCGCCCTCCGTGTGAGCCGACGTACGTTCATCCTAGGGGCATGACTCAGGCCGAACCCTTGCTGGCACCGCGTGGTACGCCGAGCATCACGGCGGTGACGCGACGCGACCTCTTTGACTACCTGCGCGGCGAGGGCGGTCCCTGGTGGGGACGGCTCGATGAGATCGACTTCCTGGGGGGGCTTGTACGACTTGGACGGTCTGGCGTCGACGGACTTCCGGTTCACGACGGCGCGTGGCGACATAATCCAGCACCGGATCAACAATCCATTGGACTTGCCGGACGACTGGGTCTTCGAGGACCCACGCTTCCAACTCCTCAATGGTCCCGATGAGGTGCTTCTCGCTTTCCTGGCACGGCTCGTTCATCCGGAGGTTCAGCTTGACGCCGACCAGTCCTCCCGACGAGTCGAGGAGCTGAACCGCCTCCTCGGGCCGGACGGCTGGACGTTCCGTACCTTCGAGTTCCTATCGGGCCGGCCGATTTACACACCGTTCGCCATACAGGCCACGGGCCCGATGGTCTCCCTGCCGCTTGCCGACGACGACACCGGAAAACTCGACCTCGTTCTCGGGCAGACCTACAGCCTCCTCGGCCGCGACGGCGAGGAGGTGGCTCGCGACCTGCTCCGCGCGACCGTCCTGACGCTGCGCGGAGACGGCGGCATTTACCACCCCATGCCCGGTGACCGATGGACGGACGATACGTACGCGGCTGTTCTCACCGTGGATCGCGTGTTGCTGCCCGCGTTCACAAAAGCGGTCACTGACGCGATCTGGCAGCGGCTGGAACCCGTGCTCAAAAGTCTCCAGCGCCAGGATGTTCAGTCGCTTGTGGTCGAAGGCGACCTGGAGCCCCTGCCGGCCGTCCCACCGGACTGGAGGAACCAGACGGCCGACGCCGATCCGCCCATCGCTCGACGTCTCCGCATCGGTCTGGTGACCCCGGAATTCGACGTCACACGGCAGGACTTCTCTGACCTTGAGATCCGCGGCACCGGACTTCCCTACTTTTACGACATCCGCCGAGGTCGTCTGATCACCGAGTTCCTTCTTGACGACCGGCCGCAGGTGGCCACGTTGTGCCACGTCACACTCATCAACAAGGATGGCGTCTTTTCGCCCAGGATCAAACTGTGGAAGAAGGACAAGACCAAGGCTGAGAGGACGGCCGCCATGGTGGCGATTCCCGGCACCGAGGCCCCTCAGATCGTCAAGGCACTCGTTGACACCAGCGATGTCCACGAGAACTTCTGGAAGGTCATCAGCTTCCTCCAGAGCTGTGTCGGGCTGGACATCCCCGGAAGCAGCCTACGGCTGGTCGCCGGCGACGAAGCCGAGTTGGCTCGACTCCTGGCCGACCAGGACCGCACGACGCTCCTCGAAGCCGTCAGGACGGCCGTCGGCGGCGCCCTCACGGAAGAGGACATCCGGCTGATCAGTAACCGCAAGGCGCAACTCCAGCGGTTCAGGCAGTTGTTGAACAACCCGGAGTTCTTCGAGTGGGAGCACGGGGAGGCAGGGCCGGAGGCGGTCTGGCAGGGCTTCTTCGAGGAGAACCCGTGGATCTTCGGGTACGGCCTCAACCTCGTCGCCTGTGGCCCCCTCGACGACGGCAAGCTGGAGCGCATCACGGCCGGCGCCAACATCTTCACAGGGGCAGGAAAACGCAGTGACGCCGTCATGCGCTCCAAGGGCTTCATCAGCAGCCTGCTGTTCTGCGAGATCAAGACTCATAAGACGCGACTGCTGGCCAGTGCGCCATACCGGCCCCCAGACGTCTACCAGGTCTCCAAGGACGTCGTCGGCGCCGTGGCGCAGGTGCAAAAGACCGCGCACAAGGCCCTACGACTGGTCAGCGGTGAACTGCACAGGCACTTTCGGGACGACGGCGCCCCGACCGGCATCGAAATCTCCACCGCCCACCCCCGACAGGTACTGGTGATCGGAAACCTCGGCGAGTTCACCGACGGCGGCGCGGCGAACCCGGAGAAGATCACCTCCTTCGAGCAGTACCGGCGATCTATCCAGGACGTCGAAGTCATTACGTTCGACGAGCTCTACGAACGGGCCTGCTTCATCGTGGAGGACCACTGAGGCGCAATCGACCGCACGGACGAGTGCCCACCACATGCGGTGCTGTCAGTACACGTCGCGGACGTAGCGCTTGTCTGCGGCCAGGCGCCTGACTTACGCGGCGGCTTCGTTGGTGTCCATGCCTCCGTGGGCGGCGGCGATGTCCTTGAGGGCCTGGTCGACGTCTTCGGCCATGCGGCCTGCGTCGCCGCAGACGTAGAAGTGGGCGCCGTCCTGGAGCCACTGCCACAGGCGGGGGCCGTGTTCGCGCATCCGGTCCTGGACGTAGATCTTGTTGCGTTGGTCGCGGGAGAAGGCGAGGTCGAGGTGGCCGGATGCCTGGTATGCCTCCAGGTCCTGACGGTAGTAGATATCGGTGGTTTCGCGTTGTTCGCTGAAGAAGAGCCAGTTGGGGCGATGGGTGCAGTCGGTGCGGCTCGGATGGGACCAGCTTCACGACCATGCAGCAGTTGGATGTGCGAGCAGGTCCTCGGGACCGAGCCCGCGGCTGAGGACGAGAAGCAGCCGCCGCGTCGCACGCAGGCCGACAAATGGGCGAAGAACTACAAAGGCCGCCAAGCAGTTCTACGAGCGTGAGAGACACCCTTCAGGTCCCGAGGAAGCATGTCGAGCGGATCGGTGGCGAGGACCAGGAGGAGTGGGAGCACAAGCTGGGGGCCTGGATCGGGAATCAGCGGAGCAGGGCGGCGACGCTGACGCCGGAGCGGATGGAGAAGCTGTCCGCGATCGGGATGCGGTGGTCGTAATGGCCATCGTCGTCACCGCGGTCGCTGCCCTCGCGGCCAGCTATCTGCTCGGGCGGCTGCGCCCGTGCAGTGGAAGGACGGCTGGGCGTCCGATCAGGAAGAACCCAAGCGGTTACAGCCGCGGTGCAGAGAGCCGATGTCCCGGAGCGGTTTAGCCGAACAGGGCCGGGTGCGGCCGCTATAGGCCGGCGGCAAGCCGGGCCGGCCTGTGCTTGGTCTGCCGCCGCAGCGCTTCTACAGGTCGGCGATGCCCTTGGAGGTGCGGGCGGAGTTGGTGGCGGGGCGGGCAAAGCCTGGGCGACCAGCAGGTCGGGAAGAGGCGAGCCATGTGATGCTACTTACGTTTGAGGCGGCGGACCCTTGGCAGCTCCGCCGCTTCTAGCGCCGCCGACTTTGGCGTGATCATGCTCGGCTGGAAAGTTCATTCACCAAGTGGGTCTCCCTTCCTAGAGTCCCTCCTCGTGCCCTTTTTCGCACAGGAGTTCCATAGGAAGGACGCGGTGCATCGTGCAACAACACCAGAGATCCCGCTTAGCGCCAAGACGCAGACGCCTCGGACACATGGCGGCGATCGCCGCTCTGCTGCTGACCGCGCAGGCCGGTATCGCCCTGACCGGGCAGGCCGTCGCGGCCCCCACTCCGGGTGACGGGGAATCCTCGGTCGGCGGCGTAGAACCCTCGAAGGCGGACATCGAGGCGTCGGACCGGGCCTGGGCCGCCGCGCACGCCAAGGGCTCGCGGGCGTGGGCGCTGGCCGAGGCTGAGCGGACCGGGAAGAAGACCGTCGTCACCGACGAGACGTCGGCGACCACCTACACGGTGGCCAATCCGGACGGCACGCTGACCTCCGAGCTGACCGCCGGTCCGGAGCGGACCTGGCAGGACGGCGCGTGGCGGAAGGTCGACGCCACCCTCACCAAGGCCGCCGACGGCACCATCACCGCCAAGGCACATCCGAACGGGCTGCGGCTGGGCGGCAAGGGCGGCACGCCGCCCAAGTCGCTGCGCGCCGCGCAGGACGCCACAGCCCGGGACCTGGTCACCCTCGGTGCCGGCGACGACCAGGTGACGCTGGGGTGGAAGGGCGGTCTGCCGGAGCCCGAGCTGGACGGTCCCCGCGCCCGTTACGAGAACGCGGTGCCCGGCGCCGATGTCATCGTCGAGGCCACCCGTACCGGTTTCGAGCAGTTCGTGGAGATCGGAGAGCGGCCCTCCGGCGCCTACTCCTACACCCTGCCCGTCAAAGCGAAGGGCCTGAAGGCGAAGGCGAACAAGGACGGCTCGGTCACCTTCACCGACGCCGCCACCGGCGCCGAGCGCGCCGTGATGCCCGCCCCAGTGATGTGGGACTCCGCCGTGGACAAGAGGTCCGGCGAGCACACCAACCGGGTCCGTGTCGCCATGGAGGTCGTCGACAAGGGCGCCGGTGAGATCGACCTGGTCGTCACCCCGGACGCCGGCTTCCTCGCCGACCCGGGCACCCGGTACCCGGTGACCGTCGACCCGTCCACCTCCGCGCTGACCAACACCTTCGACACCTACGTGCAGCAGGGCGAGACCGTCGACTGGTCCAGCGACGTCGAACTCGACCTCGGCAACCCCGGCACCACCAACTCCAACGGCACCCCACGCACCGCACGCTCCTTCATCACCTGGAACACCACACCGATCCAGGACGCGCTGATCGTCGACACCAACCTGTCGCTGTACAACTTCCACTCCGGCAACACCGACTGCAGCGCCCAGAAGTGGACCGTCTGGGACACCACCGCCCCCTCCACGTCCTCGCGCTGGACGTCCCAGCCCACGTGGAATCAGGAGTACCACTCCTCCACGGAGACCAAGGGCAACCCGTCCTGCACGGCCACTCAGCCGGACGGCTGGATCAACGCCGACGTCGACGCCCTCGTGCAGACCTGGGCCTCGGCCAAGGCCACCCGCGGTCACATGGGCCTGCGCGCCGCCACCGACTCTACCGACGCGTGGAAGCGGATCAACTCCGCGAACGCCACGGCCAACCAGCCCAAGCTGTCGGTGACGTACAACTACCGTCCCTCCGACGGCACGAACCGTCAGGCGGGCGGCCCGTTCCGGTCGTACGCGGGGGTTTGGGCGGTGAACACCACCACCCCGACCCTGCGGGACACCTTCACCGACCCGGACGGTGACACCGTCAACGGCACCTTCCAGGTCTACGACGCCGCCACCAACACCCCGATCACCACGCCGGCGGGTGAGGGGCTGCTCGTCTCCGCCTTCGTCGCCTCGGGCACGCCGGCGTCCGTCACCGTACCGGCCGGCCAGCTCCGGGACGGCAAGACCTACAAGTTCCGCACCAACCCCTACGACGGCACCCATTACAACCTGAGCTGGTCCGGCTGGACCCAGTTCGTTGTCGACACCACCGCACCCGGCGAGCCGGCCTCCATCACCTCCGCCACCTACCCGGAGAACTGGGGCGGCGGCGGCGCCGGCGTCGTGGGCACCTTCGACGTCGCGACCGGCGACGCGTCCCCGTACGAGGTGCAGTACCGCCTCGACCCCTACGAGGACGACGCCGCGGACTACGGCTGGTCATCCGTACGCACCACCACGCCGACCGGGTCCGGCAGGGCCGTGGCGCCCGAAGCCTCCTACACCGCGACCCCGGCCGCCGACGGCAACCACCTGACGCAGACACGCACTGTGGACCGGGCGGGCAACGTGGGACCGATCAAGGACTACGGGTTCACCGCCGGGAACCGGAACTACAACCGCGCCCAGAAGGTGGACATCAAGCTCCCCGTGCTCGACACGGCCTCCGTGGACCCGGTGCTGACAGATGCCCCGCAGCCGCCGCCTGCCCACCCGGACGACGGGAACATCGCGTGGAAGGGCTGGGAGCCGCGAACCTTCGACAGCGGCGGCACAAGGGTGACCGTCACCCCGCTGCAGGAACGCTCGCTGGAGGGGACCCGTAAGGCAGCGAAGGAAGCCGCTCAGCGGGACAAGACCCGGGCGCCCGACTACCCGGACCCGATCATCAAGGGTGACTGGTGCCAGCCCTCTCTGTACGGCGAAGCGCAGAAGTCGCTGATCACACGCAATGAGGCGTGCCTGTTCTTCGGCCTGGATTTCACCGCGACATACAGCTGGAACGGCGTCCCGGTCGCCGAGCATCACGCATCCTTCGAGGTCGCTTACCAGGTCAAGACCGACCCGAAGAACGGCGACATCAAGACGTGGATCCAGATCAACCCCATCTTCAACGACTTCCCCGGGCATGACGAGTCGGTGCTGCTCGGTGCGGGAAGCGAGGATGCGTACATCGACTCCATGTGCTTCAGTGCTGCCTGCGAGGGAGCCGTGGACAGCAGGGACGTGAGGAACTTCGACTTCTACAACGACCTGAGCTGGAAGGGCGGCGGCGACAGTCAGCCGGTCGACACCCACATGGCCACGGGAACGGCCAGCCACAAGTGGGACGGTTCGGTCAACAGCGCCACCGGTTCCCGGGACATCGACCTGTCGAAGGGGCTCCCGGTCTGGTTCATCGGCCAGTTCGACACCTACTACGAGCCGGCCGAGGGCAAGAAAGACGACACCTTTCACACTCCGTTCCGCTCTCCGCGCATCGACGTGCGCTGCGACAAGGTCACGGCGAACGGCGCCGACCCCGGCTGTGTGCTGCCGCAGTACTTCCCTCAGTACAAGTTCAACACCGGCAAGTACCCGGCCGCCGCGGCGCATGCCTGGCTGATCCAGAACAAGTCGAAGGTCAAGGGAAGCGGCAAGAACCGCTCCGATCCACTGACCTATCTGCCGCCCCAGAAGCGAAACGCGACCGGCTATGACACTGATAACAACCGGGAAAAGGTGATGTGCTCCAAGTCCCGGTCCAAGCGCACAGACGGATGGGTTCCCAGCAAGCCGTTCCTCAAGCACCCCTGGACGGCCCTGCACCCGGAGATCACCGAAGGCGCCGCTGAAGGGATCTCCTGCGATGAGTTCCCGTTCTCCTCCACCTACCAATCCCCCGGCACGCCCAAGGTGAACGGCGGGATGAACACCGCTGGTGCGAACGGTGGCGGCGAGTGCATCCAGACCGTTGCAGCCAAGACCGACGACGGCAGTGAACACCTGCTCGATGACACCCGTTACGACGCCCCGACGTTCGCGGAAAACTGCGGCCGGTCGTCGATGTCGCTGAAGGTCAACTCCGGATCGATGAACAAGTTCGGGTTCACCGATCCGACATTCATCAAGACGTTCCGGGTTCTGGACGGCGACGCCTACACCCTCGACCCGGGCAATGCCTGGTTCAAGGCGTGTGACCCGTCCAAGGCCACACTGGTCTGCACGATGGCCAAGCCGTAGCAAGTAATCCTTGACGGTCCCCGCCCGGATCCGGGCGGGGACCGCTTTGGTCAGTGAACCGGGCTCCAGTGCTCCGCGGCATCCGTCAGCCAGGACCCCTGAGGACGGTCCCAGATCAGGCAGCCCCACACGACGCCGGGCACATCGGAGCCCATCAGGTTCGCAGGGCCTACGTTCAGCGTGCGGTGAACGCTCTCCAGGTAGACGGCCATCGACGGGTAATCGGGCGTGCCGGCCGGGTTGTCCTCGAACGACCACTTCCCGACACCACGGGCGCCGATGTAGGAGCCCTGCAGTGGAGCGTCCTCGTCGTCCCCCGTGAGCCAGGGAACCACCTCGGCGCCCCAGAAGTCCTCCGTCCCAGGCCCGGGAAGGCGCGGCCCCAGCGCCTTGGACGGCGACAGAAGCAGCCCGTCCGGGAAGAACGCCCCGGAGAAGACCTCGCCCTGCTCGTCGGCATCGATGTCCTGGTGCTCCACACCACCGCACAGTCGCCACAACTGCCGAAGTTCAGCGGGAAGTTCAAAGCCGAGGCGTTCGCGGAGAAGAGTATCGGCGCGCTCGATCTCAGCCTCGGACGCGGGCGGCAGGAGTGAGGCGTGCGAGAGGGGTGCGTGTTCGGCGAGCCATGCGGTGATGTTCCGCCAGGCCGCCTCGACGCGGGCGGGGTCGGTGTTCTGTTCGACAGGCATGCGGGCAACCGTAGTGCAGGGCGATGGACGGGACGACTGCCTCATGGTCGGTTCGGAGGTACCGGTGCGGACCTGGCGAAACCACGGTCCCGGCGCGGCCGACGGCCCTCACCACTGGACCGACCCGGCAGTCACAGCCGTCGGCGTGAGCGGCATTCGCGCGAGAGGCACTGTGCATGAGGTGCCGTTCGCCTCGACGTATGAGTCCGTCCGCGGCCCGTCGCCGCGGGCAGGAAGACCCCGGCTGGCAGCACGTTCACTTCGGCGTCCGTCTCCGCGGCCGACAGCTCAGCCAGCACCTTCGAGACGGTCTCCCGCGTGATCTCCAACCGCGACAGGTTCACTTGAGTAGCCTCCTGCCTGAGCGCCGACTCCGCGGCCTCTGCCCGCAGTTCCCCGGCCCGCCGCCGAGCCGCGGCCTCCCGTGCCTCGAGCTCCTCCGGCAAAGACACCATGGCGCCCCACCTCCACTCTGCAACGGTAGAGGGAAGTCGCAGTCTCGCGCCCTGTCAACCAGCGTCTTCCCGGGGCAGTCACCCCTGAAGGGCAGCACACCCGAATCTGTTGGCGCTGACGCGACGGGAGTGTGAGGCTGCCGTCCCAGGGCACCGATGAAGAAGGCCCAGATGATGCACGACGCGGCACTCAAGCAGCTCAGCCGCCTTGCGCGAGAAGGCATGTCGGATCCGACCGCCTCATTTCAGGCCGGGCTGGACGCCCTGATCACCGGCGTTGAGAGCCCTTCACTCGCCATGCCGGCGGGACTCCTTCGCGCAGCGAGGAGCCCGAAGCACCCGAGATCCGAGGGGCCCCTCACTCCACCAGCACCGCGGGGTGCTGCGGCAAGCCGGAGCCGTCTACCAGTTCCGACACATCGAGTTTCAGCGGTATCTTGCGGCAAGCTCGCGACAACGGTGAAGCGCGACGGGTGGGCCACCGTTGCCGGCTCCGGCTGATGTTTCTGCGTGGGCACGGGCGAGTACGCGCAGCCCGACCCTGTGACATGTGATGAAGCGTCAGACATGGAGTGGCGTGGCGCGGCGCACCTGGATCGGATGGAGAAATTGAGCACAACTCTCACCGACCGTGACGGCTCCCTATGATCGCTGCCAGATCCCGAATGACGACGTCAGAGCCAAGTGAAGGCATCTGCGAACTGACACAAGGAGTACGCAATAGAGCAGGCGCTTAGAAGGCGCCTGCTCTATTCCTCTTGGCGTCGGCAATCAGTCGAGCGCGTTGGTAGGCACGCTCCTCCGCGACGCAGGGGCGGGCTGATTCGCTGACGGCAGACGCATTAAGTGCGCAATGGATTGGAACAGCGCGGCGAAGCAAGCAAACCTAGAACGGTCCGGAAGAGCGCTGTCACGCCCCGCTACGCGTGCATACATCTTGACGTCGGGAGTGTAGCGCCGGGCGCAACATAGCCGACGATCGCCGGTTGGCCAAACCGGCGAACCCGTAGACCATTGCATTTGCCAGGGGACGCCTGTACGTCCCGATTTTCCGTGTTAGGGGTCAAGTAGCGTGCCGCATCCTGCAATAGACGAATCGGCCATGCTTTCTTCGGAGCAGATACGCTCCTTGCTGAGCTGGGTGCGGGAAAACACGGAGGCGCAGAGCGCTGTGTACCCGTTCCTGGCCTCCATCGAGAAGGCGGCCTTGCTTCCTGGTGAGGCGACCGCTCTTCGAGTGGACGATTTGATGCTTCCGGATGGCCGGGTCGGTGAACTGCTGATCCGTGCCGGTGAAGGTCGGAAGGCGCCCGTCGGTCCTCGGCTCGCCGATCTGCTGAAGGAGTGGATCAGCAGCGCAGGTCTGAAGCCAGGTGATCTCCTCTTCCCCGGTAAGAGCGGTGCACCGCTGTCGTCTTCGGCGTATCGGCGGGTGTGGAAGCAGGCTCGCGAGGCCGTTCTTAGCCCGAACGAAGTGGAAGTGGGTCTGGGGAAGCACGTCGCCAGCCTGCGCGATTTCCGTGTGGCGACGTGGCTCACAGCGGACATACCGCCGTGGGCCGTTGCCGAGTGGGTCGGCATGACCGCGAACTGGGTGGCCGTGCGTTACCCGCACTGTTTTCGCACGGGGCGTGCCGAGATTGACTGGGACTACCTGGCCGAGGTACTGGCACTTCCGGACGTGTCCACGTCGTAGTTCTCGCCCCGCGCTCTGGCTGTTTCCAGAGCGCGGGTGCCTTGAATTTTCCTGATAAACGTCGCTGGCCTTTACCCCAACGGCGTTGTCACGAGCACAACCACTCTCCCTGACTCGGTCTCACTGCCCTGACGAGGCTGGTTGACCTTCGTATCTGGACCGGTTGATGGTCCGGCTGTCGACTCGTCGGGCGTCCATCTCCCCACACCTTCAAGGACCCACCCATGCCCGCCCGCCTGCTGTCCATTCCCGCCGTTGCTGCCGCCCTCGATGTCGACCGCCGAACCGTCTACCGATTCATCGCCGCTGGCGACCTGCCTGTCATTGACCTCCGTACCGGTCCAGGGCGGTCCCGCGTGCGGGTCCCGGCTACCGGTCTCGACGAGTTCATCACCCGCCGCACCGTCGTATCGCCGGCAGCACGCCGCTGACCCTGGCCGTTGCGGCCCCGTCACCGTTGAACAAGGAGTAGAGCCTCGTACATCCGCAAGTTGAAGTCCGGCAACTGGCAGGCCACCGTACGCAACCGGGCAGGAGACCGGTTCAGCGAGTCCTTTCCCCTCAAGGCCCAGGCACGCGCCTGGGGCATCGAGATGGAGACCCAGTTCGCCCGCGGCGGACTGCGCGATCCGCGGGTCGGCGAAACGGCGTTCCGAGACTGGCACGACCGCTGGTGGAACGCTCGCATCGTCGAGCCCCACACCCTGCGGGGCGATGCCTCCAGCATCAAGAACCACGTCATGCCCTACTGGGCCGACTGGGAGATGCGGGCCATCACCCGCATGGACATCCAGAGCTGGATCCGGGCCCTGGTCGAGAAGGGCGCAGGGGCCGCCGCGATCAAGCGGGCCTACAACCTGACGTCCTCCATCATGCGCGCGGCCGTCGACGACGACGTGATCGCGGTGTCCCCCTGCCGCAGCATCGACCTACCGACCATCGCGGTCAAGCCGCCGCAGTGGTTCACGCTCGACCAGGCCCAGAGCGTCTTGGACGAACTCCCCGCCGCGTGGCGGACAATGTGCCTGCTCGGCTTCTATACCGGGCTGCGTTGGGGCGAACTCTCCGGTCTGCACCGCCACCGCATCGACACGCGTTGCTCGCGCCTGTTCGTGGTGGAGGTCAATACCAACAGCGGCATCAAGGAGTACCCCAAGAGCTCCAGGAGCCGCAGAGAAGTCCCGCTCCCACCCCACGTCCTGGAGGCGCTTGAGCACCACATCCACAGGCTCCACCGGGACGCCGTGGTCTTCACCACTGTCACCAAGGGCCGTACCGGACGCCTCCTCGCCGACAGCAACCGGCGCCGGCAGACCTGGTGGCCCGCCGTCGGAGGCGCCTGCTACTTCGACAGCGACGGCGAGCAGCAACTCGTCCCGCACTATCCGCCACACTCGATGCGTCACACCTGCGCTTCTTGGCTGGTCCAGAAGGGAGTCTCGCTCTACGAGGTCCAGCACCTCCTCGGTCACGAGAGCTTCCAGACCACCCAGCGCTACGCCCACCTGCAGCCGGACGCCCACAAGGCTGTCCTTGGCGCTTGGGAGCGTCTGGACGCTCCGCTGAGCATTGCTGCATAAACCTTCTTGCGCCCTGTCCTTCGTGGACAGGGCGCAGGTGCTTGCGTAGTGCAGACGCAGGGTCAGGGGCGCTGGTCGGTCGGCTTGTCGTTCCTGGGCGGGATGAGGGCTGCCCGGGCGCTGGACGCCTGGTCGGGTGGCGTGGTGGCTTGGTGGCCGTGGAGTCGGTAGACCATTTCGTCGGGACAACGGTCGAGGCGGGCTTGGCGCCACGCGGCGTCGTACGACAGGGTGGTTGTGCTGCGCCGTTGAATGGCCAGGGCCCGAAGGCTGGTGAGGGGGGCCAGCAGCGCCCGCCACAGGACGAGCTTCATGGATGCGCCCTTCGCGACGCCCCGTCGGACCCGGATATGTCCATCGGCGCGATGCCGCTGGGCAGGCTGCCGCCGTTGAGAGCCTTGAGGGAGTCGGACAGCACGAGCATGGCCTGCTGTCGCTTCTCGATGTTCGTGAACCCTTGGCCGACTTGCTCCCATTGCTGCAGGAGTGGGAACCACCAGCGGTCGCAGGAGCAGATCAGGCGCGCGAGGCGCTGGAGTTCGGCAACATGCTCGTCGCCCAGGACACCGGGGGCGTGGTGTTCAAGTTGGTCCAGGACGACGAGGTCCGGGTGATCGTAGAGGTTCTTCTTCAGGAAGCGCAGGCGGCGGATGCGCTGCTCGTCTGCCGCCCGCTGTGCCAGTAGCTCCTGCGCTGTGCTGGGCAGACTGAGAGCCGCGTGGGTGTTCAGCAAACGGTAGTTCGGGGCGCGGCGAGGCAGACAACCGAGGGCGGCGTTGACAGCGTCCTGTGCGGCGGGCACGTCCGAGGCTTGCAGGCGCGCCGCCGTCTCGAGCGCCGTGGCCTGCACGGTGGCACGTACTGTCTCCTCCACCTTGGGAGGCACCCGCCAAAGCGGTCGCCAGGTGATTGTGTACACGGCGTCGAAGGTGATGCCGTCGGTAGCGCTGGGCAGCAGACGCGGCTGGGCAGACCTACTTGTACGGACTGCGCGGCGCAATGGCCACCTCATGCGAGGTTCGTTTCGAGCGGGAAGACCGTGCGTAGACGGCTGTCGACGAGGTGGTTGTGGAAGTCGTCGGCCACGCTGACGCCCTCAACGGTGGAGATGCCGCGCAGTTCGTTCATGAACCTCCAACTGGCCGAGAACATGTTGTGGCCGCGCAGCGCCGGCAGGAGCTGGTCGCGCAGCTGCGTGTAGGCGCTGGGATCGTCGGCACAAGTACGGATCCAGGCTGTCAGACGCGAGATGACCTCGGCGGCGGTCTCGGAAGAGGACAGCAGGTCATGGACGGCACGCTGTACGTCGATGTCCGTGGGAGGGGAGCCCACGAGCCACGGCGTGCCGTCGTGGTGGACGGTCATCAATGCGAGGAAGGCCAGTGCGCCGCTGCGCGCGGAGGAGACCTTGCCCTGCTGCCAGCTCTGGACCTCACCGGCCAGTCGCTGGGCGATGGTGGGGTGTGGGACCAGAGAGTCGAAGGCAGCCTGGACTTGGCTGACTACGGTGGGGTCGGTGTTCTTGTGCGCGACGCGGCGCAGACGCACCATTGCCCGCTTGGCCAGAGATGTGGCGACAGAGGCGTCCTCCAGGATGCGTCGGCACAGTGCAATCACGGCGGGCGCGTAAATCTCTTTCTCCGCCCACCCGTACAGCGCTTCCCACGCCAGTCGTCCGACGTGTTCGTTGCGCACGGCGCTTTCCATGACCGCGCCGAGCATCTTTGGCTGACTGCTTCCGACGAGGCCGCCCAGTGTCGTGAGGTAGTCCACCGATCCGTGCCGCACGGTGAGCTCGGCCAGTGCAGCCACTGCGTGGTCTTCCGGATCGGGGCTTTGAGCTGTCGCGACGAGCCAGGTCAGCAAGGGCTCACGCATGACGTCGTAGTTGTCCCAGACGTACTCCAGCACCGCGCGCCCATAGGCGGGCCGGTCGAAGACCACGGTGTCCTGCAGGTCGACTTGGCCCCCGACATCCTGGATTCGTCGGCGCATTCCCCGTCCGGCCAGCGCACTGAGGGTCGGCGAGAATCCTGTTGCTGCGTCGGGAGTGTCGGGGGAGTCCCCGATGGCTTTCAGTAGAGCGGCTGCACTGCGCGCGACGACGGGCATGGGTGCGGACTGCTGCACTGCCAGGGCCAGCAGCAGACAACGGTCGTCCACGGTGAGTGAGGGGTTGTCGTGGGTGTGTAGGCTGCTCATCTCGCCGAACCGGCTGTCGAGTTCACCGCGCCAGTCGGTCAGCGCCGCGATGATGCGTCCCTCCAGGGCGGCTGGGCTTCCACCCTCGCCGTCTGCCTGCACTCGCGACTGCTGGGAGCTGGCGTGGATGTGTTCCTTCCAAGCCGTCACGGCGGCGTGCGCGGCCCGCACCGCGGCTACCGCCGTCAGTCCGCGCAAGGAAGCGGTGGCCTTGGGGAGGGACCGCAGCGATGTGACCAGCTGTCCGTAGCCGTAGGCGTCCAGATGCGCCTTGACCACTTCCTGGGCATCGGGCGCCTCGTGCAGACGAACCACTTGGATGCCATCACGATCGCTGAGGCGGTGATCCTTCCAGAGGTCCGGTGCCACGGTCAGCGCCAGATAGGAACGGCAGCCCTGGAGGTGAGTGGCGTATTCCGACAGTGCGTTCAGGAAGTCGGCCGATACCTGGTCGTTCTCCGGATGCTTGAGGTCAAGTTGGTAGGCGTGCGCCTTCTCCAGAGGCAGGCGGCCCTTGCTGGGGGTCTTCCAGTCCGCGTCCAGCTTGACCACGGTGGTGTTGGCAGCAGTGTGCTCGGCGAGAAGGCGCAGTGCGAGGGTCGTCGAGCCGCAAGAGCGGGGCGCGATGATGATGATCACGGATTGGTGGGGGCGGCCGGTAGTGGGATTGACGATCTGCTCCCAGATCGTGTCCCAGTGTGAGCTGCGAACAAACGGCTGAGCGAGTAGTCCCTCTCGACTTTGTTCGACGCCCTCCAGTAAGTCCTGCGTTCGGGTCTCCAGGATCAGCTGTTCGATGACGTTGGCGACGACGTCGGCGTCCCCGTACAGGTGTGTGGCTGCACCGGCGGTTTCGTGCAGTCGTGGCGCGGGCTGGACAGCCCCCGGCGGCGGGGGAGCCGGGGCGGGGGATGGGCTGTCGGGGTTCGCGTCCGGCCGATCGGGAGCGCCGGTGCCCGGACGCAACCGATGCAGCCAGCTGCCGGAGCCGTTGGACTGGTTCTCACCGGCTTCGCTGGTCGGCGGGGTGGTGTCGGAGGGGGTGGGGTCGAACGGCACGTCAGGCATACGGGTGCTCCAGGGTGATTGTGGGGAGACGGGAAGGGCTAGCAGCCGTGTGTCTCACCGCTGGCGACGGTCGATCCGCAGGTTCTCGATGCGATTGGCGATCGTGGGGTCGCTGACCCGACCGTGGAACTGGAACGTGCCGCCGCTGTCGGCAACCGGTGCCGTCGGCGCGTGGCTCGGCTGCGCGGTAGGGGAGGGTGCAGAAGCCGGTGATGCGGCATCGGTGAGGTAAGGGCGTACGGCAGGGCCGGTCAGGCCCGGCACGTGAATCCGGCAGGGCTGCTCGAAGCCGGGCTTGTCGCTGACGCGGGCAACCGTCTCAAGGAAGTGGTGCGGGCTCAGATCCGGCGTGCGTCCCGCGTGCACGGTGCGCTGGAAGACGACCTCGGAGAGCGCGGCCGCGAGGAAGGCGCCGCTGTCCTTCGCGGCGGAGAGTGCTTGGCGGGTTGCCTGGCTGTCGAGCAGCCGGGCGGTCTCGTTGATGGCAGTACCGCGGTGGTGGGGCAGGGACAGCGGCCCGACGTGCACGCTGGCCCGCAGCCGCAGGTGCGGACTGCTGGCCAACCTCTGCCGTTCATAGCGCACCAGCGCCGCATTCAGCCGGCCCAGCAGCGGGTCCACGAGCCGGGCCAGCACCGAGGGCGGGAACAGCAGGATCGCTCCGTCGCCGCTGTCCTTGTAGCCGCCGGGGAAATCCTGCGGGGCAGGCAGATGGCACTCGGCGAGCACGTTCGCCACGATGTCGTCCACGTCGCACCGCGTGGCGGCCATCTTCGCCTCGGGGATCTGACTGTACTTCTCCATGTCGATCGCCACGAGGGCGAGTTCAGCGGGCACGTCCAGGGGCTCTGCGTGCAGCGGCGCATCCATCGGGCACCGTCCTTTCAGCACAGGCGGTCAGGGGAGTGCCCATGCTGATCGGGCGGGACGGCCGCCGCTGCCCAGCAGTGGGCACGGCTGAAGTGCGGCCCGTCACGCCTGCGTACGTGCGTGCGACTGAATCGAATGGATGTCGCGAACAAGGAGCCCGCCACCAGAGGTGGTGCGGACCCAGTCCTGCTCGCGCCACGGCTTGAGCGCGTTGACCACCCCGTTGCGAGAAGCCCCGATCATCTGAGAGAGCTCCGTCTGTGTCAGACGGACGGCGAGATCCGAGGCAGAAGAGGACGCGGCATCGACCAGTCGCGACAAGGCCGATGCCAGACGCAGCGGAACCGACGCTGTGGCCAGTTCGAGCCGGACGGCCTCCGACTCCCTGACGCGGGCAATGGCATGGCGCAGCAGAGGAGCGAGCAGGTCATGCTCGTCGACAAAGGTGAGAAAGGCGGGGGCCGGAATGATGTGGATGTGGCAGGGCTCGGCGGCAATGACTGTGGCGGTGCGCGGCTGAGAGTCCAGAACCGCCAACTCTCCAAGCAGCTCACCGGCGCCGCGCACGGCGAGCAGTGTCTTTTCCCCACCGGTCCCGGCCAAGGTGATCAGCGTTGACCCGGATTCCAGCACGATGACATGTGTTGCCGCATCTCCTTGGCGCAGCAGCACACTTCGAGCGGGACGGATGCGCTGCGGTGCCAGCGCCCTCAGGCGGACCCATAACGCGTTACCGATCACCATGGCATGCGGCTGATACATACGTCCCCCTGCTGCGCGGCCCCGACACACACTGAGGCGATCTTCTCAATTAACCGGAAAGCAACTCAACAGGCATATTCCAGCCATTAGAAGAGCTGCCAGGGCAAAATCCACGGCCAGGCGGGCCGCGCGCAGCTTTCTGTCCGCCAGCCGGGCAAGAACCCGCAAGCGACGTGCCTCGACGTGTTGTTCAAGCTCCCCAGGCGCAGCTGCACTCACGCCGGACCTGAGGGGTACGACTGCCTCGGCCAGCAGTTCGGCTCGCAATCCTGCCCCTGGGACCACGGGTCGCAGCACGAGCAACGCAGCCCCTATTGCGAACAGCAGCAACAGGCACATCAGTACTAGGGAGAAAACCCCGATGGGGGGCAGGCCGTCCGTACTCGACAGTACGGCGACCCCTGCAGCCAGCAGTCCACCGGCTATTCCACACAACGCCGTTGCTTTGGTATCCGCCCGCTGCACTTCGACGAAGGCGCGTTCGGCGTGCGCTTGCAGCCGCTGAATCACTGTCGGAATGCCCCATGGCTCCTGCATATCGACCTCGTCCTCCGCTACCGCCGCGTGCTTGTCATGGCAGTAGCCAGCCTGCTCGCGGAGGCCAAGGAGTGTTGCCTATCGCAGGGCACGAGGAGCGCTGGTTCCCTCACTCCTCGGCTGTGCGAACGCGGTAGTCGTAGAGGTGGGTTGTGTCTGTGCCACGACGTCATGTCCGCAGAGAGGTGCGCTCGCAGCATGTCTGCGGCTTGTCGCTCTACAGCGGCGAAGACTTTGCCTTACGTTGCCGTCGAGCTCATGAGTTGCGCCCCCGACAAGGTTCTCTGGCCAGCATTCGCCCGCAGATCTCTTGGCTAAGCGCGCCGCAACCGTCAAGTGATCATGTGTGGCGACGATCAGGCGAATCCGCCCTTGCGGGTGGGGTCAGAACTGACTCCAAAACCGGGCGTAAAGAGATCCTGACCTGCGGTTTGGTGCGTACACATTGCGCGAGGCGCGGGCGCTGACGTTCTCGATCGGTGCCGGTTGGCTGGCTCTCCGTTACCGATTCACCACGAAAGGCGCGCAGTACGTGCGAAAATCCCACCGGTCGATCATCACCGTGGAGAGTGCGTGCCGCCCGCGGCACCGGGGGAGGGGAGCCTCACGTGGCCCTGCTGTCGTTGAGCCCGAAGTGGCCCACTCTTCCCGACTATTTCCACAACTGGGCGCTGGTGGATGTGGAGACCTCCGGGCTGAGACCCGGCCGGGATCGTGTCCTCTCGCTCGCGATCCTCACGCTGGACGCGCATGGCAACCAGACGGGGGAGTTCTCCACCCTCCTCAATCCGGGCTGCGACCCCGGCCCGGTGCACGTCCACGGACTCACCCCGGCCCGTCTCGCAGGTGCGCCCACCTTCGAGGAGATCGCGCCGCAGGTGGGGGCGCTGCTCAGCAGTCGTGTCCTGGTCGCCCACAACGCGCAGTTCGACTACGACTTCCTGGCCCACGGGTTCGCCCACGTCCGTTCCTGGGTGCCGGTGAGCAGACGGCTGTGCACGCTGGCTCTCAACCGCCTGGTCGGCCCCGCGACCCTCGATCTCAAGTTGGGCACCCTCGCCGCGCACTACGGCGTGCGCCAGGAGAAGGCCCACGACGCGCAGGACGATGTACGCGTACTCTCCGGCATCCTGCGCGGTTCGCTGGGCGCGGCCGAGCAACTGGGCCTGTCCCTGCCGCTCCTGGACTGCCCGCCCCGGCAGGACTACAGGCCGTATGTCCCCAAGACGGCGTGCGCGTACCGCAATTCGGGTCGTTTGGAGTCGGGCGGGGCGCTGGTGCAGGGAATGAAGGCCGCCATCACCGGCGACACTCAGGTCTCCCGCGAGGAACTGGTCGCCCGCTCGGTGGCGGCCGGGCTGAACATGATGACCTCGGTCAGCGGCCAGACCAGCGTCGTTGTCACCAACGATCCCGGCGCCGGATCCGCCAAGCTGCGTCGCGCCGCGGACGAGGGCGTGCCCCTCGTAGACGAGCCGACCTACCTGCGACTGCTGGAGAGTGTGCAGCCGGGCCAGGCCAAGGGCACTGCCCAGCAGCGTCGCGCCGTCGAGACGCCCGCGAGTGCGACGACCGTACAACCTGAACCCGTACCGGGCGTTCCGGCACAGCGCACGGCCACGTCAACCGCGCCCGCTGCCCGTACGGACCAGTCACTCACCGGACGCAGGGTCCTGGTCCTGGGCGGCGCCCACGAAGAGGCCGCCGAGGCACGCGCTCGTGCTGTCGCCCTTGGTGCCTCCGCGGCGGTCAACCTCTCGGCCGGCGTGACCGACGTCGTCGTGCTGCCCGGTGGCGAGGCGGACCGGCGCATGAGTCGCATCGCCGCCCTTGGCCTCCGCGTCCACGAGGCCGACTGGCTCCTCGCGCCTACGCCCGCGTCGGCACAGAGCATGGCCGGGGACCAGCTGGACGTGGGAGAGGTACTGGTCCGAGGTGCCGTCAGCGACCTGTCCGACACCGCAACGCCCTGGACGGTTGCTGCCACGTGGCGTCAGCAGACCGCCTGCGACGTGGACATCGTCGCTTTCGCGGTCGACGCGCAGGAACAGGTGGCGGGAGACGAGGACTTCGTCTTCTACAGCGCACCCGAGCATCCGGACGGCACCGTGCGGCTCGCCACGGACGGCCCGACGGAGCAGGCCGTCACCGCCGACCTGGAGCGTCTGCCCTTGGAGATCCGCAGGGTCGTCATCGCCGCCGCGATCGACGGTGCCGCGACCTTCTCCGACGTAGGAGCCATCGAGATCACCGCCACCTGCGGGATCGGCGCGGCCCCGACCGCCCGGGCCACCCTCGACGCAGCCACCACCGAGCGCACCATGATCCTCGCCGAGATCTACCGCCGAGGAGAGGGCTGGCGGCTGCGCGCCGTCGGGCAGGGCTACGACCATGGCCTGGCTGACCTTGCTCGCGGCTACGGCGTCGACGTCGCCGAATGACAGATGGGCTCCCAATTGACCAGCTGCTGTTCTGGCTGGTCGTGACGCTCGTTTGACGCTCTGGGTGTCCGAGGAGCCATCCAAAAGAGCCGTAAGCCGGTACTGACCTGCGGTTATGTCAAGCGCCTTGCATGGTGATCTGTTTCCGATGACGCATCATGTGGAGTGCGTGGCGATCCTTGAACCGGTGGCGAAGGGCGCCTGACCTGCTGATCTACGGTAGAGGGATGACCTCGCCGGTGTCGACGACATGGCACCGCTCAAGTTTTTGACGCTGGATTGACGCTCGGTCCGAAGATCTGGCTCGGCCTTTTCCGGCCGCGTCCAGGGCGTGTGGAGGCAGGCGAGGCGGCTGCCTGATGTCTTGTCTTATCGGGTGGCGATGCCGCGCCAGGCGGTCAGCTCGTTTCATCGGGCCGTACCTGCTGATCGGCGGGGTTGAATGCGGACAAGGACCCCTTCCCGGTCCAGGGGAGGCGGTGCCTGTCGTGAGAGCTGTGCGAGACGACGACGCCCGCCGGGAACCACGCCACGGGGCTCCCGCACGGAGCCTTAAGGCGAAGAAGCCCCGCAAGCCCCACACCGGAGCGCTCCGGTGGGGCGGTCGCCAGGAGGTGGAGCAGTCGTCCGCCTGTTCGTCGGAGATCCTGGGGCTCCCGGGGCCCCAAGGGATCACCTCAGAGGGTCCGGAAGTTCGGGCGCCGGTCGGAAAATCTGGGTGTCACGGATGCTGGGGACGCGGCCGGCTGTGTCGACACCATCCAGGGCATCGGTCCCGCTCCGTCGCCGAATGGTGGTCCGGCCCAGCCGTTGGGTGGCTCAACCTGCACCGCTTCGTCCATGAAGCCCGCCTCTCACGCTGGTGGCGGCCACCGGCCTCGCCGCCGCTGAGGTTCCCCCGCCGACGGGAGCCTCCCGCGCCGCAGCTTCGAGTCGGTAGCCCGCGCCCGCGAGGAACTCGGCCGCCCCGGACCAGAGGGACTTCGGCTCGCAGGGGCGCGGGAGTCGGGTGCGCGGTTGGACGTTCGTCATGCGCAGGCGGTGTCGTTCTTCGGGACTGTTCCGTCGAGCAGGTACTTGTCGACGATCCCGGTCAGGCAGTCGTTGACGCCGTAGGTGCCGTGTCCTTCGTCGTCGACGGTGAGATGGACACCGACTCCCTTGCCCAGCTCGTCCGCCATCTTCTTGGCTCCCTCATAAGGAGTGGCGGGGTCGCCGGTGTTGCCGATGACGAGAACAGGGTCCGCGCCGTCAGCGGTCACATCGACGGTGGGGGCGTGGCCGGCCACGGGCCAGTCGGTGCACTGGAGCAGTTGCCAGGCCATCCAGTCGCCGAACACGGCAGATGCCTTGCGGAATGCGGGAAGGTGCTGACGCACGTCGTCGGTGGTGAAGCGATCCGTGTGGTCGGCACAGCTCACGGCGGTGAAGGCGGGATTGAGGTTGGAGTATCCGTCGTCGGAGCGGCCGTTGAGGCCTTCGGAGAGGTACAGCAGCACGCTGCCGTCCCCCTTGGCGGCCATGATCAGTGCGTCCCTGAGCACCATCCAGCCCATCTCCCTGTCGTAGAGGGCGGCTGCGATGCCGTTGAGTGCGAGGCTCTGGGTGAGGGGGCGTCCGAAATCCGTGGGCAGGGGCTTCGAGTCCAGGCTCTCGATGAGCGCGGTGATCTCCTTCTCGCCCGCGGCCGGGCTCTCTCCCTTGAACGAGCACACTTTCTGCTTCACGCAGTCCTCGGTGAAGCTCCGCAGTGCGCCCTGGAATCCTTCTGCCTGGCCGAGTGCGTTCGCCAGGACGTTCTGGGTGGGATCGACGACGGCATCGAGGACGGTGCGCCCGACGTTCTCCGGGAAGAGGTGGGCGTAGACGCCGCCGAGTTGCGTTCCGTAGGAGATGCCGAAGTAGTTCAGTTTCTTTTCCCCGAGGACGTGACGCATCAGATCGAGATCGCGTGCGGCCTCCTGTGTGCCGACGTGGTCCAGCACAGCGCCCGAGCTGTTCTCGCAGGACTTGGCGAAGGCGCGTACGCCACGAACGGCGTCCTTCTCCTCCGCGGTGTCGTCCGGCGTCGCGTCCGCAGCCAGCCAGGCGTCCATGGCCTTCGTGTCCAGGCACTCCACACCGGCACTTTCCCCGACCCCGCGTGGGTCGAAGCTGACCAGGTCGTAGCGCTTGTGCAGTTTCCTGTAGTCGTCGTCGGCGAAGAGGGGAAGCGACGACACCCCGGAATCACCGGGGCCACCGAAGTTGAAGACGAGAGACCCGAGTCGTTCATGGCCGGAATCCCGCGAGGCCTTGGCCCGGATGAGAGCGAGGTCGATGGTCCTACCGTCGGGATTCGCGTAGTCCAAGGGTGCCTTCATGGTGCTGCACTGCCATGTCGTCCCGTCGGACAGATTCTCGGGTTTGTCACCACCGCCCTGAATCGTGGACGGGGCAGAACACGCGGTCCAGTTCAGTTTCTGGTCGCTGAGGGCGGCGGGGACCGAGGGGGTCGCGGCGGATCCGTCGGTGTCGGCGCCGGGGCCGCAGGCTGTGACGGTGGCGGCTGCCAGCACGGCGAGCGATGCCAGGAGGACGGCGGTCCGGGAGGAGTGGTGGTGGGGCATGCTTCTACCGATCTGAGGTCGTTGCTGATGAGAAGCACGGATGCTCAAGCGTCGATTTCCTGGCCGTGTTGCCGGCGGTCGGCGCGTGTGCCCCGGAAGGACTTGAATCCCCGGACCGCCTGCGAGACGAGTACGGCGAACACGAGACTCGTGCTGACCGTAAAGACAGACGACGCCCATGTGCCGACGTCGCCCGTTGCCGATTCCAGCGCCGCCAGCAGCTTCCTGTCGACGGGAAAGGAGACGGCGGCCACGCCGACGACGAGCCAGAACGACGTGTTCTTCAGCGGCTTGGCCATGACAACGATGACCAGAACGGCGACCAGGACGATAATGACGTCGGTTCGATGCATGTGTTGATCGTCTCGCCCCGCGACGGCCGCGGCGTCTACCACCAGGAGGAACGGCTTCTAAGCCGGAAGGCATAGAAGGGCGGCCCGACGTTCGGACCGGTCGGGCCGCGGCGCACGAGGTCTGCCCGCGCGAAGCCCGACTGCTGCGCCCGGCTCTACACTTGTGCCGATGGGAAAGACTCGACGCCTGCTCCTGCCAGGCGTGTTCGCGATGGCGCAGTCGGTTCTGTGGTTCGCCGACATCGCGACGCTGGAGAACCCTCCGAGCGCCACGACGTGGATCACTGTTCTCACCGCCACGGCACTCTCCACGCATGCGCTCGAACGACGGAACCGGGCACCGCTGCCCGCCCTTGCCCAGGTCCTCGCGTCGTCCGTGCTGGTGCAGGTTCTGGCGCCGCCCGACACCATGGGCATGGTGGCAGGCCTGGCGGTCCTGGTGGTGATCTTCTCCGTCACCGCTCTGAGCGACTGGACCATCGGCCTGGGCGCGACCGCCGCTGCCGCCGTCGTACAGCTCCTGCCGGGCGCCGTACTGTACGGATTCGGCAGCGCTCTCGCCTTCGACTGGCTTGTCACCGTCTGCCTCTACCTGGTGGCCTGTGCCCTTGGCGCCGGCCGTCGGCACTGGCTGCGGGAACGGCAGGTGACGCGGCAGCGGCTGGCCCGCGCCGAGCAGGAGCGGGGGCAGGCCGCCGCCACCGAGCGGGACCGGCTGGCACACGAGTTGCACGACATCAGCGCGCACCACCTCACCTCGGTCGTGGTGTCCGTCGAAGCCGCCCGCAGGCTCGGTGACAGCAGACCCGAACTGGCCGCGGAAGCGCTCACGTTCGCGAGCCGCACCGCGCGGGAGACCCAGGTGGCGCTGCGGCGTCTCGTGGCAGTCATGCGAGTGGACGAGGAACCGGCTCCCCAGTCGATGACTGCCTCGATCGAGGCCCTGATCGCGGGCTTCGGCAGACTGGGGCGGCCCATCTCCGTATCCCTCCCCGCCGATCTCGTCGGCCCTGCGGCGAAGGCGGCATACGGCATCATCCGGGAGGCCCTGACCAACGCCCTGCGTTACGCGCCGGGTGCCTCGGTCGCCATTCGGGCGGAACGAGCCGGGGAGGCACTGCGCCTGACCGTCGACAACGGCAGACTGCCGGGCGGCATCGGCGGCGACAAGCTGGGTATCGGCTCCGGCCGTGGTGTGGACGGCATGAGCCGGCGTGCCGCAGCCATCGGCGGGCAGCTGTCCGCGGGGCCCCGCCCTGACGGGGGTTGGCGCGTACACGCCGTACTGCCCGATGCCCGGTCCGTACGGCAGTCGGCCACGGGACGACGGCGCGACTTCACACGAGAGCAGCGGAGCGTGGATGGGGCGGTCTTCGGCTCGGTCACCGTGGCGTCGTCGGGCTATGCCCTGGAGAAGGCGGTGGACGCCGGCCAGGGAGTCTCGGTCTGGCTGCTGCTCATGCTGTTGACGACCGTTCACGCGCTGCCGCTGCTGTGGCGCCGACGAGCCCCCTGGCTGGTCCTCGCGGCGATCGGAGCCAATGTCCTCGTCTGGCCGGTGCTGCTGGCGTGCGGTGTGCTGCCGTCGTCCGCCGCGAACTGTCTCGTGGGAGGCGGAACCGCCGAACTGGCCGCTGTCTACGCTGTCGCGGCCTACGGCCGCGTTCTGAAACCGGCAACCGTGCCTGTCGGCTGGTGTGTTCAGTCCCCGGCCGCACAGATGACGTTTCCGCCTGGTCACCGGCTGTCATATCTGGCGGTTCCTGCCACGGTCCTCTCGTTCGGCGTCTCGATGACGGCTGCCTTCGCCGGCGACGGGATGCTGCTGGGGGAGTCGACCGGTCCTTTTCTCGTGCTGTTCGTTCTTGCCGAGGCGCTGCTGGGGCTCGGTCTGGTGTTCACGGCGGTGTGGTGGGCGGGGTGGCTGATGCACATGCGCCGAAGGCGGGTGCTGGCCCGCGAGGACGCGACGCTCACCGGCCTGCTGTCGAGCACGAGGGACATGGTCCACAGCGAACGGCAGCGAGTCGCCGGCGGTCTGCAGGAGACGGTGCTGCAACAGGCCACCCTGGTGATCTCCTCGGCGGAGGCGGGCAGTCTGAACGACGTCGCCGCAGCCACGAGAGCGACGCTGGCCGCCATGCGGCAGCTGCTCGGGAGCCTGGATGCGGGTAAGGCGCCGACGGTCCCTCGGGAGGCCGCCTTGCGGAGCGCCCCTGGTACGTAGGAGTGGCCGACGCGAGACCCGTCTGTACAGGCTGTTCGGGGTCGATCGTGTTCAGTTGCCCGTGGGTGTGTGGGCCCGTCTGGCATGCCCTGCTCATGGCCGCCATGGGAGGATGCGACGCGGGCAAGACGCAGGCAAGGGGCCCGTCATGGGCGAGGTGAGGAGATGTGCCATCAGCATCCGAGTACTGGTCGTGGATGATCAGGCGATCGTTCGCGCGGGTTTCGTGGCGATTCTGACGGCTGAGGCCGATATGACCGTGGTCGGCGAGGCCGCGGACGGGGACGCGGCCGTGTCGATGGCCGCCGAGCTCACGCCCGACCTGGTGCTGATGGACATCCGTATGCCCGGTATGGACGGGCTGACGGCCACCCGGCTGATCACGCGTCACACCAGTGGCACCAAGGTACTCGTGCTCACCACGTTCGACCTCGATGCCTACGTCTACGAAGCTCTGCGTGCCGGGTCCTCCGGTTTCCTGCTCAAGGATTCCGAGCCGGAGGCCCTTCTGGCCGCGATAAGGGTTGTCGTCTCCGGTGACGGAGTCCTCGCGCCCGCGGTCACGGGACGTCTGATAGCGGCTTTCGCTCACGGAGCCCCGGTGACTCCGGAGATCAGCGGAGCCCTGAACAGCCTCACCCATCGCGAACGCGAGATCATGACTCTGGTGGCCACGGGTTTGAGCAACGCGGAGATCGGAGAGCGCCTGGGGCTGGCCATCGGCACGGTGAAGGTCCATGTCAGCGCGGTACTCAACAAGTTGGGCTGCCGGGATCGCGTGCAGGCGACCATTCTCGCCTATGAGAGCGGGCTGATCCGTCCGTTGGGGATGTCCACTCCCTGAGGACTCTCAACGCCGCGTTCGGACTTCGCCGAGGGGTGGCCCGATCCTCCCGCGCCTGCCAATCCTGCCGCGCCTGCGGCGTACCGGAGCCGCTCGTCCGCGTCAGTCGCTTTCCTCCCTGTGCGGGGCGAGGCGCTCTTGGAACAGTACGCCGCCCCGGATGTCACCGGCAGCGTCGGACAGTTCGCGCTCCTCGCAGTCATCGGCACCCGGACGGGCAGGTCGCGGTGTCCTGAGCGGGCATCAGACCGGCAGGAGCGTCAGGACGGAGACCCGCGACCCGGATGGCGTCGTCGTGGCCAGCGTCAGTCCGGCTCGCTCGAAGAGGTTCCGGAACTCGTCGAGGTCGCGCTCCCGTCCGGTCGACAGAGCCATCATGTTGAGGTCCATCAGCGGTTCAAGACCGGGCGTGCCCACCTTGTCGACAAGGAGCTCCATCACCAGTACGCGTCCGCCGGGCTTGAGGGCTTCCCGGCAGTTGCGCAGAATGCGAACACAGGCGTCGTCGTCCCAGTCGTGCAGGACGAACTTCAGCAAGTGCACGTCTGCGGACGGCACCTCGTCGAAGAAGTCACCGCCCACGAAGGTGAACCGGTCGGTGACGCCCAGGCTCGCCGCGGAGGCGTCCGCCTCGGCACCCACGTGCGGGAGGTCGAGGACCACACCGGTCAGGCCGGGATGCCGCTGCATGAGCGTCTGGACGAGGTTGCCTCCGGCGCCACCGACATCCACGGCCACCCGGGCGTCCTCAAGATCGATCACGTCCGCCAGCGTGTGGGCCAGCCCACGGGTCATGGCCGTCATGGCGTTGGTGAAGACCTCGGCTTCTCCCGGGGCGGCGGCAAGCCAGTCGAAGATGGGTGCGCCGAGGGCGGCTTCCGCCTGAGGGGTGCCGGTGCGAATCGCGTTCGCCAGCCGCCCCCACGGCAGCCAGTGCGACTCGGCCCCGCCCCACAGCGCCAGGTCCCGCAGGGAATCCGGGGCGTCGGAGCGCAGGGTGTCGAGCAGAGGTGTACTGGTGAACCGCTTCCCGTCGGTGGAGGTGGCCAGGCCGAGGGAGGCACACGCCCGCAGGAACCGGAAGGTCGAGTCGGGGTCCGACGACTCCGCTTCAGCCACCTCCGCAGAGGTGGCACCGTCGCCGAACAGGTAGTCGGCGATGCGCAACTCGGCTGCGGTGCGTACCACTTGGGTGACCCAATACCCGGTCATCATCTGGAGCATTCGCCCCGTGTCACCCACCGGCTGTTCCGCGGAACCCGCCGCGACGAAATCATGCTCGAACAAGGTCATGCATTGAGCATGGTTCCCCGGAGGCGCCCCGGCGTCATCCGCCAAGAGGAACAGCAACCAGGTCGCTGGACATAGTTCCACCGGCGGACGGCAGGCCCTGGGCTCGGTGAAGGCGCCCTGTTCCCCTGCCGACGCCACCGACGATCTCGTACGACCGCCGTACGACCGCCGTACGACCGCCGCACGACCGCCGTACGACCGCGTGGACCGCGAGACGCTCACTTTCGGCTGCGCGGGCGGGCACTCCGGCCTCCCGCCTTCCGCCTCTCGCCTCTCGCCGCACGCCGAGGGCGTCGAGGTCCGGTCGGAGGTCAGTGAGACACGATCACGCACATCGCCCTGACCTGCAGGAGGTGACGACCGCCGACTGAGCCGGTGCCGGGTCGCCGCGCTCGGCGGTCCCGCACCGGGACGGCCAGCCGTTCGGCCAGGGTTCGCCCATGCTCCTGGCCACGGATATATCGTGACGCTCATATGACGCTGCGGACCTCCGTGGTGCTCACGGCCCCGAGGGAAATGCCGCTGACCTGGACGTATGCCTGTTGACGGATGTGACACGGGAACCTCCCAAGCTCGATCGTCCGGGCCGAGGCGGTGCTCGTGTTTCCGGCGGACGGCTGGGTCGCCTGCATGTCGATGGGTGCGAGTGGGCGCTCGGGTGTGTGAGCCGAGGTGCGGTCCGTTCGACACCATGGATCGGCACGGTGACCGAGGGAATGCGCAAGGTGGCCCTCGGCGCGCCCTCGCCCACGCGGCCGGGCCCGCGGCACAGCCGACGAGCCGCTCCGCCGTCAGGAACGTAGCCGCGCCTCCTGGAGCCGCTGCGCCGAACGCGGCCTCGCGGTCGACTTCTCAAGCGGGCGACGAGACTCTGCCACGGTGTCCCGCGCCGCGCTGGTGTTCGCGTGGCTCACTCGGCGTTCTTCTGCAGCAAGCAGTCGTAACTCAGCTGCAGGGTGTCCGCGATCGCCAGGGTGGTGAGCCCGCTGGTCACCGCCCGGGTCGTGCTCGGCCAGAGCAGACGGGCGCCGGTGAAGGTGGTCGTCAGCCACACGCTCAGGCAGAACGGGCAGGTCACCAGCTCGCCCACGGTCGACTTGACGGCCCCTCCGCGCGGACTCTCGCTCACCTCGGCGGGGCCTGTCGCCGACTCGTACCGGGTGAACGGCGCCCGGAGCGGGCTCGTCACTGACCCCTTGCTGAGCAGTCGGCTCAGCCGGAAGACGGCCGTCGCGGTCAGCGCGATGTCCCAGGGTTCATAACGGTCGGGCAGCTTGGTCTTGTGCCGCGCGAGCACGGCGGCCCAGGCGGCCGTGTACCCGCCAAATGCGACGACGGCCCCGAGGTGGCCGCCGAGATGGCGTTCCTTCCGCGGTGCGTAGGCTCTGGCGACTCGGCGGAACGCTTTCCCGACCCCGTGCAGCCGGCTGTCTGTCGCTTCTGCTTTCTGGTTCACAGCGGCCTCCGCCGGACGGTGTCGATGGTCGGCCCCGTCCGATCCCCGGGACCGAACCCGAGGGAACGCGACGGGGAGAATCCCGACCTGGTGTGCAGGTCTCACAAGTAACCATGCGGCGGGTGCCGAAACAGCGTGCCGTGCCTGTTGTGAGGCGTGCCGAATCGCGCCTGTAGCGGGCGAGATCGAAGCGGCCGCCGCCTTCGGCAGCGGGTCGCTGGAAGAGCGGTCGGGTGGTGTGATGGTGGGAGGGCCCGGCAGGAGAAGGCCGACGGCCCGGACGGCCCGGACGGCCCGGGCGTGAGGGGCAACCTGAGGGCTGTCTACGGCAGGAGGCCGAGATGAGCGAGCAGACACCGTCCCAAGCCGAGGGGGAACGGGAGGACGACGACGTGACGGATGACGGGCAACCGGAGCCGGACACCCGCGAGACACCGCGCACGACCCCGTCACAGGCGGAAGGCGGGAGCGGCGGGAGCGGCGAGCAAGAGTAGAGGGTGGCCTCGACGGGCACCTTCGTTTATCGCGCCAGTACCCCGAGTGCGCAGCCGATGCCGACGGAGCAGGCCACGAGCGCGGAGCCCCAGGCCGCGTGGCGTCTGAGGAGGTGGTGACGGAGCTGCTGGTAGCGCGTCTCGTACTCCTTGCGCAGCCCCCGCGCCCGCTCGGCCGTCGTAGCGAGCATGTGCCGGGTCAGGGCCATGCGGCGGTCCACGTAATGATGGGTGACGTCCTGGGCCTGTGCCGCGGTCAGCCACGACATCGCGATACACAGCGCTTCGGCTTCCCGGTGTGCCTCTTGGTGGCAGGAGCGGGCCAGGAGGAAGCCCTCGGCCTGGGCCGCGATTCCAGTGACCGCTTCCCTTGGCGCGGGGTGGTCCGGGCGGGGCATGTCTACCGGTCGCCTTTGTGGTCGCCGGGGTCGACGAAGTCGCGCTGTCCGGTGTGTTCGGCCTGATCGAGTTTCATCACCTGGGGGTGGTGCAGGTCGAAGGCGGGGGATTCGGAGCGGATCTTGGGCAGGGTGACGAAGTTGTGGCGGGGCGGGGGGCACGAGGTCGCCCATTCCAGGGAGCGGCCGAATCCCCAGGGGTCGTCGACCTCGACACGCTCGCCCTTCTGCGCGGTCTTCCAGACGTTGTAGAGGAAGGGCAGCGTGGACAGGCCCAGGAGGAAGGCGCCGATGGAGGAGATGGTGTTGAGGGCGGTGAAGCCGTCGGCGGCCAGGTAGTCGGCGTAGCGGCGTGGCATGCCTTCGGCACCGAGCCAGTGCTGGACGAGGAAGGTGGTGTGGAAGCCGACGAACAGCGTCCAGAAGTGGATTTTCTCCAGGCGGGTGTCGAGCATGGTGCCCGTCATCTTCGGCCACCAGAAGCTGAAGCCGCCGAACATGGCGAAGACGATCGTGCCGAAGAGCACGTAGTGGAAGTGGGCGACCACGAAGTAGCTGTCGGTGACGTGGAAGTCCATCGGGGGAGAGGCGAGGATGACGCCGGTCAGTCCGCCGAACAGGAAGGTGACGAGGAACCCGGTGGCCCACAGCATCGGGGGCTCGAAGGACAGGGAGCCCTTCCACATGGTGCCGATCCAGTTGAAGAACTTCACCCCGGTGGGCACGGCGATGAGGAAGCTCATGAAGGAGAAGAAAGGCAGCAGTACGGCGCCGGTGGCGAACATGTGGTGGGCCCACACGGTCACCGAAAGGCCGGTGATGGCGATGGTGGCGCCGATCAGCCCGGTGTAACCGAAGATCGGCTTACGGGAGAACACCGGAATGATCTCGCTGATCACGCCGAAGAACGGCAGCGCGAGGATGTACACCTCAGGATGGCCGAAGAACCAGAACAGGTGCTGCCACAGCACCGCCCCGCCGTTCTCGGGGTTGAAGACCTGCGCGCCGAAACGCCGGTCCGCTTCCAGCACCAGCAGCGCCGCCGCCAGCACGGGAAAGGCAAGGAGCACCAGGACCGAGGTCAGCAGCACGTTCCAGGTGAAGATCGGCATCCGGAACATCGTCATGCCCGGAGCGCGCATGCAGATGATCGTGGTGATGAAGTTGACCGCACCGAGGATGGTCCCGAACCCGGACAGCGCAAGCCCCATGATCCACAGATCGCCGCCGATGTAGGGGGTACGTTCTCCGCCGCTGAGCGGGGTGTAGGCGGTCCAGCCGAAGTCCGCGGCGCCCTGAGGGGTGAGGAGGCTGCTGAGCACGATCAGACCGCCGAAGAGGAACAGCCAGTACGAGAGCATGTTCAGCCGGGGAAAGGCCACGTCGGGGGAGCCGATCTGCAACGGCATGACCGCATTGGCGAACCCCGCGAAGGTCGGGGTGGCGAACAGCAGCAGCATCACTGTGCCGTGCATCGTAAATGCCTGGTTGTACTGCTCCGCCGACAGGATCTGCATGCCCGGGCGGGCCAACTCTGCCCGGATCGCCATGGCCAGCGCGCCGGCGATCAGGAAGAACGCGAACGATGTGATCAGGTACAGGTGACCGATCTTCTTGTGATCCGTCGTCGTCATCCATGAGACGACGACGCGGCCCCGGCCACGACGCCCCTCGGTCGGCACCAGCGTGACCGGTTCCGTCTGCGCAGTCATCACATGCCCTTCTTCCGCGAACCTGCATGTCGTTCCAAAGCTCCCTGACGGCACGTCGGGACCACACGCGACGCGCTGGCAAGCCGCGTGACACAAGCCGCGTGACAGATGCCGAATCACCAGATGGGTGAGAACCACACCGGTCACTTTCGGCCGTTCTCCAGCCCCGGTCCCAGGTCAGGTGCAAGGGAGGGTCCCGCACCGCACGGCCGCAGGGTTTTCCGGGCAGTCGGGGCATGGGATCTCGTGGCGCGGGCACATGTTGGCGCGACAGGTTCAGTGACCGGAAAAGGAGCGCGACGGGCCTGCGTGGCAGAGGGCCCGCGTGCACCGGAGCGACGTGAAGATCGGAGTCGTCATGATTGTCCTTGGCGTCATATTGCTCATCATCGGCCTGCTGGTCGGCATCTCGTTGCTGACCACGATCGGTGGAGTACTCATCGTGGTCGGCGCGGTCCTGTGGGTTCTCGGCGCGACCGGACGGGCGGTCGGCGGGCGCAAGCACTACTTCTGAGAATGGCAGTGCCCGTCGTCCGTGTGGCGACGTGGATGAATCTTCCTGGCCTGGCCCGGAGCCCTGCGGAGCATCCTTCCGCAGGGCTCCGGGCCATGCCGGGGGCGTGTCAAGGCCACGGGCCGGCCGAGACCGGCGGGGTGGCGTGGGATCGCCGGCCCGGCAGTTCGCCCCGCACGGCGATGAGCTGGTGACGCTGGACGCGCTCGAAGGTCCGACGGTCGACGTAGCGGTTGACCAGGCGCCAGTGCCTCGCACCGCGGGTGGCACCGGAACTGCCGGCGAGCGGACGGACGCATCTGCTCCACCGGGCGTTTCGGACGGGAGCTGATGAGCCACTCGTGGATGGACACGTGTTTTGGTGCACACGAGAGGCAAGGAGGCCAGTCGATGTCGAACCCGCAGCAGCCCGAGGTGCGGCGCAGTGACAAGGGCGCGGCCACTCCGCAGGACAGCCAGGCCCGCAAGGCGGCACAGCCCGCCCGTGGGAACGGCCGCCACGCCCATGGCACGGACCGCGGCGACAAGGGCGGAGGGGAAGGCGGCGGTACGCCGCCCGAGCAGCAGCCGGACCACCCGGCCTGAATCCCCGTTGCCGTGCGGCAGGGCGGGGCCGTGACGGCGCCGGGGGCCCTGCGACGAGTCCTGACGTCGCCGGCAGGGTTCCCCGCCCCGGCGGAAAAGGGGTCCGTTCGCTCGCGGCGCCGACTCGTCGCGGGTTCTCTCAAGACCGGAACCGGTGAGACCGAAGCCCGGAACCGGTGACACCGAAGCCCAGAACCCGTGAGACCGAAGCCCGGAGCCGGTCACACCGAAGTTGAGCCGAGACGTACGAGCCGGGGGGCCCGAGGCCTCGGACCTGGGGAGGCAGCATGGCCATCACGACCGACGTCGCGTACGCCCGTATCGGACGGGAAGTGACCGCTCGCGCTCAGCAGCTGTGGGAGGTCGCACTGGAGCTGCACCGCACGCCGGAGCTCGCATTCCAGGAGCACCGGGCGGTCGAGTTGCTGACCGGGCACTTCGAGCGGGCGGGCTTCCTCGTCGAACATGACGTGGCGGGCCTGCCCACGGCGTTCATCGCCCGGACGGGTGACGGCGACGGGCCCTGCGTCGCGCTGCTCATGGAGTACGACGCGCTCCCGGACATGGGGCACGCCTGCGGACACAACCTGATCGCCGCGGCGGGACTGGGAGCGGCGCTCTCACTGCGCGACGCGCTGGAGCGGGTCGACGGCACGCTCCTCGCGGTCGGCACCCCGGCCGAGGAGGGCGGCGGCGGCAAGGTGACGCTCACCGAGGCGGGGGTCTTCGACGGGGTCGACGCCGCCCTGATGTTCCATCCGGGCGTGCACACCTGGACGTGGGCGCCGTTGACCGCGCAGTGCCAGGTGCGCGTGGGATTCCGCGGTCGCGCGGCGCATCCCACGGGTGACCCGACCGAGGGCGTCGACGCGCTGGCGGCGCTCGTCCAACTGTTCAACACGCTCGCCGTGCTGGGCCGGCGCCTGCCACCCGGATCGCACGTCCAGGGCATCGTGACGGAGGGCGGCACGGCCACCAACATCGTGCCGGCCTTCGCCGAGGGCCTGTTCGGACTGCGCGGCGAAACCACGGCCGCGCTCGACGACCTGGTCGCCGAACTGGAGCGGTGTGCCGAGGGCGTCGCGCTGTCCACCGGTACCACGGTCGACACGGCGCGTGTGACGGCCGGGTACGAGCACTTCCGCGACAACGACGTGCTGTCCGGGCTGTTCGCGGGGCATCTCGCACGGGCCGGCGTTCCCGCCCGGGAACCCGAACCGGGGGTCTACCTCGGCTCGTCGGACATCGGGAACGTCAGTACGCGGGTCCCCGCCATCCATCCCTTCGTAGCGATCATGGACGAGTCGGGCAGCGACCACACCCCGCAGTTCGCCGAGGCCGCCGCCGGTGAGCGCGGGCGTGCCGCGATGCTCGCCGCGGCCGAGGCGCTGGCCTGTACGGCGGCGGACGTGCTGCTCACCCCCGGGACCGCGGAGCGGGCGTGGCGGCGCCTGCGGGAGAAGGCGGCAGCCGGCCGGTAGTGGCGCGGGCCCGGTCTGTGAGGGCTCGTAGAGCCGCCGGTCCGGCGCCGCCCGCCGAACGGGTGCGCCCGGTTCCGCGGTACACCTGCACGGCCGCACCTGAGGCGGCGAGCCGTTTCCCTCCCACGAGGCAAGGGCAGTCGAGGCACATGGACCACTCGAAAGCGCCGGTACTCGAAGCCCTGGCGGCCTACCACGCCGAAGGGCAGACCCCCTTCACCCCGCCGGGCCACAAGCAGGGACGCGGCGCCGACCCCAGGGTCCGCGAGGTACTCGGAGACGCGGTCTTCCACTCCGACGTACTGGCGACCAGCGGGCTGGACGACCGGACGTCCTCCCACGGCGTCCTCGCGGAGGCACAGACCCTGATGGCGGACGCCGTCGGGGCCGATCACACCTTCTTCTCCACCTGCGGCAGCTCGCTGTCGATCAAGGCGGCGATGCTGTCGGTGGCCGGGCCGCACGAGAAGCTGCTCGTGGGGCGCGACGCGCACAAGGCGGTGGTCTCAGGACTGATCCTGTCCGGTATCCGGCCCGTCTGGGTCACCCCGCAGTGGGACTCCCGGCTGCACCTGGCGCACCCGCCGTCCGCGGAGGCGTTCGAGGCGGCCTTCGCCGAACACCCCGACGCGAAGGGCGCGCTCGTCACCACGCCCACGCCGTACGGCACCTGCTCCGACCTGGCCGCCATCGCGCGGGTCTGCCACGAGCGGGGCAGGCCGCTCATCGCGGACGAGGCGTGGGGCGCGCACCTGCCGTTCCATCCGGACCTGCCGACCTGGGCGATGGACGCCGGTGCCGACGTCTGCGTGACCTCCGTGCACAAGATGGGCTCGGGACTGGAGCAGGGTTCGGTCTTCCACCTCCAGGGCGAGCTGATCGCCCCCGAGGTGCTCAGGAGCCGTGAGGACCTTCTCGGCACGACGAGCTCCTCGGTCCTCGTCTACGCGGCCATGGACGGGTGGCGGCGCCAGATGGTCGAGCACGGCCGGGCCCTGTACGACGACACGCTGGCCCTCGCCGCATCCGTACGGGACCGGATCGCGGACATCGAGGGCATGCACGTACACGGGCGTGACGACTTCTGCGGCAGCGGCCTCGCGGCCGACATGGACCCCCTCCAGATCATCGTCGACATCACCTCGCTCGGTACGACCGGCTACCGGGCTGCCGACTGGCTGCGCGAGCACCACCGGATCAACCTCCACCTGTCCGACCACCGCCGCATCAGCGCCCAGTTGACCCATGCCGACGACGAGGAGTCCACGAGGGTCCTCCTGACGGCCCTGCGGGATGTCGCCGCACACGCGGACCAACTGCGTCCCGCCGAGCAGGTCGACGTCCCGGACCCCGAACAGCTCCGGCTGGATCAGGTCATGCTCCCGCGCGACGCGTTCTTCGGACCGACCGAACAGGTGCCGTGGGAGAAGGCGATCGGACGGATCACCGCGGAGATGATCACTCCGTACCCGCCCGGCATTCCCGCCGCGGTGCCCGGCGAGCGCCTGAACGCCGAAGTCCTGCGCTATCTGCGTACCGGCGTGGACGCCGGCATGGTCGTGCCGGACGCCGTCGACACCTCGGTCAGGACCGTGCGTGTCGTCGCCGAGGACTGAACCGTCCGCCGTGACCCCCGGGAGACGTGCCGCCCGACCCGGCCGCGCACCCCCGCGTCTGCGGTTCGTCCATCCCGGAATGATCCCCCACCTCGAAGATCATGTCGTTGCTGATTCCTCGGGCCGGCGATTCCACAGATCGTCACTCGGGCATACTCGGGCGCCCATGTTTCGCTCCATCATGAGCAGTGCCGCGTCCGCCAGATCAGGGTGGATGTGGGCCACCGCGTCGCGCGGGATCGTCACGTCGAAATGACGGATGTGCGCGTCCAGGGCCGAATAGAGGACGCACTGCTCGGTGACCTGACCGCACAGGACCAGATGGTCGATGTGCTGCTGCGACAACAGATAGTGAAGGGGCGTCTCGTAGAAGACCGAGTGGCGTGCCTTGATCACGAAGAGCGAGGACTCGTCGGGGCGCAGTGGTTCGACCAGGGACGCGTGCTGTCCTGCGAGTGTCTTCTCCAGCAGCTCACCGTGGTGTGAGCGCCATTCGCCGAAATTGTCGTTGACGTAGATGACGGGAGAGTCGCTGTCGCGTGCCCGTTTCAGAAGTGAGGCCACTCGGGGCACCACCTTTCTCACCGAAGGCAGCAGGAGTTCGGCATCCGGGTGGTCGTAGGTGTTCATCATGTCGATGACGATCAGAGCGGTTCTGCCCATCGGCTTCCCATGCCCCTTTCCCGAAACCTGCTGTGTGAGCGTGAGCCGCGGACGCTCGGTGTCGTACCGGTCGGGCGACTGCGCGACCAACGCGGCTCAGGAACCTTCAGTCGCCGTGGGTCCCGCCGGATCGGCGGGACCCACGGCACGCGCGTGATTCAGACCGCGGTGGGGAAGCGGTCCCAGACCCGGTGGCGAGCCAGCAGCGGGACCAGGCCGGTGAGTGCTGCTTCACCACTGTCGGCGAGCACCACGCCAGGAGCGCCCGCGGCCACCCCGGCTGCCTCCAGGACGGTTTCGGCCCCGGCCCAGCCGCCGATGGCCTTGGCGTGCCGGAACGCCTCGGAGACCAGCAACAGCAGGCGTGGGTCGAGCGCTGTCCGGCCGGGCGCTCCGGCCTTGGCGTCCCGGGCGCCGTAGGCGTCGTCACCCAGGGCTGGTGCACCGGCGAGGACGACGGCGTCGAACTCGATCGAGCGGGCGGTGGCGAAGGTCCGCTGAACGGTGATCGCGTCGGCGCCCGTGCCGATCTCTCCGCCGGCGGGTGCGACAACCAGCGGGACCATGTCCGCGTCCAGTACCGCCTGGCGCAGTGCGCGCACACCGTCGGGGTCCGTGGCGCCGTCGGTGACGATGCCGATGATCCGGCCGTCGGAAGGCCATTCCTGTCCGACCTGGGACAGCGCCGGGCTGGGTTGCACGTCGACGGGCGGCTGACCGGCCTGCGGAGCGGGCAGACCCAGGCCCTTCGCCACCCGGGCACACAGTTCGGAATCGATGTTGGCGAGCGCCCTCAGCTGCCGTTCCTTGATGGCGCCGCTCCAGCACTTGCCGAGCTCGAACGTGTAGGCGGCGATGATGTGCTCGCGTTCCACCGGGGACATGCTCAGCCAGAACAGCCGGGGCTGGCTGAAGTGGTCGGCAAAGCTGGTTGGGGCTTCGCGGACCTTGCGGCCGGCCGGTACTTCGACAGGTGTCTCGATGAAGGCACCGGTGTCCGCCCCTGCGAAGAACGGGCAGCCTCCGTCCAGCGAGTTCGGCTTGTACGGTGCCACGCCGGTGTGCACGGCCTGCTGGTGGAATCCGTCGCGGAGCATGTCGTTGACGGGCGCATGGGGCCGGTTGATCGGGATCTGGCCGAAGTTGGGCCCCGCGAGACGTGTGAGCTGGGTGTCCAGGTAGGAGAAGAGCCGTCCCGCCAGGAGCGGATCATCAGTGACGTCGATTCCGGGGACCAGGTGTCCGACGTGGAAGGCGACCTGCTCGGTCTCCGCGAAGAAGTTGCTCGGGTTGCGGTTGAGCGTCAGCAGACCGACGGGCTGGACCGGGGCGAGCTCTTCGGGGACGATCTTGGTGGCGTCGAGCAGGTCGATACCCTCGAAGGTCTGCTCCGCGTTGTCCGGGAAGACCTGGATGCCCAGCTCCCACTGCGGGTGGGCGCCGGCCTCGATCGCGTCGGCGAGGTCACGGCGGTGGAAGTCGGGGTCGACGCCGCCGGCGATCTGGGCTTCCTCCCACACCTGGGAATGCACTCCCAGCTTCGGCTTCCAGTGGAACTTCACCAGTGTCGTGCCGCCCGCACTGTCGACCAGGCGGAACGTGTGCACTCCGAAGCCTTCCATGGTCCGGTAGGAACGGGGGATGCCCCGGTCGGACATGTTCCACATGGTGTGGTGCTGGGCCTCGGTGTGCAGCGAAACGAAGTCCCAGAACGTGTCGTGCGCACTCTGTGCCTGCGGGATCTCGCGGTCGGGGTGCGGTTTGCCCGCGTGGATGACGTCGGGGAACTTGATGGCGTCCTGGATGAAGAAGACCGGGATGTTGTTGCCGACGAGGTCGAAGACTCCCTCCTCGGTGTAGAACTTCGTGGCGAACCCGCGGGTGTCCCGCACGGTGTCGGCGGAGCCGCGGGACCCGAGCACGGTGGAGAAGCGGACGAAGACGGGTGTCTCGGTGCCCTTGCGCAGGAACGCCGCGCGGGTGACGTTCTCCGCGGTGCCGTAGGCCTGGAAGATGCCGTGCGCTGCTGAGCCGCGGGCGTGGACCACGCGCTCCGGGATGCGCTCGTGGTCGAAATGCATGATCTTTTCGCGCAGGTGATGGTCCTGGAGCAGAACCGGCCCGCGCGCGCCCGCCTTGAGCGAATGGTCGGTGTCGTACAGCCGGGCGCCCTGCGCGGTCGTCAGGTAGGAACCGCTCTGAGCCTTGCGGGCCGGCTCGGCGCCGGTCGGCTGGCCCGTGGGACTGACCGTTTCAGGGGTGCCCTGATCGGGCTTGGGCGGCAACGGCCCACGCGGTTCCGTGGGCTCCTCCAAAGCTACGGGTTCAGGGGAAGGCGCGCCGGGAATCCCCTCGGCGGGACCGCTGTCGCGCAGGGTGTCGGCCAGTTTCTCGGCGGCGGCTTTCAGTGGATTGACGTCGGCCATCGTTCCTCCAAGCTAAGGAGCAGGACTACACACTCATGACCGCCGCGGCCCGGAGCGTAACGGGCGGCTTACCGACGTCCGCCCGACAGCGGACACAGCCTCCGCGTATCCGGCTGCGGCCGGTCATGGCAGCGCAGGTACCCCTCTGCGGGGGTGGAAACCGCTGGCTACTGGTCAGAATGGTGACGTGCTGTCTCGAACGCGCGTGCCGGCAGGCGGTGGTCACATCACCGGTGCCTTGTTGTGGCCTCAGGGGCTCCCCGGCCAAGTCGATCAAATCTCGCAGTCGACCCGAAACCATGCTTGCCTGGAGAGCGGGCATTCGCCCGAGCCCGAGCGCCTCCGTCCGCTCGGCCGTTCCATGTCGGCCGAACACACCTGTCTCCCGCAGCGACAACGTGATCTGCCTGCTCATGACACGTAGCAAGGGACTGCTCCTGACACGTAGCAAGGGAACGCACCTGCTTCTTGCCGGACGTCTGAGGCGGGTGTGGACCTGTATCGCTTGGGAACCCACGTGGCGTCCGGGCTGGATCGCCGGGCATCTCGGGACTGTTCATCGTGAGTACCGGTTCCCCGGTCAGGGGCCCTGCTGAAGGAGTGGTGCGATGGGAACACCGACCTGGGCACCCGCTCCGCCCGCGGTGTCCATCACGCCGCCGGGCGTCCACGCCCCGCAGTGGGACACCGGACTGCTCACGCACGCGCTGCGTCGGGAAGACATCGGTTCTCGGTGACCGACCAAGCGAGCGTGCCGTACGGCCCCGTGCTGAGCCGAGAGGAACTCGTGGTCGTCCGTGCGCAACGTGCCTGAGCACCAGTGCAGCACCGACGTCCACCCCGACGTCCACTTCGACGTCCGATTCGACATCCAACCAGGGCCGGGCGGGCCGCCCCGCCCGTCCCTGCACCGACAAGACAGAGGAGGTAGGTCCTCGTGACTCAGAACCCCGCCCAGAAGCATCCGCGCCCCGAATTCCCTGATCAGGAACAACAACATCCGGGCTGGACCGGCCCCATGGACCCGCCGCCCGACCACGGGGAGACCTCGTACGAGGGCACCGGGATCCTCCGCGACCGCAAGGCGGTGGTGACGGGAGGCGACTCGGGCATCGGCCGTGCCGTCGCCCTCGCCTACGCCCGTGAGGGCGCCGACGTACTGTTCACCTATCTGCCCGAAGAGGTGAAGGATGCGCAGGAGACCGTCTCCCTCGTCGAGGAGGCGGGCCGCACAGCTGTCGCGGTCGCCTGCGACATCCGTGTGGAGGACCAGTGCCGGCAACTGGTGGAGCGTGCCGTCGCCGAGTTCGGCCGCATCGACATCCTCGTCAACAACGCCGCGTACCAGATGTCGCAGACCGACGGTATCCAGGCCATCTCGACCGAGCAGTTCGACCGCGTCGTACGGACGAACCTGTACGGCATGTTCTGGCTGTGCAAGATGTCGTTGCCGCACATCCCGTCGGGCGGCTGCATCATCAACTCCGCGTCCGTGCAGGCGTACAAGCCCAGCCCGCATCTGCTGGACTACGCGACGACCAAGGGCGCCATCGTCACGTTCACCCAGGGGCTGGCCCAGATGGTGATCGGCGACGGTATCCGGGTCAACGCCGTCGCTCCCGGGCCGGTGTGGACACCCCTGATCCCGGCGACACTTCCGGACACCACCGAGTTCGGCAAGCAGGCGCCGATCGGCCGACCGGCTCAGCCGGCCGAGATGGCACCCGCCTACGTCTTCCTGGCTTCACCACAAGCCAGCTACATCACGGCGGAGATCCTGAACGCCACCGGCGGCACGCCGCTGCCCTGACCGGGCACGCCCGCCTCACGGTTCCAGCGGCGCAGGGGCCGCGAGGAGGTCGTCGCCATTGACCGCGTCGCGGCTCTCCCGCGGGCAACTCGGTACGGCGGCAAGCGCGTCGCAGGTGACCGAGCCGACACAGTCCCCTGTCCCGGCGCAGCGCAGCCATCGCTGGTCCCGGTCGTTGCACAGAGCCTCCGCCAACTTGAAGCCGCAGGTCAAAGGGCTGGTGTGACCGATCCTCGGGGTACTCGTGCTGGTCGTGGGCGGGAGCCCACGGAGAAGATCATCCGTCAGCGGTTGATTTCGAGGTTCGTCAGGACGAGCAGGGCGCGCAGGAGGCGGGTGGCGCGGGCGGGGTCGGTGCGGAGCTTGGTCAGGATGCGCCAGCTCTTGAGGTGGGCGAAGCCGTGCTCGACCGGTGCACGTCCGACGGCGAGGACGCGGTTGGCCTCCTTCTCGCCTCGAGTGAGCTTGTGGGTACGAGTGGCGATGTAGCCGGTGACGATCACGGGGTCGAGGATGTCGTTGTCCAGGCCGCGGAAGCCGAGGTCGGCCAGCGCTCCGAGGCCGACGGTGCGCAGGTGGGTCAGGATGTGGTCGTGGCGGGCGGCGGTGTTGTCGTGGGTGCGGCCGGGTCGGGCGGCGGATATCCAGATCAGGCGCCCGTTCTCGTCTGTCAGGGCGAGGAAGTGCAGGCCATGGCTGCGGTGCTTGCCGGAGTAGTTCCGCCGGTCGGCCTTGCCGGTGCGGCGCTGGGTGCGGATGAGGGTGCCGTCGATCAGGACCACCTCCCCGCCCTTCTTGGCGACCTTCTTCAGGGCGCGGTCCAGGCGCGGCGCCTGGGCGGCGAGCAGCCCGATCAGCTCGTCGCGCCAGCGGCGGACGGTGGACTCGGACACATTGTTTCCGCCGGCCATGTCGGCCAAGCGCTGGTCGTGACGCAGCACGGCCAGGACGATCACCGCGATCTTCCCAGGCGGCAGGATGCGCCACCTGGAGCGAATCGCCTTCAGGCGGCGCCGTAGCAGATCGGCGAGGTGGTTGACGGTGCTCGTGGACAGCGGCAGACGGCACTGGTAGACAAGCGGGCAGTTGTCCTCGGCGCGCTCTACGGTATTCGTCACACAATTCCAACGGCCTCCGGGTACACCCTGGTTACGCCCGTGCCAAGCCGCTCCGAGTGGCGGTGTTGCTGCTCACAGGCGGGTGGTGAACCGGCCGTCGGGCAGTTTCCGCAGCCAGCCGCGATCGACGAGTTTGATCAGCTTGCTGCGTAGCGGTTCCAGTTTGGCTTTCACGCTGACGTCCACGCCCACCACCTCGCCGACCTCACGGGCCATGACCGGTCCGGCGGCCTGCCGCACGGCGGCGATGATGCGCTGGTAGTCCCACGGCAGGGCATCCTCCTCCACGCCCGGCTCGCGGTGCGGGATCAGCATCACCGCCCGTCCGCCCACCTGCCCCGGCATCGGGCGGGTTGAGGAACGCTCCTCAGCGAGCTGCCCGGTCACCCGCTCAAGGACGCGTTCGGCGACGGCGAGCTCGTCACGCTCGGCCCGCACTTCTGCCAGCTGCTTGGCCAACTGTTCTTCGAGTTCGTCCAGTTCCGCACGGCGCGTGGTGATCCGTTCCAGCAGTTCGGGATCCAGCATGAGCAGAATCGTAGGGGCCATCGGGCCTCCGCGGTCAGGAAGTGGAACGGGCCCGCACTCCGTGCTGGAGAAGGTTTCGAGCAGCTCGTCGTCAGTGCGCCCAAGGCAGACGAACTGCCTCGATTTCACTGTCGTTCAGCAATGCGTTGATGAGGTCGGGGGGCCCGGCGACCTTGGTGCCCCACAGGTCGTAGTCGGTGCACAGGACCCACGAGCGGTCCTCGGCCCAGAGGTTGGACGGGCTGAAGTCGGCCTCGGACTGGTCGTACAGGATCTCGGCGTCGCCGATCCGGCCCGCGCGCACATGGAGGTTGTCGAAGTCGATGGCCCCCAGCGTCATCGGGTTGTAGTAGGCCAGGCAGCGGGTGTCCGGGCCCGCAGGGCTGAACTGGGTGAGGATGCCGATCAGCCGGTTCCACGTCTCACGGTCCAGGCTCCCCTCGGTCGGCGGGACCATGCCCAGCGGCCAACTGCCCTCCTTCTTGGCCGAGGGAAAGCAACGGTAGGAGGGCATCAGCCCGTCAGGCACGACCGGGTCGCCGCTCCGCCGGGCCAGCTCCGCCCAGCGCAGCCGCCGCCAGCCGGGGCCCGGGTGCTGGGCACGGCCCAGCCCTCCCCCGGTGGCGATGCCCACGGCGTCGAGGTCAATGCTTCCGACGACGTGCGGCTGGACACTCCCGTCCGCCAGCCGCGCCTGGTGGTACTCGTGGTACGACACATCGGCCGGCCCCAGATTGTGCTCGTACATAGCGTTGAGCACCCACACGGCGTCAGGCATCGCCGGAGGCATGAACCCCGTGATGCCATCACCGCACAGCTCCAGCAGCCAACCGGTGACCTCGGAGGGCATGAGCGGCCACAGGCTGGACATCGGGTTCGGTTCCTCGGACATCCGCTCATGATCCCAGGCGCGGATCCGCGCCTCTGTGAGGGGCCGACATGACGCCATCCCGAACCCCGCCCCCCGAGGCCGCTGGCTAACGATCTACGCCTCAGACACCCGCCCACGACCAGCACGAGTACCCCGAGGATCGGTCACACCAGCCATTTGACCTGCTACTTCAAGTTGGCGGCAGCTCACAGACCGACACCACGCTCTCCCGGCCATCGTGTGCGCCGTAGGGGCCCGCACCGCGCCCGGTCACCGGGCCCCTACAGGCTCCGCCCTACCGCGGCACCGGGGCGGCAGCCTCGCAGATCGCGACGTCGGCGGTCCGACCGTCCTGAACCGCGGCGCCGGGCGCCTTCCTCGGTACCGTCCGCCGGAACCGCCCCGACGTCGGTGCCGCACCCGACCTGCGGTTGGGCCGGGCATGAGGGCTGTGGCCGGCATGGGCGTGCCAGGACGGCGCGGACGGGGGATGGTGGTGGTATGACCGGCTCCGCGCTCATCGTCATCGACATGATCAACACCTACGAGCACAAGGACGCGGAACTTCTGCTGCCCGCCGCCGAGGCGGCGCTGCCCGCGATCGTGTCCTTGCTCCGCCGGGCCCGCGCGGACGGAATCCCGGTGATCTACGCCAACGACAACTGGGGACAGTGGCGTTCCCATCACGGCGAGCTGCTCGACAAGGCCCTGGCGACGCCGCATGCCGCTCTCGTGGAGCCCTTGCGTCCGGACGAGGAGTCCTTGTTCATCGTGAAGGCCCGGCACTCCGTCTTCTTCGAGACGCCGATGACGTACCTGCTGGCGGAACTGGACGTCGGCCGGGTGGTTCTGACCGGCCAGGTGACCGAGCAGTGCGTGCTGTACTCGGCGCTCGACGCGCACATCCGGCATCTCGACGTCGTCGTACCCACGGACGCCGTGGCCGCCATCCACCCGGAACTCGCGGAAGCCGCGCTGAGCATGATGCGGCGGAACATGGACGCGGAGATCACGCGGGCCGCGGACGTCGTGTGGTGAGTCGGCTGCCGGGGGAGCTGCTCGGCGACCTTCACCCAGGGCAGGCCCCGGATGGTCACGGCCGGCGGCGAACGGCGACGGCGACCGCGACAACGCCGTGGCGCCGGGGCCGGTCCGGGTCCCTCTTGTGGCCTGCCCCTTGTTTTCTGTTCTCGCGATGTTGAACGAGCTGCGCCGCCGCGGAGATCGTCGACCGACGCCACCGGTGGTTCACCCGTCCCGTGACGCCCGCCACCGCGCGAGTGCCGCGGGCAGATGCTCCTCGATGTATGCGGGCAACGGCTCGTTCTGCGTCGTCGCGATGAGGGCTTTCGCCACATCGTGCACCTTGGTGTTGGAGTGCTGGGAGACCCAGACCAGGATCTGCCAGCCCTCCTCGGCGGTGCACGACCAGGCCGCCATCAGCACCCCGCGCGCCATGTCGACGACCGGCCGCCGCTCCAGTGCCTCCTTGAGCTGCTCCGTCTCCGCGAGCAGTTGCTCTCCGGTCGGCATCCCGCTCTCGGTACGGCCGACTTCACGCGCTGTCTCGCGCGACGCACCACGCGGGGGTCGTTCGGCGAGGTCGCGCCGGGGGCCGGGGCGCTGGGAAGGGCGCATATATGGACCCTTCCCGTCCGTTGCTCCTCGACACATCGACACATCGACACATCGACAGTTCGGCGTTATCGCCGGGCCGTCAGGACGAAGCCGCTGCGTGGCGCGGTGGGGATGCGCCGCAGCGGGATGCCGAGATCCTGGGCCGGTACGTCGTAACGCAGCGCGGCGAGCCGGGGGACGAGGGTTTCGAGGACCGTCAGCGTGACGTCCTCGCCGGGGCAGCGGTGGTTGGCGGCGGGATCGCCGCCGCCCTGCGGCACCAGTTCGTCGCGCTCGGGCTCACGGCCCAGGAAGCGGCCGGGGTCGAAGGTGTACGGCTCGGGCCAGAGCCGGGGGTCGTGGTTCTGCCCGTACAGGTCGAGCAGGACCATGCCGCCGACGGGGATGTCCTGCCCGTCCCAGCGCAGATCGGTGGTGGCCAGGCCCCCGATGAAGGGCGCGAAGGGATAGAAGCGCCGGACCTCGTGGGCGAAGGCGCGGGCGTAGGCCGCGTCACCGTCGGCGAGGAGCTTGCGGTGCGAGGGCCAGCGGTGCAGGGCGTGCGCGGCGAAGGTGAGGAACCACGTGACCGCCACCGTCGGGCGGATGACGTTCAGGATCTCGACCGCCGCGGTGTGCGGATCCAGAGGCTGCCCGTCGGCGTCGACGTGGGCAGCCGCGGTCGCCAGTACGGAACCGGCCGGAGCCTTCTCCGTACCGTCGCGGACCGCCGCCACCTGCTGGGCGATACGCGCCTCCTGACGGCTGCGCGCACGGCGTGCCCGCAGATGGCGCGGCCCCGCCGAAGCGAAGCCGTCGACCATCGCGATGAGATCGCGGGCCGTCTGCCGGGCGTCGTCGTCGGTACGGGGGATGCCGGACCAGGCACAGACCGCGCGGGTGAGCAGCAGGCTCGACTCGTCGAAGAGCACCACCTGGTCGAGGCCGGCCCACCGCTGACGGGCCAGGTCCCACTGGGCACCGAGGTGATCGGCCAGTGAGCCGAGGCCGTCGCGGTCCTTGAGCAGAGACATGAACAGGGCCTTGCGCACCCGGTGTTGCGGGCCGTCCAGTGTGTGTACGGCCCCGCGCCCGAACAGTGTGTCGAGAAGAGGGCCCGGCAAGGCTCCCTGACGCTTGATGTGGCTCTCGTCGTAGAAGAAGCGCACCGCTTCGGGGCCGTGGAGCGCCACGGTGTTCTTGCCCATGAGGCGGGTGCGCACCGGTCCGCCACGGCTGCGCCGGCGACGGTCGGGCAACCACGCGTAGCCCTGGGCCAGCAGTGCCATGGTGCTGTCGAACACGTGAAGCCTCTCTGCGGCTCTGCGGCTCTGCGGCTCTGCGGTGGTGGTCAGGAGTCGCGTCGGTCGCGCCGCTGGACGTCGTCCTGGGCGTCCTCGTTCGGGGTCAGGGCGTCTGCCGCCTCGCGGTCCTTGCCGCGTCGCTCTCCGCCGTCCACGACGGTCGTCTCGGCTTCCTCCGCCGCGTGCAGAACCTCGTCGGCTGCCGTCCTGGGGTGCTTCCCGTGCTCGTCGTGCGCCGACTTGTGCTGATGCCGGTGCTCGTGGTCATGGGTGGTCATGCGGCGGCTCCTCCTTCGTCGGCGAGTCCGCCGCGGGGGCGGCGGACTCGCCCGTGTGCTTCCTGGCGGTCGGTCGTCGGTCGTCGGTCGTCGGTCAGCGGCCGAGGGCCTTGGCCAGTTGCTGTTTGTTCATCGACGAACGGCCGTCGACACCACGCTTCTTCGCCTCCGCGTACAGCTGGTCCCTGGTCGGCCCCTGGGCGCCGCTGTGGGAGCGCTCGCCGCCGCGCTGCGGGGCGGACTTCTTGTCCCGGGTGGATGTCTTGGCGGCCGTCTTCGACTCGCCGGAGCGTGCCCTCTCCTTGTTCACGGTGCGTGCCGCGATCTCCTTCGCACGCCCCGTGGAGGTGCCGCGCTTCTCGGCGCCCTCCTTGATGTGCTCGTACTGACGCTCTCGCTTCGCGTTGGAACCCTGCGGCATGACGAACTCCTCCCGGACTGGGGGCGGGCGGCTCGGCCGGACCCGCGTTCGGACGACTCTGCGCGTACCCCTCGGTCGGCTTCTCACCCGGAACACGCGTTTCCCATCTGATGCGCAGCCCCACCGGGTGTGCGAGCGGACCGCGACCGAACGGATGAGCCGACAACTCCGCCCGGGCAGGGAGGTGGGTGTCCGACGACCGACTCCGCGCCACCACCTCCAGGGGTGTGCGCCAGGCGGTGTCCTCCCGGTCGCTCGGCCTGGCGACGGCCCGACTCCTCCTGTCCTGGCTCGCCCGGTCCATCGCGGGGGTCGCGGGCCTGCGACGAGGAGCGGTCGCGGCGGCTCCGGGCGGCCCATGACGCCGGATGGCCGCGGATGGAGCACCGCAGGTGTCGGCCGTCCCGCCGCGGGGCACTCGTCGGCAGCGGCCGATCGCCTCAACCCGCCGACCGCCGGCTCGACCCCGTCCCGACGGCATCCCGACAGTCACGCCCCGGTGCGAGATGTTCTCGCCCCCCGCAGCGGAAAGCCCCACACCATGGATCACTCGACAGCTCCTGTACTCGACGCGCTGGTGGCGTACCAGGCGCAGGACCAACTGCCGTTCACACCGCCCGGTCACAAGCAGGGCCGGGGCGCCGACCCGCGGGTGCGGGCCGTACTGGGCGACGCCCTGTTCGGCGCGGACATGCTCGCGGTGTCCGGGCTCGACGACCGCACCACGTCCCAGGGGATTCTGAAACAGGCCGAAGCCCTGATGGCGGACGCGGTGGGCGCCGATCACACGTTCTTCTCCACCTGTGGCAGCTCCCTGTCGGTGAAGGCCGCCATGCTCTCGGTCGCCGGGCCGCACCAGAAGCTCCTGGTCGGGCGTGACGCGCACAAGTCGGTCATCTCCGGCCTGATCCTCGCGGGAATCCGCCCGGTGTGGGTCGACCCGCAGTGGGATGCCGATCTCCACCTCGCCCACCCGCCGTCCCCGGAGGCCTTCCGCGCGGCGTTCGCGGAGCACCCGGACGCGCGGGGGGCACTGGTCACCAGCCCCACCCCCTACGGCACCTGCGCCGACATCGGAGCCATCGCGACGCTCTGCCACGAGCACGGCGTGCCGCTGATCGTGGACGAGGCGTGGGGCGCCCACCTGCCCTTCCATCCGGAGCTGCCGACCTGGGCGATGGACGCCGGTGCCGACGTATGCGTCACCTCGGTCCACAAAATGGGCTCCGGGCTCGAACAGGGGTCGGTCTTCCACCTGCGGGGCGACCTGGTAGGGGTCCAGACCCTCGCCTCCCGCGCCGACCTGCTCGACACCACCAGCCCCTCGGTGCTCGTCTACGCGGCCCTCGACGGATGGCGCCGACAGATGGTGGAACACGGCCATGAGCTGATGGAGGGGGCTCTTGCGAGGGCCCGGCGGGTACGAGCCGCCATCGAGGGCATCGAGGGCCTGCACGTCAACGACCGTGACGACTTCTGTGCCCCCGGGCGCGCCTTCGACATGGACCCCCTCCAGGTCTTCATCGACCTGAGCGGGGTCAAGTTCAGCGGTTACGACGCCGCCGACTGGCTGCGCCGGCACCACCGCGTCAACCTGCACACCTCCGACCACCGGCGTATCAACGCCCAGCTCACGCACGCCGACGACGAGACGACCACGGAACGGCTCCTCGACGGTCTGCGCGACCTGGTCGCCCATGCCGACGAGCTGCCGCCCGCCCCGGACATCCGCGTCCCGGACCCGGGGAGCCTGCGTCTGCGACAGGTGACGCTGCCGCGTGACGCCTTCTTCGGCGAGGTCGAGCAGGTTCCCGCGGACAGCGCGGTCGGACGGATCTGTGCCGAGATGCTCACGCCCTATCCGCCCGGGATCCCCGCGGCGCTCCCGGGCGAGATGCTCGACCGGGCCGTGGTGGACTACCTGCGCAGTGGTGCCGACGCGGGGATGCTCATTCCCGATGCCGCCGACAGCAGCGCCGACACCATCCGTGTGTCCGTGCACGACGTCGACGCGGACTGACACCGTCCGAGCGCGGACCGGCTGGTGGCGCGGGCTGACGTTGTCCGGGCGCGGGCCGGCTGGTGGGTCCGTGCTCGGAGTCGGGTGCTCGGGTCAGACCGTCCGCGGCGGCAGCGGGCGTACGGCCGGTCCCTGGAGGACCGAGCCGTCGACGCCGAACCGTGAACCGTGGCACGGGCACTCCCACGCGGTTTCCGCCTCGTTGAACGCGACCAGGCAGCCGAGATGCGTGCAGCGTGCCGACACGGCGTGGGCCGCGCCGGCCTCGTCGCGGTAGACGGCACAGCGCTGCCCCTCGACCCGTACGACCGCGCCCGAGCCGGGGGCGATCTCGTCCACGGAGTCGACGTGGGTGGGCTTCAGCCGGTCGCCCACGAAGTGCTTGGCCACTTCCGCCTGCTGTTTCAGCAGCGTCGCGCCCTCCCGGACGGTGCTCCACAGGCGACGCGGGTCGTACAGCCCCGCCCACTCCGGTTCAGCGCCGGTGAGCGTCGACGCCAGCAGCTGTCCGGCCATGGCACCCCCGCTCATGCCCCAGCCGGCGAAGCCGGTCGCCACGTACACATGGCGTGCGCCCGGATGGAACGGGCCGACCAGCGGCACGCCGTCGCTCACGTGGTTGTCCTGGGCCGCCCACCGGTACGCCGTGTCGCCGACCGGGAAGTGTTCGTGCATCCACGCGTCGAGCCGCAGGAAGCGCTCGTTGCCGTCGCCCGTGCCGGGAGTGAAACTCTCGCCGGTGACGATGAGCAGCCGCCGTCCCTCGTCGAGCGGAGCGGTACGCACGGACCGCTTGCCCAGGTCGTCCGTGATGTACATGTGCTCCGGCGCCGCCGAGGCGGGCAGGGGAGCGGCGACGACCAGTTCGCGGCTCGGGGACATGCGCGCGAAGTGCAGGGCGCGGTCGAAGACCGGGTAGTGCGTGGCGACGACGACGTCGTTCGCCGTGATCGTCGTGCCCCGCTCGGTCGTCAGTTCGCACGGGCTGCCCTCGGAGAGGCCGGTCACCCGGGTCCGTTCACGGATGACACCTCCTCGCGCGGTGATGTCGTCCGCCAGGGCCAGCAGATACTTGCGCGGATGGAACTGGGCCTGCCCCGTGACGCGTACCGCCGCGGCGACGGGGAACGGCAGGTCCGTCTCCGTCACGAGGTCGGCGGCCAGCCCCGCTTCGGCGGCGGCCTCCGCCTCGGCCTCGAACGTGGCACGCCGGTCCGGGTCGACGGTGAAGGTCAGGGCCGACGAGCGCTCGAAGTCGCAGTCGACGCCGAGTTCCGCCGCCACGGACGCGACCCGCTCCACCGCGGCCTGCTGGGAGTGCGCGTACTGGCGCGCGCCTTCCTTTCCGCGTGTGCGGCGCAGGCGTTCGTACACGAGCGAGTGCGCCGCGGTGAGCTTCGCCGTCGTGTAGCCGCTCACCCCGGCGCCTACGCGGTCCGCGTCCAGCACGAGGACGTCGCGTCCGGCCCGGGTCAGTTCCCAGGCGATGGACAGGCCCGCCATGCCCGCCCCGATCACGACGACGTCCGCCGTCGTGTCGGTCTCCAGTGCCGGCCACCGGGTGCCCGGCGCTGTGGCCATCCAGTACGACTCGGCGGTGCCCGGCAGTTCAGATCGCGTGGTCATGAAGCACGGGTTCCCGCATCGGCCGAAAGGAGACGTGGGGAAGCGAATCTTCCCCTGAGCGGCCCTGTCCGGCCCCGTCCGCACGGTGCCCTCGCCCGGACGGTCGTGTCCGGCATGCCCCGAACCGGCCGACGGGGGACCGTGGGTGCGCAGGGATGGGGCGCCTCCAGGCGGCCCACCGGCGTCCCCGGCGTGATCGAACGAGGAGACACCTGTGCCCGAACCGGCTGATCGCCACCGCTCCGCGATGTCCGGTCCGGCGTCCGGGACCGGCGGCATCATCCGTGTCGCCTCGGTTCCCGCCGGGCACGTGTACGTGCGCCACCTGTCCCCGCCGGGCGGCGACCGCGTGATCCGGCTGGCCGACCCCCGCCCCTGCGGCGCCCCCAGCGGGTCCGCCCAGTGGTGGCCGCCCGTCATGCTCGACCCGGACTGGGTCGACGAGCACGCGGACACCTTCGACGTCTTCCATCTCCACTTCGGCTTCGACGCGCAGACTCCGCAGGCGCTGGAGGACTTCGTCGAAGCCCTGCGCCGCAACGGCAAGCCGCTCGTCCAGACCGTCCACGACCTCGTCAACCCCCACCACCGGGACGAGGGCGAGCACCGGGCGCAGCTGGACGTGCTCGTCCCGGCGGCGGACCGGATCGTCACGCTCACCCCGGGTGCCGCGCGGGAGATCGCCGCACGCTGGAGCCGTACCGCGCTGGTCCTGCCGCACCCGCACGTGGTCGGACAGGCCGGTCTCGTACGCCCCCGGCCCGTACGCGACACGTTCACGGTCGGTCTGCACGCCAAGAGCATCCGCGCCAACATGGACCCGCTGCCGGTGGCCCGGGTGCTCGCCGACGCGTTGTCGGAACTGCCCGACGCGGTGCTGCGCGTCGACTGCCACCCGGAGATCGACGATCCGGCGAGCCACTGGTACGCGCCCGGAGTGCTCGACGAACTGCGCGAGATGGACCGCAAGGAGCGGCTGCGGTTGTACGTCCACGACTACTTCGACGACGACGCGCTCTACGACTATCTGATCAACCTCGACGTGTCCGTGCTGCCCTACCGCTTCGGCACCCACTCCGGCTGGCTGGAGGCGTGCCACGACCTGGGGACCACCGTCCTCGCGCCGTCCTGCGGGTTCTACGCGGAGCAACGGCCCTGCCTCGGCTACGGACACGACCGGGACGGGCTCGACGAGGCGTCGCTGCGGGAGGCGGTGCGCACCGCCTACGAGGAGCGGCCCGTCTGGCGGGCCGACCCGGCCGACCGGCGGGCCGAACGTCTCATGCTCGCCCGCGCGCACGAAGCGCTCTACGCGGACCTGTGGTGACGGCGTCCGCCGAGCGGCCCCCACCGCGACCCGGCCCCACCGCCCCCTTGCGGATCGCCCTGATCGCCTCCGCCCGGCATCCGATCCGTGACCCCTTCGCCGGCGGTCTGGAAGCGCACACCTGGACGCTGTCCAAGGCCCTGCGGGCCCGCGGCCACGAGATCACGATCTTCGCGGGGCCGGGCTCGGACCCCGGCCTCGGGGTGGTGGAGATACCGTTCCGGCCGCCCCGGATCAGCGAGGCCGCCTGCCGGGACACGAGCATGGTGGCCGCGCACTGGCTGGCGGAGCACCACGCCTACCTCCAGCTGATGCTCGACCTCTCCCGGGAGCCGACGCGGTACGACATCGTGCACAACAACAGCCTGCACTACCTGCCGGTGGCGATGGCCGCCGTGCTCTCCGTGCCGGTCGTCACCACCCTGCACACCCCGCCCACCCCGTGGCTGGAGTCGGCCATCCAGGCGCCGCCGCACTGCCCCATGCGGTTCAGTGCGGTCAGCGACCACACCGCCGCGGCCTGGCGGCACGTGGTGCCCGCCGCCACCGTGGTGCGCAACGGCATCGACACCGAGCGCTGGCGCCCGGGGCCCGGTGGCGAGGAGCTGGTCTGGTCGGGCCGGATCGTGCCGGAGAAGGGCGCGCACCTGGCGATCGAAGCGGCACGTCTCGCGGGGCGGGGGCTGCGGCTGGCCGGGCCGGTGGGGGACACGGAGTACTTCGAGACGTGCGTCCGCCCCCGACTCGACCGCACGATCACCTACGCGGGCCACCTCTCCCAGCCGGAACTGTGCGAGCTGGTCGGCTCCTCGGCCGCCGCCGTCGTCTCGCCCTGCTGGGACGAGCCGTACGGACTGGTGATCGCGGAGGCGCTGGCGTGTGGCACACCGGTGTGCGGGTTCGCGCGCGGCGCGCTGCCGGAGATCGTCACGGACGACTGCGCCCGGCTGGTCGAGCCCGGCGACCGCACGGCGCTGGCGGCGGCCGTCGAGCCGACGATCGCCCTGTCCCGGGCCGCCGCGCGACGCCACGCGGAGGCCTTCTGCTCCATGGAGGTCATGACCCGCCGTTACGAGCGCTTCTACCGCTCGGTGTCGGCATGATCGGCTACTACGTGCACCACCAGGGCAGCGGCCATCTGAACCGGGCCAGGACCGTCGCCGCGCACTGCCCCGTCCCGGTGACGGGTCTGTCCACCCTTCCCGAGCCCCAGGACTGGCCCTGGCCCGGGAACTGGGTGCGGCTGCCTCGCGACGACGACGGCGACCCCGCCGCGCTCCGCGACGTGACGGCGGGCGGACGGCTGCACTGGGCGCCCGTCGGGCACGCCGGGCTCCGTGCGCGCATGGCGCTGATCGCGCGGTGGATCGAGGCGGCCTCGCCACGGCTCCTGATGTCCGACGTCTCCGTCGAAGTGGCTCTGCTGGCACGGCTGTTGGGCACACCTGTCGCGGTGGCGGCGATGCGGGGCGAACGCACCGACCCGCCGCACCGGATGGCGTACGACCTGGCCGACCTCCTCCTCGCCCCCTGGCCGGCCGCGCTGCCCGAACCGGGCCGGCCCGCGTGCTGGTCGGCCAAGACCGTCCACACGGGCGCCTTCTCCCGCTTCGACGGCCGCCCGCGGCCCGCGCCCGCGCCGGGGCGTACGGACCGGTCGCGTACGCCGCGCAGGGTGCTGCTCCTGCTGGGTTCGGGCGGGAGCGACGTCTCACCCGGCGAGGTGAAGGCCGCGCGGGCGGCCACCCCCGGCTGGGAGTGGACGACGCTCGGCGGTCCGGACGGCGGCTGGTCGGCCGACCCGTGGGCCGCCCTGTGCGCGGCGGACGTCGTGGTCACCCACGCCGGCCAGAACGCGCTCGCCGAGTGCGCCGCCGCGCGCCGCCCCGCGGTGGTCGTCCCCCAGGAACGCCCCTTCGGCGAACAAGCCGCCACGGCCCGCGCCCTGACACGCGGCCACCTCGCGGTGGTCGCCCCCACCTGGCCGACCCCCGAGAGCTGGCCCGCCCTCCTGGAACAGGCCCACGAGCGGGGCGGAGACCGCTGGTCCCTGTGGGCACCGGGCAACGGTGCGTCCCTGGCGGCGACCGCCCTGGCGGAGGCGGCGCGGGACGCCGCCCCCGCAGGGCATCCCGGTGCCCCCTGATGCGTACCGCCGTGATCACCATCGCCGCCGGTCGGCACGGGCATCTCGCTCTGCAGCATGCCGGGCTCGGCGGCGGGTCGTGGGTGCCGGAGCAGTACGTCGTCGTCGCCATGGGGGACCCGGGAGTGGGCGCCGTTCTCGACGGGCGGCGACCTGCAGCGAGCGTCGTCGACTGTCCGGTGCGGGACGGGAGGCTGCCGTTGGCCCGCGCCCGGAATCTCGGCGCCGCGCATGCCCTCGCCCGCGGTGCCGAACTGCTGGTCTTCCTGGACGTCGACTGCGTGCCCGGTGACAGGCTGCTGGAGCGGTATGCCGAGGTGGCCCGCGAGCCCGCCCGCCCCCGCTCCCTGCTCTGCGGCACCGTCGCGTACCTGCCGCCGCCGGACCCCGTCGGCGGCTACCGGCTCGCCGATCTGCCCGCGCTCGCCGAGCCGCACCCCGCGCGGCCCGCCCTCGCAGCGGGCGAGACGCGGGACAGCACCGACCACACCCTGTTCTGGTCGCTGTCCTTCGCGCTGACCGCCGACACCTGGCACGCGGTCGGCGGCTTCTGCGAGGAGTACGAGGGGTACGGCGGCGAGGACACCGACTACGGCCAGCGGGCCCGCGCGGCCGGTGTCCGGCTCACCTGGGTGGGCGGCGCACCGGCCTTCCACCAGTACCACCCGACCTCCAGTCCGCCGACGGAGCATCTGCACGACATCCTGCGCAACAGCGAGCTCTTCCACCGCCGTTGGGGCTGGTGGCCGATGAGCGGCTGGCTCGACGCGTTCGCCGAACGCGGACTGATCCGCCGGAACCCCGCCACCCTCCGCTGGGAGCCCGCCCCATGAGCGTCCTCCATGCGCCACCAGAGCCGGTCGACCACACCGCACACCGCCTCGGCGCCTCGGCGCGGGTCGGTCGTGGTGCGGGCGGCTCCGCGAGAGGCGGGGCGCCCCGGCGTGTGCCGCGTACCGCCCGCGCCGTCGTGCGCTTTGATCTGCGGAGGAAAGCGTCGCGCCACGCAGGGCGCCGACGAGGCGACGACTCGTCGACGGAGCGCTCGGCATGACAAGGAACGCGGCTGGGAACGTGTCTGGGAACGTACCTGGGAACGCGGCTGGGACAGCGGCTGAGAACCGGACCGGGGGCGAGCCCGGCACCCACCACTGGCTCTTCGGCGACCAGCTCGGTCCTCATTTCGTCGATCCCGCGCGCGGCGGCCCGCACCGGGACGCGCCGCTGCTGATGATCGAGGCCCGCAGTGTCCTGCGCCGACGGCGGTTCCACCGCGCCAAGGCCCATCTGATCCTGTCGGCGATGCGCCACCGCGCCGCCGAACTCGGTGAGCGCGTGCGCTATGTCAAGGCGGACACCTACCGCCAGGGCCTGCGCGAGGCGGTCGGGGACGCCCCGGTGACCGTCCACCACCCCACGTCCCACGCGGCCCTCGCCTTCGTACACTCCCTGCCCTTCGTACGTGTCCTGCCGGCCCGCGGTTTCCTCGTGTCGCACGACGAGTTCAAGCGCTGGGCGGACCGCCGCGCCACGAAGCACCTGCTCCAGGAGGACTTCTACCGCTGGGTCCGCCGGACGCACGACCTGCTGATGGAGGGCGACCGGCCGGTCGGCGGGCGCTGGAACCTGGACCACGACAACCGGCGGCCCCCGCCGCGCGGCGCCGCCGACCTGGGCGTTCCGGCCCCGTACCACCCCCGCGAGAGCGAGATCGACGACGAGGTGCGGGCCGATCTCGACCGCTGGGAGCGCGAGGGGGACGTCGAGTTCGTCGGCGAGGACGGGCCGCGCGGGTTCCCCGCCACCCGCCGGGAGGCGCTGGCCGCGCTCCACCGCTTCGTCGAGCACCGGCTGCCGACCTTCGGCGCGTACGAGGACGCGGTTCTCGCCGGGGACGCGACGATGAGCCACAGCCTGCTCTCCTCCTCGCTCAACCTCGGCCTGCTCGACCCCGCCGAATGCGCCGAGCGCGCGGAGGCGAGCTGGCGGTCGGGCGACGTACCGCTCAACAGCGCCGAGGGGTTCGTACGGCAGATCACCGGCTGGCGCGAGTACGTCTGGCACGTCTACTGGCACTTCGGGACGCGGTACCGCGAGAGCAACGCCCTGGGCCACCACGAGCCGCTGCCCGACTGGTTCACGGAACTGTCCCCGGACGCGACGGACGCGAACTGTCTCTCCCACGCCCTCGGGCAGGTCAGGGCCACCGGCTGGACGCACCACATCCCCCGTCTGATGATCCTCGGCAGTCTCGCCCTGCAACGGGGGTGGGACCCCGGGGCCGTCACCGACTGGTTCCACCGCAGCTTCGTCGACGGCTACGACTGGGTGATGGTCCCGAACGTGGTCGGCATGTCGCAGTACGCGGACGGGGGCCGCATGACCACCAAGCCGTACACGTCCGGGGGCGCGTACATCAACCGCATGAGCGACTTCTGCGGGCCCTGCCGCTACAGGCCGACCGTGCGGGTGGGCGAGGACGCCTGCCCCTTCACCGCCGGGTACTGGAACCTCATGCACCGCCACCGCGCCCGGTTCGAGCACAACCCGCGGATGACCCAGGCGGTACGGGGCCTCGACCGCCTCGCCGATCTCGAAGAGCTGCTGGAGCAGGAGCGCGACCGCAGGGACTGAAGGTGAAGGCAGGGCCCGGCCCCTGCTCCGGAGAGGAACAGCACGTGGAGCCCGAACAGCAACCGCTCTTCGAGTGGTCGGACACGGCACCGGCGCCCGCGCCGCCCGCGAGTACCGGCGGGACAGCGAGTACCGGCGGGACAGCGGACGGGTCGTCCGCGTTCCGGGACAGCGCTCAGGCCCGCCGGATGCTCGACGTACGGGAGGTGTACGCCGAGCCGGCGGCCCTCGACTCCCCGCGCGGGCAGCAGATCATGGCCCGGCTGCCCGGCGTGCGGGTGACCGAGGTCGACGGCCACTGGCGCATCCCCTCCCTGCACGGCAACGACGGCAACATCGCCCGCTGGGTCCGCATCAAGACCGACACACTCGTCCTCGGCGTCAAGCACAGCCTCACCACGCGCCCCAACGGCAGGTCGGCCGACTGGATCGCCCCCGGCCCCTCCAACGGCTGCGCGATGGCCTGCGCGTACTGCTACGTCCCCCGCCGCAAGGGGTTCGCCAACCCCATCACCCTGTTCACCAACATCGAGGCGATCGTGGCCCACGTACAGCGGCACGTACGGGCCCAGGGCCCCAAACCGGAGCCCAACCAGTGCGACCCCGAGGCCTGGGTCTACGACATCGGTGAGAACGGTGACTGCTCCGTCGACGCGCTGGTCTGCGACAACACCGCGGATCTCGTCGCCGCGTTCCGCCGTCTGCCGACGGCGAAGGCCTCCTTCGCGACCAAGTTCGTCAACCCCGACCTGCTCGCACTCGACCCGCGGGGCCGCACCCGTGTGCGCTTCTCCGTCATGCCGACCGACGACGCCCGGCTCCTCGACATCCGCACCAGCCCGGTCCCCGAGCGCATCGCGGCGGCGGCCGACTTCCTCGACGCCGGTTACGAGGTCCACTTCAACCTCTCGCCCGTGGTGCTGCGCCCGGGGTGGGAGCGGGACTGGGCCGACCTGCTCACCCACCTCGACGACGTCCTGCCCGCCCGGGTGAAGGAGCAGGCGGCGGCCGAGGTCATCATGCTGACCCACAACCAGGCGCTCCACGAGGTCAACCTGGGCTGGCACCCCCGTGCCGAGGACCTGCTGTGGCAGCCGGAGATCCAGGAGACCAAGCGCTCCCAGAACGGGGCGCTCAATGTCCGCTACGCCCTTCAGACCAAGCAGCGGGCCCTGGCGCGGCTGCGGGAACTGCTGGCGGCGCACGCGCCGTGGCTGCGTATCAGGTACGCCTTCTGAGACGGGTACGCCTGCTGAGACAGGTACGCCTTTTGAGACCGGTGGGAAAGGGAACCACGTCCCGTGCGGGTCGTGGTCCCGCAGGCCGCGGGTGAACGGAGGAGGAGCGTGATGCGGTTCCGGACGAGTGACCTCACGGGCCCCGGCTACGGCCGACGCCGGCACGGCAGCGGGTTCCGCTACCTCGACACCCAGGGCCGGTCCCTGCCCGACGGCCCGGAGATGCGGCGCGTACGCGGTCTCGTCATCCCGCCGGCCTGGCGGGACGTCTGGATCTCCCCGCACCCCAACGGCCACATCCAGGCGGTCGGCACGGACGAGGCAGGTCGCCGCCAGTACCTCTACCACCCCCTCTTCCGCGAGAAGCAGGAAGCCGCCAAGCACACCCGCATCCTGGAGGTCGGCGCCGCCCTGCCCGAGGTGCGACGGCAGGTCGGCAAGGGCCTCGAAGGCTCGGGCCTGAGCCGGGAGAGGGTGCTCTCGCTGGGGGTCCGCCTCCTCGACCTCGGCTTCTTCCGCGTCGGCGACGACCGGTACGCGAAGACGAACGAGTCCTACGGCCTGACGACGGTCCGGCGCCACCAGGTCACCTGCAGCAAGGGCGCGGTCGGCTTCGACTACGCGGCCAAGAGCGGGCGCCGCTACTGCCGCGAGATCGTCGACGAACAGGTCTACACCGGCGTCCGGGCACTGCTCCGCCGCCGCGACGACAACGACCACCTCTTCGCGTACTACGAGGCACGCCGCTGGCACACCATCGACGCGACCGACCTGAACGGGCACCTGCGCGATCTCGCGGGACTGGACATCACCAGCAAGGACTTCCGGACCTGGCACGCCACGGTGCTCGCCGCCGTCGCGCTCGCGGTGTCGGCCGAGGTGGCGGACACCTCGCCGGCCGCCCGGAAACGGGCCGCCGCACGGGCGGTCCGCGAAGTCGCCGGCTACCTCGGCAACACGCCGTCCGTCTGCCGGGCCTCCTACATCAACCCGCGCCTGTTCGAACTCTTCGACGAGGGCAGGACGATCGCGCCCGCCCTCGCGTCCCTGGGCTCCGTACCGGCGACGGGCGCACTCGCCACGCAGCCGGTGGAGGAGGCGGTACTGCGGCTGCTCGGCGCCCGGTAGGCGGAGTCCGGCGGTCGGAATATCAGCAGTACCCGCGTGGTTGTCCGCCCTTGTCGATCAACAAGGAGGCCCCATGTCCACGATCCGTCGTCCCCGTGCGCTGCGTCCCGGCGATCTCGTCGTCGTCACCGCGCCCTCGGACCGGCTGGAGCCCGGAGACGAGCCGCTGCTCGCCCGCGGTGTGGCGATATTGGAGCGGATGGGTTTCCGCGTGCGGGTCAGCCCGATGGTCGACACCGCGCGGAGCCGCTGGTGGGCGGCGGGCGCCCCGGCGGAGCAGGCCGCCGAGCTGAACGCGCTGCTCCGGGACCCCGAGGTGCGGGCCGTCGTCGCGCACACCGGTGGCCAGGCGACCATCGGCTATCTCGATCTGATCGACCTGGACGCGATCCGCGCCGACCCGAAGCCGATCCTCGGTTACAGCGACATCTCCGTGCTGCACATGGCGTTGTACGCCAGGACCGGCCTCGTCGGCTTCCACGCCGACATCGCCACCCACGGTTTCGGCGGCGACTGGTACACCTTGGGCGACGAGGCCCGCCGGTCCGAACTGGTCGACCTCTACACCCGTGTGCTCACCAGGGCCGAGGCACCGGGCGCGCTGCCGGCGGGCGGCACGTGGGAGACCTGGCGGCCGGGCCGCGCGCAGGGCCCCCTGTTCGGCGGCCTGCTGAACCGGCTGGTCCAGGTGCAGGCGACCCCCTTCGCACTGCCCGCCGAACGGTTCGACGGCGCCGTCCTGTTCTGGGAGGAGCTGCAGCGGCCGGTCACGCGGATCTGGTGCGACCTGCACACCCTGCGGCTGTCCGGTGTGCTGGACCGGATCGCCGGCATGGTGGTCGGCATTCCGCACGAGGTCACGCCCTGGGAGGGCGGCGGGGAGCAGGTCGGTCTGCGCGAGGTGGTGCTCGACGTCCTCGGGGAGCGTGACATCCCCGTCCTCGCCCAGGTCGACTTCGGCCACACCTCGCCGAACCTGCCGCTGCCCCTCGGCGTACGCGCGGACGTGGACGCGGACAACCGGACCCTTTCCCTGCTCGAACCGGCGGTCGAGGCAGCCGCGGATCGCTGACCGGCGGTATCTCCTCCGACCCGTTTCCGTCCAGTTTCCGTCCAGTTCCCGACCAGTTGGACGCCGCCGAAATGCGCCCCGCCACGAAGGGCTGGACAGTGGTAGGGGGCGTCCATCGCGGGGGCCGAGGTCGAGGGAGCGTGCGGATCGTGGCGAAGGACAAGAAGCTCAGCAAGGGTGACAAGGTCTCCTGGAGCAGTCATGGGCAGACCGTCCCCGGCAAGGTGAAGAAGAAGATCACGGGACGCGCCGAGGTGGCGGGCCGTACCGTCGACGCCTCGAAGGACGAGCCGCAGTACGAGGTCGAGAGCGACAAGTCGGGCCGCAGCGCCGTCCACAAGCCCAAGTCGCTGCGCAAGAAGAGCGGCGGCTCATGAGTGGCGGAAGCGGAAGGACCGAGACCGACACGGATCGCGCGGACACGGTCAAGGAGTTCGGCGAGGCCGTCAACATGACGCCCAGCGCCCTCAAGAAATGGCTGGACACGGACGACTCGAAAAGCGTGGGCCAGTCGGACGGTGACGGCGAGAGCGTGGGCCACGCGTCCGGGCGCCGTATCGTCCGCCTGCTGGAGAAAAAGAAGGCAGACCTCACCGACGACGACGTCGCCCACATGCGCAAGGTCGTCGGCTATGTGCACCGCCACCTCAAGCAGCGCCCCTCGGGCGACGTCACGGACACACGGTGGCGCTACTCCCTGATGAACTGGGGCCACGACCCGAAGTCGTAAGGGGACGGCCAAGAGCGTCAGGTGCTGTGCTTCATGGAAGCCGTCTCGATGAACCCCGCCCATGCTTCACGCGACAGGCGTACGACCGGCCCGGCCACGGCCTTCGAGTCCCGGACGTGCACAACTCCCGTACCGGCCGCGATCTCCACGCACTGACCACCCTCGGCTCCGCTGTAGCTGCTCTTGAACCAGGTGAGGTCGGATGCGATGGCCGAGGACTCAGCGTTGTTCATAGCGATCCCGACAACCCTTCGATGAAAGCCAACGACTCTCGCGGAGTGAGAGCCTGTGACCGGATAATCCCATAGCGCGCAGCAGCGAGAACCGTCTGTTCCGGGTCTGTCTCCTGTGACTGAGGGGCGCGTCGGCCGGTCCGGCTGATCCCGCTGAACGCCGTGCACGTGCCACGTCATGCACGCGGGGCGGGTGGCAGCCCAGCCCGCTCCGGCGATGTCCGCTCGCGACCTATGATGCGATCCCGGCCCTCCACCTGCTTGGAGAAGACGCATGACGGATGCGAGCACCGGCGAAGTGGTCGTGAACAGGGCGATGTCCCTCGATGGGTTCATCGCCGGTCCCGGCCACACGATGGACTGGATCTTCGAGCACATGACGTCGGTGACGTTCCCTGAGGTCATGGCGGCCACGGGCGCCATGCTCATCGGCCGGGGCACGTACGAGGTCGGCAAGCGCATGTCCGACGAGAACCCCGACTACGACGGCGGGGCGCAGTTCGTCCTCACCCACCGCCCGCCTGACGAGCCGGACGCCGGCGTCACCTTCCTCACCTGCGACATCGAGGAAGCCGTGGCCACGGCACGCCGCGCCGCCGGCGACAAGAACCTGGAGATCCTCGGCGCCGACGTGGCCGCACAGTGCCTGCGGCGCGGCCTCGTCGACGAGATCCTGGTGTACGTGCTGCCGGTGCTGCTCGGCGACGGCGTCCGCTTCACGCCGCCGGGCCTCGACCGGATCGACCTGGAACCGTTCAGCAGCGTCCAGTCGGGCGGGGTCACCATGCTGCGCTTCCACGTGCCGAAGTAGGCACGCCCGCAAGTAGGCACGCTCGCAACTACCGGTCTGCACGCGAAGAAGTCCGGGACGGCCCTGGAGGGCCGACCCGGACGTCATTCCTGCGTGACTGAAACGATCAGACCAGGTCGAAGCGGTCCGCGTTCGAGACCTTCGTCCAGGCCGCCACGAAGTCCTTCACGAACTTCTCCTTGGCGTCGTCGCTCGCGTAGACCTCGGCGAGCGCGCGCAGCTCGGAGTTCGAGCCGAAGACCAGGTCGGCACGGGTGCCGGTCCACTTGACCTCGCCGGTGGAGGCGTCGCGGCCCTCGAAGGTGGTCTGGTCGGACGAGGTGGAGCTCCACGTGGTGCCCAGGTCCAGGAGGTTGACGAAGAAGTCGTTCGTCAGGGTTCCCGGGGTGTCGGTGAAGACGCCGTGCGCGGACTGGCCGTGGTTGGCGCCCAGGACGCGCAGGCCGCCGACGAGGACGGTCAGCTCGGGAGCGCTCAGCTTGAGCAGGTTCGCCCTGTCGAGCAGCAGGAACTCGGCGGGGAGGCGGTTGCCCTTGCCGAGGTAGTTGCGGAACCCGTCGGCGGTCGGCTCCAGCGCGGCGAACGACTCCACGTCCGTCTGCTCCTGCGACGCGTCGGTGCGACCCGGCGTGAACGGCACCTCGATGTCGACGCCGCCGTCCTTGGCCGCCTTCTCGACGCCCGCCGCACCGGCGAGGACGATCAGGTCGGCGAGGGAGATCTGCTTGCCGCCGGTCCGCGCGGAGTTGAAGGACTCCTGGACGCCTTCCAGGGTGCGCAGCACCGAGGCGAGCTGGTCGGGGTTGTTGACCTCCCAGCCGCTCTGCGGCTGGAGACGGATGCGCGCGCCGTTGGCGCCGCCGCGCTTGTCGCTGCCACGGAAGGTCGAGGCCGAGGCCCACGCCGTGGACACCAGCTCGGAGACCGTGAGGCCCGAGGCGAGGAGCTGGCTCTTGAGCTCGGCGATGTCCGCCGCGTCGACCAGCTCGTGCGTGACCGCCGGGACCGGGTCCTGCCACGGCAGGGTCTCCTCCGGAACCTCCGGACCGAGGTAGAGGGACTTCGGGCCCAGGTCACGGTGGGTGAGCTTGTACCAGGCACGGGCGAAGGCGTCCGCGAACTGGTCGGGGTTCTCGTAGAAGCGGCGCGAGATCTCCTCGTACGCCGGGTCGAACCGGAGCGCGAGGTCGGCCGTCAGCATCTTCGGGGCGTGGCTCTTCGACGGGTCGTGCGCGTCCGGGACCGTACCGGCGCCGGCGCCGTCCTTCGCGACCCACTGGTTTGCACCCGCGGGGCTCTTCGTCAGTTCCCAGTCGTACTCGAACAGGTTCTTGAAGAAGCCGTGGCTCCACTGCGTGGGCGTGCTCGTCCAGGTGACCTCAAGGCCACTGGTGATGGTGTCGCCGCCCTTGCCGGTGCCGTAGGTGCTCTTCCAGCCGAGGCCCTGCTCCTCGAACGAGGCGGCCTCGGGGTCGTCGCCGACGCTCTCCGACGGGCCCGCGCCGTGGGTCTTGCCGAAGGTGTGACCGCCCGCGATCAGGGCGACCGTCTCCTCGTCGTTCATCGCCATCCGGCGGAACGTCTCACGGATGTCGCGGGCCGAGGCCAGCGGGTCCGGGTTGCCGTTCGGGCCCTCGGGGTTGACGTAGATGAGGCCCATCTGGACGGCGCCGAGCGGGCTCTCCAGCTCACGGTCACCGGTGTAGCGCTGGTCGTCGAGCCAGGTGGTCTCGGGACCCCAGTAGACGTCCTCGTCGGGCTCCCACACGTCGGCGCGGCCACCGGCGAAGCCGAAGGTCTCGAAGCCCATCGTCTCCAGGGCGACGTTGCCGGTGAGGATCATCAGGTCGGCCCACGACAGGCTCTGGCCGTACTTCTTCTTGACGGGCCACAGCAGACGGCGGGCCTTGTCGAGGTTGACGTTGTCCGGCCAGCTGTTCAGCGGCGCGAAACGCTGCTGACCGGCGCCGCCGCCGCCGCGACCGTCGCTGATGCGGTACGTGCCGGCGCTGTGCCAGGCCATACGGATCATGAGCGGCCCGTAGTTGCCGAAGTCGGCGGGCCACCAGTCCTGAGAGGTCGTCAGTATCTCGGCGATGTCACGTTTGACCGCGGGAAGGTCGAGGCCCTGGAACGCCTCGGCGTAGTCGAACTCCTCACCGAGCGGGTTCGACACGGCCGGGTTCTTGGCAAGGATCTTCAGGTTGAGGCGCTCGGGCCACCACTGACGGTTGTCTCCGCCCTGGGTCGGGTGCGGGGCGCGGCCGTGGGCGACCGGGCAGCCGCCCGACTCCTGCGGCTCAGGGTCCGTGACGATCGCGTCATGGTTGTCGGTCATGGGGAATCCTTCCGAACGGCGTGGTTCACATGCTCAGGAACTACAGGAACAGGAGTTGCAGGAGCCGGAACTACAGGAATTACAGGAACTAAAGAGGGGTGGAAGCGGGGGCGCAGGCGGGGCACAGGCCCCAGTAGATGACCTCGGCCTCGTCGACCGAGAAACCGTGGTCCTGGGACGCGGTGAGGCAGGGGGCGTGGCCGGTCGCGCAGTCGACGTCGGCCACGACTCCGCACGACCGGCACACGAGATGGTGGTGGTTGTCCCCGACGCGTCCCTCGAAGAGGGCCGGGCTGCCGGGCGGCTCGATGCGACGGACGAGCTTCGCCGTGGTCAGCGCGTGGAGCGCCTCGTACACGGCTTGCAGCGAGATGTGGCCCACGCGGGCCCGTACCTCGGTGGCGATGGCCTCCACACCGAGATGAGCACCGGACCGCACGGTTTCGAGCAGCGCGACACGGGCGGCCGTCACCCGCAGGCCGGCGCCGCGCAGCTCTTCGGCGGTCGTCGGAGTCCGGGGTGCGGTCATGCCCCCAACCTACTGACATAAACACGAACAGTTCAAGTAAACGAACGGTACAGGTTTAGGCGCGGAGGCCGTGGCTCAGTACACGTCCCTGACGTAGCGCTTCTCCGCCGCCAACTGCTTCAGGTACGCCGCGGCCTCCGTCTCGCCCAGCCCGCCGTGGGCGACCGCGATGTCCCGCAGGGCCCGGTCGACGTCCTTGGCCATGCGGGAGGCGTCGCCGCAGACGTAGAAGCGGGCGCCGTCCTGGAGCCACGACCACAGCTCGGGTCCGTGTTCGCGCAGCCGGTCCTGGACGTAGACCTTGGCGCGCTGGTCGCGGGAGAAGGCCGTGTCCAGCCGGCTGAGGGTGCCGTCGGCGAGGAAGCCGTCCAGCTCCTCCTCGTAATAGAAGTCGGTCGCCCGGTGCTGTTCGCCGAAGAACAGCCAGTTCGGTGCCCGGTGCCCGAGGGCCCGCCGCTCCTCCAGGAAGCCGACGAAGGGGGCGATGCCGGTGCCGGGCCCGACCATCACCATCGGGGTCGCCGGATCGGCCGGGGGCCTGAAACGCGGAGAGCGCTGTACGAACACGGGTACCGGTGTCCCCGCTTCGGCGTCGGCGAGGAAGGGCGAACAGACCCCGCCACGGGCCCGCCCGCCGAGGTTCTCGTACCGCACCACGGAGACCGTGAGTGACACGTGGTGCGGGTCGGTGAGCGGGCTGGACGATATGGAGTACAGGCGGGGCTGGAGCCGCTTCAGGACCCCGGCCCACTCCTGGGCGCTCGCGCGCACCGGGTGCTCGGCGATGACATCGACGGCCTGTCGCCCCCAACTCCACTTGGCCAGCCCGTCCTTGTTGTCGGGCCGCAGCAGCCGCCGCAAGTCACGGTTGTCACCGGTCCGTTCGGCGACGAAGCGCAGCAGATCCGGGGAGATGCGGGTGATGTCGAGATGCCGTCGGAGGGCATCGCCGACGGAGGTGTGCCCAACTCCGGCGACTTCGACGGTGGTTGTGGGATCGAGTCCGGCCACTGCCAGCCATTCATCCACCAGCGCGGACGAGTTGAGCGGCCGTACGCCGAGCGCGTCCCCGGCCTCGTACGCCAGCGGGACGTCACCGCCCCGGGTGTCGAAGGTGAACCGGCGCACCTCCTTGCCCGCGCCGGGCAGGCTGAGCAGCCGGTTCCCGACGAGCCGGGCGGTGACGGCGGCGGGTTTCCCCGACGCGGTCGACGCGGGGGCCGGTGCGGCAACCGCTGCTGCCGGGGCGGGTTCCCGGCCGGTGGCGAGCGCGCCGACCACCTGGTCGAGCCAGGCCCGCGCGGGCACCTCGTAGTCCGGCTCGCAGTCCGTACGCGGAGCGAGCCGCACCCCGCCCAACTCGTCCAGCCGCTGGTCGAGCCGCCGACCGTGCCCGCAGAAGTCGTCGTACGAGGAGTCGCCCAGGGCCAGCACGGCATAGCGCACGCCGTCCATGCGGGGCGGCTCGGGCAGCTCCAGGGCCGCCCAGAAACCGGAACCGTTGTCGGGAGCCTCCCCGTCGCCGAACGTACTGGTGACGAGCAGCAGGTCCGCACCCGGCGGCAGGGCACGCGGGTCGGCGTCGTCCATGCCGAGGAGCGTGGCCCTGTGACCGCCGGCGGTGAGCCGCTCGGCAGCCGCCGCGGCGAAGTCCTCGGCGTTCCCGGTCTGCGAGGCCCAGAGGACGACGACTTCGCGGAGGGGAGCGGGGGCCCGCGTGACCCGCGGGATGTCGGTTGCGCGGGAGTGCATACCGGCGAGAACACCGTTCAACCAGAGCGCGTGATCCGCGTCGAAGGGCGCGTCCGAGGGAAGTACGGGCACACCGGGTGAGCCCGCGGGGAGTCCGGCGAGAAAGCCGGTGAGGTACTGGCGCTCGGAGGAGGAGAGGACAGGCGGGGGACCGGGCTCCAGCCCGAGAACACCGGCGATCGCAGCCCCTCCTGCCCCCGTGCTTTCAGCCCCTCCGGCGTTTGAGGAGCGGGGGCCCGGGGGCAGCGCCCCCAGCGGGGAGGAAACCCGCGTCAGAGCCACCGCACACACCTTCAGCTCCGGCTGAAAGGACACAGGATCAACGGCGTCACTGGTGACGGCATTGACGCTCAGATACTCCCCGAACAGGTCGTTCCAGTGGAACGGCGCGAACAGACACCCCACCTGCACCCGGTCCGTCACGACCGCGGGCAGCACGGCACGCCCCCGCCGCGAGGCGACCTCGACCCGGTCCCCGTCACCCACGCCGAGCACGGCCGCATCGTCCGGATGCACCTCGACGAACGGCCCCGGATCGAGCTTGTTGAGCTTGGCCACCCGCCCCGTCTTCGTCAGCGTGTGCCACTGATGCTGAAGCCGCCCGGTGTTGAGTACGAAGGGAAAATCGTCGTCGGGCAGCTCGGCGGCGGGCATGTGCGGCCGGGCATGGAACACGGCCCGCCCACTGGCCGTCGGAAAGACGGGGCCACCGGACCCGACGTACCGGATCGGATTCCGGTCGGGCCCCTCCTCGTCCGCGACCGGCCACTGCACGGACGCACCCCGCAACCGCTCGTACGTGACCCCCCGCAGATCCCATCCCGTCGCCGGGTTCCACGCGCGCTTGATCTCCTCGAAGATCTCCTCCGCGCTCCCGTACGAGAACCCCTTCTCGTAGCCCATCTCGCAGGCCACGCGCGCGATGAGCCGCCAGTCCGCGAGCGCCTCGCCGGGCGGCTCCACGGCGGGCCGGGCGAGCGTGAGGTCGCGCTCGCTGTTGATGAGGACGCCCTCGGTCTCGGTCCACATCGCGGCGGGGAGCACGACATCGGCGTACGCGTTCGTCTCGGTCTCGGCGAACACGTCCTGCGTGACGACGAACTCGGCGGCCTCAAGGCCCTCGATGACCGTCCGGCGGTTGGCCATCGAGGCGACCGGATTGGTGCAGATGATCCAGCAGGCCTTGATCTCGCCGTCGGCCATCTTCCGGAACATCTCGACCGTGCCCCTGCCGACCCCGTCCTTGCGGAGGGTGTCGGGCGGCAGCTCCCACAGCTCCTCGACGAAGGCGCGCTCGGCGTCGACGAGCACGGAACGCTGCCCCGGCAGACCGGGCCCCATGTACCCCATCTCGCGACCGCCCATGGCATTGGGCTGCCCGGTGAGCGAGAAGGGGCCGGACCCCGGACGGCAGATCGCGCCGGTGGCGAGATGCAGGTTGACCAGGGCGTTCGTGTTCCACGTGCCGTGTGTGGACTGGTTGAGGCCCATGGTCCACAGGCTCATCCACTCGCCCGCCTCGCCGATCAGCCGCGCGGCCGTACGGATGTCGTCCTCCGGTATGCCGGTGATTGAGGCGACGGCGGCGGGCGGATAGTCGGCGAGGAAGCCGGGCATGGCCTCCCAGCCCTCCGTGTGGGCCGCGACGAAGGCGGGATCCGTGTGCCCGTTCTCGTGGAGCAGGTACAGCAGCCCGTTCAGCAGGGCGAGATCCGTACCCGGCTTGACCCGCAGGTACAGATCGGCCTTGTCGGCGGTGGCGGTGCGCCGCGGGTCGACGACGATCACCTTCGCGCCCGCCGACTTCACCCGGTCCATCATCCGCAGGAACAGGACCGGATGGCAGTCGGCCATGTTCGAGCCGATGACGAGGAAGACGTCCGCCGACTCGAAGTCCTGGTACGAGCCGGGCGGCCCGTCGGCCCCCAGCGACAGCTTGTAACCGGCACCCGCGCTCGCCATGCACAGCCGGGAGTTGGACTCGATCTGATTCGTCCGTACGAAGCCCTTGGCCAGCTTGTTCGCCAGATACTGGGCCTCCAGGCTCAGCTGTCCCGAGACGTAGAGGGCGAAGGCGTCGGGCCCGTGCTCGTCGATGACCGCGCGCAGCCGCCGCGCGGTCTCGGCGATCGCCGCGTCCACGGACACCGGTGCGGGCCCGGCTCCGCGGTCCTCCCGTACGAGCGCGGTGGAGAGCCGCCCCGGCGCCGCGAGCATGTCCGCGGTGGTCGCCCCCTTGGTGCACAGCCGGCCGCGGTTCGCCGGGTGCGCCTTGTCCCCGGACGCCTTCAGGACCGTACGCCGCCCGTCGGGGCCCATCCCGATGTCGAGGACCATGCCGCAGCCGACGCCGCAGTACGAGCAGACCGTGCGCACCTGGGACATGGGGGAGGACGTGGGGATGGTCGTGCTCACGCGCTGCCCTTCGCCGGCTTCTCTCAGGGTTCCGACTGTACGAATTGCCCGTTACGCCTGTGTCACGTGGCGCGATCTTGAGGGGTTACGCCCGTCACACAGCGGTGGCCGGCCCGGTGTGAGGAGCCGGTGCGAGGGTTCCGCAGACTACGGCGGTCGGCTGCGGACCGTGTCGCATTCGGCCGAACGGGTGACCATGCGCAACAATGGCCCGACAACGACTGGTGCAGGCAATCAGCACGATTCCGGGCACTACTCAGGCACGACAGGGTGGGGGGAGCCGGTGAACAGCCACGACGTCACCGATGAACAGTGGGAAGGGCTCGCCCAGGTAGTTCCTCTGCGCGGCCGCGATGCCTGGCCGTCGGCGGTCGGCCATCGGGCGCCGCCGGAGGCCGAGACCGAGACGCGGCGCCGCTTCGTGGTGCTGCGCATCAACATCTTCGCGGACGCCCGCGAGGTCGCCGAGACCCTGATGGCCGGTATCCCGGTCCTTCTGGATCTCACCAGCGCCGATACGGACATCGCCAAGCGTGTGCTCGACTTCAGTACGGGTGTGGTCTTCGGCCTGGCGAGCGGGATGCACCGGGTCGACAAGAACGTCTTCCTGCTGACGCCACCGGGCACCGAGGTGGCGGGGCTGATGCAGGGGGCCGGGATCCCCGGCGTGTGACTTCTCCGCGCGGACGTTCTCGGCGCGGACCTTCCCGGCAACCACTGTGTTCCCGGCAACCGCTGTGACCGGGTACCCCGATCGTAGGAAGGTCCGCGGACGAAACGGTTCCGCCTCGGGGCGGAGTCCTACGGTCCGGACATGACCGTGCCTCTCCGCTGCCCCGCAGGCGAAAAGATCGCGCCGTTCCCCGCGCCCCTGACGGGGCCGGGGCGCGCGGAGGCGGAACAGCCTCGTCCCGACCGGCCGAGCGTCACCGAGTTGCGGCTGTCCGCGTTCGCCGCCCACCGCGGTGCCGGATTCCCGCTCGGGCCTCTCAGTCTCCTCTGCGGGCCCAGCGGCAGCGGCAAGTCCAGTGCCTTGCGGGCCTACGAGGCACTGGCCCGGCTCGGCGGCGGCGCCGAACTCGGCGAGGTGTTCCTGGACCCGGCCGCCTGTGTGCCCGAGTGGGCCCGGCCCGACGCCCAGCGGCGCCGCGGGTTCCGTATCGGCTGCACGGCGGACGGTCCCGAGGGTCCCGTACGGCTCGATGTGGCCGTACAGGCCGAGCCACACCTTCGTATCGTGGGCGAGCGGCTGACCGCCGGCGGGCGCACCCTGCTGGAGACGGCCCTGCGAAATCCGGGCCGCGGGGCGGTGCAGGCGGCCTGGCACACGGCGGGCCCGTCCCTCGTGACGAGGGCGGCGCTTCCCGACGACCGGCTCGGCACCGCGCTGCTGCCGCTGCGGGTAGCGGGCAGGACGGACGGCCAGCGCCAAGTCCTCGCCGCCGCCGAGCAGATGGTGGTCGCGCTGCGCTCGGTCTTCGTGTGCGACCCGCTGCCCCGCTCCGTGCGCACCGAGGTGCCGCTCGGCGCGGGACGGCTGCTGCGCGGCTGCGACAACCTCGCCGAAGTTCTGTGGCGTACGCGTTCCGAGTGCGGGCGGCGGCACGGGCTGCTGGTCGACGCGGTGCGGGCGGGGTGCGCGGGGCCGGTGTGCGACGTACTGGCGGAGCCCGGGGCCGGTGGGGCGGTCGGCACTGTTCGGGCATGGCTCGACCGGGGCGACGGGCTGCGGACACCGCTCGGCCGACTGGGGAACGGGGAACTGCGCTATCTCGCGCTGGCCCTGGTGCTGCTCACCGGGCCCGGCGTACTGGAGGTCGACCCGGTGGGGGAGGTGCCCGCGGCGCTGCAGACGCTCACCGTGCTCGTCGACGGGTTCGACCGTGATCTGGACGCCCGGCAGCGGGAGGGGCTCGTACGGCTGGCGGCCCGGATGTGCGAACGGGGGCACATCCGGCTGGTGGGGGCCGTGAGCGACGCGTCCTGGGCGGCGGGGGTGGACGGGGTGACGGTGGTAGACCTTGCACCGTGACCGAACTTGATGTGGCGACCCTGCAGCGCCGGCTGGCCGCGTTCGCCGCGGCGCGGAACTGGGAGCCCTACCACACGCCCAAGAACCTCGTCGCTGCGCTCAGCGTGGAGGCGTCCGAACTTCTGGAGATCTTCCAGTGGTTGACGCCCGAGGAGTCGGCCCGGGTGATGGACGACCCGAAGAAGGCGCCGCGCGTACGGGACGAAGTCGCGGACGTGCTCGCGTACTTGCTCCAGTTGTGTGACGTGCTCGGGGTCGATGCCCTCGCGGCGCTGGACGCGAAGATCGAACGGAACGAGGTGAGATTCCCGGTGGGGGAGTGACTCACCCCGGACGGCCTGCTGCCTGCTGCCGACTGCCCCCGACCGCCTGGCTCTGCCAACTCGACCAACCGCGCCAACTCCCGTGCTGTGCACGGAAAAACGGACCAACAATTCCGATTGTCACTCTTCGTAGTTGTTGATCTGCTCGTATTCGATTCCGTGTCCGCAGATTTCAGACTTCCTCTGGCTTTTCGTCCCGAGGTACCTCACTCTGGGTAGTGGCAGGCGGAGTTCGGGCAGGCGTGTGCACAACGCGTCGGGACAGACGGGGACAGTGGATGGATGCGGTGCGGCTCATCGGTGCGAGCAGGTGTGCCCTGATGAGGAGCGGCGACGCCTCCGGGACCATGGCCGAGGCCTGGCAGGCCCAGGCCCTCGCCCAGGCGATAGGCAGTCGGCTGGCGGTGTCCGGACCCCCCGAACTGCGGGGTGAGGCCTTGGGGTTGACGGAACTGGCCGGTCGGGGTTGCGGGGTTCTGGGCGCTCCGACGGTCGATGTCAGCAGCTTACGGGCGGCGCAACTGACCGAGCTGGGTGATGCGCGGCGGGCGCTTCTCGAACTCGGAGGGTTGCTCGGGGAGGTCGGGATCGCCCTGGTCGGTATAGCCTGCGCGGCTGCGGACGAGGGGACGTACTGGCAGTGCATGGAGGCGATCGACGCGGCGGACGAGTCGCGGGACCGGGTTCTTGAGATGTTGCGAAGACTGGCGGTCCGGGATCAGGGGGCGGCGGCGGGGTAGTGGGCTTTGCCCCCTGGCCCCTCAAGCCCCTCACCCCCTCGCCCTCTCGCCCCCTTTGTCCTCAAACACCGGACGGGCTGAAAGATGCCTACGGGCTGAAAGACGCCTTCCGGCGAGCCGGTCACGGGGGCGGATTTCACCCGACCGGGGGTGTGGACGACCGGCGGTACCGATGGGGTCCACCGGCGTGCGACCGTGCAGGATGGAGGCATGGATCTTCGCATCTTCACCGAGCCCCAGCAAGGGGCGACCTATGACACCCTGCTCGCCGTGGCGAAGGCCACCGAAGACCTCGGCTTCGACGCCTTCTTCCGCTCCGACCACTATCTGCGCATGGGGTCCGTGGACGGCCTCCCCGGCCCCACGGACGCCTGGATCACCCTCGCCGGACTCGCCCGCGAGACCAAGCGCATCCGCCTCGGCACACTGATGACCGCCGGCACCTTCCGCCTGCCCGGCGTCCTGGCGATCCAGGTCGCCCAGGTCGACCAGATGTCCGGCGGCCGAGTCGAACTGGGCCTGGGCGCGGGCTGGTTCGAGGAGGAGCACAAGGCGTACGGCATCCCGTTCCCGAAGGAGAAGTTCGCCCGCCTGGAGGAGCAGCTGGCGATCGTCACCGGGCTGTGGGAGACCAAGGCCGGCGAGACCTTCACCTACGACGGCACCTACTACCAGCTCACCGACTCGCCCGCGCTGCCCAAGCCGGCGCAGTCCAAGGTGCCGGTGCTCATCGGCGGCCACGGCGCGTCCCGTACGCCGCGCCTCGCGGGCCGGTACGCCGACGAGTTCAACATGCCGTTCGCGTCCGTCGAGGACAGCGAGCGCCAGTTCGGCCGGGTGCGGGCCGCCGCGGAGCAGGCCGGCCGCAAGGGCTCCGACCTCGTCTACTCGAACGCGCTCGTCGCCTGTGTGGGCAGGGACGACGCCGAGGTGGCCCGCCGGGCGGCCACGATCGGCCGTGAGGTGGAGGAGCTCAAGGCCAACGGCCTGGCGGGTTCCCCGGCCGAGGTCGTCGACAGGATCGGCCGTTTCGCGGAGATCGGCTCCCGGCGGATCTACCTCCAGATCCTCGACCTCGACGACCTGGACCACCTGGACCTCATCTCCTCCCAGGTCCAGTCCCAGCTCTGAGCGGCGGTGCCCGCAGGGGCGCGGTGCTGTGTCGACGGCCCCGCGCCCTCGAAAATGCCTGCGTGCGGCGGAAGTGTTCGCTGTACGTTGGGCGGGCGCCCGGACAGGGCAGGTTTCCGCAGTTCAGATGACATTTCGAGGCAGCTCAGTGTTCCTTTCGATCAGTACCACCGGCGCCCCGGGGCGCCCCGCGACCGAGCTCGGGTATCTGCTGCACAAGCATCCTGACAAGGCGCAGGCGTTCAGCACCTCCTACGGCAAGGCGCACGTCTTCTACCCCGAGGCGAGCGCGGAGCGCTGCACGGCGGCGTTGCTCCTGGAGCTGGACGCGGTGGCACTGGTCCGGCGCGGCAAGGGCAGGGGCCGTGGCGGAGCGCCGGACGCGGCTCTCGCGCAGTACGTCAACGACCGCCCCTACGCCGCCTCCTCGCTGCTCGCCGTGGCGCTGAGCAACGTGTTCTCCAGCGCGATGAAGGGCGTCTGCCAGGCGAAGCCGGAGCTGCCCGCCCGCCCGCTGCCCCTGCGCATCGAGGTGCCCGCACTGCCGGCCGCCGGCGGCACCGATGTCGTACGCGCGCTCTTCGAGCCGCTCGGGTGGACGGTGAGCGCGGACCCGGTGCCGCTGGACACGGAGTTCCCCGAGTGGGGCGACTCCCGGTACGTGAGCCTCGTACTCGAAGGCGATCAGCGCCTGGCCGACGCGTTGCGGCACCTCTACGTCCTCATGCCGGTGCTCGACGACGCCAAGCACTACTGGGTCTCCTCCGACGAGGTGGACAAGCTGCTGCGAGCCGGGGAGGGCTGGCTGCCTGACCACCCGGAGCAGGAACTCATCACCAGCCGCTACCTGGCGCGCCGTTCGACGCTCACCCGGCAGGCCATGGACCGGCTGGAACTCGTACGGCTCGCCGAGACGGACGACAACGCGGTCGAGGAGATCGACAACGCCGTCGACGAGCGGACGGACACCGCGGAGGCGCCCGTACCGCTCGCGGTCCGGCGGCGGGAGGCGATCGTCGCCGCGCTGCGGGCGACCGGTGCCAGCAGGGTGCTCGATCTCGGGTGCGGGCAGGGCCAGTTGGTGCAGGAGCTGCTGAAGGACACGCGCTACACCGAGATCGTCGGGGTCGACGTGTCGATGCGGGCGCTCACCGTCGCCGCGCGGCGGCTCGGCCTGGACCGGATGGGGGAGCGGCAGTCCGAGCGCGTCGAACTCGTCCAGGGCTCGCTCGCCTACACCGACAAGCGGCTCAAGGGATACGACGCGGCGGTGCTCAGCGAGGTCGTCGAACACCTCGACCTGCCGCGGCTGCCCGCCCTGGAGTACGCGGTGTTCGGCTCCGCACGCCCCAGGACGGTGATCGTGACGACACCGAACGTCGAGTACAACGTCCGCTGGGACACCCTCCCGGCCGGCCATGTGCGCCACGGCGACCACCGCTTCGAGTGGACGCGCGCCGAGTTCAGGGCCTGGGCGGGCGAGGTGGCCGAACGGCACGGGTACGGCGTGGAGTTCGTACCGGTCGGGCCGGACGATCCCGAGGTGGGTCCGCCGACCCAGATGGCGGTCTTCGCACTGCGCGCACAGGACACGAAGGAGGCGAAGGCCGCATGACCAGCACCGACAGCACCAGCACCGACAGCACCAGCACCGACAGCAGCAGCACCGACAACAAAGTGCGTACCCTGCCCGTCACCGACCTCTCCCTCGTCGTGCTGATCGGCGCGTCCGGCTCGGGCAAATCCACCTTCGCCCGGCGGCACTTCAAGCCGACCGAGGTGATCTCGTCGGACTTCTGCCGGGGCCTCGTCGCCGACGACGAGAACGATCAGAGCGCCGGCAAGGACGCCTTCGACGTCCTCGGCTACATCGCGGGCAAGCGTCTCGCGGCGGGCCGGCGCACCGTCGTGGACGCGACCAGCGTGCAGTCGGACAGCCGCAAGCAGCTGATCGAGCTCGCCAGGAAGTACGACGTGCTGCCCATCGCCATCGTGCTGGACGTGCCCGAGGCAGTGTGCGCCGAGCGCAATGCCTCGCGCACCGACCGCCCCGGCGTGCCGCGCCGCGTCGTCCAGCGGCAGTCCCGCGAACTGCGGCGCTCGCTGCGGCACTTGGAGCGCGAGGGCTTCCGTAAGGTGCACGTCCTGCGGGGTGTGGAGGAGGCCGAGACCGCCGAGGTCCGCACCGAGAAGCGGTACAACGACCTGACCCACCTCACCGGACCCTTCGACATCATCGGCGACATCCACGGCTGTGCCTCCGAACTGGAGTCGCTGCTGGCCACGTTGGGCTACGCGGACGGCGTGCACCCCGAGGGGCGTACGGCCGTGTTCGTCGGCGACCTCGTCGACCGCGGCCCGGACTCCCCGGGCGTCCTGCGCCGGGTGATGTCCATGGTCGGCTCGGGCAACGCCCTGTGCGTACCGGGCAACCACGAGAACAAGTACGGCCGCTACCTCAAGGGCCGCAAGGTCCAGCACACCCACGGCCTCGCCGAGACCATCGAGCAGATGGAGGGCGAGAGCGAGGAGTTCACGCGGCAGGTACGCGAGTTCGTGGACGGGCTCGTCAGCCATTACGTCCTCGACGGCGGCGGGCTCGTCGTCTGCCACGCCGGCCTGCCGGAGAAGTACCACGGCCGTACGTCGGGCCGGGTGCGCTCGCACGCGCTGTACGGCGAGACCACCGGCGAGACCGACGAGTTCGGGCTGCCCGTGCGCTACCCGTGGGCCGAGGACTACCGGGGCCGGGCGGCGGTCGTCTACGGGCACACCCCCGTGCCGGAGGCCACCTGGCTCAACAACACCATCTGCCTGGACACCGGAGCCGTGTTCGGCGGCAAGCTCACCGCGCTGCGCTGGCCCGAGCGCGAACTCGTCGACGTACCGGCCGAGAAGGTCTGGTACGAGCCGGTCAGGCCGCTGGCCTCCGAGGCGCCTGGCGGCCACGAGGGACGGCCGCTCGACCTCGCGGACGTGCACGGCCGCCGGGTCGTCGAGACCCGGCACGCGGGGCGCGTCTCCGTGCGCGAGGAGAACGCCGCCGCGGCCCTGGAGGTCATGAGCCGCTTCGCCGTGGACCCGCGCCTGATGCCGTACCTGCCGCCGACCATGGCACCCACGTCCGCCTCGCGGGTGGAGGCCCGCGGCGGAGCCGCCGACGAGCACTTCCTGGAACACCCGGCCGAGGCCTTCGAGCAGTACCGGGCCGACGGGGTCGCGCGGGTCGTGTGCGAGGAGAAGCACATGGGCTCGCGGGCGGTGGCGCTGGTGTGCCGGAACGCGGAGACGGCGCGCGCACGGTTCGGGGCGACGACCGGGGCCACGGGCGCGCTGTACACCCGTACGGGCCGCCCCTTCTTCCCGGACTCGGCGCACTCCGCGGACTCCGTGGAGGGCTCGGCCGCGGGTGTCTCCCTCACCGAGGAGATCCTCGGGCGGGTGCGGGACGCCGCCACGGAGGCCGGCCTGTGGGAGGAACTGGAGACGGACTGGCTGCTGCTCGACGCCGAGCTGCTGCCCTGGTCGCTCAAGGCCGCCGGCCTGCTGCGCTCGCAGTACGCCGCCGTGGGCGCCGCGGCCGGGGCGGTGTTCCCGGGTGCGGTGGCCGCACTGGAGAGGGCGGCGGCTCGGGGCGTCGAGGTGGGGGAACTGCTCGCCAAGCAGCGGGAACGCGCCGTCGACGCGGCTGCTTTCACCGACGCGTACCGGCGGTACTGCTGGCCCACGTCCGGTCTGGAAGGAGTGCGGCTCGCCCCCTTCCAGATCCTCGCCACCCAGGGACGGAGCCTGGCGGCCGTGCCGCACGACGAGCAGCTCGCGCTGATCGACCGGCTGGTGACGGCCGACCCGTCCGGACTCCTGGGGACCACCCGGCGCCTGTTCGTCGACACGGACGACCCGGCGTCGGTACGGGCCGGGGTCGACTGGTGGCTGGAGCTGACCGGCCGCGGCGGCGAGGGCATGGTCGTCAAGCCCGTCCAGGCGGTGGCACACACCGGGAACGACCGGCTGGTCCAGCCGGGCATCAAGTGCCGGGGCCGGGAGTACCTGCGGATCGTCTACGGGCCGGAGTACACGCGGCCCGAGAACCTCGACCGGCTGCGGGGACGCTCCCTCGGCCACAAGCGCTCACTCGCACTGCGCGAGTACGCGCTGGGTCTTGAGGCCCTGGACCGGCTCGCCGGGGGCGAACCGCTGTGGCGGGTGCACGAGGCCGTGTTCGGCGTGCTGGCGCTGGAGTCGGAGCCGGTGGACCCTCGGTTGTAGGCGTCGGAATCCGGTCAGCTCGCGCGTCCGACGGTACGCGTTGGGACATCGCGTACCGGGGTTCCAAATGTCCCTGGTTAAGGCCCACTCGGCGTGCTAGCTTCGCAGGTCGGTCAGGCAGGCGTACCGGCTCACGGGGGACGGTCGGTGGAGGCAGGAGTGGGTTTTGGTGAGCCCGGTGGTGAGTCCGGGCGTGTGCCGGGCCTTCAGCTGCTGTTTCAGCTGACCGAGGCCCTGTGCGAGTTGAGCTGTCTGGAGGACCCGCAAGGGCGTGTGCAGTTCGCCGTGGTCCTCGGCGAGCAGCTGACCCAGCAGGTCGATGTGCGGGGCGGCAAACTGCGCGAGGACGCCGTGACGATGGTGCGCATGGCGTTGAGTGTCACGGGCGGAGAGCACGTATTGGTAGGGGTGGTACGGGTCTTCGAGGGGGAAGAGGCTGCTGCCGGGTTCGAGCGGCTGCTCGTCCCCGTCGTTCCGGCCGCCGCCTCCGTGGCGCTGCCCGGCCCGCTGTCCGAGTACGAGAAGAACAAGGCGCGTGCCCTTCTGGACGCGGCCAAGGGGGAGGTCTCCGCGAGCCGCCTGCGGGACGAACTCGTTGAGGAACTGCACGGGGTGGATCTGCCCATCGGGCTCTCCCCCGGACAACTCCTGGCCTATGTCGCCGAGTTGAACGTCCAGCCCGACGGCCTGCCGCCGGCGGTGCTGCTGGTCGACCGGGCCGCCGGGCCCGCCGGGGCGCCGGGGCACCGCGCCGAGATGTCCGCCTGGGTCGACGGCTGGGCAGAACGCGCCGGCCTGAGCGAGGCGTTGGAGGAGCGCAGGGTCCAACACGCCGCGGCGGCGTACGACCCGGAGATCCCGCGCTGTCTGATGGTGGCGGCCGAACCGGCCCGGGACGGCTCCGACGAGATCGTCGTACGGGCCTGGCTCAACACGGCGCCCGGCCGCTGGGACCCGCAGCCGGGTGAACCCGCCACGACCGACCTCGACGGTCTCGGGGCGGCCGTCGAGGTCGCTCTGCGCCAGGGCGCCCGGCTGTGGCCGGCGCAGCGGGACTCCGATCCGGGTGGACACGAGCAGTCGCCGCCGTACATAGAGTTCATCCTTCCGTACGACCTCCTCAACCACGATGTGGCCGGCCTGAGGATCGGTTCGGGCGACGGAAGGCCGATGCCGCTCGGGCTGAAGTACGGGATTCACTTACGCAGCCTGGAACGGATGCGTACAGATGATGTCCTGGTCAGACTGCAGTGGCTGGAGCGTTGGCGGACCCTGCGGCGGCACGGGGTCGCCGTCTACGGCTGGAGCGAGGCGGACGCCCAACGGCTCGACGAGTGGCAGACCGCCCTCGCCGGGGAAAGCAGACATACGGCCGTGGTCCTCGACGCTCCGGCCGGGGCCTCCGCCATGGAGGCGCTGAAAGCCGCCATCGCCGAGGGGATCGGCCTGGCGATCTGGGACCGCAGGGGGGTCTTCATCGAGGAGCGGCGGGAGGTCGTCACCGCTGTCTTCGCGTCGGTTCCGACGCCCGCACAGATTCCCATGGCCGTTCACCGCCTCCGCCGAAAAGCCGAACTCAACACCCAGGGACCACTGTTGCTCGGGCGGCACATCGCCTTCCTCTGGGACGACCCCACTCGACTCGTTGACATCCAGAGCACTGATCCCGGCGATCTCGCCAGCGAGGAGGCACCCGCGTGAGCGCGCACGAGCAGCAGGAGCAGCAGGACCTGAGCGCGTCGGGAGAGCCGGGCCGTCCGGAGGTGAGTGTGCCGGACGAACAGGAGCAGCCGGATCCACACGGCTGGCGGGTGTTCCACGCCACCGGCCGCGTCCCCGGCGAATCGCGGCCGCGACTGCCCGAGGCTCCGCCGTGGCGACGCTTCCGGGGTGCCCCGCCCCAGCCGTCGCCGCCGGACGACGAGGAGGCCGCGCTGCGGCGCCTTGGATCGAGTGAGGCCATGCCCCAACTGGGCGAGGACGAGATCGACGCGGTGAACGCCGCCCTGCTGCTGCGCCGGCCGCTCCTGGTGACCGGGCCACCCGGTATCGGCAAGTCCACCCTCGCGTATCTGATCTCCCGCGAACTGGGTCTTGGGCGCGTTCTGGAGTGGAACATCGTCAGCCGTACGACCTTGCGCGACGGCCTGCACATCCATGACGCGATGGGCCGGGCCCAGGCCATCGCGGCCTGGCAGGCCGGCCTGCGGGAGGCGGCGTCGGCGGGCACGGCCCCGGCGGTGGAGGCCGGCCGGTCAGCAGGAGGGGAGGGGAGGAGGGAGACGGACGCCGGTTCCACCGAAATCATGTGCGACAACCGGGAGGTGACGGCACATCAGCGTGCGCCTGTTCTCGGTGACTTCATGACCCTCGGGCCTCTGGGGACGGCTCTTCTGCCCTACGATCGACCCCGGGTCCTCCTGATCGACGAGCTCGACAAGAGCGACATCGACCTGCCCAACGATCTTTTGCACGTCCTGGAGAACGGCAGTTATGACATCCCGGAGCTGGTGCGCGACGCCGCCGACACCGCGCTCGTGCACACCAGCGACCCGGGAGGACGTGCCGTCGTGGCCGGTGGCCGGGTCGAATGCAGTGAGTTCCCGGTCGTAGTGATCACCAGCAACGGAGAGCGGGAGTTCCCGGCCGCCTTTCGCCGCCGCTGTCTGCCGCTGGACATGCCCACCCCGACGCGAGAGCAGCTTCTGGCCATTGTGGAAGGGCATCTGGGGGCCCCTCCGCGGGACACCGAGGGGCTCGTGGACCTGTTCGTACAGCGGGTGCAGGCGGGTGGCACGCACTCGCTCGATCAGTTGCTCAATGCTGTCCAGTTGACTACTGCGGGTGGTTTCCAGGCCGAGGGTGGCGGGCGTAAGCTCTTGGAAATGCTCCTACGCGACCTCGCGAAGGGCCGCTGAATGACCGGGTTTCCCAGGGGGCGCGCATCCGGACCCGGCGACGGTGAGCCCGCCTCGGGGCCGTCGTCCCCTTCGGTGCATCCCGAGTCCGTCGAGTACGCGAGTCGGCACGGGGCGCGGTCCGTCCACGCCCCCGACGGGCACCGCACCTCCCACGGGGACACGGAGACCGGAGGGTGGCACTCCGATGCCGAGGGTGCCACCGCACCGCACTGGCAGACGGTCGCCGACGCGGTCTATCTGGCAGCTCACTGGATGCGGCACAACCGTCCCGCGGCGGGCCAGAGGGCCCCGGTGGCCGGTGACGGCGTACCCGAGCACCGGCCGGACTGCCGGCCCCCGGCTTCCGGCGCCGGCGGACGAGAGGCCGGCGGACGAGAGGCCGGCGAAGACGGAGAAGCGCCGAAGGGGCCGTCGGACGGGCCCGCGGAGCCGGTCTCCGGTGAAGCGTGGGACGACCCACGGCCGCCGGGCGGGGCCCTCGGCGACACAGGCCGCCCGGACGGACGGCTGCCGTACGGCGATCCCCTGTCGCGGCCCCGGCAGACGGGTGGCCGCGCGCCGGACCCGTCGGCGTTCTCCCGCCTGTTACCCGTCCCCGATCCGGAGGGACCCGAGAGGGCGCACCCGGGCCGGCCTCTGCTGCCCGTGTCCGGGCCGGAGGCCACCGTGCGGGGTCCGGGCGGGGGCACGGCCCTGCTCGCCCGCGCCATGCACCGGCTCGCCCGCCGTGTGCCCTCGCGGACCACGATGGAACTCGACGAGGAGACGACCGCGGAACGCGGAGTCGTGGACGGCATGTGGATGCCTTTTCTGCGGCCCGCCCGTACGTCGGCGTTCGATCTGGTGCTCCTCGTCGACGACGCTCCCACGATGAGGATCTGGCAGGACGCGGCGGCCGGGCTCGCCGAGGCCGCCGAGCAGAGCGGCGCCTTCCGGGTCGTACGCACCGTCAAGGTGGAGTTGCCGCGATCGGGCGGCCCCACCCTCCGCTGGTCCACCGGACGGACGCTGGCGTCCCCAGCGGAACTGCTCGACGGAGGCGGGAGCCGGATCTTCCTGGTCGTCACCGACGGCCTGGGGCACGGCTGGATCTCCGCCGCCGCGGACACGCTGCTCCGCCGCCTCGCGGGCGCTGGGCCCACGGCTCTGGTGCACCTGCTTCCGCCTCACCTGCGCCATCGCTCCTCCCTCTACCCGTATCCCGCCGTGCTGGAGGCAGGTGGCTTCGGCGCGGCCAATGTGGGTCTCGCCGACTGGGCGTCGCCGGGCGGCTCCGATCCCATGCGTCCGCTGCCGGAGGCGGGTGACGGGTGCGTTCCGGTGCCCGTGCTGTCCCTGAAACCCGGTTCGATCGCCGCCTGGGCCGACCTCGTGACGGGCAAGCGCGGAGTGCGCCGCGCCTTGCCCGTCGTGCTGGCCGGCGCCCTCACCAAGGGGGCGCCCGCACCGGGACTGCGCCCCCCACGGCTTCCGCGCGCCGCGACGGCCGCCGTGCGCCGGTTCTTCACGCTGGCCACCCCGGCGGCCCGTCGTCTCGCCACCCAGTTGGCCGCCGTCCCCTTCGAGTTCGACCTGGTCGAGCAGTTGCGCAAACGGACCATGCCGGAGACCGGACCCGCCCATGTCGCCGAGATCCTGATGGGTGGTCTGATCGACTGGGACGGCGGCGACGGCCGTCCGGAGTTCGCGGACGGCGTCCGGGAAGCCCTGCTCGCGACCACCACCAGGACCCAACTCGCCCTGACCGTCAGCATGCTGGGGGATCTCCCGGCCGCGGGGAAGCGCGGTGTCGCACTGCGCGCCGCGTTACGGGACCCGGCGGGGGCCACGCTCCCCGACCCCGGCGAGCGAGGCTGGCTGCGGACCGAGCTCGCCGTGATGCGTGTGCTGGCCGGCCCCTACTCCGAACGTGCGAAACGTATCGACGCGGGCTCCGCCGGATTCGGGCCCCCTGCCGTGTCCGGGCCCGCACCCGCCCCTCCCGCGACCTCAAACCACCCGGAAAGTGGCGGGTCGGCCGGTGGCGGGAGGGGGAGTGATCCAGGGTTGGTCGTCCCCGATCCACCTGGAGAGCCTGTGCCGCTGGTTACCGACATGTCCCGACCGAAAGCCCCGGAGGCTGAGCCACCCATGCAGAGCACCACGACCGGAACGTCGGCCCTATTGGTGAGCGTTCCCCTGCGGAACACCTCGTTCGTGGGCCGCACGGCGTTGCTCCGTGCCGTGGAGGACCAACTCGGAGCTCAGGACACGGCGGCCGTGCTGCCGCACACGCTTCAGGGCATGGGAGGCGTGGGGAAGTCGCAGCTCGCGCTGGAGTACGTCTACCGGCACCAGCTCGACTACAAGGTGATCTGCTGGATTCCAGCCGAGCGGGAGAGCCTCATCCTGGCTGCCCTCGCGGGTCTGGCCGCGCGCCTGCGGATCACCCCGGCGGGTCCGGAGGGCGGTCTGCCCGCGGCCAACACGGCGGTGCCCGCCGTTCTGGAGGCGCTCCGTACCGGCATGCCCTACGACAACTGGCTGCTTGTCTTCGACAACGCCGAGAATGTCGAAGCGGTCCGGTCGTACTTTCCCGCCAACGGGCCGGGAAAGATCATCGTCACCTCCCGCAACCGCGACTGGGAGAGGGTCGCGACGCCGTTGCCGGTGAACGTCTTCGAGCGCGAGGAGTCGATCCAGCTGCTGCAGAAGCGCTCCCCGGATCTGTCGGAGCGTGACGCGGACCGGCTGGCCGAGGCCCTGGGCGATCTGCCGCTCGCCGTCGAGCAGGCCGGTGCCTGGCGCGCCGTCACGGGCATGCTCGTGGACGACTACCTCGCACTGCTGAGCGAGCGCAGCCCCGACATCCTGCACCTGGACCCGGCCCCCGACTATCCGGTCTCGGTCGCCGCCGCCTGGGACATCTCACTGGAGCGGATCAAGGAGAACAACCCGGGTGCGCGGGAGCTCCTCGACATCTGCGCCTGCATGGCCCCCGAACCCGTGCCGCTGTCCATGCTGCGCGGCAAACGCGGCGTCGACATCACACCCGACGTCGACCCGCTCCTGCGCGAGTCCATCAAACTGAGCCGCGCCATCCGGGACCTCAACCAGTTCTCCCTGGTGAAGCTGGACCTGCGCTCGGACACCCTGCAGATGCACCGCCTGCTGCAGAACGTACTCCTCGCCAAACTGAGCGCCGAGGAGCGCGCCCGTATGCGGGACGCCGCCCATCAGCTGCTGTCGGCGGCCAAGCCCGGGCACTACGCCTCGTCCATCGAGTGGCCCGCCTACCAGGCACTGCTGCCGCATGTGCAGGCCTCCGAGGCGATCACCAGCACGGATACCTGGGCACGCGAACTGGTCTACGACACCGTGCTGTTCCTCTACTACTGGGGGGACCACGAGAACGCGGTCGAGCTGGCCCGGCAGGCCTGGCGCACCTGGCTCGCCGCTTCTGGCGAGGAGGACATCCACGTCATCAGGATCGCGAAGATCTTCGCCTTCGTGCTGCGCGTCGTCGGTGAGGTGGAGGAGTCCATCCTGCTCAACGAACGTGCCCTCGACGTGTCGCGCCGGGGGAACGTCGACGCCGAGGACCTCATCGACTCCATGACCCAGCTCGCCGCCGCCCGGCGTCACCAGGGCCGGTTCACGGAGGCGGAGGAGCTGGACCGGGAGGCCACCGAGCGGGCCCGCACGTTGTTCGGTCCTGAGGACCCCAGCACCCTGAACGCCGCGCACGGCTGGACCGTCTCGCTGCGCCTGTGCGGTGAGTACACGCAGGCGGTTCCCCTGGACCAGGAGACGGCCCGGCTGCGCGACCGGCTCTTCGGGCCCAACAGCGGCCTGACCCTGAACACCCTCAACGGCCTCGCGATCGACATGCGCGAGGCCGGCGACTACCCGGGAGCCCGCGACTTCCAGGAGGACGTCTACCGCAGGGTGCGCGAGCTGTTCGGCGACGAGAACATCACCACCCTGCGGGTCGCGCGCAACCTGGCCGTCTGCAGGCGCCGTGACGGAGCGGTCACCGAGGCGGCCAAGCTCTCCGAGGAGACACTGCGCCGTCTCGTGCCGGGCTACGGGCGCGACCACTACGACACGCTGTCGACGGCGATCAACGTGGTCGTCGACCGCCGCCTCACGAACGACCTCGACCGCTCGCGCGAACTGGGCGAGGCCACGATGCGCAGTTACGAGCACCGCCTGGGCGAGAACCACGCCTACACCCTGATCACGAAGGCCAACCTGGCCGCCACCATGCGGGCCCTCGGCGCCCTCGAAGCGGCGCGGGAACTCGACGACGACGCGGCCCGCCGGCTCCGCGACACCCTGGGATCCCGCCATGTGACGACCCTGACCGTCGCACTCGGCCAGGCCAACACGGCGTACGCGGGCCTGGACTTCGACCTGGCCCGGGAGATCGACGAGACCACCCTGCCCCTGCTGGCCGCGACCGCCGGTGAGGACCATCCGCTGACCCTGTCGTGCACCGCGAACCTCGCCATCGATCTTCGCGGCCTGGGGCGCAGGGCCGAAGCCGACGAACTGGAGCGCAAGGCGGTGGAGGGATTCACCCGCGTGGTCCGGGGCGACCACCCCTGGCTGCTGTCGGCCCGGCAGCGCCGCCGCATCGAGTGCGACCTGGCGCCGGTGCCGATGTAGTACCGGAGCCGACACGGAGCCGGGCGGCCCCGGCCACATCCGACGACGGCCCGGCGGGGGGTGGCACCCGGTGCCGCCCCCGCGCCGCGTCAGCCCGCTTCCGGGACGGGCCGTGGGCTGTCACCCGGCGGATGCCAATGATCCTGCTCCCCGGCCTGGGACGGCACATCGGCGTGCGCCGTCCCACCGACGGCCGCGCGGCGGGCCGGGCGGCGCCCTCGCGGTCGCCGGACCAGCAGCAGGAGCGGCTGGGTGAACAGCGTGGTGGCCAGTGCCATGAACACGAGGACCGTGTACAGCGGGGTGCTGAGCAGCCCGGCCTGCAGGCCCGCGTTCAGGGCGATGAGTTCGGTCAGGCCCCGAGCGCTCAGCAGAACGCCGACCGTCCACGCGTCCTGACTGCCGAGACCACCGAACCGGGCCGCGGCCGTCCCACTGCCGATCTTCGTGACGACGGCCAGCGCTGTCACCACCAGCAACGCCAGCCAGCCCGTGGAGTCCATGCTGTTCAGCGCCACGGACTGGCCCGACACCACGAAGAAGAACGGCAGCAGCAGCGAACTGACACCGTGCAGGGGCCGCAGCAGGTCCGGATCCAGCCTCCCGCCCTCCTCGCGCGGGACGACGCTTCCCGCCAGCAGCGCTCCGAAGATCACGTGCAGGCCGATGGCGTGCGTCAGCCAGGCCGACCCCAGGGCGAAGCCGATCAGCAGCGCGAGGCGCAGTGAGGGCTCCATCCGGGTGCGCCACAGCAGCAGACGCAGCGCGGGCCGGGCCACCAGGAGCATCGCGGCCACGAAGACGACGGCGATCGTGAGCCGCACCGGCCAGCCGAGCGCCTGGCCGTGTCCGTTCTCCAGCAGCGTTCCGGCAAGGACCGTCCAGCCGATCACGTCGAGCAGTCCGGCGGCCGACACGGCCACCACCCCGGGTACCGTGCGGGCCAGACCGTTCTCCCGCACGATCGCCGTCAGCACCGGCACCGCCGTTATCGACAGGGCGACACCGACGAAAACGATCATGGAGGGGGAGAGCTGACGTGGCATGCCGAGGCTTCGCAACTGCTCGCCGAACAGCAGGGCGCAGCCGCTGCCGACGGCCATCGGCACCACGAACGCGGTCACCGCGACGGTCACCGAGGCGCGCGCCCTGGCCCCCAGGATCTTCAGATCCAGTTCGTAACCGACGGCGAACAGGAACACCACGAGGGCGAACTGCGCGAAACCGGTCAGCGCGGGCCCGATGCCCGGCGGAAACAGGGTGGCGTACGCGTCCGGCGCCACCGCACCGAGGAGTGAGGGACCGAGAGCGATCCCCGCGGTCAACTGGCCGACGATGTACGGCTGTTTGAGCTTGCGCGCCAGCCAGCCCGCGGCGTGCGCGGCCACCAGGACCAGAGCCGAGGCTCCTACGAAATGCGTGACCATCGCGTCAGGGCTCACGGCGTCCCCCGGTAGAGCAGCAGTCGGACAGCAGGGCCGGCCCGGAACGCCGTGCGCGGATTCCGGGCAGAACCAACCTTTGTGCAATATCGTGGAGTTGACGCCGTGGCAGCAGTCGTAACGGCGGTCGTACGGGGACTCGGCCCCGTGTCACGGGGGGCGCATGTCGACGGTCGTCTTCGTCCATGGGACAGGTGTACGCGAACCGCACATCTCGATACTGACGGACCGGGTGGCCGCCGACCTGACCGCCCTGCGCGCAGGACTGCGTTTCGTGCCGTATTCCTGGGGAGACACGCACGGCGCGGCACTCGCCGCGGGCGGGGCGAGCCTGCCACCCGAAGGGAGTACCTCCCGAGGGCTCACGGAGCTGCCGTCCGTACCCGCCACCGGTCCCGACGAGCCGGACGACGCGCAGGCCTGGGCGGTCCTGTACGCGGACCCCGACGCCGAACTCGCACTCGCCGCGGCCGGGGCCGAGCCCGACGCCGAGCGGCCGCCCGGCTCCCCCGTCCCGGAGCAGGGGCTGCGCTCGCGCCTGCTCGAACTGGCCGCCCAAGGTGACCTGCCCGCAGCGGAGCTGGGCCCCGGGCTGGGGCGTGCCGCCGCGGAACTGGCCGGCCACCGGCTGCTCGGCCCGGCCGCGGCCGTCCTGGCGCCCGACGACCTCGCGATCCTGGCGGCCCGGTGGCTCGCAGCCCGCCTCATCGCCGAAGCGCTCGCCGCCGACAGCCCGCTCGTCCCGGCCGGTGACACCCGCGACTCCGTCGTCGACCGGCTGGCCCAGGCGCTCGGAGCACCGCCCCGAGGCACGGAACGCGGTCTGCGCGCCCTGTTGTTGCGGATGGGGACCTCGGCCGCCTCCCGCGCCGTCGTGCGCCGCCGGCGCGCCCTGACCGAGGCCGCCCATCCCGCCGCCGGGGACGTCCTGCGCTACCTCAGCCGCGGCGAGGCGCTCCGCGCCGACCTGCGTGCGCTCCTCGCGGACCTCGACTCGCCCGTCACCCTGATCTGCCACAGCCTCGGCGGCATCATCGCCCTGGACACGCTGATCACCACCCCGCTCCCTCAGGTACGCCTCCTGGTGACAGCCGGCTCCCAAGGGCCGTTCCTGTACGAGTCCGGGTCGCTGCCCTCCCTCGAACACCCCGCGCCGCTGCCGCCGCACATGCCGGACTGGCTGAACCTGTACGACCCGCGCGATCTGCTCGGCTACCTCGGCGGCGGCCTCTTCCCCGGCCGGGTCACCGACGTCCGCGTCGACAGCCGTCAGCCGTTCCCGGCCGCCCACAGCGCCTACTGGACCAACCCGGCCGTGTACCGGCACATCGTGGACCGACTGCCATGACCACGGCGGAGCGGCGGACCGTCCGGCAGGTGGATCCGGCCAGGGTCCACGCCCTGATCGTGGGCATCGAGAGGTACGACGCGGGCCACGCCTGGAACCTGCCGGGCCCGGCCCGCGACGCCCTCGCGTTCCACCGACTGCTGCGCGCGGCGGGGGTTCCGGACGCCCACCTGCGGCTGCATCTGGCCCCGCTGCCCCCGTTCGTGCCCGACACGGAACACGCCCCCGCCGACCACGCCACCCTGCGCCGCGTCCTCGTACGCGAACTGCCCGCCCACTTCGGCGACGTGCTGTGGGTGTGGTGGGGCGGCCACGGTGTGCTCGACCGGGCCGGGCACACCAGGCTGTTCTGCGCGGACGCCACCACCGCCGACAAGGTGGCCGTCGACCTGGAGTCCGCGCTGACCCGCTACGCCAGTGACGCCGTGCCCGGCTTCGCCGAACAGCTGTGGATCGTGGACGCCTGCGAGACCTTCGAGGAAGTACTCGCCTTCCGCGACCCGCTGCCGCCCGACGTGCTTCCCGCGGGGCATCGCACCCTCGTGCACCAGCAGACGCTGCTGCGGGCCGCGGGCCGCGGCCGGGAGGCGGCCAACGACCCCGCACGCGCCACGGGGCTCTTTTCGGAGATTCTTCTCGAACTGCTCGCCGAGCGTTCGGGCACGCTGCCCGCGCCGCCCGATCCGGAGGAGCTGTTTCCGGCCGTAAAGGCCCGGATCTCGGCTCTCAGAAAGGCGGGACGGACGGCGCAGCACCCCGAGATCCGGTTGTGGAGTCCCGAGCGGACCGAGATCGTCGCACCGCCGTCGAAGGCACGTCCCGCCACGCCACTGGTGCGCGCCGTGGACGCGCTGGTCGCCTATCCGTTGATGAACGATCCCGCCGAGCGGCAGGCCGTGGTCGCCGCGCTGAACCCCCGGGTCACGGGAACACTCTCCCGTCACCCCAAGGCCCGCACGGACGCCACTGTCATCCTCACCGGGCTCGCCCGCCGTCACCCCGAGGTGCTGTGGGAGCTCTACGACGCCGTCGTGGCCCTGGACGACGATCCCGACCTGGGGAGTGAACTGGCCGAAGCCCTGAGGGAACTGGGCGCAGCGGACGAACACGGACACGGCCGCCGGTGATCAACTGGCGTGATCGTACGGGTTTCCCATACGGGCAGGGTTCGCCATGATGGACAGGACACGGGGCATCGCGTGCCACCGTGCGAGAAGGGGGACGCATCTTGGACCAGTCGCTCGCTCCGCACGAAGCCGAAGCCGCAGCCCTGGGGACGGCCCCCATCGCAGGCACCCCCGTCTGGGAGTCGGATCTGGCGGATCTTGAGACGGTGCCGCTCGTCGCTGTGGAGAGCCTCCCCCCGCTCCGGCCCACCGCCCGCGTTCTCGCGGAGGTGCTGCGTTCGCGCGAACGCATATGGGGCGACGGCGAACCGCAGGGCAGGGCGGAGTAGCCGAGCCGCATCGGCGCTTTTGACGAGGCCGGACCTGACGGACGCAGTCACCATCGGAGGTCACCTGGCATGACGAGCCAGCAGCACGGTGGGCGGCCCCTCCGGATGCCGGACCGCCTCTTCGCCGAGTTCGCCGCCGGTGGAGGCTCGGCCGAGGCGCTCGCCTTCCTGGAGCGGGGCGAACGGGCCCGTCGACTGCTGCTCCTGCGCACCGTCCTCGCCGGCGTCGACGGGCTCGCCACCCCGCTGGACCCGCCGGCCGAGGCCTGGCGCACCCTCAGGACGGCAGCGGGCCGGGCGCCCGAGCTGATCGAGCACCTGCTGCTCGCACCGGCCACCGGCGGCTGGCTGGCCCATATGCTGCGCCGGCTCCACGGCACGGCGGCGGGGCCGCCCCTGTGGGTGGAGGCCGGACACCTGGGTTCGCTGGCCGTCGCCGCGGCCCTGCGTGCGCGCACGGAGGCGGACCTCCTCGTCCCCCTCACCGACGGCGCGCTGAACCTGCCCGGCCTCGGCCTGGTCCGCCTGCCCGCCGCGGAACAGGGTCCGACCGTCGGCCGGGCCCGAACGAGAGCGGGCGAACTGACGCTGACCGGCACGGAATCCGACGGGCGGGCCGGCTCCGTCCGCTGCCGGCCCGCCACTGTGCCCGTGCGCGGCCTGGACGTACCGCCCACCTCGACGGCCGCCGCCGGCGGGGTGCCGGCCTCCACGCCGGCCGAGGGGCACTGGATCCCCCTGCGTACTCTCACCCACGTCACGGCCTCGGGTTCCGTCTCCATTCCTCTCGACGACCTGGACCCCTACCGGGACCTCGACGAGCCGATACCCCCGGCCAGGCTGGACGCGGACGAGGCCTCCGCGTGGCAGGAACTGTTCGACGAGGCCGTCGGCGTCCTCGCGAACCAGGACGGCGGGCACGGCCCCGGGCGGCTCGACCCCGCCGTGATCCGGTCCGTCGTACCGTGGGGCCGCACCAGCACCATGCCTGAGGTGCGGCCGGGCACGCGGGGCTCGGCATCGAGCGGTGACGCCTTCGGCGCCATGAACATCTCGCGCCCCGCCACCGCGCCGGTCCTCGCCGAGATCCTCGTCCACGAGTTCCAGCACAGCAAACTCGCCGCCCTCCTCCACCTCTTCCCTCTGGTGGAGGACGACCGGGAGGAGCGTTACTACGCCCCCTGGCGGCCCGACCCACGCCACCTCACCGGTCTGCTGCACGGCGTCTACGCGTTCACCGGCGTCAGCGGGTTCTGGCGGGACCGCATGGCGGACGCCGAGCACGAGGAGCAGGCCGCGGTCGCCGCCTACAACTTCGCCCTGCGGCGCACGCAGACCCGCCTGGTCGTGCGCACCCTGCAGCTGAGTGGCCGGCTCACCGCTCCCGGCCGCGGGATCGTCACGGGTCTCGCCCGGACCCTCGACGGCTGGCTGCGCGAACCCGTGGACCCGGCGGCCCGGGCGCGCGCCCGTACCGCGGCCGTGCTGCACCGCACCGAATGGCGGCTGCGCAATGTCGCACCGTCCCCCGAGGGAGGGGCGGCGGGGAGCCTGGGGGCCGGGGCGGCGGCTCATCGCTTCCGAACGGACCGGAGTTCCTGGCCCGACCTTCGCACCCACGCCTTCGCCGCCCGCCCACGCGTGCCCCGCACCGCCGACGAGCACCTCGCCGCCGGGGACCCGGCCACCGCGATGACCGCCTACGCCCAGGCCCTGGCCCATGATCCGACCGACCCGCACGTCCTCGCCGGCTGGATCGTCGCCCGCGCAGCCCTGGAGCCGGGCCGCTCCGGGCGCCGGATGCTGGCCCGCCCGGAACTGCTCCAGCCGCTGCCCAGCGGTTGAGCGGCCCAGGGGTGCACGGCGCAGGGGGTGCACGGCCCGACGGGGTGAGTCCCGCTCACCCCACCAACCGCAACCGCCGCCCGCAGACCCCCACCCGCACCGACTGCCCCCACGTGAGTTCCAGCGCGTCCCCCTCCATCCCGTCCCCGAACGCGATCAGGCGTTCGGATTCGGCGGTGAGGGTGAGGTGGGAGCCGGCGGACAACTGGCCGGCGACCTGCGACGTGCCGGTCGCCGGGGAGGGCCAGGCCTCGCGGACGAACCACACCAGGCGGTCCTCCGTGGGACGGGGGAGGGGCAGGGGGTCGCCCCGGTCCTGCCACACCGACCGGATCCATCCCGTCGCGCCCGTCCCCGTGCCCACCAGCACCCCGGAGGAGGCCTGCGCCTCGACGAGACCCCCGCCGCCGCCCGTGGCACCCCCCTCGCCCTCGACGCCCAGGCGGTACCGCGCCGTCTGGTGGCCCGCCGCGCCCAGGTAGATCTCGTTCAGGGCGAGCAGCCGCTGCGTGTCGTCGGCCACCGCCTCCACCATGGTGAGTTCCTCCACCCCCGTCCCGGCGGCGAGCGCCGCGGGCAGCAGACGGGACGCGTCCGCCGGGCGGTGGCGCACCAGGACGCCCGGGTTGCGGCCGGGTTCCGCGTCGATGCCCACCACCGGCTGCCCGGTGAGGTACTTGGCCGCGTTCGCCACCAGGCCGTCCTGGCCGACCACGACCACCACGTCCTCCGGCGCGAACAGGAACCGGTCCAGATCGGCGCGCTCCACCCGGCCCTGACGCCACGTCAGCGGAATCGCGGAGGTCACGTCCGTCAGGGCACGCCGGGTGCGGCGGTGGCGTTCGGCGACCTCCTCGATGTCCCGGCCCCGGGAGGAGAGGAAGAAGGCGGCCTGCCCGTGCGTGCCGTGGTGGGCCACCAACTCCTCGTACTCCGTGGTGCGGTGGACCAGCACGATCCGCGGGGCGAGGCTCATGTGCCGTCCCGGACGCCCAGTTTGGCCAGCAGGCCGGTCAGCACGTCCGGCGAGATGGTCACGCTGTCGATGCTGGGCAGGTTCTCCGCCAGCCGCGACCCGGTCAGGGCGTGCAGGGTGCTGACGTCGACATCGGCGTGCACCCGCAGCCAGGCGGCCTGGGCCTGCGCCCGCGCCTCCCCGACCTCGCGGGCCGCCTCGGCCTCCGCCCGCGCGAGCCGCACGGTACGGGTCGCCTCGGCGTCCGCGAGCCGTACCGTCCGCTCGGCCTCCGCCTTGGCCAGCCGCTCGTTCCGCCTGCCCTCGGCGTCCGCCAGCTGCACGGACCGCTCGGCCTCCGCCCCGGCCAGCTTCACCGTCCGGGCCGCCTCGGCCTCGGCGCGTACCGCGTCCGCCGCCGCGTGCTCCTCCGCCTCACGACGCGTGTTCGTCCCGCGCTGGTCGACCAACTGCTCCTCGCGCCGCGCGAGTTCGATCTGGCTCGCCAGTTCGTTCTCGGCGATCGCCCGCTCGCGCTCGACGGCCACCGCCCGCCGCTCGTACGTGGCGCGGTCCGCCTCCTGCTGGATCTGCTCGCGGGCCGGGGTGCGCAGGGCCCGTTCCACCTCCGGCTCCGGGCGAAGGGCGACCACGCGCACGGCGACGACCTCGATGCCGGTCGCGGGCAGCCGAGGTTCCGCTCCCAGCCCCGCCGCGACCCGCTCCCGTACCGACGCCACGCCGTCGACCAGCGCCGACGCCAGTGTCGTACGGGCCAGCACGTCCAGTGCGTGCTGCTGGGCCGACTCGGTCAGCAGGGTGCCCAGCTGCTCCAGCGGCGTGCCCCGCCACACCCCCGTGTCGGGGTCGATGGAGAAGTCCAGGCGCGCGGAGGCCAGCGCCGGGTCGCTGACCCGGTAGGTGACGGTCGCCTGCACCGCGACGTCCTGGAAGTCGGACGTACGGGCGTGGAAGGTCATCGCCAGCTCGCGGTCGTCCACCGGCACCTCGGACAGCGCGGCGCTCAGCGCGCGGTACCAGAAGCTGAGTCCGGGGCCGTCGTGCAGCAGCTCCGCGCCTCGGTGGTGCCGGATGTGCGCCGTCGGAGCGCCGCGCAGGTGGCGCCGGCCCAGGCGCCGGGTGATGTCGGCCATCGGACTCTCCCTCGCTTGTCGTCTGTGCGACGATAACCAGTTCTCCCCTTTATAGTCAAGAAGACTATAAAGGGGGAGGGTGGTGGGAGGGGGAGAGCGGGCGGGCGGAGGGAGGGTAGGTCATGGGAGCGCGCCTGCGGACGAGTGGGCGAAGAAAGTGTCGACCGGTGGGTCAAGCGGCCTTCCGGTGGTCAGGATGGAGTCATGGGATTTCACGTCGACTCCGAAGCCGGGCGGCTGCGCCGCGTCATCCTCCACCGGCCGGATCTGGAGCTCAAAAGGCTCACCCCCAGCAACAAGGACGCCCTGCTCTTCGACGACGTGCTGTGGGTGCGCAGGGCGCGCGCGGAGCACGACGGGTTCGCGGACGTCCTGCGCGACCGCGGCGTCACCGTCCACCTCTTCGGTGACCTGCTGACCGAGACGATGGCCATCCCGGAGGCCCGGTCGCTCGTGCTGGACAGGGTCTTCGACGAGAAGGAGTACGGGCCGCTCGCCACCGATCATCTGCGGGCCGCCTTCGAGGGGCTGCCGGCGGGCGAGCTGGCCGAGGCACTGGTCGGCGGGATGACCAAGCGGGAGTTCCTGGCGGCGCACCCCGAGCCGACGTCCGTGCGCTTCCACGTCATGGACCTGGACGACTTCCTCCTCGGACCGCTGCCCAACCACCTCTTCACCCGCGACACCTCCGCCTGGATCTACGACGGCGTCTCCATCAACGCCATGCGCTGGCCCGCGCGCAGACGCGAGACCGTGCACTTCGAGGCGATCTACCGTCACCACCCGCTGTTCCGCGCGGAGACCTTCAACGTCTGGTCCGAGGGCCAGGCCGACTACCCGTCCACCATCGAGGGCGGCGACGTCCTCGTCATCGGCAACGGCGCCGTGCTCATCGGCATGAGCGAGCGGACGACACCGCAGGCCGTGGAGATGCTCGCGCACAAGCTCTTCGCCACCGGCTCGGCGCAGTCGATCGTGGCGCTCGACATGCCCAAGAAGCGGGCCCTGATGCACCTCGACACGGTGATGACGATGGTCGACGGCGACACCTTCACCCAGTACGCGGGCCTCGGCATGCTCCGCTCCTACAGCATCGAACCGGGTGTCGGGGACAAGGAGCTGAAGGTCACCGACCATCCGCCGGAGCACATGCACCGCGCGATCGCCGCGGCGCTCGGACTGAGCAGGGTCCGCGTCCTGACCGCCACCCAGGACGTCCACGCCGCCGAGCGCGAGCAGTGGGACGACGGCTGCAACGTCCTCGCGGTCGAGCCGGGCGTCGTCGTCGCGTACGAGCGCAACCAGACCACGAACACGCATCTGCGCAAGCAGGGCATCGAGGTGATCGAGATCCCGGGCAGCGAACTGGGGCGGGGGCGGGGCGGCCCGCGCTGCATGAGCTGCCCGGTTCAGCGGGACGCCGTGGGCTGACGGCCGACAGGCCGGACGGAAACAGGGGCCCGTATAGAAATGTGGGTCGTCGTATAGAATTCCAAGAGTCCCTGTTTACGTAACCCTGGAGCGCCCCCATGGCGACAGTCCCGAACGCCCTCGCCGGCCGCCACTTCCTGAAGGAGCTGGACTTCACACAGGAGGAGTTCCGTGGCCTGATCGAGCTCGCCGCCGAGCTGAAGGCGGCGAAGAAGGCCGGGACGGAGACCCAGCACCTGCGGGGCCGGAACATCGCGCTCATCTTCGAGAAGACGTCGACGCGCACGCGCTGCGCCTTCGAGGTCGCCGCCGCGGACCAGGGCGCGTCGACCACGTACCTCGACCCTTCCGGCTCACAGATAGGGCACAAGGAGTCCGTGAAGGACACCGCGCGGGTGCTCGGCCGGATGTTCCACGCCATCGAGTACCGGGGGGACAGCCAGGAGGGTGTCGAGGAGCTGGCCGCCCACGCCGGAGTGCCCGTCTACAACGGACTGACCGACGTGTGGCACCCGACGCAGATGCTGGCCGACGTGCTCACGATGGTCGAGCACCGCGACCGGCCGCTGAACGAGATCGCCTTCGCCTACCTGGGCGACGCCCGCCTCAACATGGGCAACTCCTACCTGGTCACCGGCGCGCTGCTCGGCATGGACGTACGGATCGTCGCGCCCAGGGCCTACTGGCCCGCCGAGGAGGTCGTGGTGCGGGCGCGCGAACTCGCCGTGAGCAGCGGGGCGCGGATCACGCTCACCGAGGAGGTCGCCGAGGGGGTGCTGGGCGTCGATTTCGTCGCCACGGACGTGTGGGTGTCGATGGGGGAGCCCAAGGAGGTCTGGGACGAGCGCATCGCCGACCTCGGCCCGTACGCCGTGACGATGGACGTCCTGCGGGCCACCGGCAACACCGACGTCAAGTTCCTGCACTGCCTGCCCGCCTTCCACGACCTGGGCACCAAGGTCGGCCGCGAGATCCACGAGCGGCACGGTCTTGACTGCCTTGAGGTCACCGACGAGGTCTTCGAGTCGGCCCACTCCGTCGTCTTCGACGAGGCGGAGAACCGGCTGCACACGATCAAGGCGGTACTGGTGGCGACGCTGGCCTGAGTGATGGGCCGAGTGCGGTGTCGAGCGCTGTGTCGAGCGCTGCCCGGACGCCGTCAGGCGGACCTTCGCTGGTGGGGGACGACCGGCAGCCGGAACCAGACCGCCTTGCCGGACTCCGTCGGGCGGTGGCCGCACGACGAGCTGAGGGTGCGGATCAGCAGCAGCCCGCGGCCGTGCTCCTGCCAGGGGTCGGCCTCGCACGACGGATCGGGGATCGTGAGGTCGCCCGGCGGGGACGGGTCAGGGTCGTGCACCTCGACCTGGCATCCGGTGGGCAGCAGCTCCACGACCAGCTCTATGGGCGCGTCGCCCCTGGTGTGCTCCACGGCGTTGGCCACCAGTTCGGCGGTGAGCAGTTCCGCGGTGTCGCAGTCGGCGGTCAGCTCGATCTCCGCCAGCGCGGTACGGACCAGCGCGCGGGCGACCGGCACCGCCGCGACGGTGTGCGGCAGGGCGATGCGCCAGGAGGCTGGGGCGTGGGGCTCGTGCAAGGCGGATCCGTTCATGGAGCAGGATGTCCTGCTTTCAACTTTAGGAATGGTACGTCGCATCCCGACAGAGGCGCTCGGTGGCCCTTTATCGGGACGTTCGGCCCGGTTCCGGGCTGTCCACCCGTTCGGGCTGTCCACCCGGATGAACGGTTCGGCTCCCGCGGACTGCTCCCGCCGTTACCGAGCTGTCGACGAGTCGTGACTCGGTGACCGGGCGTGTCACGACAGCGGGAGGCCGGGCACCTTGTCGCTCGGTGCCCGGCCTCGTACGGCTGCTCGGTCGGTTCGCTCAGCCGGTGCCGGCGGCCTCGCTCAGATCGACCATGCCAGCCGTCAGCGTCGCCCCGTCCGCCGGGTCGATCAGGATGAACGCGCCGGTACGGCGGCAGTCGGCGTAGTCGTCGAGCGCGAGCGGCTCGGCCGTGCGCAGGGTGATCCGGCCCAGGTCGTTCGCGTACAGCCCGGCCTCTCCCGCTCTCGGCGCCGACCCGCCGAAGTGGCCCCCGTCGGTCAGGTCCCGCACGATCGCCTTGACCGTGCGGGTCGTGTGCCTGACCAGGACACGGTCGCCGACGCGCAGCGGACGGTCGGCCAGATGGCAGACGGCGGCCCGGACGTCCCGGGTGAGCGCCGGCGCCTCCGCCCCGCTGGTGATCATGTCGCCGCGGGAGACGTCGAGGTGGTCCGTCAGGCGCAGGGTCAGCGACTGCGGCGCGTACGCCTCCCGCACCTCCTCACCGAGTACGTCGATGCCCTCGATCGCGGACGTTCCGCCGGAGGGGTGGACGGTCACGCGGTCGCCGACGCGCAGCGAGCCGGAGGCGAGCTGGCCCGCGTAGTGACGGGCCTCGCCGTGCCGGATCACGTACTGGACGGGGAACCGGGCGGGTGCGCCCATCGGGTCGGCGCCGACCGGGACGGATTCCAGGTGCTCCAGCAGCGCGGGGCCCTCGTACCAGTCCATGTGCGCGGAACGGTCCACCACGTTGTCGCCGGCCAGCGCCGATACGGGGATCGGGGTGAAGCCCGGCAGGTCCAGCTCGGCGGCGTGGCCCGCGAAGTCCTCGACGATCCGGTCGAACTCCTTCGCCTCGTACCCGACGAGGTCCATCTTGTTGACGGCGAGCACGATGTGCGGGACGCGCAGGAGGGCGGCGATGGCGGCGTGGCGGCGGGTCTGCTCGACGACGCCGTTGCGCGCGTCGACGAGGACCACCGTCAGTTCGGCGGTGGACGCCCCCGTCACCATGTTGCGGGTGTACTGCACGTGGCCGGGGGTGTCGGCGAGGATGAAGCGGCGCTTGGCGGTGGCGAAGTAGCGGTAGGCGACGTCGATGGTGATGCCCTGTTCGCGTTCGGCGCGCAGGCCGTCGGTGAGCAGGGCGAGGTCGGGGGTGTCCTGGCCGCGGTTGCGTGAGGCGTGTGCGACGGCTTCCAGCTGGTCGGTGAGGACCGACTTGGAGTCGTGGAGCAGGCGGCCGACGAGGGTGGACTTGCCGTCGTCGACGGAACCCGCGGTCGCGAACCGCAAGGTGTCGACGCCGTCGACGCCTGCGCGGATCGCCGAGGTGGTGGCGTTGGAGATGGTGGTGCTCGTCATGGCTAGAAGTACCCCTCGCGCTTGCGGTCTTCCATCGCGGCCTCGGACATCTTGTCGTCGGCGCGGGTGGCGCCGCGCTCGGTGAGCCGGGAGGCGGCGATCTCGGTGATCACGGCCTCCAGGGTGGTGGCGTCGGAGTCGACCGCGCCCGTGCAGGACATGTCCCCGACCGTGCGGTAGCGGACCTGCCGTTTCTCGATGGTCTCGCCGTCCTTGGGGCCGCCCCATTCGCCGGCCGTGAGCCACATGCCGGCCCGCTGGAAGACGTCCCGTTCGTGCGCGAAGTAGATCTCGGGCAGTTCGATGCCCTCGCGGGCGATGTACTGCCACACGTCGAGTTCGGTCCAGTTGGAGAGCGGGAAGACGCGGACGTGCTCGCCGGGGGCGTGGCGGCCGTTGTAGAGGTTCCACAGTTCGGGGCGCTGGCGGCGCGGGTCCCACTGGGAGAACTCGTCGCGCAGGGAGAACACGCGCTCCTTGGCGCGGGCCTTCTCCTCGTCGCGGCGTCCGCCGCCGAAGACGGCGTCGAAGCGTTCGGCCTGGATTGTCTCGGTCAGCGGCACGGTCTGCAGCGGGTTACGCACCCCGTCGGGGCGCTCCCGCAGCGCGCCGCGGTCGATGTACTCCTGCACGGAGGCCACATGCAGGCGCAGGCCGTGCTTCTTGACCGTGCGGTCGCGGTACTCCAGGACTTCCGGGAAGTTGTGTCCGGTGTCCACGTGCAGGAGTGAGAAGGGCACCGCGGCGGGCGCGAACGCCTTCAGTGCCAGGTGCAGCATGACGATGGAGTCCTTGCCGCCGGAGAAGAGCACCACCGGCCGCTCGAACTCACCCGCCACCTCGCGGAAGATATGCACCGCCTCGGACTCCAGAGCGTCCAGATGGCTCAGGACGTACGGGTGGCTCGGGGCGTACGGGTGATCGGTGGCAGCCGGGGCCGGGGCCGGGGCGGCCACCGTCGGTGCCGCCGCCGGGGTCGTCGAGGGCCTCATACCAACCCCCTGGCCGACAGCACCGCGTGTACCGAATCGGCCGACTCCTCGGGCGTCTGCGACCGGGTGTCCAGCGCGAGCGCCGGGTCGAGCGGGGGCTCGTACGGGTCGTCGATCCCGGTGAGCCCGGTCAGCCGTCCGGCCGCCTGCCGCGCGTACAGGCCCTTCACGTCCCGCTCGCTGCAGACCTCGACCGGCGTGGCGACATGCACCTCGATGTAGGGCGTCCCGCTCGCCTCGTGGCGCTTGCGCACCGCCTCGCGGCTGTCGGCGTACGGGGCGATGACGGGGACGACGGCGAGGACGCCGTTGCGGGCCAGTACCTCGGCGACCAGGCCGATGCGCTGCACGTTGGTGTTGCGGTCCTCGCGGGAGAAACCGAGTCCCGCGGAGAGGAAGCGGCGGATCTCGTCGCCGTCGAGGACCTCCACACGATGCCCCTCGGCGCGCAGCCGGCCGGCGAGGAAGCGGGCGATCGTCGTCTTGCCCGCGCTCGGCAGCCCGGTGAGCCAGACCGTGGCCCCCTGAGCGGTAGGAGGCTTCTGACGGCTCCTTGCCGTGGTGGTCATGCGTGGTGTCCTTTCGCGGCGTCCGTGGTGCGGTGCCGTGGGCCGGGGAGAGCGGGGGGCGTGCCGGGTCGGTCCGGTGCGCCGAGGCCGTTGCTGAGTTCGTTGAAGAGGGCCTCCCAACGCGGGTGCACCGCGTCCGGGCCGTACGACGCCGCCGTCAGCACGGCCGCGACGCCCATGTCGGCGCGCAACGCCCGGTCGCCCATCAGCTCGGCCATGGACTCGGCGAGGGCGTCGGGGTCCTCGGGCGGTACCAGCAGGCCGTCGACGCCGTGGGTGAGGACGTCGGAGGGACCGGTCGGACAGTCGAAGGCCACCACCGGCAGCGAGTGGCTCATCGCCTCGATCATCACCATCGGCAGCCCTTCGAAGCGTGAGCTGAGCACGTAGAAGGAGGCCTTGGCGAGTTCGTCGTCCAGCCGGTCCGTGTGACCCATCAGGAGCACATGGTTGTAGAGGTGGTGCTCCTCGATGAGCGCCCGCAGCTCGGCCTTCTTCTCGCCGCTGCCGTAGATCCGCAACTGCCAGTCGGGGTACGTCTCGACGAGCCTCGCCCACGCGGGGATCAGCAGGTCGAAGCCCTTCTGCGGGAACAGCCGCCCGGCCGCCACCGCGATCTTCGACCGGTGGTCCGAGGGGATCTGGTCGAGGGAGTGCACGGCGTTGGGGATGCGCACCACCCGGGTGCCGGGCAGCAACTGCTCGTACTCCTCGCGGTCCCGTTCCGTCAGGACGGCGACCGCGTCGAAGCGCGAGTAGGTCTCCCGGATGCGTCGCTGCACGTCATGCTTGTGTGTGCCGTGGTTCATGTGCTCCTGCGCCACCCGCAGCACGCCGCCCGTCGCGTGTTCCGCGGCGAGGAAGTTGAGCGCGGGCCTGGTGGTCACGAGAATGCCGTCGCGCAACGAGGAGAGGTACGCGATCAGCCGCTGCTCCACGAGCCGGTTGAAGTACCGGTAGCCGAACTCGCCCGACGGGATGTGCCGCGCGGGCCGCTCGGTCAGCCGCCCGCGGCGCCAGTCCCGCCAGCGTCCGGCCACACCCCGGCCGGGGGAGTGGGCGCTCTCGCGAAGGTCGACGACCGTGCTGACGCGGACGCGCGGGTCGAGCGGGAACTGGATGTCGTCCCGGCGGCGCAGCGCGCTCACCAGCTCGACCTCCCAGCCGGCCTGCACCAGGGAGTTGGCCTGGTTCATCACCGTACGGATGGTGCCGCCGCGGCCGTAGGCGTGCAGCAGCAGATAGCGGACCTTCGGCCGTCCGGCCGCGTCCGCGGGATGTCCCGCCAACTGATGGACCGTCATGAGGCGGCTCCCGTGCGGCACTCCAGTGAGAGGTTGTCCTTCACCGTGTAGTACGGGCGCACGCGCAGACCGCGTACGCGCTGCTCGGGAAAGACCATGATCTTCTTCTTGCCGTGGATGTCGTCGAGTTGTCGTCCGGCCCTCAACCGGGCCTCGCCGTCGGTGAGATGGACGTCCCACTCCTCGATCTCGGCGGGGTCAGGCGTCACCAGGTCGGTGAGGGGCAGCTCGCCCTCGAAGCGGTCGCCCTTCACCTGCGCGGGGTAGTCGAGGGGGCGGCCGGTGTGGCCGCGGCGGGTGAGCAGCAGCCGCCAGTCGCCCTCGGCGGGACGTCCGTGGATGCGACCGACGAGCCGTACGTGTCCGTCGCGCGGCCACACCTCCGTGATCTCGGCGTGCGGCTTCACGCGCTCGTGCCGATTCACGAGCCGTATCCCCAGGCCGTGCACATGGGTCGCAGCAGCTCAGGGATCTCGTCCTCGGCGGGCAGCGCGCGTCCGCTCTGCACCTGGCCGGTGCGGATCTTGTCCCGCCAGTCGCCGAGGCCCTTCACCACCTGGGTGTCGTCGCGGTGGCCGTAGTCGAGCATCGACGGTTCGAAACCGACGCCCAGGAAGGCGCAGAGGTCGCGCATCTCCTTCTCGGCGTCGGCGGTGAGGTCCTCGTAGCGCAGGGTGTGGTGGACTGCGTGGCCGCCGGGGTGACCATCCGGGTGGCCGCCGGGGTGACCGTTCGGGTGGCCGCCGGTGGTCGCCCGGCGGGCGCTCTCGACGGCCTTCATGTAGCGCAGGGCGTCGGCCGCGGCCTCGTCGAAGGTCCGCTTCTCGGGGTCGCCCTCGTGCCAGGACCGGGCGATGGACACCGGGTGGCGGAGCAGGAAGACGAAGCGGGCGTCGGGCCAGCAGTCCCGGATGCGCCGGTGGACGAACGCGTTGCTGGGTGTCTTCTCGACCAGGACGTCCTTGCCCGACCTGACCAGCTCCCGGTGCATGACCCGGTCCCAGAGCAGGTGCTCCAGGTCGCCCCGTTCCAGGTCGAGGGCGCTCATGGCGCGCTGCGAGAGTCTGCTGCCGAAGTCGACCTCAAGGCGGCGGATGTGCAGCTCGTGCGGGGAGTGCAGCCGCGAGTGCGCGTTCAGTAGCATGCGCAGCAGCGTCGAGCCGGAGCGCACGGGAGACATGATGAAGACCGGACGCCGCAGCAACCGGTCCGTGGCGAGATCTCCGGGGGCCGGACATCGGTACACCGGCGTGGGCCGCTTGCCGGGTTGCGCCCCGGCCCTGTTCGGCTGTGGCGGCGCGGCGGGAGTGGCCCGGCGCACCTGAAGGCCGGTGGTGGCGGAGAGCGCCCGGTTCAGATTGCCCATCAGACTCATGCGTCCCGACGCTAGGTAAGGATTATGAGAAGAGGGATTGAGCGACCTGAGCGTTGCCTTAGCGACGGGGATTGTGCCTCACGTCACATGGGTTCGGGTTTGAGTGTGCTGTGACGTCACTCGTGGCCGGATTCAGGAAGGTCCCCGGGCACACCCGCGAAGGTCGCCCCGGCGTCCCGCAGCCGCTCGTGCAGCGCCCGGAAGACGGCGGCGGAGCGGGCTCCGGGCCAGTCCGGGGGCAGCAGTGAGGGAGGCAGTCCCGGATCGGTGTACGGGAGGTGGCGCCAGGAGTCGAGAGCGAGCAGATAGTCGCGGTACGCCTCTTCCGCGGGGGTGTCGGCCCTGTTCTCCCACTCGTGCAGCACGCGCGCGTGCCGGTCGAGGAACGCCTCGTGCTGCTTGGCGATCCCGGCGAGGTCCCACCAGCGCGCGACCGCCTCGGCCGTCGGCGCGTACCCCAGGTGCGCGCCGCGGAACAGTTCCACGTACGCGTCCAGCCGCAGCCGTTCCAGCGTGTGACGGGTCTCTTCGTAGAGGCGGGCCGGGGCGATCCACACTCCGGGGGCGGCCGTCCCGAAACCGAGGCCGGCCAGGCGTGAGCGCAGTACGTGCCGTTTCTGCCGCTCGGACTCCGGTACGGAGAACACGGCGAGGACCCAGGTGTCGTCCTCGGGCGGGGAGGTCGCGTAGACCCGGCGGTCGCCGTCGTCGAGGAGCTGTCGCGCGTCCGGCGACAGGACGTACCCGGCCGCGCCGGCCGCCGTACGGGCCGGCAGGAGCAGTCCCCGGCGTTTGAGCCGGGACACCGACGAACGCACGGAGGGCGCGTCCACGCCGGCCGCGGCGAGAAGCCGGATCAACTCGGCGACGGGTACGGGACCAGGGGCGAAGCGGCCGTACGCGCCGTAGAAGGTGACGATGAGGGACCGGGGTGCGTGCTGCTCGGACACGTTGATCACTTTAGGCCGTCAGCGACTTCTTGACGACAGTCAACGGTACGCGACAGACGGGCGGGCTGTGCTTCTGCCGGTGCGGGGCGGTCAGGCCGCGATGGCCAGCTGCTCGGCCGGCACCCGGTGCGGACCGACGACCCGCCCGTCGGGCAGCAGCGCGCCGGTGTCGTCGAAGGCGATCGCCCCGTCGCACAGCAGGTACCAGCCCTGCTCCGGGTGCGCGGAGACGATGTGCGCGTCGGAGCGGTCGGAACCGTTCGAGCCGTTCGAACCGTCCGGGCGGTCGGAGCGGTCGGAGCGGTCGGCGGACGGGCACGAAGTCTGGTGAGAACACATGGTGGGCCTCCACGTGCGAGGAGTCGGGCGGCGTTTTCGTCGCCCGTATGGATAGACCATGCGCTTGCCGCGAACTCATCGGAACAGCCGGACGGGAAACGTGACAACACGCGGACAACACGCGGACAACACTCGGACGAGTCCAGGACGGACGGTGCGGATTCGCCATCAACTCGCCATCAACTCGCCACCAAAGGGGTGAGGGTCACGCCCACGGGCCCGCCGGGCCGGTACCTGTGGAGGCCCCCACTCCAGGAGGTATCCCGATGCGATTGCACCAGGTCATGGGCACAGCCGCCGGTGCGGCGCTGCTGCTGGCCGCCGCCCCGTCCGCGGGCGCGCTGTCCCAACAGGCCGCGTCCGCCGAGCCGGTAGGGCTCTCGGAGACGGTGACCGTCGACCCGACGGCCCGCCTCGCAGCGGACGGCACCGTCACCCTGTCCGGCACGTACCGCTGCAAGGGCAGTACGGGCCCGGTCCTCGTCAGCTCCTCCCTGAGCCAGGACAAGCCGTCCCTCGGTCAGGACAGTTCGTCCCTGAGCCTGGGCAGGAGCAACGTGCGCAAGGGCATCGGCAGCACCACCGCGGTCTGCGACGGCGCCGAGCACCGCTGGACGAACACCGAACCCACCGATCCGGGCCGCTTCGAGCCGGGCGCGGCGAAGGTCGAGGCGACGCTGATGGAACTGCGCTCCAGCGGTCTGCCGTTGCCGATGTTCCACGCGGTGAAGGAACAGAACGTCACGCTCGTCGGCTGACGCCGGCTGACGGCGCTCGACGGCAGCCGACTTCGGCGTACACCGGTCCGGTCCGCGCCACGGCCACCGGCGCGTCCTTCGAACCCAACAGGCCTGGAGGACGCGCCGGTGCGAAGTCCCCGCCACGCACATTGCCCGGCCTGTTCTCCTCGCCGGCGAAGCTGAGTCGTGAGGTGCGCCGCCGTGTGCGTGCGGGGACGCGGCGGCGGGATCAGCGGAAGCTCATCGAGGCGGGGGCGGCGGAATTCCTGGCTGAGCACGACGTGCACCTGGGCGGGTTCACGCCGCACCAGACAGGCATCATCAACAACGACAATCTCCGTGTCGGCGACATCAGCGGTGGCTCGCACGTGGCCGTTGGCAACTGCTCAGGTCAGTCACGTACAGAACTCAGCCCCTGACGACCGCCGCGCGGACGTGCTGCGAGACCTTGACACCTACCTGAGACCCGCCGACCCCGGCAGGGCGCGGACGCCGTACTTCATCGAATGGCAACACCCGAAGCACGGACGCGGCTGTCTCACCATGCGCCGCGAGGGTCCGGACCCAGGGCCTGCTGGAACCGTGGCCGTGGAAAAGCTGTGACGCCACTCGGTCCTACCAGCACTTCCACATCGAGCGTCGGCAGGGACGCCGCCCGCCACATCCTCCGCCTGGAGGACACCCGGCGCTGCGGGGGCCCGCGCGGCAACTCCACCGCGACCGGAGCCGACGTCACGGTCGAGCCCTGCGACGGACGGGCCGACCAGAGGTTTCTGATCAGTTAGGCCGCCTGAGACCGCTTCTGACCTGACCTCTGTGCCCGTGGCCCCGCCGATGTCGGCCCGGCGAGCGAGAAGCGTGTAAACAGCCGCAGGCTATGTGCTCCGCCCCTGTGTCCTCCGGCGGACGGACGCGTGGGGAGAAGGGGCGTGCCTACCCCTTGTGGCGAACTCTTCGAGTCGGCCGGACTGATGCGGCCGGCGCTTCTGGCGTGAATGCCGATGTAGGGCGCCCTGAAGAGCGGTGCCGGCCGGCCGGAGGAGCTGCCAGGGCTCGCAGGCGGGTTGCACTGTGGGTGACTTCGGCCGGCGCGATGCGGGGTGGGTCGAGCAATGGGTGGTCGGTAGTCGGTATGGGTGTGGAGGCGAGTGGGCGGGTGAGTGAAGTGGTGCCCCCTCCAAGACCGGAGGGGCCGGGCCGCAGGAACGCACGCCACTTGTCCTGGAGACAAGGAAGAGTGACGGCGACCGCCCGTCAGCTGCCCCGGGGGAGACCTGAGGGTCCTATGACCGGGGTGTGCCGTGCGGGCTCGGCGGGTCACTGCCGGTACGGCGGAGGTCCGCCGCGGCTTCGCTCCCGCTGCCCCGAACACCGGGGGCGGTGAGTGAACCGTGCGAGGGGCCTCAGCCGTAGGTGGTTGCCATGAACAGCACCCGGAGGCGAGCGGCCTCCCCGTCACCCCTGGCGTCGAGCAACCCCGATGGTGCCCGCCGCCCACCCGGTGAACGGCACCCCCCGTCCCGGCCCCGGGGGAGCACGCCGCCCATCCGCCCTGGTGGCGGGCGAGTCCCGCTCGCGAAAGTGTCCCGGCTCCCGCAGATCGACGTGTTGCGCGGCTTCGCCCTGCTCGGTATCTGCATGGTCAACGCCCCGGTGCTCGCCGGAGCCTGGAGCGTGACGGCGGGCCCGGCCGCGACACCGTTGGACCGGACGGCCACCTGGCTGGTCACGGCCCTGTTCACGACCAAGTTCTATCTGCTCTTCGCGTTCCTGTTCGGCTACAGCTTCGTGCTCCAGGAGGAGGCGGCGGCACGCGACGGCGCGCCCTTCGCCCGCCGCCACGCCCGCCGCCTGCTGGGCCTGTTCCTGCTGGGTCTCGCCCACGCCGTCCTGCTCTACCCCGGCGACATCCTCATGACGTACGCCGTTCTCGGCGCGCTCCTCCACTCGCTGCGGAGGCTGGACACACGAGCCCTGCTGTGGACGGCCGTGGCCCTGGTCGCCTTCCTCACTGCCGTGTTCGTCGTCGTCGGCGTCCTGGTGCTGAGCCTCGACGACGCCGGACAGGTCCTTGATCCGGTGCTCCAGGCGCGTCAGGCCGCGGCTTACCGGGGCGGCATCGGCTCGGTCGTGCACGCCAACATCACCGCCTACCGACAGGCGTTCACGGGCGCGCTCCTCTACGGCCCGCACCTCCTCGCCGCCATGCTGACAGGCCTCGCCGCGGGCCGCCGGGGATGGCTGGACCCCGCACGCCTCACAGCGGTCTCCCCCGCCAGGGGGCGGCTGCTCACCGCGGGCCTCCTGATCGGCCTGCCGGGCGGCGTCCTGACGGCGATGTGCAGCCACGGCTCCTTCGGCGCCCGCTATTACTACCTCGGCCAGGCGGTCGACATCCTCACCGCGCCCCTGCTCAGCGCCGCCTACGCGACCGCACTGCTGTCGCTGCTGCGCGGCAGGTACGGCCCGGCGATCGTCGCGGCTCTCGCACAGGGCGGCCGTATGACCCTGTCGCACTACCTTCTTCAGTCCGCCGTACTGGCCTTCGTCTTCACCGGCTACGGCCTCGCCCGTTACGGTTCCGTCGGCCCGGCTGCTCTGGCCTGCGGCTGCACGGTCCTCTGGACCGCGCAACTCGCCCTCAGCGCAAGCCTGTCGGCGCGCATCCGTTACGGTCCCGCGGAGGTGCTGCTTCGCCGGATCACCGGTGGCCGTCCGGCGGCGCAGCGGTCGGCTCCTCGGCATGGTGGTGGGTGAGGGACTTCTTCAGGGCCGAAAGGCCGTAGTGCACACGGGACTTCAGGGTGCCCGTCGGTATGCCCAGAATCTGGGCTGCCTCCTCCAGGGTGCGGTCACGGTAGTACACCTCGAACAGGGCCTGCTGGTGTGCCGGGGACAGCGTGGCGAGGGCCGCACGTACCACCATCGCCGTCAGCACGCCCTCCTCGATGTCCCCTCCCATGTCCGCGTCGTACTCCCTCCACGCCTCGCTGTCGATCTCCTGGGGGCGGGTCCTCGCACTGCGGTAGTTGTCGACGACGAGGTTGCGCGCCACCCGGAACATCCAGGGCCGCAGGACGCCGTCCCCGCTGCTGCCGTGGGCGCGCCAGCAGCGCAGCAGTGTCTCCTGGACAATGTCCTCGGCCCGGAGAGGATCGCCCCGCAGCAGGCGGCTCACATAGGCGTGCAGGGCGAGGACCTGGGCGCGGTGGTCGGCACGGCTCTCCTCGGCGTCCGGCCGAACCGATCCGTCGGGGCCCATGAACGTCCAACTCATGATCACTCCTTGGGGTGTCCGGACCACGCGCTTCGGCGCATGACGGCGCTCCCCGCCGGACCACGCCCGCGCGGTGGTCGGCGGAGGGGGAGAGGCGGGGGAGCGGGGAGAGGGGGCCCGGCGGTCAGGTCACGCCGTGGGCCAGGGCGGACCGGGGAGGTGCGGGAACGGGAGACGGTCAGCGGGCGAGCTCGGCCGTTCGCTCGCGTACGTCCGGGAGGTCCAGGTAGGCCACGGATCCCGGGCATTCGGTGGACGTCCAGTCCCGGTGGCCGCCGAGGGCGGGACCGTCGGTGGACTTGCCGCTGGTGGGACTGACGTAGGTGACACCGGCCAGCGGGTCGAGCTTGTGCCGTGCGGCGAGGGACGCGGTCAGCCGCACCAGGGAATCCCGCATCCGGGCCGACGGCTTCTCCTTCTCGAAGTCGCCGAGCAGAGCGATGCCGATGTTCCCGGCGTTGAAGCCGAAGGTGTGGAACGCGGTGACGACCTCGTCGCCCGCGTTGTGTGCCGGAACGCCGTCCGTGCCGCTGAACCGGCCTTCGTAGACCCGACCTTGACGATCAATCAGGAAGTTGTAGCCGATGTCTCCCCAGTCGTTGGAGACGGCGTGCTGCTCGTAGATGGCACGTACGGTGGCGGCGGGGTCGGGATCGTTCACAGGCGTGGCGGTGTGGTGGACGGTGATCGCCTGCACCGGGGTGAAGCGGGTGGGCGACGACTCCCTCCCGTCCGCGGTCAGGCGCTTCGCCTCGTCGGCACCCCAGTCCGCGCGGAGCACCAACCCGGGCGGCGGGAAGGCGACGCCCGGTGCGGATCCGGACGGTGCGGCTGACTTCGACGGGGCGTCCGACGACTTGGCGCGCTTCTTCCGTCCAAGCCGCCCGGCGTCGATGGCGATCGCCTCGACGACCCTCACCCCGGCGTCGACGTCGAGCTGATAACCGTAACTGCCCCGCGCCGGTACGAGGGCCCGGTGCGGCGGCGCCGCCGACCTGGTGCGCAGGATGTCGGGGTCCTTGCCGCACGGGCAACCGGCGGTCACGTCCTGCCAGTCGCCCGGCTTCCCACTCCGGTCGATCAGCCGCAGCCGTACCCCGCGCGGGGGCCCGGTCCACGTGATACCGACCGCGGTGATCGGGAAGGAGGTCCGCTTCACTCCACGCCCCGGGGAGGCCGCCTGAGACACCCGGACCCGGGGCAGCCTGCCGCCCATCGAACCTCCATGGTCCGAGGCGGCTGTCCCGCCCGGGCCGGCCCTGCACGCTCCGAGCAGCGGCAGTCCGGCGGTGGCGGTCCCGAGGACTGTGAGGAAGCGCCGACGGGACGCGGGAAATCCGCGCTCCGCCGGGGTTCGGTGTCGGGTATACGTATTGGTCACCATGCGCTCCGTCGGGATCGGCTGCCTTGTACCGACACCTACGGCGCGTTGTGGAAAGTGAGTTCACTCCACTTCGGCGAGACCCGCGGGAGGCCGGAGCGTCCCCGCGGCCGGGCCCCGCGAAAGACCGGGGCGATGTCCGGACGCGACGGATCACGTCAGTCGGGATCAAGCCAGACAGCTGCTTTCCGGTCAGCCCGGATGGGAATCGAACCGCCGCCGTCCTGGTCGCCGTAGTAGTGCGTGGATGCCGGGTTCGCCGAGGTGAGCCAGTGACCTTGTCCCCCGCATCGGTCGGTGGTGCGCCTCCCCGGCATCCGCTCCCGTCCCGGCGCTCGTGCCGGGACGGGAGGGCCGTGGCCCGCCTCCGCCCCGCGTCGATGGAGCTGAGGCGGCCTACGTCGCTGCTCCGAGCTGCCGGCCCCGTGGCACCCATGACTCCAGCGACACCCATGACTCCCGTGGGTGTCTCAAAGGGCTGCCATGTGCCACAACAGGGCTTCCGGAGACGGTGGTTGGCGAGTGATCCATGTCACCGGCGTCCGTTGAACTTCGGGACCGAACTGCTCGATGTGTCTATCAAACCGGCGGGGAACATGGGAGACAGTGAATGGCGATCCTGCGGCTAGGGGCCACAAAAGCCACAAGTCACGAAGCGGTCATCAGGGCTCTGTATGCCGAGCACGGGAAAGCGTTGCTGGCGTACGCGACGCGTCTGACAGGGGACAGACTGATCGCCGAGGACGTGGTCCAGGAGACGTTGATACGTGCGTGGCGTCATCCCGAGATCGTCAACGACCCGCAAGGATCCTTGCGGGGCTGGCTGATCACGGTGACGCGCAACCTGGTAGCGGATCGCTATCGTGCGAAGGCGGCTCGTCCGACCGAGGTGGGGGAGAGCGAGGCGACGGTCCCGGTGCAGCAGGACCACGCCGAGAACGTCGTCGAGTCGGTCGTCCTGATGGAGGCGCTGGCCCAACTGAAGCCCGATCAGCGCAACGTGTTGATGGAGGTCTACTACCACGGGCGCACTGCTGCGGAGGCGGCGGTTCGGCTGGGTATTCCGGAGGGTACGGTCAAGTCGCGTGCTCATCATGCTCTGAAGGCGTTGCGCAAGGTGTATGTGGGCAGGCCGGGCAGTGATGTTCAGCTCCGAGAGGTGGCAGTGTGACGACGCGGGAGCACTCTCATGACGTACTCCTCGGCGCGTATGCGCTGGGCCTTCTTGACGCCGATGAGCGGTCCGGGCTTGAGCGACAGATCGAGGCGTGCGAGGTATGCCGAGTGGAGCTGGCTGATCTGAAGGCGCTTGAGGCGGAACTCGGTGAGGTGCCACCGGAGTTCTTTCTGGAGGGTCCGCCGGAGGACGGTGATCTGATGCTGCGGCGGACGTTGCGGCAGGCGCGCGCGGAGGACGCGGCGAACCGGCGGCGCCGGGGTGTGCTGGTGGGTGTCGCCGCGGCGGCCCTCGCGGGGGTACTCCTCGGCGGCGGGTACGTCACGGGCCAGGCGCATACCTCACCCGACACACTCGCGTCCCGGTCCGCCGAGGGGGACGGGGGCTGGACGGGGTCGGCGACGGACTCGGCGACGGGGGCAACGATGAAGGTGAGCCTGACACCGGCCGTGGGCTGGGTCCGGGTCGACGTGACGGTCGGCGGCCTCCAGCCCGGCGAGAAGTGCCGGCTGGTCGTTCGGTCGAAGTCGGGGGAGCGCGAGATCGCGGGCAGCTGGGTGGTGGGGCAGTCCGAAGAGGGTGCAGTGGGGGCGGGCTCGGACCTCTCCGGCTTCGCCGCCGTACCCCTGAACCAGGTGGAATCCGTGACCGTCGAGAACGACCAGGGCAAACAGTACGTCGAAGTCGCGGCCTGATCCGGAACCCCGGTCACCGACCGACGGACCACCACCGAACGGCCCCTTGGTGCAATTCTCAGCCTGGCCCACGCATTCGGGCCAGGCTGTCGTCGCTCTTCGAGCACGTGTCGTCCCGGTCCCAGGCGCGACAGAACTCCACGCGCCGGCGACCGTATAGCTGGATGAGGGTGCCTCGTAGGCGAAAGGGAAACACCTGCCGAACAAGGTCGAGAACGGCCGCCGAGCAGATGCCCGTTCATCAGGCCGTCGCGCTCCGCGCCAGACGGCAAAGCCCGGCACCGCCACCCTTCTCCAGGTGACGGTGCCGGGCTCCGGAACCCACCGCGCCCCACCGGCCGCGTGGGCGATCAGCTCATCGCCGCTGAGACCGCTGCTGTTGCTGAGACCGCTGCTGGGCGGCCCAGTACGCCGTGATCTCCGCCTCGGTGGGCGGCCGCTGGGTGTGGGTGGGCGCGGGAGGGAGTGCCGACGCCGCGCCGCCGTGGCCGAAGAACTGGTCCTGCTCTCCGGCGGAGTGCCGGTGCGCGCTTTCCGCGATGCCGGTCGCGGCGCCCACGAACTCCTGGAGCCTCACACGGGTGTCCAGGTGGACACTCGTGGCGGCGCGAGTGCCCGCGCTCGGTCGCTGCGAGTGCTCCGGTTCCCAGTACTGGGTCTCTCCGCCGGCGACCATGCGGTGTGCCGCCCTGGCCGCGGGGCGGTCGCTGGTCTTCGTCAGGTAGGCCTCAGTCAGACGGGGGTCGATGAAGGCCTTCTGGACGCTGTGGGATCCGCCCTCGCCGGCGACAGCCCTGATGCCCTTGATGGCCTCGCTCACGTCCCGTCCGACGGTCGGTTCTCCGTACGCGCCGTTGCGACGGAGGGTGTCGTCGATGTGCTGCGCGGACTCCCTGCGCGGCTGGCCCGGTCCGCCCGGAGCCTCTCCTCGCAGACGGACAGTCGCCTGTACCGCCTGGGCCATGGCCCCGAGCGATCCGGGCCGGGGCCCCGAAGAACTGGCTTGAGGCCGCTGAGAGGCGGCATCTGACGCACTCGGCATGTGAATCGAACTCCTTCGGTGTGAAACATCTGCTACGACGATGAGCCGGCCGGCGGAAACGGTGTCAGGAAACCGTGTCCCTGTCGGTCAAGCTCTTTCACCCTGCACTACGCCGATGAACGCGCCGACAGTTCAATAGATCCGGCCCGAAGACTGATTGAACCCACCGCCCCTTCTCCGCGTTGTTGCAGTTGAACCCGGATACTTCCGGGATTTGCGGAAGGTGCTGAAGGAATCTGCTGTTTCGCCGATTCCGAGAATGCTTTGAACGGGATTCGCGGCACCGAAAGGGAGCAGCGGACGGCGAATGGGCGTCGTGACGTCGTGGCTCGATGGCGTCTGCTTCGGTGAGGGGCGTCCTGCCCCGCCCGCGCGACGCCCGGCCCTCCGGTAATGGCCCCGGCCCGGGGCCGCGCGTTCCAGCGTCGGCATCCATCTGTTGTTGAGTACCACTGTCGAACACGACGGGACGCGAGCCGAAAGGGCTGACCGAGCACCGGGGCCGAGAAGGCACACGGCCTCCGGTGACGGCGCCGGCCCTCCCGGCGGGGACGGACTCAGCCCGCTCCCGTGCTCCCGCTCGTGTCCGTGCCGACGGTGGTGAGCAACTTCTTCGCCTCGGCGCCGAGGCGGGGACCCGCGAGCCATTGCGCACTGCTCGGACCGACCGAGGTGTTGCTGACGAGCACCAACGTGCCGTCGGCCCGGCCCATGAACCAACCGCCCCCGGACGCGCCGCCGTTCATCGTGCAGCCGATCCGGTACAGCGTCGGGTCCTTTTCGACGATGGACAGCCTGCCGGGCCGGTCCTGGCAGGAGAAGAGCAGATTGCCGTCGAACGGGGTCTCCGCCGGGTAGCCCCAGATCTTGAGGGTGGGGATCCCGGTGATGGCCGGCGCGTCGAGCACCACCGGGATCGCGTACCCGATCGCCTCCTCCAGGGAAGCCGTGGGATCGCCGGAGCGACGGACATGCAGGACCGCGTAGTCGTAGGCGGCGCCCGCCCCGCCGATCTCCTCGCCCTCCCGCGCCCAGCCGGTGGAGACGGCCGCCCGGTCGGCCCACCAGACGCCCAGCGGCGAGATCTCCCGCGTGCCCGTGTCCGCGCTGCTCACCCCGGACTGCGCCTCGTTGTTGAACGACGGCACGAACACGATGTTCCGGTAGAAGACGCCGGTCCGGCCGGTGTGCACACAGTGGCCCGCGGTCCACACCAGGCTCGACGCGCCGGGGTCCGCGGGATCCGTCACCGCGGTCCCGGAGCAGACCCGGCGGCCCTTGGGGGTGTCGAAGAACACCTTGCCCAGGACAGCCGCGTTCTCGACGTAGGGCGCCTGCTCGGGCTCGGCCCGGACGGCCTTCGGCTCCGGGTCGGACACCCGCGGGTCAGTGTCGGCCTTGTCCGGCATCGCCATGTCGTAGGGGGTGGCCTCGGACATGTCCGACGGCGACCAGGTCTCCGGCTCGGTGAACTCACCGACAGTCGGGGGAGCGACGGCGGGCGGGCTCGTGCAGCCGGTGATCGTGAACAGCAGGGCGGCTGTTATCCACAGCAGGTTTCCGAACGGCCTTCCGGCCCTGCCGTCGCGCCCCTTCATCGCGTTCTTCCTCATTTGGTAGCCGTTCCTTCCCTGTGTCCTGCAGATGTCCGCAGTGATCCGGCCGCTTCCCGTCGCTTCCCCCGCTCCCCGTCTCCCGCCGTCTCTGCGTCTCGGTTCACCGGCGCAACCGCGCGTGGCCCTCCCCGTCGAGGAGGGAGCGCCTCGACAGAGAGGGCCTGTCATGCGCCAAGTGCGCGCGCAGGAAGGGGAGATCAGGGGCTAGCGTCTGGTCACTGGCCGGCGAACTCGCCGATGAAGATGGAGCGGGTCTTGTTGTCGAAGTCCTCCGTGGCGAGGTTCGCGGAGACGCCACGCTCCAGGAGGAGGGACTTTCCGGTGCAGTCGGGGCCGTCCCAGAGCTTGATGGGCTTGCTGCCCGACTGGTCGTCGTCCGGGCCGATCGAGGAGATGGCGCCGCCCAGGGAGGTGTTGCGGCAGCCTCGCCCGGAGACGGTGCCGACCGCGCTCTCGGAGTCGTTGGGGTCGTCGGCGAACTTGTAACGGCCGTCCTCGGAGCGCTCGACCAGTTCCTTCGACCCGCTGTCGGCCGAGCCGCCTCCGCCGGTGCCGTTCTCCTCGATCTCGGGCTCGGCCGCGTCGCCGCCGTCCTGGCCGGCACGCTGACCGTCGGGGGTCACGCCGAACCAGGTGCCGCCGACGCCCTGGCCGTTGGTGTCACCGGGGGCGGTGTCCTTGCTGAAGAGGTAGACCGGGGCCTTGCCGAGGGTGAGCTGGAAGCCCTTGCCCCGCTGGATGAAGCCGACGTCGGACTTCTTGATGCCGTCGATGAACACCTTGCCGCCGGGCTTGACGAGGTAGGGCGGCCAGGTCTTCTCGCACTCGTCGAAGCAGTTGGACTTCGACGGCTCGTCCTTGTCGAACCGGTAGAGAACGAAACCGGCGGCGTTCGTCACCACGGGATCGAGGTCTCCCGCCGCGGCGGCCGACAGCTGGACCCAGTTGCGGATGACGGGGCTGGACTGCTTGGACTGCTTCGCGGGGGCCGCGTTGGCGGCGAAGTCACCCGTGCTGAGATCGGCCTTGTTCTGCTCGGCCGTACCGTCCTTGAAACTCACCTCGTCCGCCGCGACCGACGTTTCCGAGTCCTTCGCGGCATCCTCGTCCCCGCCGCCGCAAGCGGTGAGGAGAAGGGCACCGGCCATCACGGTCGCCGCGACGGTGGCCATACGAGTGCGATACATGGGAAAACCCCCGAAAGAAGGTGGTGATGGAAATTCTGGTTTTTCAGATCGGTTGACATCCGCAACACGGCTGCCGCTTCGGGTGGAGTTCTAAAAAGAGCCCCACGTTACTCAACCGTGATGATTGTGGAATGTGGTGATGGAGCAGGAGGTCAGAGCTGCACACCGTGATCGGCCAGATAGGCGACCGGGTCGATGTCCGAGCCGAAGACCGGTTCCGTCCGCACCTCCAGGTGGAGATGAGGACCGGTCACATTGCCGGTGGCCCCGGAGAGCCCGATCCCCTGCCCGGCGGACACGGTCGCCCCCTGCCGTACGTCCAGCCGGGAGAGATGCGCGTACAGGCTGTACTCGTGCTCGGCGTGCCGGATCAGCACGTAATGGCCGTAACTCGCGTCGGTGGCCGACATGAGCACCATCCCCGGCAGCACCGCCACCGCGGGCGTGCCGACCTTCACCGCCAGGTCGACCCCGGTGTGATGACCCGTGGTCCAGTTCCCCGCCTGCGCGTAGGTGGAGGTGATCACATACCCCTTGACCGGCACGGCGGCCGTGCCGGCCACCCGGCCCGACCCGGTCCCGGCCCCCGCACCCGTCCCTGAGTCCTGGGGCTGCCCCGCGCTCGGCGAAGGCTCGGACGCGCCTGGGTCCGCACCCGGATCGGCGTCGGAGTCCGGCGGCGCGGCGACCGTGCCCGAGTCGCCGTCGGACTCGGAGTCCGCGCCCTCGTCCCCCGTCAGGTCCGGCGCCAGGATCACTCCGCCGTCGGGCTGCTCGTCGGCGTCCGCGGGTGGCATGACGCTCGCGGTCGGAAACGCCGGGAAGGTGGTGACGGTCGACAGCGGCGGCGCATCCCCGGCGACGGTCCGCTCCCCGCTCGACAGCGTGAACGCGGCCACCGATCCGACGACGAGAAGAAAGCCGACGCCGAGAATCGTCAGGGTCTTCCGATCGAGACCGAACAGGATCGCCGGACGATCGGAGGAACGCGCGATACCGGGAAGAGGCGGCTCGGCGCGAAGGCGTGGCTCCCTCCGAAACCCCGGAACTCTTGTGAAGCGCGGGACACGCAGGCGAAAGCGTGAGCGTTCCGGTGCCCCGAAGTCCGCGTCAGCAAGAAAATCCGCGTCCGGATCGACGTCCGGTTCCCCGTTCTCGTCGCGGTCTGCCAGGAGATCGGGCCGGATCGGCTGCTTGAAATACTCCACGGGAATCTCCGGACGTCGAGGCTCAGTTCTCGTACTTCGGTACGACGTTGTCGCTCGACTCGGGCTGCCAGGACGAGATCTTCTCGTCGATCCCGTTGTTCGGACCCTCCGGGTTCAGATTCGGCAGATAGGTCCGTGAGATCATCTTGATGGCCGCGCCCTGGTTGTTCTTGTCGACGTAGAAGACGAGGTCGAAGTCGCTGAGATTCTGGATCGAGCTGATCTTGTCGTTGAGTTTGGTGCTGACCTGGAAGATGGGCAGGTCCTGGCACTCACCGCGCAACTCCGGCTCCGTGCAGACGGTGACCACCGCCCGCTCCGCCGCACGCCCGACCACCTGCGGCTGCCATGAGCTGATCTTGTCGTTCAACTCGATCGGGGACTGCGGGGTGCTGAGGTTGTCAATGGATTCATGAGGCTTGATCGTGATGGACGCGCCCGCGAATTCATTCTCGGAGTAGAAGGTGATGCTGAAGTTGTTGTCGTTCCTGATCGAGCTGATCTGGTCGGCCAGCAGAAAGGCATCGGTCGAAGTCACTGGCATCGACTTGCAGCCTTTGAAACCTGTGTCCGCGCAGACTTCGACCTTGAAGGCGCCCTGAGGATCGGGGTTGTCCTCGAACGCCGGGAGGGGGACAGGCTGTTCCGTGACCTTGCGCTGCTCACCGCTGAGTGCCGCCAGGTCGGACGTCTTCGAGGACTTTCCGGCGCCCTGGTCGGGCTTGTCGGCCCCGCAGGCCATGAGTCCGAAAGAGGCCACCAGAAGTGCCGCCGTATACGCTGCCATTCGCGTCTGAGTCATTTCGATCTCCTCATGTGTGTCGATCTTGAATTTCGTGGACGAAGTCACTCGGTGAAGCGGCCGGAGGGTTCATGCTTTTCAACGGGAACCGTCGGCGGGCAGTTCAAAAAATGTTTCCGAGGGACGCCGCGAACGCCGGCGGAGCCACCTGGGCCAGCGTCGACAGACGCCGCTCGGCCGCCGCGTAGCGCTCGGTGCCGTCGGCGCCGCTGATCTGGTTCCACAGCGGCAGCAGCCGCTTCCCGAGCGGCACGGCGGCGATCGGGGTCGCCAGCAACTCCCAGCTGGCGAGGGCACGTTCGATGTCCTCGTGGGCCCGGTAGTCACCCTGCCGATGCCGTAGCGCGGCCACCTGGAGCGAGAGCGTGGTCGCCGCGACGTGATCGCCCATCAGATGCGCCACATACGCCTCGAGGGCGCGGGCCTCCAGCGTGTAGAGGTGTTCCGGCCCGAAGCGATGGGCCGCCTGCCGTTCGAGCGCCGCCGCCTGGACCTTGGCCAGCGTCAACTCACCGCTCGTGACGCTCTCGCAGACCAGCGTCACCCCGCCGACCAGCTCCTCCGGAACGGTGACCGGCCCGGGAGCCGGGGAGGCGGTCGGGTTCGGGACGGGCTGTGCCCGGGGTCTCGGCGCGGGTCCTCTGACCACGCTCAGCACGGTGGTGTCGTATTCCTGGTACGAACCGCGCCGCACGTCTCCCGCAGTCCTCGAACCCGCGGTCGTACCCGTACCCGTACCAGGCACGTCCTGCGGCGGCTGTACGGCTGGTGCGACGGTCGGGGTCGCCATGGGCGGCGGGCCCACCGGGGTGGCGGTCGTGGGCGCTGGAGCCACCGGAGCCAACGGGGCAGGACTCGGCGCGGGCGCGGGCGCGGGAGCCGGTGCAGGCGCGGGTACAGGCGTGGGCACCTGCGCCACATCGACGGCGTCCAACGGCAGGGGCTCCTCCAGCAGTTCGCTCGCGCCGTCCTCCCGTACCCGGATGCGCAGTACGAGGCGCCGCTGCTGGTCCAGGATCGACGCCTGGACCGGCGCCGCCCGGTCCAGCGCCCGCTGGTGCAGCCGGTCGAGCACGGCTGCCTGCGCGGCGTCGCCCGAGGTGGCCGTCGCGATGACCTCGCCGTCGACCGTCACGGTGCCGTCGGTGGAGATGAAGACGGGGCACGGCCGGTCTTCGAGCCGGTCGCCCCGGTCCACGTCGGTGCCGGGGTCGGGCTGCGCGTTCTTCGCGCCGCGCCGGTCCAGTCGGTACATGGCTTTCACTGTCCTTCGGTGTCTTGGGCGGGCGGGGACGCGGGCACCGCGCCCTCGTAGATCGCGAACTTGGCCCGGATCGCCATGACGTACTGCTGGGAGGCGTTGGTCCGGGGAACACGGCCGGCCTCCAGCACGGCCTCCGGACCGGCGTCGTAGGCCGCCAGAGTCAGGCTCACCAGATCGCCGAGCGGTTCCGAGCTCACCAACGGCCTCAAGGTGTCCGCCAGTTCACACATGAAGCGGCCCTGGGCCAGGATCGAGTCGACCGCGTCGAGCGCAGAGGTCTCACCGTTGTCGTCGTCATCCGCACCGAGACGGGTGAACTCGTCGGGCGGCAGTTGGGACACTCCCTGCTCACCGTCGGGGCCGGTCCGGTTGCTCTGGAAGCCGGACTCCTGGTCGATCTGGGCGGCGATGACCACCGGGCCGATGTCGGCGCAGAGCGCGCCCGCCTCGGTGATGGCGTCGGCCATGCCCTCCGGCACCGACTTCGGGTCGAACTCGCCGCTCCCGTCGCCCTGGATGATCCCGGCGATCCGGTCGAGGTCGGGCCGCTCACCGGCATCTCCGCCCCCGCCGCCTCCACCGGTGAAGAAGAGGATCAACGCGATCAGCGGCGCGAACAGCACTCCGAAGCCGCCGATCGCGAACACGGAGGTAATCGCCACGGCCATGGCGACGGGGGACAGCAGACACCCCAGACCACCCACGGCCACACCGGCCTTCACCGCGGTCCCCATGCCCTCGGCGCCCGTACCTCCTCCGGCGTCGTCCGCGTTCCCGCTCACCGCTCCCACCTCTCCCGACGGCCGTCCCCGCGCGGCCTCTTGCGGCCGGATCCGGCACGCGCCCCGTGCTCGGGCGCGGGACGCGTATCTGTTCGTGCTCGGCAACGGCCCCGACCGTCCGGGCGGTTCAATTCCGAGCAATCGGATCCGGGATTGAACTGTCCGCGGGACTTCGGCCGTAGGTGGCTGTCGTAGGGGGCACGCGGAGGCGAACAGTTCTCCTCCAGACACCTCCGAAGCCCGGCACCACGGCCCGACGGCCGCGCCGGACGACTGAACCCGGAACCCGGCACCCCGCTATGGGCAGGACGCCGTACGTCCGCACAGGTCCGCGGGCTCCCCGAACCGCCGTCACCGGCCTGGTCCGGCGTGCCCGGAGACACCCCGCGCGGAAGAAGGAAGAGGGACCCGATGAGCGCCACGGCCGGTACCCCCCCGACGGACCCCTGGGTCCGCGGTCCGGTGAGGGGTCGTCAGCCCGAGGCCGCGCCGCGGCCATTCGAGCGGCCGACGCCGAGGCCTGCCACCTCGGCCCCGGCGTCCGCGCCCACCCCTGCCCCGATCCCCACCCCGGCCCCGGTCTCCTTGGTCCGGCCGGGTTCGCCCGCCGCGACCGCACCGCCCGCTCCGGACCCGGAGGCCCCGTCCGCGTCCAGCCGGGACGCCTCGGCCACTTCCGTCCTCACCCTGCCGGCCTCGATCCGGGACGCCCCGCCGCCCGTGGTCCGGGAGTCGCCCCCGCACACCTCCGGCATCAGCTGGGTCGGCGCGCACGGCGGCGCGGGCGCGACCACGTTCGCGGGAGCGCTCGGCGGGACGGACATCGGGCATGCCTGGCCGGTGGTCGCCGAGGGCGAACCCGGCGATGTCCTGCTGCTGGCCCGGACCCATCTGGCCGGGCTCCAGGCCGCGTCCAAGGCGCTGGACTCACTGCGTACGGGCCGGCACCCTGCCGGGATACGGCTGGTGGCGCTCGTCCTGGTGGCCGACGCACCCGGCCGCATCCCGCCCGAACTGTGGCGTCGAGTGCGGGTGTTGCGCGCCGCCGTACGCACCTTCAGCGTGCCGTGGATCCCGCAGTGGCGGGTGGGCAAGTCCGCCCCCAAGGCGCCCCGGTCGATCGTGGAACTCGCGGCGTTCATCTCGACGCGGCCGGAGACCACCCCACCCCGCTGAGGGCTTCTGAGGGATCTCCGCGACGTCACGACGCCGTGGAGATCCCCCGGAAGCTCCCTGGCACCACGCGCCGCTCGCCGTCGGACGAACCCGGCGCCGGTGAGAGCACTTCTCGCCACCCCGGCCCACCGACCCCCGACCCGAACCCAAGGACGGACCATGCCCCGCGCCACCGCCGCCCACGAGGTCCTCGCCGCCACCTTCGACCCCGGCGCGGACGCCGACTTCCTCCTCGGCGTCCTCGCCTGGTGCGCCTCCGCCGCGGGTGTCGCGGGCGTCCTGATCACCGGCATGCTCCTGGGCCTCCAGCTGCGCCGCGGCGAACCCGGCGAAGGCGCCTCCTACATGCGAGGTCTCTTCTTCGTGATCGTCGGGTGCGTGCTCGCCGCGACCGCCGGACCGATCGTGCAGTTCCTCGGCCCCCTGGGGCTCTGATGCACGGTCCCCCGGGCCGCCCCAGGACGCCTGCCGCTCACCCCTTCTCGTCCTCACCACCATCCATCAGGAGATTCGTCATGCTCACCTTCCCCGTCGCCGCCATTCCCGACCCGCAGCGCCAGGCCCCCGCGGCCCTCACCGAGAAGGTCGACCTCGTGCTCGGCATCGCCGCCTGGGCGGGTACCGCGGCCGGGGTGGCCGGCGTGTTGGTGACCGGCGCGATGATGGCCATCTCCGTCAAGCGCGGCGAGAGTTCGGAGCACATGAGCCGGCTCGGCATGGTGCTGGGCGGCTGTGTCCTGATCGCCACCGCCGGCCCTCTCGTCCAGTTCGTCTTCAACTGAACCGGCGAGGGACACCACACCATGTCCACCCCACCCGACCACGGGCGAGCGCCGGGCGACGACGCGATCAGCGACCTTCCGGCCACTCCGGTCACCCCCCTCCCCGCTCCCGTCCCCCGTGACGGCGCGGACCCGTTCGCGGCCCCCTTCTGGAAGGAGCGCGGCTGGCTGCTCGCCGCCGGTTTCCTCGCGGCGGCCCTCGCTCTCTCGCTGCTCGCCCTCGTCACCCGCCCCGACACCCCGCCGCTGCTCGAAACCGCCTCCGCGGCGGGCCCGTTGACCCAGGGCGCCGCAGGCTCCGGGGGCCGCCCCACGGGCTGCGCCACCGACGACGGCGACCGCGCCGACCCCGGGGCGCCGCCGGCCGACCTGCGCTGGCGCACCCTGGGCGGCACCCGTGTGCCCGTCTCGGCTGCCGCCGGTCCCACCGAGAAGACCGGACCGGTGCGGTGGTGCTTCGCCCACACCCCCATGGGTGCGGTGCTCGCCGCTCATGTCATCCCCGCCCAGATGACGTCGTCCGACTGGCGTGAGGTGACCCGGGACCAGGTGGTCGCCGGGTTCGGCCGCGACCTGTTCGTCTCCCAGCGCGGCTCGTTCTCCGACGCCCGCCTCAAGACCCGTAGGAACGGCAGCTACGCCGGATTCCTGCTCGCCGACTACGGCTCCGACGACGCCACCGTCGACGTACTGATCAAGAGCCCGGACGGGCCGTACTTCAGCACCTCGGTCCGGCTGCAGTGGAGCGGCGGCGACTGGAAGGTCCTGCCCGCCAACGACGGAGGGCTGCACACCGAACTGACCTCGGTCGGCGGCACCGACGGCTACGTGCTCTGGAAGGTGTGACATGGCCTGCGAAACGGGCAGCGGCCCCGGCGACGTCATCAAGGGTTTCTTCGACTTCCTCGGCGACCCCATCGGCACGATTCTGGAGGTCATCGCCAACAAGGTGCTCGCCGGAGCCATCGCGGTCTTCGGCGACCTCACCACAGGCATCCCCACCCTGGTCTCCGACGGCACCGCGGACAAGGTCAGCCGGCAGACCCAGTGGATCGTCGTCTACACCGCCGTCGGCTCGCTCCTCTTCGCCGCCGCACGCATGGCGCTGGAGCGGCGCGGTGAGGCGGGCACCGTCGCTCTCAAGGGACTGCTGCGGGTGATCCTGGTGGCCGGTGGCGCGACCGCCGTCGTCACCGCCCTGGCGAGCCTCTCCGACCGGTACGCCGACCATCTCTTCGCCACCGGAGCCCAACAGCAGCTCACGACCATCGGGTGCAGCGGCGGCGACGGCATTCCGGCGGTGCTGCTGCTGGTCCTCGCGTTCTTGCTGCTCATCGCGGCCATCGTGCAGACCGTGCTGCTCTACGTCCGGCTCGGCGTCATGATCATCCTGCTGGGCACCCTTCCGCTGGCCGCCGCCGCGTCCATGACCAACTGGGGCGGCGGCTGGTGGCGCAAGCACATCGGCTGGATGGTCGCCTGGCTGCTCTACAAGTCCGCGGCCGGTCTGGTCATCTTCGCCGGAAGCGCGATGCTCTCCAACGACGGCGACAGCGGCATCCACGAGAAGATCGCCGGTATCGGGGTTCTGCTCCTGTCGGCCCTGGCCCTGCCGGCCCTGCTCAAGCTGATCGTGCCGGCCACGGCCGGGCTGGGCGGCGGCGCCCCGGGCAGTACCGGAGCCGCGGTCGGCGGGCTCGCCTCGGGCGCCAAGTCCATCGGCGGCGGGAACGGTTCCTCCGGTGGCATGTCCGGCGCCGCGGGACCCTCCGGGATGGCCGGACCCTCCGGCGCGGGCGGCGGATCCGGAGCCGCCGGGGCAGGCGGAGCGCGCGCCGCCGCGGCTGCCGGACCGGCCGGCGCCGCCGCTGCCGCCGCGATCAGCGCGGGCCAGTTCGTCGGCCGCGTGGCGGCCGGAGCGGTCGAAGGCGCGGACGGCGACCGGGGTCACAACAAGTGACACACCGGATGAACCGCCGGGGCTTCGACCGGTGACGCACCCGGAGACTTACCGGTGTTCGGACCGGTGACGCAGTCGGAGACCCGCCGGCGCTGGGACCGGTGACACCGCGCCGGTGCGGCGCGGCCCCGGCGACTGCGGCGGCACAGCCCACGACACCGCCGTATCCGCACCGCACCCGCGGAAACCTCCAGCCCCCGACGGGCCACCACCACCCCATCAACCCACCATCCCAGGAATCCCCATGTCGACGGATACGGTTGTCCATCCCACCTACGGGAACTGGCGCCGCCCCCGCCGCCCCGGACTCGGCCCGCTCGGGCTGCTCGGTACGTTCGGGGTGTTCGGCGGGCTGGTGCTCACCCTTCTTGTCTCCCTGGTCTCCCTTGTGGCGGCCCTGTTCGTCCTGTTCCCGCTCGCCGCGGTCATCGTGCCGCTCATGGTGCGCACCCGGGACGGCCGCAACCTCTACCAGTTGCTCGGCCTGCGCGTCGGCTGGCTGCGGCGCCGCTCCAAGGGCTCCCATCTCTACGTCAGCGGCCCGCTGTCCACCCGTCCCGGCGGCCGGTTCGGGCCGCCCGGCCTGCTCAGCCGCCTCACCATGAGCGAGGGCCGCGACGCCTACGACCGGCCCTTCGGCGTTCTGCACCACCCGGGCCGTAACACGTACACCATCGTGCTGGGCTGCGATCCCGACGGCGGGTCACTCGTCGACCCCGACCAGACCGACGTATGGGTCGCCGCCTGGGGACAGTGGCTGGCGCGGCTCTCCCAGGAGCCCCAACTCAAGGGCGCCTGCGTCGTGGTGGAGACCGCCCCCGACTCCGGCACCAGGCTGGCGAACGAGGTGCTGCCGAGGATCAGGCAGGACGCGCCCGCCGCCGCCCAGGCCGTGATGCGCGAGGTCGTGGAGCGCTACCCGTCCGCCTCCTCCGAGATGAACACCTACATCGCCCTCACCTACGGCGTCCTCCCCGGCCAGCGCCGCCAACAGTCCGATATCGTCACCGAGTTGGCCATGCGCATCCCCGGTCTGCTCGGTGGACTCGTCGGCGCGGGCGGCGGCTCGGCCGCGCCGCTGTCCGCCGAGCGCATCGCCGAGGTGGTCCGCATCGCCTACGACCCCGACATCGCCGGGGACGTTCTCGACGCCCGCGCCCGCTACGGCGCGACCGGCCTGGACTGGGAGGACGCGGGCCCCGCCGCCGCCGTCGAGGCCGTGGACGCCTACCAGCACGACTCAGGGATCTCCCGCACCTGGCTGCTCACCCTCGCCCCGCGCGGCACTGTCGGCTCCAATGTGCTGCGCGGCCTGCTGGAGGCCGCGCCGAACACCCGCCGCAAACGGGTCGCCCTGCTCTACCGACCCATCGACCCGGGCACCTCGGCCCGCATCGTCGAAGCCGACCGCCGCGCCGCCCAGTTCATGGCCACCTCCGGCAAGGGCATGGTCCAGGCCCGCGCCGCCTCCGAGATGCGTGCCGCCGAGCAGACCGCCGCCGAGGAGGCCGCCGGCGCGGGACTCGTGGAGTTCTCCCTCATGGTCACGGTCACCGTCGACACCCAGGAGCAGCTCGCCGACGCCGCCGTCACCGTGCGCAATCTCCAGGCCGCCGCCCGGCTCTCGCTGCGCCCGGCCGACCGGATGCAGGCCGCGGCCTTCACCTGCACCCTCCCCCTCGGCATCCTGCCCTGGGAGCACACCCTCGTTCCGCAGGCACTTCAGGAGGCACTGTGAGCAGCACCGGTCGTCGGCCCCCGGCATCCAAGGTCCCGCCGGCCCGGTTGCCCGGCGCACGCGGCTGGCCCGGCCCCGGCGGCGGCGAGATCGGCCATCTCGACCCGCCCACCATGTGGCGTGCCACGACCGTACAGGCCTGCGGGCTCTGGCCGTTCGCCGCCGGATCGGGCTCCCCGATGACGGGGGTGCCGCTCGGCCAGCACCTGGGCACCGGCGCCACCGTGTGCGGTGACCCCATCTCCTGGTTCACCAGAGCCCGCTACATCTCCAACCCGTCCCTGTTCATGCTGGGCATGCCGGGCCTGGGCAAGTCCACCCTCGTCAACCGGATGCTGATCGGCCTCGCCGCGACGGGAGTCGTGCCCCTGGTCCTCGGCGACCTCAAGCCCGACTACGCCGACACCGTGCGCGCGCTCGGCGGGCAGGTCATCTCCATCGGGCGCGGGGTCGGCGGCATCAACATCCTCGACCCGGGTGCGATGGGCGCCGCCGCCGAGCGTCTCGGCGGAGCGGCCGGGGAGAGCCTGGCTGCCGAGGCGCACGGCCGTGTCCTCAACATGGTCGCCGCACTCATCTCCGTCGTCCGCACCCGCCCCATGGAGGACCACGAACAGTCCGTCCTCGCTGCCGCGTTGCACCACCTGCGCGAACGCACTCCGACCGGCCGCGCACCGCTCCTGCCCGACCTGCTCGCCGTGCTGCAGCAGGGCCCCGACCGGGTGCGCGCGGTCACCCTCGACCGCGGCGACGACTCCCGCTACCACGACGCCGTCGACCCGCTGCACCGCTCCCTGCTCGGCATCCTCGACGGCCCGCTCGGCCGCACCTTCTCCTCGCCGACCTCCACCCGCATCGACCCGTCCGCGCCCGCCGTGTGCGTCGACATCTCCCGCATCGGCGAGTCCGACACCCAGCTCACCGCCGCCGCCATGCTCGCCGCCTGGTCCGACGGACTCGGCACGGTCGCCGCCGCGCACGCACTCGCCGACGCCGGACTCGCCCCCCGCCGCTGGTACTTCACCGTCCTCGACGAACTCTGGCGCCCACTGCGGGCGGCCTCCGGCATCGTGGACCGCATCGACGCGCTCACCCGCCTCAACCGTTCCCTCGGCCTCGGCGACGCGAAGATCACTCACACCCTCAAGGACGCCGAGGCGCTCGGCAGCGAGTCCGACCGGGCCAAGGCGCGCGGCTTCGTCGAACGCGCCGGCATGGTCATCTGCGCCGGACTTCCCCGCACCGAGATGGAGGAACTCGGCCGTGTCGTAGGAATGTCGGAGCGCGAGGTCGACCTCGTCTCCTCCTGGTCCTCCCCGCCCGGCTGGGCCGTCACCGGCGGCCACGAGGAACCTCCCGGTCGCGGCCGGTTCCTCATCAAGGTCGGTGGACGCCCCGGCATCCCCATCAAGGTCGCCATCACCCAGACCGAACGCGACCTGCACGACACCAACAGCCGCTGGGCCGCGGCCAAGCCGCCGCGCCCCGGGGACGCCGGAGGCATCGCGTGAGCGCCCGTCCCCACCCCACGGGCAACGAACTCGCCCCCTGGGCGATCGTCGCCGTGGCGGCCGTGGCCCTGCTGCTCTCCACCACCGTCTGGCTCGGCGGTACGACGGCCGCGGCGCTGACCGGCGCGGGCTGGAACCCGCCCCCCTTCGCCCTGTCCACCTTCGCCGAAGTCACCGCCCACGGGACGCAGAAGGCGTGGCCCGGAGCCTCGCCGTTCGCCGTGTACAGCGGCATCACGGTGGCCTTCGCCGCGGTCGCCGCCATCGTCGTCGCCCTGTTCACCGTCGTACGGGGGCACCAGCGGCCCACCTCGGGGCTGGCCGGCGTCCGCGAACTGGCGGCGCTCGCCCCCGCCGGCATCGCCGCCCGCGCCCGCGATCTGCGCCCCTCCCTCAAGGGCATCAAGGAGCTCGACCCCGACGACACCGGCAACCTCCTCGGCGACCTCGATCCCAACGGGCCCGAACTCCGATCCTCCTTCGAGGACGTGGAGCTGGACCTCATGGCGCCGCGCGCGGGCAAGTCCACCGGCATCGCCATCCCGCGCGTCCTGCGGGCCCGCGGCGCCGTCCTGCTCACCTCCAACAAGTCCGACGTGTACGCCGTGACCCGCGCCGCCCGGACCGAGGTGGGCCGGGTCTGGACGTTCGACCCGCAGGGCATCGCCCACGCCCCCCGCGAGATGTGGTGGAACATGCTCGCCGACTGCGCCACCATCGAAGGCGCCCGCCGTCTCGCCGGCCACTTCGTGGCCTCCGTCAACGACGACTCCTCGAAGAAGGATTTCTGGATCTCCGCCGCGCAGAACACCCTCACCGCCCTCTTTCATGCCGCCGCGGGCGGAAAACGCCAGGTCACCGACCTGCTCGCCTGGCTCGCCGACCCGGCCGACCGCACTCCGATCGACCTGCTGCGCGACATGGGCATGCACGCCTTCGCCGAACAGCTGCAGGGCACTGTCCGGGGTGCCGTCGAGACCCGCGACGGCATCTACGAGACGGCGCGCCAGTGCGTTTCCTGCCTCCTGGACCCGGAGATCGTCGCCTGGGTCACCCCGCAGCCCGACCTCCCCGAGTTCCGTCCCCACGACCACGTCCTCACCCGCGACACCCTCTACCTCCTCTCCAAGGACGGCGGCGGCTCCGCGGCCGGGGTCGTCGCGGGAATCGCCGACGGCACCATGCGCGCCGGGGTCATGGCCGCCGAACGCATGGGCGGACGCCTCGACCCGCCCATGACCGCGGTCCTCGACGAAGCCGCCAACGTCTGCCGCATCTCGGATCTCCCCGATCTCTACAGCCACTTGGGATCCCGGGGCATCAACGTCGTGACGCTGCTCCAGAGCTACCGCCAGGGCAGCCGTGTCTGGGGCGAGGCCGGTATGGATGCCCTGTGGAGCGCCGCCACCATCAAGCTCCTCGGCGCGGGCCTGGACGACGCCGACTTCGTCGACAAGGTCTCCAGACTCGTGGGACAGCGGGAGGTCAGCACGCTCAGCGTCTCCCGCAGCAAGGACGGCACCTCGCGCTCCACGTCCTACCGCCTCGACCCGATCCTGCCACCCGACCGCATCCGCGCCCTTCCCAAGGGCACCGCCCTCCTCCTGGCCACCGGCGTCAAACCGGCCATGATCCGGCTCCGCCCCTGGTTCAAGGAACCCGGCGCGGCGGCCACCTCCGCCGCCGCCAAGGCGGAGGCGGACGCGATCACCCGCCGAGCGGCGGAGAAGTGGACGGGCCATGGCATCGAGCACTGACCCGGAGGCGGTCGCGAAGGCACCGGGCGCCGCGCGCACGGGCGGCTGGGTGCGGTCCGCCCCCTCGCCGGACCCGGCCGACGGGGCTTCGGTGAAGGCCTCCGCCCCGGCCCCCGTCCCGGCCCCCCGGGCGGATCCACCGACCCCGCCCGATCCGCCCACAGGGAACCCTCCGGAAGCGGGCTCGGCGGAGTCGGCGCCCACGGACCCGGAACGGGACGAGCCCGTGCCCCCGCGACCCGCGCCCGACGCTCCGCCCCCTTCCGGCGCCCCGCCCTTCGTCCTCTACAAGTCCGGGGGGCAGTTCGGTTCGGCCGTGTCCGATCTCGCGGACTGGGTGCACGGCCTGCTGATCCCGGTCTACGGCCGCGAGATCTCCTCCACCGCCCCCTGGTGCCCCCGCTGGTACGAACACATGGAGGCCATAGCGCAGTTGTACGGCCTGTGGATGGCCTGGCAGGACCTCACCGGTTCGGGCTCCCCGATGACCGGGCCCGCGATGTGGCACCGGGACTACTTGACCCCGGTGATGAACTCGCTGCGTGACCCCTCCGGCGTCTTCGCGGGCTGCAAGCCGGGTCAGCACCGCCCCAAGGAGCCACCGCCGATCGACGCCCCCGACGCCGCGTGACGGTGCGTGCCCCGCTGGGCCCCGCGCAGCAGGCCCCCGGGCACCGTGCCGGAACCCGTGCGGCAGTCCGGGGGCCCTCCCTCAGGCCGGGCGCACTGCGGCGGAGGCGGCGGTTCGGCTGGGTGTTCCGGAGGGTACGGTCAAGTCCCGTGCTCATCATGCTCTGAAGGCGTCTGAAGGCGTCTGAAGGCGTTGCGCAAGGTGTGTGCGGGCAGGCCGGGCAGTGATGTTCAGCTCCGAGAGGTGGCAGTGTGACGACGCGGGAGCACTCTCATGACGTACTCCTCGGCGCGTATGCGCTGGGCCTTCTTGACGCCGATGAGCGGTCCGGGCTTGAGCGACAGATCGAGGCGTGCGAGGTATGCCGAGTGGAGCTGGCTGATCTGAAGGCGCTTGAGGCGGAACTCGGTGAGGTGCCACCGGAGTTCTTTCTGGAGGGTCCGCCGGAGGACGGTGATCTGATGCTGCGGAGGACGTTGCGGCAGGCGCGCGCGGAGGACGCGGCGAACCGGCGGCGCCGGGGTGTGCTGGTGGGTGTCGCCGCGGTGGCCCTCGCGGGGGTACTCCTCGGCGGCGGGTACGTCACGGGCCAGGCGCGCGCCCGGTGGGGCGGAGAGCACGTTCCGGGGGCGAGGTCGGGTGTCGGCGGCTACAGGTTGGGCCTGGCCCGTGCGTCGGGGCCAGGCCGCGGTCGCGTCGTCTGCCGGTGGCGGGCGCTCAGTGGTCCGTGGCGTCGGTCATCAGCTCGCGTTGCGCGGCGATCCGTTCCCTGAGGACCACCGCCGCCACGTGGGTCGACAGCCGGAGCATGAACTGTTCCTCGGCCTGCCGCAGCACATCCGAGACCAGGACCACACGTTCGCGGCGCCGCACCGCGTGCCGGACCGCGGCCTCGGCGGCGGCTCGGGCCCGTCGCCAGTCGTGCACCGAGGCGGAGAGGGTGAGGTGGTTCTCGCGAAAGGCGGCCGCGCGGCGGCGGAGCAGCAGCTCCACGATTTCCGTCCATTGCATGCGATGCATATATGAACAAACGGTTCGGGATCTGATTCGGGTCAGTATGCAGCGCACATTTTTTCGCACCGCCCCACGTCACTCGGCGGCGAGCCTGCGTCGGAGGGCGTTGAGCGCGTAATGGTGCCGAGATTTCACGGTGCCGACCGGTATGCCGATCAAGTCGGCGGCTTCCCGCAGGCTGTGCTCAAGCACGTAGAGGTGGAGGACGACCTCCCGGTGCTCGGGGGAGAGGCCGTGCAGCAGCGCCAGGGTGTGCATGGAGGTCGCGACGGACTCGGCGTGGTCCGGCAGCGTCCTTTCGGGTCGGCCCGTACCGAACAGTCCGTCCGAGCCCACCACCTCGTTGCGCGCCATGGAACTTCGTGACCGGTCGATGATCAGGTGACGGGTCACCGTCAGTAGCCAGCCGCGGATGGAGCCGGCGGTGGAGCAGAGCCGTTCCGTGTGCGGCCAGGCCCGGATGAACGCCTCCTGGGCGATGTCCTCCGCGAGATGCCGGTCCCGAAGAATCCTCTCCGCGTAGGCGATGACGGCGGGGGAGTGCTCGGCCATTAGAGCGTCCAGCAGATTGGAGTCCGGCTCAGGGTTTGCGAGTGTCGTATCAGGCGTATTCATCGTGCATCGGGTTTCTGGTGCAGAACGGCGGTGACCGCCGATTTCGGCGGTCGCCCTTACGCGATCCAGGTAACCAGCCGTCCGTATATGTCCCGTTGACGAACTGTCTACGGGTCGTGTGCGCCCACCTCCGACCCACTTCACGGGCCGTGCACGCCCCGTCCTGAACCCGTCGAAACCTCCTGCCGTGGCGCTGTCCGCCCTACGACGCGTCCCGTCCCGCGAGGCCGAGTCGCTGGCCGCGGTGGCACCGTGCCGTCCCCGCCTGTCCCCGCCCGTCCCCGCCCGTCCCCGGTTCGAAGGAACTCCCCCTTTCCTTGAGAGACTGGAGACCGCTCACGGACAACGGGAGAGGCCTCGACGTTGGAACAACCAGTGCGGTTCTCGGTGCTGAGCCCGGTCCGGGCCTGGCGCGGCGGGGCCGAGATCCCGCTCGGCCCGCCGCAGCAACGCGCCGTGCTCGCCGTACTGCTGCTGGCGGAAGGTTCGCAGGTCTCGACGACCGCGCTGTCCGACGCCCTGTGGGGCCCCGACGCGCCCGCCTCCGCCTCGGCCGTCCTGCGCGGCTACATCCACCGCCTCCGCAAGGTCCTCGACCCCGGTACGGACCTTGCGTACTCCCTGATCCGATCCGTCGGTGACGGCTACCAGCTGGGCCCCGCGACCGAGTTGGACCTGTACCGCTTCCGGGAACTGAGCGCCCTTGCCGAACGGGCCCGCGGCGATGGCGACCTCGCGGGCGCGGTGAAGCTCCTCCGGGAGGCGGCGGACCTGTGGCACGGCACCGCGCTGGCCGGACTGCCCGGCGCCCACGCCCAGCAGCAGCGCCACCGCCTCACCGAACTGTGGCTGTCCGCGACAGCGGCCCGCCTCACCACCGAACTCGGCCTCGGCGCCCCCGCGGAGGCCGCCGCCGAACTGGCCGAACTCGTCGCCGTACACCCCATGGACGAGCGCTTCCGCGAACTGCTCATGCTGGCCTACTACCGCTCGGGCCGACAGGCCGCCGCACTGGCCACCTACCAGGAGGCGCGGACCCTGCTCGCCGAGGAACTGGGCGTCGACCCCGGTCAGGCCCTGCGGACCCTCCACCAGCGCATCCTCCGCGCCGACCCCGGCCTCCTCGACCAGCCGTCCGAGCCCGAGCGGACGCCCCCGCCCACACCGCCCACCATTCCCGCCCCTTCGCAACTCCCGCCACCATCAGCCGTGTTCGTCGGCCGGGAACCCGAACTCGACCGTGCGGTGGCCATGGCCACGGACGGCACCGTCGTCGTCAGCGCCGTCGCGGGCACGGCGGGCGTCGGCAAGACCGCGTTCGCCGTGCAGTGGGCCCACCGCGTCGCCGACCGCTTCCCCGACGGACGGCTCTACCTGAACCTGCGTGGCTTCGACCCGGTCGGCGTGCCCGTCGCCCCCGAACATGCCCTGCGCACCCTGCTGGCCTCCCTCGGCGCCGATGTCCGTGCCCTGCCCCAGGACCTCGACGTCCTCACCGCCGCCTACCGCACCCACCTCGCGGGCAGCAAACTGCTGCTGCTCCTCGACAACGCCCGCGACGCCGCCCAGGTACGCCCGCTACTGCCCGGAGCACCCGGCTGCCTGGTCATCGTCACCAGCCGCAACCGGCTCGCCGGCCTCGTCGCCGTCGACGGCGCACACTCCCTCCACCTCGACGTCCTCGCCCCAGCCGAGGCGCGCGCCCTGCTCGCCCGACGCCTCGGCGCGGCCCGAGTGGAAGCCGAACCGGACGCCGTCGACGAGATCATCGCCCGCTGCGCCCGCCTCCCGCTCGCCCTCGCCGTCACCGCCGCCCGCGCGGCCACCCGCCCCACCTTCCCGCTTGCCGCCCTCGCATCCGAACTCCGCGCCAGCGCCGCCGACGTGGACGCCACGTGCGCCTTGGACGCCTTCCAGGACGAGAGCGACACCGCCGCCGACGTACGCGCCGTGCTCTCGTGGTCGTACCACGCCCTCACCTCCGAGGCGGCCCGCCTGTTCCGCCTTCTCGCCGTGCACCCCGGCCCCGACATCACCGCGCCCGCGGCCGCGAGCCTCGCCGGCCTCACCCTCGCGCACGCCCGGCGTCTGATCGCCCAACTCGTCCGGGCCCACCTCCTCGACGAGGCCGTCCTGGGCCGCTACGCCTCCCACGACCTGCTCCGCGCCTACGCCGCCGAACTCGCCGAAACCGGCGAACTTCCCGAGGACCTGCGGGCCACCCGCCACCGAGTGCTCGACCACTACCTCCACACCGCCCACGGCGCCACCGGACTCACCAACCGCGCCCGCGTGCTCATCCCCCTCGCCCCGGTGGCCGAGGGAGTGCGCCCCGAGGACTTCGGCGGCGACCCGGCGCAGGCGACAGCCTGGCTCACCGCCGAACAGGCCGTCCTCAGCGCGGCCGTGGCGCAGGCGGCCACCCACCACCACGACACCCACACCTGGCAACTCGCCTGGGCCGTCGCCAACCACTTTCATCTGCGCGGCCTCTGGCAGGACGAGGAGGCCATGCAGCGTGCCGCCCTAGACTCCGCGCGCAGACTGGCCGACCCGGTCGCCGAGGCGTACGCCCGTCGCGGCCTCGGCCTGGCCATGGCGGGCCGCGGGCACTTCGACCAGGCGGCGGCCGAGGCCCGGCAGGCCGTCGAACTCCTGATCCGTGCAGGCGACGTGAGATCCGCCGCCGAGAGCTACCGCACCTTGGCCTGGGCGGTGGAGCAGAGCGGGGACCTGGACGCGGCGCTGGAAGCCGCCCAGCGTTCCCTCGAACTGTTCCAAGCCTGTGAGAGCCAGGCCTCCGACGGAATGCGTGTCCGTACGTCGATCGCGTCGGCTCTCAACGCCGTCGGCTGGTACCACGTCCTCCTCGGCCAGCATCGCCAGGCCCTCGACCACTGCCGGGAGGCCCTGACCCTGTGCCTGGGACTGGGCGACCACATCAACGCCGCCCACACCTGGGACAGCATGGGCCACGCCCACCACCACCTCGGCCAGTACGCCGATGCCGTCACCGCTTTCGAGCACGCCCTGGGCCTGTACCGGCGCCAGGGCGACCTGCCCTGGTTCATCGCCGGAACCCTCACCCGTCTGGGCGACACCCACCAGGGCGCGGGAACTCCGGACGCGGCCCGAGCCGCCTGGACCGAAGCCCTGTCCATCATGGAGGACTTGGGCCACGCCGACACCGAGTCCCTCCGCGACCGGCTGAACCCCGAGCGGCGTAGAACTCGCCACCCGGTTCAGAGCGTCACTGACTGACGGGTGAAGCCGTTCCACTCGTCGCAGCGGAACGCACCGACGGTCGGCCGAGGTTGACGCAGGCGCTCACTGTGGTTCGCCAGCCGGAGGTGGCTTCGTCGCCGGGGCGGGGGAACTTGGCATGTCGGTCCTCCGTCGATGATTCTCGTCTCGCGGTCCGGGCGGGTGAGATTCGGGAAGGCCTGGCCGTTGACGTCGCGAGTCCTCACCGATGGCTACGCACAGCCGCAGTGATCCAGTGCAACAAGGTTCCCGACAGAGGTATTCGGCCCCCTCCCCTCCCGCGCCAGCAACCGTGGTGTCGTCACCGTCGTAGGCCTGCGTAGCCCGTCTCGTTGGCGCGGTAGGCGATCGGAACGGACTGCGCGGAGTACCGCGGAGCGGCGTAGGCGGCCGGCACGGGGTGCCGCATGGCTGCGGAGGTCACCTCGCCCATCAACTCGTCCGGAAACCGCGAGGACTTGCCGATGCCTCGAAGCTCCCGCTCGGTGAGGGGAGCGATCGACCGGTAGCGGCGATAACTGTTGTCGTACGTGAGCTTGTTGCTGGAATGTGTGTGAGCGGCCCACATCTCCGCGCTGCTGAGAACCTCATGCGCCGTGTGATGCCCGTGTTCCACGAAGACGGCGATCGCGGCGAGCCGGACGAGTTCGAGGTCGATGTGCCGCGCGCCTTTGTCCTGGGCCACTTTGGCTATTTCGAGCAGGGCCATGGTCGATCCGGAAAGACCGGTACCGACAAGCCCGCCCGAGGGCTCCGCGTCGTGGTGGGGGGAGGCGGAGGACGGGAGCGTGATGAACTGGTCGCCCCGGCACCATTCGACGTACCGCTCGCCGTTCGCCGTGAGACTGGACGCGAACCGTTTCTCGTCCGCGGAAAGCGGCGGGTGCACGTCCCTGGCCAGCCTGCGCTGCAACTTGACGGGATGCTTCTCTCTCTTCGCGCGCTGCTGCTGCAGAAGTCCCGTACTCCCGAAGTCCGACAGCCCCCTGAACGCCCCGTTCCGTTCCCCCGCCAGGAGGAAGGCCACGGTCTCCCTGAGGTTCCCGGACTCGGCGACTCGCCGCAGGGCACCTGGATCGTCCCCCACAGCGCCTTGCTGAATCCGGTTGGTCTCGGCGAACTTGCTGGTCCTGGCCGGATCGATCGCGCTCACCATGTGCCATGCCGCGCACGCGACCGTTCGCATCTGCCTGGCGACCTCCGGCCGCCGATCGATGATGTGGCGCGCCAGTGCGGCCTCGAACCACGCCGCCTCCTCCTGGTACACGATCGCCGCGGTGTCGCAGGGGGAGGCGTCCAGAGGAACGAACCGGGGCACCGGGTGGCCGAGTGCCGGCCGTCGCGCAAGAAAAGGTGGCGCCGTCGGGAGTGGGACGGTGACGGACGGCAGTGGGACAGACGGGCGCCCGAAGGGAACGGCCGGAGCGTGCGAAGGTGCGGGAGCGGGTGCGCGCACCGGATAGCGCACGACCGGACCCGCCGAGAAGGCCTCGGAGCCCCGGGCTATCGGATAGCGCACGACCGGGCCCGCCGCGAGCGCTTCCGAGCCCCGGGCTACCGGATAGCGCGGGACCGGATCCACCGGATAGCGCACGACGGGCGGCCTCGGCGGAATGGCGACCGGTGGCTGCGCCACCGTCCGGGCTGCCTCCTGTTGGCGCCGCACAGCGGCCTGATGGCGCAGCGCCATGTCCTGCTGCACCTGATCCCGACTCTGCGGATCCGGCGCGCCGAGAACCTCGTAGGGGTAATGCCAGGAAGCCCCGTGGGCCTCAGTGGTTCCAGCAACCCTGTACATGGACACACTCCATTCCTCCGCGTCTTGCGGGCACGAATTCCTGCACGAACACCGCTACTACGCGCAGAGGGAGACCGAAGTTCGCGCGGCTGTCGGCGACTTCGCGGGAGGCTCCTACGAGCTCGTGACACGATCATGGTCGAGCCTCCTTGCGACGTCTTCGGCAGATAAGGCCGCAGGCCGGGGAGACGAGGGCAGCGTGGTGTTCGGCGCGGCGCTCCCAGCGGGGAGGCAGTGGTACGCGCCGTCCCCGAACCAGTCCACCGGCCGGAAGTGCTCCGCCGTCGCGGACGGGCAGGCCGACGAGGCTCCGTGGGCAGGCCAGAAGGTCGTCCTCCCCACCTCGCCATGCCGGTGACGGCCGTGATCGCCGCCGCGGACCCCGGACCCGGACCCGGACCCGGACCCAGACCCCCGGACCCCGGACCCGGACCCCGGACCCGGGCCCCAGACCCCGGGCCCCGGACCAGGGCCATGGCGACCGCTGCGATCTCGCCATCGGCGTGCTGAGAGCCGCCGGAGCCGACAACATCGCCAAGACCACCCGGGCGATCCGCCATGAGCCCCGACGAGCACTCCCCGTCCGGGGCATCACCAACGATCCGGACACCTACGGAACTTGATCAGGCTCTGCGCTCTCGACGGCCTGCCGGGAGGCCGTCGAAGAGGCTCGTCACATCCGCCGGGTCAGCGCTTCTGCCCCGGAGTGGCGGAGTGAGAGGTCCCGTACGCGTGCTGGTTCACCATCTGCCTCGTTCGCGGGTCCGCCGACTGCTGGAACTGCTCGTTGTCCGCCAGTCGCTTCGTGGCCGCCTGGCTGGCCTTGTACGCGGTATTCAGTAGCGCGTCGATCTTGGCGTCACTCTCGCGGAACTGGGCCTCAAGAGCGGCGTCCGCCGTGTTTCCACTCATATTTCTGTCCTCCACAGTTGAAGTTCTCGTGCATTCAGATGTAGCTACGCCCGTCAGCATGCGAAGGGTTCAATCCGACTCCGGCCCAAGCGGCGGACGGTATCGCCCCGGGCAAGGCCCTGCCGACCGTCGTCCCGCCGGCCGCCAGGAGTATGTGGGACGGTGCGTGCGGATCGGACAAACGGAGGTCGATTCAGGATTGTTCGGTGCTCACTGCATTCTGGGTAGGGACGTCGGGTCGGCCGTCGTCCATGCGGACCGTCAAGTGTCTGCCGGCATCTCCCGCGGCAGCATCGGCGTCCAGGTCCAGGTCCCTATACTCGACATCGAGGTCCGCACCTGCCCGCGAGCGCTGATCGACCGTAGAGGAACTCCTGCGAAGGAGACGGAAGGTCATCCAGGTGTGGCCCGCGGGCGCGGGGAGCGGCGCGGCGCCTCCATCGCTTCCCAGGAGGGAGCACCCCCGTACGGAGCCGGTGTGCGGCACGAAAAAGTCAGGGGCACGCGAGCACACCGCATCAGTGACTCACTCGTTTCGACGCCCGGTGGCCGTCAGGTGCACTTGATCCTCCAGCTCGTACGCAGTGAGCCCAGGCGGACGTGGCTCGCCACAATGAGCTAGATCCTCGACGGCGCGCATGGCTTGTCGGCGCGGGCCAAGGCTGCAGCGTCTGCGGGGCCGGGGGCCAGATCCCGCCCCGGTTCACTGGTGCAGATTCAGCCCGTCACCGTCAACGGACCGCGCCAGGGCCCGGGATCCGGACAGCCCGGCCACGGGCCTGCCTCCTATCGGCTGAGCCCGGCTCTGCGAACCGCGTTGTACGGGGCTCCGCCCGCTTGTCCGCAGTCGGCCGGGCCGTCGACACTCCCGGAGACGCCGGATCCGACCCGGCGGGTTCTGTCACCAGGGCCGCGACACCATCCGGTCAGGCTGCGTGTCCCGCCGAACCGAAGCCTGAATCGGCACATCGTGCGCATTTCTGCGAGCGCCCGCACCTGGCCGGGATCATCCTCACGATCCCCCATCCCTCCGGTCGGTGAACTCTGCTCGCGTGTGCCCCGTCGTACAAGTCGAGAGACGGAAACCGTGTGCAAGCCCATGTGGAGAGGTGCGCGCAGCACGGTCTGCTGTGGATGATGCGTTGCATGGATTCGGGATAATTCGACCGTCGTAAATCGTTACGCAAGGGAAGATATGTACTATGTCTGATACATCACCAAACGCCTCTCTTGGGGAAAAAAGGTGGGGGATTCGGAGATTCTTTCGGAATAGTGGCGAAACCCCTGACGTATCGCGCCGAAGGGATGATCAACGAGCTCAATTCATAAGGCAACAGATGGCAGACATGCCTGGTGATGAAGAGCGGATGCTGATCGCACGCGCCAAGCAGCAGAGCCTGGCCGAGGCGGCCTCGCCGAAGCCTCCGACCGCCCCTCTGAGTCCGGCTGAAGCGCGGGAGTTGGGTGAGGCCATCGCTCGCAGTCGGGTGGAGGTCGGTGCTCCTCTGAGTCCGGCTGAGGCGCGGGAGTTGGGTGAGGCCATGGCTCGCAGTCGGGTGGAGGTCGGTGCTCCTCTGAGTCCGGCTGAGGCGCGGGAGTTGGATGAGGCCATCGCTCGCAGTCGGGTGGAAACCGGCGCCCGTCCGAGACCGGCCGAAGCGGTTGGCCGGCAAGGGAAACACGAGTACCCGCGAGAGGGGTATGCCTACTTCGCTGGACTGAAGGTTTCTGGTAGTGCCGTTGCAGGTTCGTCCAAGCGCAGCTCCGCACCCGGACCATACAAGCAAACTCCAGAGACAAGGCAGAGGCGTTCTCGCGGGGCGCAATGAGAAACTCGTACGCGGCGGCGTTCTGATGGCTTGTCCGTGCGTGGTCGCGACACACGTGACCCCTGCTGACAACGGCCCTCGACGCCGTAGGCCGCTATGACGGCACCCTGTGGCACGAACACCTGAGGCCGACGTGAGGCCGACGTGAGACCGACGGCTCAGTGACGCTTCCTCAGCGCCCCGCCTGCCTGCGGGTGCGGGAATTCCCCTGTGTCTGTCCGCCGCCGCAGACGAGACCGCTCGTCCACCTCAGGGCCGACTCGAAGACGGTCGACCTCGTTTCCTGGCTCTACCCGGGACGTGACAGCTCTCGGCCACTTCACGGCACGGTGCTCGCAGGGTCGGTTGCGTGATCAGTTCTGTCCGGATTCATCCGGTGGCGCCGAGGGTGGCCTGCGTCTCCGCGTCGAGGGCGCCGGTCGCGGAGTCGCCTCGCAGGCCGGGGCCGGGGGCTCCTGCGATAGAGTCCCGGGTCTCATGACATCTGCTGAAGTCCACGACCTGAGGTTTTCGGTGCTTGGGCCGTTGCGGGCCTGGGTGGGTGCGTCCGAGTTGACGCTAGGGCCTCCTCAACAGCGTGCGGTGTTGGTCGTGTTGCTCTTGTCAGGGAACCGACCTGTCACTGTGAGTGAGTTGGTTGATGGTCTGTGGACCGGCGAGCCGCCGTCAACTGCCGTGTCGGTGGTCCGCACGTATCTGTCTCGCTTGCGCAGCTTATTCGGCCGGGTGGTTCCGGGTAAGCAGGTGCTGGTTTCCGCGAGTGGCGGATACGCGCTTCGGGTAGCCGATGAGTGTCTTGATCTGACGGTGTTCGAGCGGCAGGTGGACGAAGCGCGGGGGCTGGCGACTGCTGCGGCTGCGGAGAAGATGCGGTCGGCGCTGAAAGCGTGGACCGGCCTGCCGTTGTCGGGCGTACCGGGGCCCTTCGCTGAAGTCGAGCGGACGCGTCTGAGTGAGCTCCGTCTGTCGGTGACGGAGGCCTGTATCGAGTGCGAGTTGGAGCGGGGGGCGCATCGTCAGGTGGTGCCGGAGTTGATTGCGCTGACGGCAGCGCATCCTCTTCGGGAGCGGTTGTGCGGGCAGTTGATGCTGGCGTTGTATCGGAGTGACCGTCAAGCGGAGGCCCTTGCTGTTTTTCACGATACGCGACAGACGCTTGCTGAACAGTTGGGTATCGAGCCGGGCCCGACACTGCAGGATCTATTGTCACGGATTCTGAGATCCGATCCGTCCGTTGTCGCGGATTCAACGGATCAGAAGGAGCGTTCGAGTTCTGTCCGGCCTGCGCAGTTGCCTGCTGATCTGGCTGATTTCACCGGGCGCGTCTCCGAGGTGGCGCGTTTGACGGAGCTGTTGCTGGACCGGACGGGGACAGCTGCGCCGGTGGCGGTGCTGACAGGGATGGGCGGGGCGGGCAAAACGGCACTGGCCGTGCACACGGCGCATCGTGTCGAGAAGCACTTTCCTGGTGGGCAGCTGTACGTCGATCTGAGGGGTGCTGACGGAGTACCCGCTGATCCAAAGGATGTTCTGGGTTTCTTCCTTCGGACGCTCGGTCATCCCGACCAGAGCATTCCGGCGGATCTGGAGGAGCGCGCGGCGGTGTACCGGTCGGTGCTTGCGGAGCGGCAGTTGCTCGTTCTGCTGGACAACGCGCGGGCTGCCGAGCAGGTGCGTCCGTTGCTGCCGGGGTCGAGTAACAGCGCGGCTGTGGTGACGAGCAGGTCGCGGTTGATCTCAGTGCCGGCTACGGGTCGTTTCTCGGTGGATGTCTTCGATCTCCGAACCGCGGGGGAGCTGTTCCGGCGGGTGGTGGGCAGTTCACGTACGACGGCGGAACATCTGACGGTGCTGCGGGTGATCGAGCTGTGCGGTGGGCTTCCGCTGGCGGTGAGGATCATCGCGTCGAGAGTGGCAGTGCATCCGGAGTGGCCTATCTCGGATGTGCTGGAGCGTCTGCTTGATGAGCAGCGGAGGCTGGGAGAGCTGCGTATCGAGCAGCTGACGGTCGAGTCGTGTTTTCATCTCGGTTACACGCAGTTGAACCCCGAGCAGGCACGTTCGTTGCGTGTTCTGTCTCTGCTGGAACTGCCGGTGATTGAGCTCGGGGAGGCGTCGGCGGTGCTCGATCTGGCGGAGGGTGAAGTGGAGCGCCTTCTGGACTCGCTCTTCAGCGCGGGGGTGCTCGAATCTCCGGCACCAGGGCGTTACCGGTATCACGATCTCATCAGGCTGTTCGCGCGGAGGCGGGCGGCAGAGGAGAACGAGGCCACGATGCGGCCTGAGGCTGTTGCTCGTCTCGTGGACTATTTCCAGGCTACGGCGCGCAACGCCTACGAGTTGCTGCGTCCCGGCCACACGCTGCCGCTGGGGTTCAAGGCAACGAAGGTGCAGGGACAGTCCTTCAGGAACGAGGCGGCTGCCATGCGGTGGGCGAGCCGGCGCCTGACAGACGCTCTCAGTGTGGTGGCGCAGGGCGCGGAGGAGCACACGGCAGCCGCCGCGGACCTGCTGATCGCGCTTGATCCCATCCTCATGGCGGACCACCGGTGGCGCGACATGATGTCGGCCGGGCGGGCAGTCATGAAGGCCGCCGGCCACGCGGGAGACCATCAGGCCGAACTCCGGGCCGGTTACATGCTCGGCGGCGCTCTGATGGAGATGGAATCCTTTGATGAGGCCCGTACGGTCACCGACCGGGCAATCAAACTGTCCTTTCAGGAAAACGACCTCACCGTACAGGCCATGGCCCTCAACGTCAGCGCCGTCCTCGAAAGGGAGCGGCAACGTATCGACAAGGCGATTGAAGAGGGGCGCAAAGCCTCGATTGTGGCTCTTGAAATCGGCGATCACTCGATCGAAGCGATGGCGCTGGGAAATGTCATCAATTTTCGGCTCCTCGCAGGTGAACGTGATCCTGAATTGCTGGATGTTGCCCTCCGCCAGCTTCACTTGCAAGATATTCTGGGTGACACGCAGGGCAAAGCCTGGGCGCTTTATAGAATGGGTTGCGTGCAGCACAGCCTGGGCCAGCCGGTCGATGCGGTGGGCACCTTGCAGCAAGCCCTGGATCTTCTGCCGCAAAAAGAACTCCTCCTGCGTACAGGCATCACTTCGCGATTAGCCCAGTATCAAATGGAACTCAAATTATTTGAGGGAGCTGCCCGAACGGCCGAAACTGCTGTTTCCCTGGCGCGCGAAATGAGGGCAACCCGATTGGAGGTCACCGCATCCATGATTCTCGGCGACGCCTTGATTCGACTCGGGTACACGGCGTGGGCTAGGTCCGTCTGGACCCAGGCACATGGTTTGACCGTCCGCAGTCAGTACGCTCACCTTGAAAATGAACTGCTCGAAAGAATCAAAGCGGACAGAATTCGGCGCGGTGCGGATACCTGAGTGCGCAGCGCACTGCTGATGCCGGGATTCCCGATCCGCCCCGAGGCCGCGCTCACCTCAGGCATTCCCGGAACATCTTCGACACGTACCTCCGGATAGTGGAGGACGTCGCAGCCCGAGCCGAGGGGCAGCGACGGAGCAAGTGGCCCGCGCGGATTGTGGAGTTGTCCTCGCGGAAGGTGTTGTCGCGGACATGGTGCAGAAGATCAGGGCCCCCGGCGATTGGCCTCGACCGGGGCGATGTAGTGGCGCCGCGGGCACGGAGGTAGGTGCCGTGGGCGTGCTGAGCGTCGACGGCGATCGCCCGTAGCCCTGGCTCGGTCGGGGTGGCCCGCACGGCGAGGAAGGCGCCGATCGCCCGGTCCGAGGCGTCGCCGTCGAGCTGGGTCGGGAGACGGCGCGGAGTGTGGGGATGCGGGACCGACGCGGTGCCCGTCATGGTGCCGGTCAGCCGGTCAGCCGGTCGACGGGGGAACCGAGGGCCCGGCAGGCGCCCAGGCCGGGGCATTTGCGATGTGCTCGAAAGCCGTTGCTCCCGGCTCAACGCCCCGAAAACTCCCGGAGGCTCCGTCGCACCCCACCGTGCCTTGCGGTCATGCAGTCATGCAGTTCAGGAGGGTGTGACGGAGCGTTTCCCGACGGCTCTCAGATGTCCCGGAAGATCTCGATCTGCGCCCCCACCGAGTTCAGCCGCTCCGCCAGGTCCTCGTAGCCGCGGTTGATCACGTACACGTTGCGGAGGACCGACGTGCCCTCCGCCGCCATCATCGCGAGGAGGACCACCACGGCGGGGCGCAGCGCCGGTGGGCACATCATTTCGGCGGCTCGCCAGCGCGTGGGGCCCTCGACCAGGACGCGGTGCGGGTCGAGGAGCTGGAGGCGTCCGCCCAGGCGGTTCAGGTCCGTGAGGTAGATCGCGCGGTTGTCGTAGACCCAGTCGTGGATCAGCGTCTGGCCCTGCGCGGAGGCCGCGATCGCCGCGAAGAACGGGACGTTGTCGATGTTCAGGCCAGGGAAGGGCATGGGGTGGATCTTGTCGATCGGCGCTTCGAGCTTCGAGGGGCGGACGGTGAGGTCCACCAGGCGCGTACGGCCGTTGTCGGCGAAGTACTCCGCCGTGCGGTCGTGGTCGAGGCCCATCTCCTCCAGGACCGCCAGCTCGATCTCCAGGAACTCGATGGGGACGCGGCGCACCGTCAGCTCGGACTCGGTCACCACCGCCGCGGCCAGCAGGCTCATCGCCTCCACCGGGTCCTCGGACGGCGAGTAGTCCACGTCCACGTCGATGTTCGGCACGCCGTGCACGGTGAGCGTCGTGGTGCCGACTCCCTCCACCCGGACACCGAGAGCCTCCAGGAAGAAGCACAGGTCCTGGACCATGTAGTTGGAGGAGGCGTTGCGAATGACGGTCGTGCCCTCGTGGCGGGCGGCGGCCAGCAGCGCGTTCTCCGTCACCGTGTCGCCGCGCTCGGTCAGCACGATGGGGCGGCCCGGGGTCACCTTGCGGTCCACCCGCGCGTGGTACATGCCCTCGGTGGCGGCGATGTCCAGACCGAACCGGCGCAGCGCGATCATGTGCGGCTCGATGGTCCGCGTACCGAGGTCGCAGCCGCCCGCGTACGGCAGCTTGAAGCCGTCCATGCGGTGCAGCAGCGGGCCGAGGAACATGATGATCGAACGGGTGCGGCGGGCCGCCGTCTCGTCGATGGACGCCATGTCCAGCTCGGCCGGCGGCACGATCTCCAGGTCCACGCCACCGTTGATCCACCGGGTGCGTACGCCGATGGAGCCCAGTACCTCCAGAAGGCGGTACACCTCCTCGATGCGCGCGACGCGGCGCAGCACCGTGCGGCCCTTGTTCAGGAGCGTCGCACAGAGCAGCGCCACGCACGCGTTCTTGCTGGTCTTGACGTCGATCGAGCCGGAGAGCCGGCGTCCGCCGACCACACGGAGATGCATCGGGCCGGCGTAGCCGAGCGAGACGATCTCGCTGTCCAGCGCTTCACCGATTCGAGCGATCATCTCAAGGCTGATGTTCTGGTTGCCTCGCTCGATGCGGTTCACCGCGCTCTGACTGGTGCTGAGCGCTTCGGCCAGCTGCGTCTGTGTCCAGCCCCGATGCTGACGGGCGTCACGAATGAGCTTGCCGATGCGTACGAGGTAGTCGTCTGCCATAACGGCAGGCTATCTCACATATGAGATGCCGCATCTGGAGGGGGCCGATGGGGTGACGGTGCCTCAGTGGCGCTTGCCGCGGGTGGTGCGCCGCCAGCCGAAGGGGCCGGGGAGGTCCATCGAGGTCGTCCGGCGTCCCGTGCTGCTGTGCGTGTGCTTGGGGCCGTTCTTGCCGCCCGTGGTGATGGACCACGACTTCTTGTTGATGTTCAGCCGTACTCCGGGCAGGATCCGGAAGCTCTTGCGGAATGTGAGCGGCATGGGTGCCCCCTTCGTCGTCGTCCGCTGCCGGGTACCCCGGATGGCGGCCGGCACGCCGAACACCCTTGCGGCCGGGCCGGGTTCGGTCCCGGTCCGGCGGCGAGGGGGCTCGTGGGGGGCTTCTCGCTGTGACGTGCGGTGGCGCCTCCCCGTCGGCCCGGGGGTGCCGCGTGACGGCTGCCGACCGGGTTCGCGAAGTGTGCGACCGGGTCGGGTGGTAATCCGGATGAGGGCGGTCACACGCCCTCCGGGCATGACCGTGCCGCGGTCATGTACTAGAGTTATCTCGACATCGAGATATCTGCCGAGGCGTGCCGCAGCCGCCCAGGACCGGTAAGGGTTACCTAACTTAGCTTGACCTTAGCGGATCGGCCAAGAGGGCGTGGCGGCAGGATGCGGTGGTACGCGCACATGAATGAAGGAGACTGTCGTGTCGGCGAACAGCTTCGACGCCCGTAGCACGCTCAGCGTGGGCGACGAGTCCTACGAGATCTTCCGGCTGGACAAGGTGGAAGGCTCGGCCCGCCTTCCGTACAGCCTCAAGGTCCTGCTGGAGAACCTGCTCCGTACCGAGGACGGCGCGAACATCACCGCCGACCACATCCGTGCCATCGGCGGATGGGACTCGCAGGCCCAGCCCAGCCAGGAGATCCAGTTCACGCCGGCCCGCGTGATCATGCAGGACTTCACCGGCGTGCCCTGCGTCGTGGACCTCGCCACCATGCGCGAGGCCGTGAAGGAGCTCGGCGGCGACCCGGCGAAGATCAACCCGCTGGCCCCGGCCGAGCTGGTCATCGACCACTCCGTCATCGCCGACAAGTTCGGCACCCACGAGGCGTTCGCCCAGAACGTCGAGCTGGAGTACGGCCGCAACAAGGAGCGCTACCAGTTCCTGCGCTGGGGCCAGACCGCCTTCGACGAGTTCAAGGTCGTCCCGCCGGGCACCGGCATCGTCCACCAGGTCAACATCGAGCACCTGGCGCGTACGGTCATGGTCCGCAAGGGCCAGGCGTACCCCGACACGCTGGTCGGCACCGACTCCCACACCACCATGGTCAACGGCCTCGGTGTGCTCGGCTGGGGCGTCGGCGGCATCGAGGCCGAGGCCGCGATGCTCGGCCAGCCGGTCTCCATGCTCATCCCGCGTGTCGTCGGCTTCAAGCTGACCGGTGAGCTCACGCCCGGCACCACCGCCACGGACCTCGTGCTCACGATCACCGAGATGCTCCGCAAGCACGGTGTCGTCGGCAAGTTCGTCGAGTTCTACGGCGAGGGTGTGGCGGCCACGAGCCTCGCCAACCGCGCCACCATCGGCAACATGTCGCCGGAGTTCGGCTCCACCGCCGCGATCTTCCCGATCGACGACGAGACCCTGAAGTACCTGCGCCTGACCGGCCGTGACGAGCAGCAGGTCGCGCTCGTCGAGGCGTACGCCAAGGCGCAGGGCCTCTGGCTCGACCCGGCCGCCGAGCCCGACTTCTCCGAGAAGCTGGAGCTGGACCTGTCGACGGTCGTTCCGTCGATCGCCGGCCCGAAGCGCCCGCAGGACCGCATCGTCCTCGCGAACGCCTCGCAGAAGTTCGCGCAGGACGTCCGCAACTACGTCGAGGACGACGACGAGGCGGGCAAGGAGTCCTTCCCGGCCTCCGACGCCCCGGCCACCACCAACGGCGTACCGTCCCGCCCGACCACGGTCACGGCCCCCGACGGCTCGACGTACGAGATCGACCACGGCGCCGTCACCGTCGCCGCGATCACCTCCTGCACCAACACCTCGAACCCGTACGTCATGGTCGCCGCCGCGCTCGTCGCGAAGAAGGCCGTGGAGAAGGGCCTGACCCGCAAGCCCTGGGTCAAGACCACCCTCGCGCCCGGCTCCAAGGTCGTCACCGACTACTTCGACAAGGCGGGGCTCACCCCCTACCTCGACAAGATGGGCTTCAACCTCGTCGGCTACGGCTGCACCACCTGCATCGGCAACTCAGGACCGCTGCCGGAGGAGGTCTCCAAGGCCGTCAACGAGCACGACCTCGCGGTCACCTCTGTCCTCTCCGGCAACCGGAACTTCGAGGGCCGCATCAACCCCGACGTCAAGATGAACTACCTGGCCTCCCCGCCGCTGGTCGTCGCGTACGCCATCGCGGGCTCCATGAAGGTGGACATCACCAAGGACGCGCTGGGCGCCGACCAGGACGGCAAGCCGGTCTTCCTCGAAGACATCTGGCCGACCGAGGCCGAGGTCAACGACGTCGTGGCGAACACCATCGGCGAGGACATGTTCAACAAGTCCTACCAGGACGTGTTCGCTGGCGACGCCCAGTGGCAGGCGCTCTCCATCCCCACCGGCAACACCTTCGAGTGGGACCCGCAGTCCACCTACGTGCGCAAGCCCCCGTACTTCGAGGGCATGACGATGGAGACCACCCCGGTCTCCGACATCACCGGCGCGCGCGTGCTCGCCAAGCTGGGCGACTCGGTCACCACCGACCACATCTCCCCGGCCGGCGCCATCAAGGCCGACACCCCGGCCGGCAAGTACCTCAACGAGCACGGTGTGGAGCGTCGTGACTTCAACAGCTACGGCTCGCGCCGCGGCAACCACGAGGTCATGATCCGCGGCACGTTCGCCAACATCCGCCTGCGCAACCAGATCGCGCCGGGCACGGAGGGCGGCTACACCCGCGACTTCAGCCAGCCGGACGCGCCGGTGTCGTTCATCTACGACGCCTCGCGCAACTACATCGAGCAGGGCACCCCGCTGGCCATCCTGGCCGGCAAGGAGTACGGCTCCGGCTCGTCCCGCGACTGGGCCGCCAAGGGCACCGCGCTCCTCGGCGTCAAGGCCGTCATCGCCGAGTCGTACGAGCGCATCCACCGCTCGAACCTCATCGGCATGGGTGTCATCCCGCTGCAGTACCCGGAGGGCCAGACCGCCGAGTCCCTCGGTCTGACCGGCGAGGAGGCCTTCTCCTTCACCGGCATCACCGAGCTGAACGAGGGCACCACCCCCCGTACGGTCAAGGTCACCACCGACACTGGTGTGGAGTTCGACGCGGTCGTCCGCATCGACACCCCCGGTGAGGCCGACTACTACCGCAACGGCGGCATCCTGCAGTACGTGCTGCGCAGCCTGATCTCCAAGTAGGCGATCCGGCACGGCAGTCGAGGGCCGCACTCCCGCACGTCGGGGGGTGCGGCCCTTCGCCGTGCGCGGGGTGTCCGGAGCGTACGGAGCGTACGGAGCGTACGGAGCGTACGGGGCGTACGGGGCGACCGGCGGGTACGTCGGCAGCAGCGATCAGCCCCGTTCGCGTCGTTCCCCGCGCCCCCGAAAGGATGGCGCCGTTCCCCGCGCCCCGAAAGGATTGCGCCGTTCCCCGCGCCCCTGAGGGGGCAAGGCCGCAGCCGAGCCCTCACCTCAGAGGGGGCGCGGGGAACTGCGCGGCCGGCCGCAGCGGGCCCGCACCTTTCAGGGGTGCGCGGGTGCGCGGGTGCGCGGACGCACGGCTGCGGCTCAGGCGGAACACAGGGTTCTCCCAGCCGATCGGGACAGGATCACTACATGTCTGGCACCCGAAGCGAGCCCGTCCGCGTGCTGATCGTCGACGACGAACCCGGTCTGACCGAGCTGCTCTCCGTGGCCGTCGCGGAGGCCGGCTGGCGGCCCTACCCGGTGGCGGACGGGCGGTCCGCGCTGCGCGTCGCGCGCGCCCGTGCCCCGCACGCCGTCGTCCTGGACGGAATGCTCCCCGACCTGGACGGAATCCAGGTCCTGCGCCGGCTGCGGCAGGAGAACCCGAAGCTGCCCGTCCTGATGCTCACCGCGCGAGACGCGCTGGAACACCGCATCGACGGCCTCGCCTCCGGCGCCGACGACTACGTGACGAAGCCCTTCTCCCTGGAGGAGGTCGTGCTGCGACTGCGCGGACTGCTGCGGCGGTCGGGTGCGGAGGACACCGGGTCCGGCGGTTCGGTGCTGGTCCTCGGTGATCTGGTGCTGACCGAGGAGACCCGGGAGGTGCACCGCGACGGTACGCGGGTCCAGCTCACCGCCAAGGAGTTCGACCTGCTCAACCTGCTGCTGAGCCATCCGCGCCAGGTGCTGAGCAAGACACAGATCCTCGACCATGTGTGGAGCAGCTGCTTCGACGGCGGAGGGAACCTCGTCGAGGTCTACATCTCCAGCCTCCGCCGCAAGATCGACAGGGGGCGGACGCCGATGATCCACACCGTACGGGGCGTCGGGTACGCCATCAGACCGCCGGGGGACGGCAGATGAGGCCGCGCCTGCCGGAGCGGCGTTCACTGCGCACCCGCCTCCTGCTCTTCATCGGCGTCATCCTGGTCGTCGTCTGCGCGGCGATGGCGCTCACCACCGTCCTCGCCCAGCGCGCGTACCTGATGGGCAACCTCGACCAGCGCGTCACCGACGCCGCCGAGCGCAGCCAGGGCGGACTGCAGCGCCGCACGGGCGACGACACGGACCTCGGCTTCCTGAACGAGCGCGGCCAGGCGGTGGGCACACTCGCCGCCCGCTTCGATCCCGACACTGATGCCGCTCCCGATCCCGACACCGATGCCGACACCGATGCCGACACCGATGCCGATGCCGACGGGACCGGACAGGTCATCGCGGCCCAGGTGGTCACGGACGACGGTACGCAGCAGACCCTCACCACCGCCCAGCGCGCCGCCCTGGACGGCATCGCCACCGACGGCTCCCTGCACACCCGTACGATCCCCGGCCTCGGCACCTACCGCGTGACCGCCATCGCCGGTGACGGTGTCCCCGTACTCACCGGGCTTCCGATGGACGACGTACAGGACATGATCGGCGGCCTGGTCCTGATCGAGGCCGTGGCGGGGGGCCTCGGCCTGACCGCCGCGGGTGTGATCTGCGCCGTGGTGATACGCCGTCAGTTGCGTCCGCTGGGCCGGGTGGCCGCCACCGCCGTCGAGGTCTCGCGGGTTCCGCTGGGCCGGGGCGCGGTCACCGGCCTCACCCGGGTACGCGAACGCGACACCCACCCCGGCAGCGAGGCCGGGCAGGTCGGTGCCGCCCTCAACCGCATGATCGACCATGTGGAGTCCTCGCTCGCCGAACGCCAGCGCAGCGAGGAACGCATGCGCCGCTTCCTCGCGGACGCCAGCCATGAACTCCGTACGCCGCTCGCGTCCATCGCCGGATACGCGGAGCTGATGAACCGCGGCACCCAGCGGATCGAGCCCACGCTGGCCTGGCGGCGGGTCTCCGCCGAGTCGGCGCGCATGACGGGGCTTGTGGAGGACCTGCTGCTGCTCGCCAGGCTCGACGAGGGGCGTCCGCTCCAGTCGTCCGAGGTCGACCTCGCGGCGGTGGTCGCCGAGGCCGTGTGGGACGCGCGGGCGGCGGGCGCAGGCCAGGACTGGCAACTGGCGCTGCTCCTCGACACCCCGGCGCTCGTCCTCGGCGACGAGGCCCGCCTCCATCAGGTGGTGGCCAACCTGTTGGCCAACGCGCGTGCGCACACGCCGGTGGGCACGACGGTCGTCGCCTCGGTGGAGGCCACGCAGGCACACTGCGTGATCCGCGTCCGCGACGACGGTCCCGGCATCCCACCGCACCTGCTGCCCGCGGTCTTCGAGCGCTTCACGAGGGGCGACACATCCCGTTCCCGCAGCGGCCCCGCCGACGGCGGCTCCGGCCTCGGGCTCGCCATCGTCGCGGCCATCACGGCCGCGCACGGCGGCCGCATCGACGTCGAGAGCGAGCCGGGGCGTACGGAGTTCACGCTCACCCTGCCGCCCTCCCACGTGCTCCTGGAGGCACCCCCGGAGACACCTCAGGCGCCGCCGACCAAGAGCACACCACGACCCGACCCGCACCACAGAGCCCCCGCCCCCGCCCCCGACCCACGCTGACCACCCACACCTCACCCCGGACCTGCAAGGGCCACAGGGAACGGCGCAGCCTTCTGCCTCTCAGGGGCGCGGGGAACGGCCCAATCTTCTGCCTTTCAGGGGCGCGGGGAACGGCGCAATCTTTTGGCCTTCACGGGGGCGGGGGGCCTGGCGCAGCCTCTCAGGGGCGCGGGGAACGGCGCAGTCTTTCGCCCTTTCAGGGGCGCGGGGAACGGCGCAGTCCCTTGCCCTTCAGGGGCGCGGGGAACGGCGCGACCAGCCGCAACGCGGCCCGCACCCAACCCAACCCAACCAAACCCAACCAAACCCACCCCGCCCCCGCCCCACCCCCTACTTCAGGTTGGACTCAGGTCGACCCCCCAAAGTCGTCCCACGCGGCCGTCCGGCAGGGACCGGCCCACGGCGAAAAGGGGTTGGCCATGGCGGAGCAGGAGCCGGTTGCGATGACGGAGTTCGACAGCGGGGAGCCGACGGCGCAGGAGCCGCAGACAGGCCGTCAGGCCCACGCGAACCGACGGAACTTCATGCGCAAGGTCTTCTTCGCCAGTGGCGCCACCGCGGTCGCGACGATGGGCGGGGCCGGCGCCTGGGCCGCCCTCGCCGCCGACGAGACCGGCGCGACCGCCTCGGCCGTCCCGAGCGGCACCCCGAGCGGCACCCCGAGCGGAGGTCCCGGCGGCGGCGCCGGAGGCCCCGGCAATCAGTCCATCACCGAGGACTTCTTCGGCCTGACCACCGACGGCAAGAAGATCGACGACCTGTTCACGGTCCACTCCGAGGGCGTCGCGACCGCCCCGGTGATCGCCGCGGCCAACGCCTTCCTGGCCGGACTGAGTGCCACGCAGAAGTCGTCGACGCAGTTCACCGTGCACTCCACCGAGTGGCGGCTGTGGAGCAACGTCGACGCGTACGACCGTCAGGGCGTCTCGATCGCCGACCTCTCCGACGAGCAGCAGGCGCTCGGCAAGGCCCTGCTGAAGTCGGCGCTCAGTGCCGACGGCCTGGAGACCACGGAGAAGATCCGCAGGATCAACCAGGCCGCGGGGGAGGCGATCGACAACACGGCCTCCTTCAACGAGGAGGCCTTCTCCTACACAGTGATGGGCACGCCGTCCGCCACCGAGCCCTGGGGCTTCCAGTTCGACGGGCACCACCTGGTCATCAACTACTTCGTGCTCGGCGGCCAGGTCGTCATGAGCCCCTGCTTCTGGGGCTCGGAGCCGACCGAGATCGAGATCGACGGCACGACCGTCTCGGTGTGCAAGGAGGAGGTCACGGCGAGCCTCGCCTTCATCAACTCCCTCACCGAGGCCCAGCGGACGGTCGCGATCGAGTCGACCACGAAGTCGAACGAGTCCATGAAGGCCGGCGCCTTCGCCGACAACGCGGTCCAGGAGTACACCGGCATCCGCGGCACGGCCCTCACCGGCGCCCAGAAGCTCAAGCTCCTCGGCATCGTCGAGGCCTTCGCCGGCCGGGCCAAGGCCGATGTCGCCAAGGCCCGACTGGCCGAGGTCCGGGCCCACCTGAACGACACGTACGTCACCTGGGCGGGCGGCATCGCTGACGACTCGGCCTTCTACGTACGGGTGCACGGCCCGGTCGTCTGGGTCGAGGTCGACTGCCAGGCCCCCGGCCCGCTCGCGGGCGCCTACGGCGCCTCGCAGGGCAGCGGCGCGACCCAGATGCACGTGCACTCCATCATCCGCACCCCCAACGGCAACGACTACGGCAAGGAGCTCCTGCGACAGCACTACCTGACGTCACCTCACCACCGCTGAGCTTCGTCGGAAGCCCCCTCCGAGCGTCATGAGTCACCCGTCATCGCGAGGGCCGCACCTGTCCGGGTGCGGCCCTCGCGCGTCAGCCGTTTACATGTGCGTTGCTCCGCGCTAGCTTCGACAGCACGTGGGGTGGGAGCGCTCCCATTCCGGGTGGACCGGAACCCGCCCCGGGGCCGCCCCCACCTCACACATCCCGTACGTACACCACACGCACATCACACGGCCTGTGAACGAAGGGATGGACGCTGCTGTCATGAGCCTGACAATGACCCCGCCCCAGCCACCTCGACGCCCGCCACGCCGCTCACCGCTCGGCCGTCTCCCGCTCCCCGCCCGCGGCAGAGCCTTCCTCCTCATCCTGCTGGCCCTGGTCGTCACGGTCCCCGCCCTCGGCCTGGTGGTCTCGGCGGGTGGCGAGGCCGAAGCCCACGGCACCCCGATGAAGCCCGCCAGCCGCACCTTCCTGTGCTGGCAGGACGCGCTCACCGACACCGGTGAGATCAAGCCGGTCAACCCCGCCTGCAAGTCGGCACAGCAGGTCAGCGGTACGACGCCGTTCTACAACTGGTTCTCGGTCCTGCGCTCCGACGGCGCCGGCCGCACCCGCGGCTTCGTGCCCGACGGCGAACTGTGCAGCGGCGGCAACACCAACTTCACCGGCTTCAACACGCCGAGCGCCGACTGGCCGCTCACCCATCTCACCTCGGGCGCGACCGTCGACTTCTCCTACAACGCCTGGGCCGCGCACCCGGGCTGGTTCTACGTCTACCTCACCAAGGACGGGTTCGACCCGACCAAGGCGCTCACCTGGAACGACCTGGAGGAACAGCCGTTCCTGAGCGTCGACCACCCGCCGCTCAACGGGTCCCCGGGCACGGTCGAGGCCAACTACTCCTGGTCCGGCCAACTCCCGGCCGGCAAGTCGGGGCGCCACCTCGTCTACATGGTCTGGCAGCGCTCGGACAGCGCGGAGACCTTCTACTCCTGCTCCGACATCGTCTTCGACGGCGGCAACGGAGAGGTGACCGGCATCCACGACCCGGGCAACCCGACCGAGCCCCCGGCCGGTGCCTGCTCCGCCGACCGCCGTACGACGGGCAGTTGGTCGGGCGGCTTCCAGTCCGAGGTGACCGTCACCAACAGCGGGGACGTGCCGCTGCTCGGCTGGATGGTCGACTGGTCGCTGCCGAGCGGGCAGTCCGTGGCCAGCCTCTGGAGCGGCAACGCCACGTACAGCGGCCAGAACGTGATGGTCCACAACGCCGACTGGAACGGGTCGCTCGACCCGGGCGAGAGCACCACGTTCGGTTACGTCGTCCAGGGCTCCGGAGGTGATACGGCGACCGCTCCGGCGTGCCGTCCGGGCTGAGCGGCTTCGCGGCCCGTCCGGGACCGGCCCCGTCGACTCCGGGGCGGGAACCTCCCGGGCTGCTCTGGGCGGACCCGGTGGCCGTAATCCACCGGGTCCGCGAGCCGGGCAGGTCGGGGGAAGGCCTGGCCGGAGGGGAGGGGGTCGTGTGGACCACGGACGCGACAACGTTGTCCGGTGGTCGGTGGTCGGTGGTCGGTGGTCTGAAAACGACTCTACCTCCCCAACGGAGCCCGCATCCGCCGCAGTTGGAATCTTGAGCCACTTCTGAGGTGGGTACGTTCTCCCGCGGAAGGGCGCATGAACGAGCGGGACACGGTACGGCGACCGGCCGCCGTCTGCCTGGCGCTGGCGCTGGTGATGCCGCTGTCGCTGGGCGGACTCACCGGCTGCGGCACCGGCCCCGGGGGACGACTCCGGGCCGGAGAAGAAGGTGCCCTTCCACGTCCGGGCCGAGGACATGACGGCCAGGAGCCGTGTCGGCACGCAGGACGACACCCACGCCGACTTCGAGGTCTTCCCCGTCGAGGTGAGCGGTGAGCGGTGAGCGAGGCACCGAGCACACGTGCGCCTGAAAGTGCGCAACAACGGGCCGGCCACCCCCGGGCGTCACCGTGGTCGAGCAGCCCGAGGGGGCCGTCGACGAGGACGTGTACGAGCCCTCCCGCGACCTGGACAAGGGCACGTACTCATGTCCTGTGGTGAGGGCGGTGTCCGCGTGACGGACACCGCCGACACCTCCCGCCGGGACCCCGAACCCGACCCCAACCCCGACCCCGCCAACGACACGGCACCGGTTACCGTCCTGCCGTAACCGGTGCCGTGTGCGGGGGAGTTCAGCCGGGCCGGTGTCAGCCCAGCAGTTCCACCTCCGCCAGCGTCGCCTCACCGTCGAGGACCAGGCGGTACTTCGCGTACGTACCGGGTGCCGCGACCGAGAAGGCCCGCGTCTGCTTGTCCCAGGCGAAGGACTGCCCGGAGCGCTTGTCGAGGTCCTTCCACGTGGTCCCGTCGGACGAGCCCTGGAGGACCCAGCCCTTGGGAGCCTTGGCGCCGTCGGCCGACGTCAGCGTGTACTGAACGGCCTTGACCGGGTCGGCGGTCGGCAGGTCCGCGGACGTGACGGTGGCGTTCGTGGCCGACGTGTTGTCGAACAGCGCGCCCTCGCCCTTGACGGCATCGCTCCGGGGAGCCGGCACCTTGTCGTCCTGCGTGATCGACACGGGCGCCGCGTTCTTGCCGGTGCCCCACGAGGACGGCTTCGACCCCATGTCGAACTCGATCACCGCGCCGCGCGAGATGAGCGAGTGCGGGAGCGAGGTCGACGTCCACTTCTTGCCGTTGACCTTCAGACCCTGCACGTAGACGTTCTTCGCGCTGTTCTTCGGGGCCTTCACGACGAGGTCCCGGCCGTTCTCCAGGTGCACGGTCGCCTTGGTGAACAGCGGTGAGCCGACGGCGTATTCGCCGCTGCCCATGACCAGCGGGTAGAAGCCGAGCGAGGAGAAGAGGTACCAGGCCGACTGCTCGCCGTTGTCCTCGTCGCCGTGGTAGCCCTGGCCGATCTCGCTGCCCGTGTAGAGCCGCGAGAGGACCTCACGCACGTTCTTCTGGGTCTTCCAGGGCTGGCCGGCCGCGTCGTACATGTAGTTCACGTGGTGGGCCACCTGGTTGGAGTGCCCGTACATGCCCATGCGGACGTCGCGGGCCTCGGTCATCTCGTGGATGACGCCCCCGTACGAGCCGACGAACTCGGGCCCGGCGGTCTCCGGGGTGCCGAAGTACGTGTCCAGCTTCTCCGCGAGTCCCGACCGGCCGCCGTACAGGTTGGCCAGCCCGCGCGAGTCCTGCGGCGCGGTGAAGGCGTACCCGTAGCCGTTGGTCTCGGTGTAGTCGTAACCCCACACGCGCGGGTCGTACTTCTCGGAGTCCACCCGCCAGTCGCCCTTGGCGTCCTTGCCCTGGAAGAAACCGGCCTTCGAGTCGAAGAGGTTGACGTACTCCTGGGCCCGGTTGAGGAAGTACGCGGACTCCTCCTTGTACTTCTTCTTGCCGGTCTCCCTGTAGAGCGCCTCGCCCATCTTCGAGATGCCGTAGTCGTTGAGGTAGCCCTCAAGCGCCCACGACAGGCCCTCGTGGGTGTCGGTGCTCGTGTAGCCGATGAAGGGCGAGGTGGTCATGCCCTTGCGGCCCACACCCGAGGAGGGCGGCACGACGGTCGCGTTCTTCACGGCCGCGTCGTACGCCGACTCCGCGTCGAAGTCGACGCCCTTGACGTACGCGTCCGCGAACGCCACGTCGGAGGACGTGCCGGTCATCAGGTCCGCGTAGCCGGGCGAGGACCAGCGCGAGGTCCAGCCGCCGTCCTTGTACTGCTGCACGAAGCCGTCGACCATCTCACCGGCCTGGCCGGGCGTGAGGAGCGAGTAGGCGGGCCAGGTCGTCCGGTAGGTGTCCCAGAAGCCGTTGTTGACGTACACCTTGCCGTCGACGATCTTCGCGCCGGTGTGTGTCGGGGTGTCAGGGCCTGGCATCGCCGAGAACGGCGAGGCGTACTGGTACTTGCCGCCGACCTTCTCGAAGCCGGAGTTCGGGTACAGGTACAGCCGGTAGAGGCTGGAGTACAGCGTCGTCAGCTGGTCCGGGGTCGCGCCCTCGACCTCGACCTTGCCCAGGATCTTGTCCCACGCCTTCTGGGCGCGCGACTCGACCTTGTCGAAGGACGTGCCGTCCGGGATCTCCTGACGGAGGTTGTCCTTGGCCTGGTCGATGCTGATGAGCGAGGTGGCGATGCGCAGGGTGACCGTGCGGTCGGCGCCCGGCTTGAACTTCAGATAGCCCTTGACCCCCGAGGAGCTTCCCTCGGTGACGGGCGCGTCGAAGGTCCCGTACACGAAGAGGCGGGTGGCGCCCGTCGACAGACCGGACTTGACGTCCGAGTAGCCGGTGAAGGTGCCGCTCTCCTTGTCGAGGGTCAGACCCGCCTGGTCCGTGACGTTGTCGAAGAGGACGTTCGCGTCGTCACCGGGGAAGGTGAACCGCATCGCCGCCGCGTGGTCCGTCGGCGTCATCTCCGTCTTCAGCCCGTTCTCGAACGTCACGCCGTAGTAGTACGGGCGTGCCGTCTCGTTCTCGTGCCTGAAGGGCAGCGCGCGGGCGGTGCGGCCCGTCTCCGGGGTGCCGGACGCGGCCGACGGCATCACCTGGAAGGTCTGCCGGTCGCCCATCCAGGGGCTGGGCTCGTGGCTCGCGCTGAACGCCTGGACGGTGGGGAGGTTGTCCGCGTTGTTGGAGCGCGCGTAGTCGTACAGCCAGCTCAGCGAACCCGCGTTCGTCACCGGGGTCCAGAAGTTGAAGCCGTGCGGCACGGCCGTCGCCGGGAAGTTGTTGCCGCGCGAGAAACCGCCGCTGGAGTTGGTGCCGCGGGTGGTCGACGCGTAGTCCGAGAGATGCGCCTTGGGCTTCTCGGGCTTCTTCACGCTCAGGTTCACGTCGTCCAGCCAGCCGCGGAACTTGGCCGGACCCTTCGGGGAGTCGTACGCGACCAGTACGCGGTCCACGGTCCGGCCGGCCGCGACCGAGCCGATCCGCGAGGTGACGTCGTTCCACTGGTTGACGTACAGCACCTTCGAGGCGCCCTGGCCCTGCGGTGTCAGCGCGAACCCGTGCTGGTCCTGGGCGCGCAGGTCACTTAGGTAGGTGCCGTCCGTGAAGGCGAGGTCGACCGACACGTTCGTGGCGTCGTAGTCCCGGTCGCCGTCCGCCATCGACGGGAAGATCCGGTAGGCCAGCTCGGTGTCGCGGCCGACGGCCACGTTCACGTCGAAGACCTTGTTGTACGAGTAGGCGCGGCCGTCCGCCTTGTGGGTGCCCGCGTACCGCAGGGCCTTCTTGCCGGTGAAGCCCGCGCCCGCCTTGGCCGTCGGGGAGCCGCTCGGACCGCGGTCCACGAGGGAGAGCATGTCCTTGGGCGTGGGGTCTTCCTCGTCGACCGTCGAGAACTGGACGTCGGCGAGCTGCAGGGCGTCGGAGGCCCCGTTGTTCTTGGTGATGTCGAGCCGGAAGTGCTGGTACTCGGCCGGTTCGCCGAGTTTGTACGACTTCGTCTGGAACCGCTCGGCGAAGGACTCGCCGGTCCGGGTGTCGAGGGTCTTCCAGTCCTTGCCGTCCGTGGAGCCCTGGAAGGTCCAGTCGACGGGGTCGCGCTCGTCGTGGTCGTTGGCCGACGTGAGCGCGTACGAGAGCAGCTTGACGGGGGCGTCCAGCTCGAACTCCGCCCAGCCGGTGGGCGCGAAGGTCAGCCACTTGGTGCTGGGCTCGACATCGGCGAGGTTCTCCTTCACCTCGCCCCCGCCGGTGTTCTCGGCGCTCGCGCGGACGTCCGTGACGTGGTCCGTCACATTGCCGGGGATGCCGGTGCTGTAACCGCCGTCGACTCCCGCGGCGCGCTTGGTGCCGTCCGCCGAGGTGTCGACCGTGTTGAGCCAATCGGGTGCGGGTTCACCCGTCTCGAAGGAGGAGCCGAACTCCCTGTCCGCCGCCGCCGCTTCACCGGGACGGGCTACGGCGGCGCCCTGGGAGGCCACCACCAGTGCGAAGGCGGCGGCTCCGAGGACCGCCGTGGAACCCCACCCGTGCCGTGTTCCGAACCGGGATCTGTACGGAGACCCTTGCCGAGATCTGTGGTGCATGCGCCAGCACCCTCCCTGTCACGTGCGCCTGGACAACGTTGTCAAATTCGCTGCGCAGGTCCAGTAGGGAGTCAAGTGGCCGGTGCTGTCAAGGGTGTTGTATGTGGTGTACGGGGGTCATGGCGACAACCGGCTCGACGGCCCCCTCGTGGACCCGCCTGTCGGGCTCCTGTTCGGGCGCTGGTCGTTGCCTGATCGCCCGCTGTGCGGCCCCCGGCGTCCGGGCAGCTCATATTTCCGCGAGGTCTCACTTCGGGAAAGAGGTCGGCCAACTGTGCATTCGATCTTGCTCCGTTGGCGGGAAGTGGACTATACCTGTCGGCGTCCGCCCCGATCGTTCGACCGGTCGCGGGCAGGCGGTTGCCGGCAGGCGAGGGGGCGCGGCGAACAGCGGCGTGCCGTGCATTCCCGCGGCTCCCGGTATTCCAGGCACGATCCAGCTCTACTGATGTTCCCTCGCTCAAGCGCCGGGCAGTCCGTCCGACCTGCTATGCCTGCCGGGGGACCGGGGGTTTCCCCCGGGTAATGCAGTACCAACCGCGGTGCCGGGGAGGGTCCGGTTCACCGCCTGAGTCCTGACGAAGGCGAGGACTTGAGCATGGGATCCACTTCCGCACACAACGACCGCGAGGGTGTCGGCCGGCGCGACCTGATCAAGCGGTCCGCCGCGCTCGGTCTGATTTCCGTACCCACGATGGGCTTTCTGTCCGCGTGTGCCAGCGGTGACAGCGGCAGCGACGAAAAGGTCGACAAGGGAAAGAAGACCAAGGGGAATCCGCTCGCCGTCAACGCGAGCGCGCCGCTGGAGATCGTGATCTTCGACGGCGGTTTCGGTACGCAGTACGCCGAGGACGCCAAGGCGGTCTACGAGAAGAACTTCCCCAAGGCGAAGGTCAAGTTCTCCTCGACCCAGAAGATCCAGTCGGTCCTGCAGCCGCGCTTCAACCAGGGAACCCCGCCCGACCTGATCGACAACTCCGGTGCCGAGCAGATGGACATGGGCGTCCTGGTCGGCAAGAAGCAGCTCTCGGACCTCACCCCGCTGCTGGACGCGCCGTCCTTCGACGACCCGGCCAAGAAGGTCCGGGACACCCTGCGCCCCGGCATCGTCGAGATGGGCCAGTTCGACGGCGACCCGGTCTGGATCATGTACTACGCGTACACGATCTACGGCGTGTGGTACTCGCAGAAGGCGCTGGACGGCCTCGACGCGACGTACCCGGAGACCTGGGACGACATGCTCGCGGTCTGCGCGAAGGCGAAGAAGAAGGGCATCGCGGGCTGGACGTACGCGGGCAAGCACCCGTACTACGTCCCCTTCTCGCTCTACCCGATGATCGCCAAGGTCGGCGGCCGTGAGGTCCTGGACGCCATCGACAACCTGGAGCCGAACGCCTGGAAGCACCCGGCGGTCAAGACCTGCTTCGAGGCGTACTACGAGCTCTACAAGAAGGGCTACATCCTCAAGGGCACCCCGGGCCTGGACCACATCCAGTCCCAGACCGCCTGGACCGAGGGCAAGGCGCTCTTCATCCCGAACGGCTCCTGGGTGGAGAACGAGGCGGCGAAGACCATGCCGAAGGACTTCGACCTCGCGGTGAACGCGCCCAGCGGCATCGACAGCTCGGACAAGATGCCCTTCGGCACCATCTGGGCCTCCGGCGGTGAGCCCTTCATCGTGCCCGCCAAGGCCAAGAACACCGACGGCGGAATGGAGCAGCTGCGCATCATGCTCAGCGAGGCCTCGTCGAAGAACTTCACCTCGTCGGTCAAGTCGCTGACCGCCTTCAACGGCGGCACCGACGGAATCGAGCTGACGCCGGGTCTGAAGGCCGGCGTGGCGGCTCTGGAGAAGGCCGGCGACAACGTGGTCAACCCGCGTATCCAGGACTGGTACGTGGCGCTCCAGAAGGAGAAGATCGGCGTCGGCGGCCTCGGCGAGATGATGGCGGGGCGGCTCACCCCGGTCGAGGCCATCAAGAAGATCCAGGGCTACGCCGACGAGGCGGCCAAGGACGAGAACATCCAGCACTACAAGCACCAGTGAGCGCGGCCGGGGCCCCGGACGCCGTCCGGGGTCCCGGTTCTCGTCGCGCGGCGTCGACGGCAGCCCCCGCGGGAAGATCGGGTCGGTAGGAATGCAACACGGTAAATACCGTTTCATCGTGGGGTTCTTGACGGCCCCCCTGGCCATTTACGGCCTGTTCGTCATCTGGCCCTTCATCCAGTCCATCTACTACTCGTTCACGGACTGGAGCGGTCTCAGCCCCGAGTTCAAGATGGTGGGCTTCAAGAACTACACGAGACTGCTCGATGACGAGGTCTTCTGGAAGTCGTTGCAGCACAGCGTGATGCTCGTCGTGCTGCTGCCGTTGGTGACGCTCACCATGGCGCTGTTCTTCGCCTTCATGCTCAATGTCGGCGGACGGCGCCGGAAGAACGCCGCGATCGCCGGCGTACGCGGCTCCGCCTTCTACAAGGTGGTCTACTTCTTTCCGCAGGTGCTGTCGATCGCGATCGTCGCGCTGCTGTTCCAGTTCGCCTACAACCCCAACAGCGGCGCGATCAACTCCGCCCTGAAGGCGGTCGGTCTCGACAGTGTCCAGCCCGACTGGCTGGGCGATCCGGAACTGGCCCTCTGGTGCGTCTTCGCGGTACTCGTCTGGTGCACGGTCGGTTTCTTCGTGGTGCTCTTCTCCGCGGGAATGGCCTCCATTCCCAGGGACTACTACGAGGCGGCGCTCCTGGACGGCGCGAACCGCATCACGACCTTCTTCAGGATCACCCTGCCGTTGCTCTGGGACACCGTGCAGTCGGGCTGGGCCTACGTGGGCATCCTGGCGCTCGGCGCCGAGTCCTTCGCGGTCGTGCAGATCATGACCGTGGGCCCGAACGGCGGCGGCCCCGACTACTCGACGACCGTCCTGCCGCTGTACGTGTACCAGAAGGCGTTCCGCGACGGCCAGGCCGCCTACGCGACGACCATCGGTGTGGCCCTGCTCGCCGTGACGCTGCTGTTCGTGGCGGTCGTCATGAAGCTGGGCCGGCGCGAGCGGCTGGAGTACTGATGCGAACCGAGCTGACCGACCCGCGAGGAGGCCACGAGTGAAGACGACCGACACGCCTCCCGCCGACACCGCCGGCGAGAGGCCGCCTGTCACCAAGACGGCGTCCGCGCCCCCGCCCGAGGAGAAGGCCACCGGCAGGACCCTCAACGTCTTCTCGCACGGATTCCTGATCCTCTGGGCGATCATGGTGGTGATGCCGCTGCTCTGGGCGGTGATGACCTCGTTCAAGACGGACAAGGAGATCTTCAGTTCGCCCTGGGCGCTGCCCGACTCGCTGCACTTCGACAACTGGTCGCGCGCCTGGACCGAAGCGAACATGAGCGACTACTTCCTCAACACGATCATCGTGGTGGGGTTCTCGCTCCTCGGCACCATGCTGCTGGGCTCCATGGCGGCGTACGTCCTCGCGCGCTTCGAGTTCCCCGGGAACCGCTTCATCTACTTCCTCTTCATCGGAGGAATGAGCTTCCCGATCATCCTGGCGCTGGTCCCGCTGTTCTACGTCATGCAGAATCTCGCGCTGCTGAACACGCTGCCCGGACTGATCCTGGTCTACATCGGCTACTCGCTGCCGTTCACCGTGTTCTTCATGACGTCCTTCTTCCGCACCCTGCCGACCTCGGTGGCGGAGGCGGCCTTCGTGGACGGGGCCTCGCACACCAGGACGTTCTTCCAGGTGATGCTGCCGATGGCCAAGCCCGGCCTGATCAGCATCACCATCTTCAACTTCCTGGGGCAGTGGAACCAGTACATGCTGCCGACGGTGCTCAACACCGAGCCGGAGAACAAGGTGCTCACCCAGGGGCTCGTCCAGCTCGCCGTCAGCCAGGGATACAAGGGTGACTGGTCCGGGCTGTTCGCGGGCCTCGTGATGGCGATGCTGCCGGTGCTCGCCGCGTACATCGTCTTCCAGCGCCAGGTCGTGCAGGGACTGACCGCGGGAGCGCTCAAGTAGCAATCGGGTCATCGGTTCGGTTTGTGAGGGGTGGTCCCGGATTGGAGCCGGGGCCACCCTCGCCCTACGGGTGCCCACCCGCCCCTTCCTTGCTCAACCTCTTGACGGGAGGCGACCCCAACGGCTCAGCTTAGGGTTCACTAGTTGGACATAGACGGGGTCTCACCGAGGCGACCCCGTACGCAGGAGGTCGTCGTGGAGACTCCGGGGTCGCAGTCGTCGCTGCACCGAGCCAATCTCGAACGGGTCGTACGCGCGGTGCGCCTGGCCGGGTCGCTCACGCAGGCGGAGATCGCGAGGGCGACGGGCCTGTCCGCGGCCACGGTCTCCAACATCGTGCGGGAGCTGAAGGACGGCGGGACGGTCGAGGTCACACCCACCTCGGCCGGTGGCCGAAGGGCCCGCAGCGTCAGCCTCAGCGGCGACGCCGGCATCGTGATCGGCGTCGACTTCGGACATACGCATCTGCGCGTCGCGGTCGGCAACCTCGCGCACCAGGTGCTGGCCGAGGAGTCCGAGCCGCTCGACGTGGACGCGTCCGCCGCCCAGGGCTTCGACCGGGCGGAGCAGCTGGTCAGCCGTCTGATCGCGGCCACCGGCGTGGACCGCGCGAAGGTCGCCGGGGTGGGTCTCGGCGTGCCAGGGCCGATCGACGTGGAGTCCGGGACGCTCGGCTCCACCGCGATCCTGCCGGGCTGGACCGGCACCAAGCCCGCGGAGGAGCTCCAGGGGCGCCTGGGCGTCCCCGTGCACGTGGACAACGACGCCAACCTCGGAGCCCTCGGGGAACTCGTCTGGGGGAGCGGCAGGGGCGTTCGGGACCTGGCGTACATCAAGGTGGCCAGCGGTGTCGGCGCCGGGCTCGTGATCAACAGCAAGATCTACCGCGGCCCGGGTGGCACAGCGGGAGAAATCGGGCATATTACTCTTGATGAGTCCGGTCCCGTCTGCCGCTGCGGCAACCGGGGCTGCCTGGAGACCTTCGCGGCGGCGCGCTATGTGCTGCCGCTCCTCCAGTCCAGCCACGGCACGGATCTGACCATGGAAGGTGTCGTGCGGCTGGCGCGGGACGGAGACCCCGGCTGTCGTCGGGTGATCGCCGACGTCGGCCGACATATCGGCAGTGGAGTGGCGAATCTGTGCAACCTGCTCAATCCGAGCCGGGTGGTGCTCGGCGGTGATCTCGCCGAGGCCGGAGAGCTCGTGCTAGGACCCATAAGGGAGTCCGTCGGCCGCTATGCGATCCCTAGTGCGGCGCGTCAACTATCCGTTCTGCCAGGGGCACTTGGCGGTCGGGCGGAGGTCCTCGGGGCACTCGCCCTCGCACTGGGCGAGATGGGCGATTCAACCCTTTTGGACGGATCGCTCGCTGCTGTCACGCCTGCCTTCACTTAGAGAACGGATGGCAGCGTTGCCATTCCGTTAAGGATTTACTTCTTGACGTCGCACGTGCGGCCGAGTTGACTTCCAGCCACCTCGGCCGCAACGTCGCGGCCTCGTCAGGGAGGTTTCTGAAGTGAATACGCGTATGCGTCGCGCCGCCTTTGCCGTTGCCGCTGGTGCGATGGCCGTCTCGCTGGCTGCCTGTGGCAGCGCCGAGGAGTCCGGCGACAAGAGCGACTCCACGAAGACCGCCGCCAAGGGCGACAACATCAAGGTCGGCCTCCTCCTTCCGGAGAACCAGACCGCTCGGTACGAGAAGTTCGACAAGCCCCTGATCGAGAAGAAGGTCAAGGAGCTCACGAACGACAAGGGCGAGGTCGTCTACGCCAACGCCAAGCAGGACGCCACCACGCAGTCCCAGCAGGTCGACACGATGATCACCAACAAGGTGGACGTGCTGATCGTGGACGCGGTGGACTCCAAGGCCATCGCCAACGGCGTGAAGAAGGCCAAGGACGCCGGCATCCCCGTCGTGGCGTACGACCGCCTCGCCGAGGGCCCGATCGACGCCTACACCTCCTTCGACAACGAAGAGGTCGGCCGCGTCCAGGGCAAGGCGCTCCTGGAGGCCCTGGGCGACAAGGCCAAGCCCTCCGCGAAGATCGTCATGATGAACGGCGCGGTCACCGACCCGAACGCCGCCCTCTTCAAGAAGGGCGCGCTCTCCGAGCTCGACGGCAAGGTGGACATCGCCAAGTCGTACGACACGAAGGAGTGGAAGCCGGAGAACGCCAACCTCAACATGGAAGGCGCCATCTCGGCGATCGGCAAGACCAAGATCGTCGGCGTCTACTCCGCCAACGACGGCATGGCCGGCGGTATCATCACCGCCCTGAAGGCCGCGGGCGTCTCCCCGCTGCCGCCCGTGACCGGCCAGGACGCGGAGCTGGCGGGTGTGCAGCGCATCGTCTCGGGCGACCAGTTCATGAGCGTCTACAAGTCCTACCCGCAGGAGGCGGACGTCGCCGCGCAGATGGCCGTCGCGCTCGCCAAGGGCGAGAAGCTCGACTCCATCGCCAAGGACTCGGTCGACAGTCCCACCACCAAGGGCGTCCCGTCGGTGCTCGTCCCGGTCGTCTCGCTGACCAAGGCCAACATCAACGACACCGTCATCAAGGACGGCATCTACACGATCGACGAGATCTGCACCGCCAAGTTCAAGTCCGCCTGCAGCAAGGCCGGCCTCAACTAGGTACTGACACGTCCCCTGTCACGTACGGGAATTCGCGTCACTGAATTCCCGTACGGGCCTGTGGTCCACGAAAGTGTGGTCCATGAGGGACGGTCGTACCAGAAGCCCCTCCGGCGCCCCGCAACCACCAGCCCCGCAAGCTAGGGCGGGGCGCCGGACGGAACACTTCCTCCCCCAACTTTTCTGCACAACCTCCCGCCGGGTCAGGCGGCGAAGGAGATGGTTAACGTGTCCGCTACGCCTGTTCTGGCGTTGCGCGGGGTCTCGAAGCGATTCGGTGCCGTTCAGGCGCTCACCGATGTAGAGCTTGAGGTCCACGCCGGCGAGGTGGTCGCCCTGGTCGGCGACAACGGCGCCGGAAAGTCCACGCTGGTGAAAACGATCGCCGGCGTGCACCCGATCGACGAGGGTGTCATCGAATGGGACGGCAAGGCCGTCCAGATCAACAAGCCGCACGACGCCCAGCACCTGGGCGTCGCGACGGTCTACCAGGACCTCGCGCTGTGCGACAACATCGACGTCGTCGGCAACCTCTACCTGGGCCGTGAGCTGAAGAAGCGCGGCATCCTCGACGAGGTCGAGATGGAGCGCCGCTCACGCGAACTGCTCCAGACGCTGTCGATCCGCATCCCCAGCGTGCGTATCCCGATCGCCTCGCTCTCCGGCGGTCAGCGCCAGACCGTGGCCATCGCCCGCTCCATGCTCGGTGAGCCCAAGCTGGTCATCCTCGACGAGCCCACCGCGGCCCTCGGTGTCGAGCAGACCGCCCAGGTCCTCGACCTGGTCGAGCGGCTGCGCGAGAGGGGCCACGCCGTCCTGCTCATCAGCCACAACATGGCCGATGTGAAGGCCGTCGCCGACAAGGTGGCCGTGCTCCGGCTCGGCCGCAACAACGGCGTCTTCGAGGTCAAGGCGACCTCGCAGGAAGAGATCATCTCCGCCATCACCGGTGCCACGGACAACGCCGTGACCCGTCGTGCGGCGCGCAACGGGGAGGCTCAGAAGTGAGCATCGACAAGACCTCCGCCAGCACGGACGAGCATGCCGTCGCGAACCCCGAGGCCGCCGCCGACGCGGTGACCGTGGTCGACCCCAGGCTGCTCGTGCGCGAGCAGGGCCTGGCCGGCTACGTCGGCGAGTTCAAGCGCAAGATGAAGGGCGGTGACCTGGGCTCCGTCCCGGTCGTCCTCGGCCTCATCGTCATCTGCATCATCTTCCAGAGCCTCAACTCGGCCTTCCTCTCCGCCGAGAACCTCAACAACATCGCCGTCGCGATGGTCGCCACCGGCATGATGTCGGTCGGCATCATCTTCGTGCTGCTGCTCGGCGAGATCGACCTGTCGGTCGGCTCGGTCAGCGGTGTCGCGGGTGCCATCACCGCCGTACTGAGCGTCACGCACGGTGTGAACGAGTGGCTGGCCGTCCTCATCGCCCTCGCGAGCGGTGCGGCCATCGGCGCGCTCCACGGCTTCTTCTTCGCCCGGATCGGCGCCCCCGCGTTCGCGGTCACCCTGGCCGGCCTGCTGTTCTGGCTCGGCTTCATGCTCCAGATCCTGGGCGAGAACGGCACCATCAACATCGACGGCGAGGGCGTGGTCGGCAAGCTGACCACGTACTACTTCTCGGACGTCGCGGCCGCCTACGGCCTCGCGCTCGTCGCCGTGGTGCTCTTCTTCGTCACCAGCTTCCTGGACAGCCGCCGCCGTGAGGCCGCGGGCATCCCGTCCCGGCCGCTGGGCGACCTGATCATGCGCACCGTCCTGCTCGCGATCGTGGCGTTCGCCGCCGCGATCATGTTCAACCAGTACAAGGGCCTGCCGCTGGCGCTGCTGCTCTTCATCCTGGTCCTGGTGCTGAGCGACTTCGTCCTGCGCCGCACCAGCTACGGCCGCAAGATCTTCGCGCTCGGCGGCAGCGTCGAGGCGTCCCGTCGTGCCGGTATCAACGTCACGGCGGTCCGTGTCTCGGTCTTCGCCCTGGCGGGCTTCTTCGCCGCCGTCGGCGGTCTGTTCTGGGCCTCGAAGATCGCCGCGGCCAACCAGAGCGCGGGTGCGGGTGACCTCCTGATGAACGTCATCGCGGCGGCCGTCATCGGTGGCACCAGCCTCTTCGGTGGCCGTGGCCGCACGTGGAACGCGCTCCTCGGTGTCATGGTGATCACCTCGATCCAGTACGGCCTCGCCCTTGAGGGCATCGCCACGCCGGTTCAGTACATGATCACTGGTGGTGTGCTCCTCGCCACGGTCGTCATCGACTCGATCACGCGCAAGACGCAGAAGACCGCGGGTCGCGCGTAGGGGTTCGTGGTTGCCCCTCAGGTTGTGGGGCTTGCTGTTCGTGGGGGGCGGCGGGGCCGTCGTGGCTGGTCGCGCCCCGCGGCGAAGCCGCGAATGTCACAGCCCCGCGCCCCTGAGGGGCGCAGCCGCTCTCGAAAGTGCCCGGCACCCGATGGTGGTGCCGGGCACTTTCGTGTTCGTCGGGGGGTTCGGTAGGGAAGGGGATGTACGGCCGAACGGGTGATGTACGACGCACAGCCCGGGCGTCGGCGGGAAAGACGGAACATTAGACTCGACAGGCCCGGCAACGCTCGATCGCTCTACTGCAAGGAGGCACGGGTGCCGCTGCTGACCCGCATCAAGGGACCGCGCGATCTGGACCGGCTCAGCCTGGAGCAGCTGGACCAGCTCGCGGAAGAGATCAGGACCTTCCTGGTCGACGCGGTGTCCAAGACCGGCGGCCACCTCGGCCCCAACCTCGGCGTCGTCGAGCTGACCATCGCCCTGCACCGGGTCTTCGAGTCCCCCAAGGACCGGATCCTGTGGGACACCGGACACCAGTCCTACGTCCACAAGCTGCTCACGGGCCGCCAGGACTTCTCGAAGCTCAAGATGAAGGGCGGCCTGTCCGGCTACCCCTCACAGGCCGAGTCCGAGCACGACGTCATCGAGAACAGCCACGCCTCCACGGTCCTCGGCTGGGCCGACGGCCTCGCCAAGGCCAACGAGGTGCTGCGCAAGGACGACCACCACGTCGTCGCCGTCATCGGCGACGGAGCGCTCACCGGCGGCATGGCCTGGGAGGCGCTCAACAACATCGCCGACGCCAAGGACCGCCCGCTCGTCATCGTCGTCAACGACAACGAGCGGTCGTACGCGCCGACCATCGGCGGCCTCGCGAACCATCTGGCGACCCTGCGCACCACCGACGGCTACGAGCGCTTCCTGGCCCGCGGCAAGGACCTCCTGGAGCGCACTCCCGTCGTCGGCAGACCCCTCTACGAGACCCTGCACGGCGCCAAGAAGGGCCTCAAGGACTTCATCGCCCCGCAGGGCATGTTCGAGGACCTCGGCCTGAAGTACGTCGGACCCATCGACGGGCACGACATGGAGGCCCTGGAGTCCGCGCTCGCCCGCGCCAAGCGCTTCGGCGGCCCGGTCATCGTGCACTGCCTCACCGAGAAGGGCCGCGGCTACCAGCCCGCCCTGAGCGACGAGGCGGACCGCTTCCACGGCATCGGCCCCATCCACCCCGACACGGGCCTGCCGGTCAAGGCCTCCGGCGCCGACTGGACGTCCGTCTTCGGCGACGAGATGGTCGCGCTCGGCAAGGAGCGCGAGGACGTCGTCGCGATCACGGCGGCCATGCTGCAGCCGGTCGGCCTGAAGAAGTTCGCGGACGCCTTCCCGAACCGCATCTACGACGTCGGCATCGCCGAGCAGCACGGCGCCGTCTCGGCCGCCGGCCTCGCCACCGGCGGACTGCACCCCGTCTTCGCGGTCTACGCGACCTTCCTCAACCGCGCCTTCGACCAGGTCCTCATGGACGTGGCCCTGCACAAGTGCGGCGTCACCTTCGTGCTCGACCGGGCCGGCGTCACCGGCACCGACGGCGCCTCCCACAACGGCATGTGGGACATGTCGATCCTCCAGGTCGTACCGGGCCTCAGACTCGCCGCGCCCCGCGACGCCGACCAGGTCCGCGCCCAGCTGCGCGAGGCCGTCCAGGTCACGGACGCGCCGACCGTGGTCCGCTTCTCCAAGGGCGCGGTCGGTCCGGCCGTACCCGCCGTGGGCCGCGTCGGAGGCATGGACCTCCTGCGGGAGCCGGGCACCGACACCCCGGACGTGCTCCTCGTCTCGGTCGGCGCCCTGGCGCCCATGTGCCTGGAGATCGCCGGGCTCCTCGACCAGCAGGGCATCTCCACCACCGTCGTCGACCCCCGCTGGGTCAAACCCGTCGACGAGGCCATGGCCCCGCTCGCCGAGCGGCACCGCGTGGTCGTCACCGTCGAGGACAACTCCCGCGTCGGTGGCGTCGGCTCGGCGATCGCCCAGGCCCTGCGCGACGCCGGCGTGGACGTACCCCTGCGCGACTTCGGCATCCCGCCGCGCTTCCTCGACCACGCCTCCCGCAAGGAGGTCATGGCCGAGATCGGGCTGACCGCACCGGACATCGCCCGGCAGGTCACCGGACTGGTCTCCAAGCTGGACGGACGGTACGACCAGGCCCACGCCACCCCGGAGCCCGCCCGCGACTGACCCGCACGGCCGACCCACCCGCATGGGCCGGTTCCGCACCCTTTACGGTGGCTGAACCGGCCCATTCGCGTGAATCCCCACGCGCCGGGGCATACGGACCACGCACCCTCTCGATCATGTCGAGGACGACAAGCGTGGGAGGTACGCCCGTGAGCAACACCCTCTTCAGGACGAAGAAGATCGAGCAGTCCATCCAGGACACCGAGGAACCGGAGCACGCGCTCAAGAAATCCTTGTCCGCCCTGGATCTGACCGTCTTCGGCGTCGGTGTCATCATCGGCACCGGCATCTTCGTCCTCACCGGCACGGTCGCCAAGAACAACGCCGGTCCCGCCGTCGCCCTGGCCTTCGTCGTGGCCGGGGTCGTCTGCGCGCTCGCCGCGCTCTGCTACGCCGAGTTCGCCTCCACGGTCCCGGTGGCCGGCTCCGCGTACACGTTCTCGTACGCCTCCCTCGGTGAACTGCCTGCCTGGATCATCGGCTGGGACCTCGTGCTGGAGTTCGCCCTCGGCACCGCGGTGGTCGCGGTCGGCTGGTCGGGCTATGTCGCCTCGCTGCTCGACAACGCGGGCTGGCACCTGCCCGCGGCGCTCAGCGGCAGAGAGGGGGCCGACGGCTTCGGCTTCGACATCCTCGCCGCCGCCCTCGTCCTGGTGCTCACCGGCATCCTCGTGGTCGGCACGAAACTCTCCGCGCGGGTCACCGCCGTCGTGGTCGCCATCAAGGTGACCGTCGTCCTCGTCGTGATCATCGCCGGTGCCTTCTTCATCAAGGGCGACAACTACGACCCGTTCGTCCCGAAGGCGAAGCCCGTGGACGCGGGCAGCGGCATGGACTCGCCGCTCGTCCAGCTGATGTTCGGCTGGGCGCCCTCCAACTTCGGCGTGATGGGCATCTTCACCGCCGCCTCCGTCGTCTTCTTCGCCTTCATCGGCTTCGACGTCGTCGCCACGGCCGCCGAGGAGACCAGGAACCCGCAGCGGGACATGCCCCGCGGCATCCTCGGCTCCCTGCTCATCTGCACCACGCTGTACGTGGCGGTGTCGGTCGTCGTGACCGGCATGCAGCACTACACCAAGCTGTCCGTGGACGCCCCGCTCGCCGACGCCTTCAAGGCCACCGGACACCCCTGGTACGCGGGCTTCATCAGCTTCGGCGCCGCCGTCGGCCTCACCACCGTCTGCATGATCCTGCTGCTCGGCCAGACCCGGGTCTTCTTCGCGATGAGCCGCGACGGACTGCTGCCGCGCTTCTTCTCGCACGTCCACCCGCGCTTCAGGACCCCGCACCGGCCGACCATCCTGCTCGGCGTGATCATCGCGATCGTCGCCGGCTTCACCAGCCTCAGCGAACTCGCCGAGCTGGTGAACATCGGCACGCTGTTCGCGTTCGTCGTCGTCGCGATCGGCGTGATCATCCTGCGCCGCACCCGCCCGGACCTGCCCCGCGCCTTCCGCACCCCGCTGGTCCCGATCCTGCCGATCGTCTCGGTCCTCGCCTCGCTGTGGCTGATGCTGAACCTGCCCGCCGAGACCTGGCTGCGGTTCGCCATCTGGATGGTCCTCGGCTTCCTCGTGTACTTCGTCTACGGCCGCTCGCACAGCCGCCTCGGCCGGGACGAGAAGGCAGCCGCCGACCGGGGTTGATCCGGGACGGGACCACGGGACCACGGGACCACGGGACCACGGGATTACGGGACCACGGGACCACGGGACCACGAGGTCACGAGGTCACGGTCGGACGGTCCTCGGGCCCGTGACCTCGGCGCCCAACTCCGTGACTCTGCGCCGCAGTTCCCGGTCGGCCGTGACCACCAGGCGTGCGCGGTCCGGATGTTCGGCGACCAGCTCCACGATCCGGTCGTCCCCGCTGCCGGGCGCCGCCTCGACCCGTACCCCGGGCACGGACGTCACACCGCGGGCGCCGCCCTCGACCACGAGGACCAGCTCCAGGGGCCCCGCGAGGCCCGGGAGCCCCTCGTCGGCGTACGGGACGAGCTGGTCCCGTACGCGCTCCGCCGCGCCCCGGCGATCGCGCCACCAGCCGTCGGGGACGGACCCCACCACGTTGGCGGCGTCGACGATCACGAGCGGGGCAGCGTCCATACGGCCAGGGTCGCACGGAGGGCGATCACACGGCCCGATTAGAGTGGGGGAGTGTCAATGGCCCGCACACTCAACGGCACCTGGCTCATACGCGGCCGGGACGGCAGACTCAGCGCCTACGCTCCCCTTGAGGAAGCGGTGTGGTGCTGGGCCGAGCAACGTCCCGGCGGCCCGTGGACGGCACCCCGCGCGGTCGGTGGCGATCAGCGCGTCAACCCGGTGCTCGCCGTGGGCCAGGGGGCCGACGCCTACGCCCACCTGGTCTCCTGGCGGCCCACCGTCGCCGGGGAGGCGGGACTCGTCCACTCGACCCACTTCAGGCCGCACCTGGCAGCCCTCGACTGGAACCCGCTCGGGCATCCCAACGCCAAGGGGGGCCAGACCGGTGTACCGGCCGTCACCGTGGACGCCGAGGGCCGCGCGCATGTCTTCGTACGCAACAAGGGCGGCGGGGTCAGCATGCGGGGCCAGAAGGAGCGCGGGGGCTGGGGCCCCTGGCGCGACCTGAAGGGCCGTGAGGTCACCGGCGAACTCGCCGCCGTCACCCGCGCGAGCGGACTCGTCGAGCTGTACGCGGCCACGCCGGCCGGCATCCTGCGCTGGACGCAGGCCGGTCCCGGCCATGTCCCCGCGCTCGACGAGGAGCCGCTGAAGGTGGCGGTCCGGCCGGGAACCCTGCGGGCGCTGACCACCTCCGACGAGCATGTGACGCTGTTCTACACGGACGACAACGACACGGTGTGCGCGTGGCGGGCCGGCGCGGAGCCGGTGGAACTCCTCGGCTGCGCGGGGCCCGGGGCGGTGTCCGCGGTCCGGTGCACGCTCGACGGGGTCGACTGCACGCTGCTCGCGCAGCGGTCCACGAGTGGGCGGGTGGCGTTCGCCGCGTATCCGACGGAGCAGGAGTCGGCGGGGGCGTGGTGGACGGATTCGGGTCCTGAACTTCCCGCCGACGCGCAGGTGTCTCTTGCCGAGGACGCGCAGGGGCGGGTGGTCGCGGCGACCCTCGCGCCGTCCACGGGCGCCCTGTCGCTGAGCCACCGCAAGGACGAGCCGGGCCTGGCGCTGGAGGCGTGGCGGGCCATTTGATTCGCCCCCGCCGCCCCTACCCGTTCCCGTCACTACTCGGGGGCGCTGCCCCCGAACCCCCGGTGCGCAGTTCCCCGCGCCCCCAAAAGGGGCGCGGGGAACCGCACAGTCTTCCAGCCCGTCCGGCGTGTGAGGACCGGGGGTTCGGGGGCAGCGCCCCCGAATACGTGAAAACTACGCCGGGACGGAGGCCACGCCCGGCGCCAGGAACGGCTTGCCGTTCACGCGCTGGGAGACACCCTCACGGTCCAGGTACGGCGTGATCCCACCCAGGTGGAAGGGCCACCCCGCACCGGTGATCAGGCACAGGTCGATGTCCTGAGCCTCGGCCACGACCCCCTCGTCGAGCATGAGCCCGATCTCCTGCGCGACGGCGTCGAGCACCCGCGCCCGCACCTGCTCCTCGCTCAGGACGACATCCCCCTGCCGCAGCAGCGCGGCGACCTCGGGGTCGAGCTCCGGCTTCCCGGAGTCGTACACGTAGAAGCCGCGCTTACCGGCCTTGACGACCGCCGCGAGGTTCGGGGAGACCGTGAAGCGGTCGGGGAAGGCCCGGTTGAGCGTCTCGGAGACGTGCAGACCGATCGCGGGGCCGACCAGTTCGAGCAGCACCAGCGGAGACATCGGCAGGCCCAGCGGCTCGACCGCCTTCTCGGCGACCGCGACCGGCGTGCCCTCGTCGATGACGTTCTGGATCTCGCCCATGAAGCGGGTGAGGATGCGGTTCACGACGAACGCCGGGGCGTCCTTCACCAGGACCGCGGTCTTCTTCAGCTTCTTGGCGACACCGAAGGCGGTCGCGAGCGCGGCGTCGTCCGTCGCCTCGCCCCGCACGATCTCAAGGAGCGGCAGGATCGCGACCGGGTTGAAGAAGTGGAAGCCCACGAGCCGCTCGGGGTGCTTGAGCTTCGACGCCATCTCGGTCACGGACAGCGAGGAGGTGTTGGTGGCGAGGATCGCGTGCGCCGGGGCGACCGCCTCGACCTCCGCGAACACCTGCTGCTTGACGCCGATCTCCTCGAAGACGGCCTCGATGATGAAGTCGGCGTCGGAGAAGCCCTCGGCCTTGTCCAGCACACCGGAGACCAGGGCCTTGAGGCGGTTGGCCTTGTCCTGGTTGACACGGCCCTTGCCGAGCAGCTTGTCGATCTCGGCGTGGACGTAGCCCACCCCCTTGTCGACGCGCTCCTGGTCGATGTCGGTCAGCACGACCGGCACCTCCAGGCGGCGCAGGAAGAGCAGGGCGAGCTGTGAGGCCATCAGGCCGGCGCCGACGACACCGACCTTGGTGACCGGGCGGGCGAGGGACTTGTCCGGGGCGCCCGCCGGGCGCTTGCCGCGCTTCTGGACGAGGTTGAACGCGTAGATGCCGGAGCGCAGTTCACCGCCCATGATCAGGTCGGCGAGCGCCTTGTCCTCGGCGTCGAAGCCCTGCTGCAGGTCGCCGTTCTTGGCGGCGGCGATGATGTCAAGGGCTCGGTACGCTGCCGGGGCCGCCCCGTGCACCTTGCTGTCCGCGATGAAGCGGCCCTTGGCGACGGCCTGGTCCCAGGCCTCGCCGCGGTCGATGACCGGGCGGTCGACGACGATCTCGCCCTTGAGGACGGCCGCCGTCCAGATCAGCGACTGCTCAAGGAAGTCCGCGCCCTCGAAGAGCGCGTCGGCGATCCCCAGCTCGTAGACCTGTACGCCCTTGAGCTGCTTGTTCTGGTTGAGCGAGTTCTCGATGATCACCGAGACGGCCTTGTCGGCCCCGATCAGGTTCGGCAGCAGGGCACAGCCGCCCCAGCCGGGCACCAGACCGAGGAAGACCTCGGGGAGCGAGAAGGCGGGCAGGGACGCGGACACCGTGCGGTAGGTGCAGTGCAGGCCTACCTCGACGCCGCCGCCCATGGCCGCGCCGTTGTAGTACGCGAAGGTCGGGACCGCGAGGGCGGACAGCCGCTTGAAGACCTCGTGGCCGCCCTTGCCGATGGCGAGCGCGTCCTTGTGCTCCTTGAGGAGTTCGACGCCCTTGAGGTCCGCGCCGACGGCGAAGATGAACGGCTTGCCGGTGACACCGACGCCGATGATCTCGCCGGCGGCGGCTTCCTTCTCGACCTGGTCGATCGCGGCGTTGAGGTTCGCCAGCGAGGCCGGGCCGAAGGTGGTCGGCTTGGTGTGGTCGAAGCCGTTGTCCAGCGTGACGAGCGCGAAGCGCCCAGCGCCGAACGGCAGGTCGAGGTGGCGTACGTGCGCCGACGTCACGACCTCGTCGGGGAACAGCTCCGCTGCGCCCTTCAGGAGTTCAGTGGTGCTCACTTGTCGCCTCCGGCGTCCTTGTGGTGCGGGTTCTCCCAGATCACCGTGGCGCCCATGCCGAAGCCGACGCACATGGTGGTGAGGCCGTAACGGACCTCCGGCTGCTCCTCGAACTGGCGGGCCAGCTGGGTCATCAGCCGGACGCCGGAGGAGGCCAGCGGGTGGCCGTACGCGATGGCGCCGCCGTACTGGTTGACGCGCGCGTCGTCGTCGGCGATGCCGTAGTGCTCCAGGAACGCGAGGACCTGGACGGCGAAGGCCTCGTTGATCTCGAAGAGGTTGATGTCCTCGATCGACAGACCGGCCTTCGCGAGGGCCTTCTCGGTGGCCGGGATCGGGCCGTAGCCCATGACCTCGGGCTCGACACCCACGAAGGCGTAGGAGACCAGTCGCATCTTGACCGGCAGGTCGTGCTCGCGGGCGAACTCCTCGGACGCGATGATCGAGGCGGTGGCGCCGTCGTTCAGACCGGCCGCGTTGCCGGCGGTGACCCGGCCGTGCACGCGGAACGGGGTCTTGAGCCCTGCCAGGTTCTCCAGGGTGGTCCCCGGGCGCATCGGCTCGTCGGCGGTGACCAGGCCCCAGCCCGTCTCACCGACCTCCGCGTTGGTGTTGCGCACCGAGATCGGCACCAGGTCCTGCTGGATCTTGCCGTTGGCGTACGCCTTGGCGGCCTTCTCCTGCGAACGCACGGCGTACTCGTCGGCGCGCCGCTTGGTGATCGTGGGGTAGCGGTCGTGCAGGTTCTCCGCGGTCATGCCCATGAAAAGGGCCGACTCGTCGACGAGCTTGTCGCTGACGAAGCGGGGGTTCGGGTCCACGCCCTCGCCCATGGGGTGGCGGCCCATGTGCTCGACACCGCCCGCGATGACGGCGTCGTACGCGCCGAACGCGACGGAGCCGGCGGCGGTCGTCACCGCGGTCAGCGCGCCGGCGCACATGCGGTCGATCGAGTAGCCGGGCACGGACTGGGGCAGCCCGGCCAGGATGCCGGCCGTGCGGCCCAGCGTCAGACCCTGGTCGCCGATCTGCGTGGTCGCGGCGATGGCGACCTCGTCGATCTTCTTCGGGTCGAGTCCGGGGTTGCGGCGCAGCAGCTCCCGGATCGCCTTCACGACGAGGTCGTCGGCACGGGTCTCGTGGTAGATGCCCTTCGGGCCCGCCTTGCCGAACGGGGTGCGGACGCCGTCGACGAAGACGACGTCCCTGACGGTACGAGGCACGATGGCTCTCCTCCAGATGCGGATTGCACTGCTGCGATGCGATGCGCTGAGCGCGCGCTCAGGTCCCATGCTACTTACGGGTAACGTAGCTGCCCAGTCCCGGGGCCCGGAGCGGCGAAGGTCACACTTCCAGTGTGGCCGCGGGGCGGGGGTGTGTCACACCTGCGGGGCCGCTGTGGCCGGTCGCGCAGTTCCCCGCGCCCCTGAAGGGCGAAAAGCTGGGGCGCAGCCCCGTTTTTCAGGGGCGCGGGGAACTGCGCGCTCAGCCGCGACGCGCCCGCACCTGACGTGCAACCGTCACCCACCCCTCCCAGGGGCGCGGGGAACTGCGCGACCGGCCCCCACCGGGGCCACACCCTCGGACGGACCGTTACCGCGGCGGCGCCGTGGACCCCCGGGGGGTCAGCACCGGGGTGGGCACCGGGTGAGAACCCCCGGCCCCACCGCCGGTGATGACGCCGAACAACGTTCGGGCGACCTCCGCCCCGAACCCGTGCACGTCATGACTCATCGCCGACAACGTCGGATGCGTCAACCGGCACAGCTGCGAGTCGTCCCACGCCAGCAGCGACACGTGCCCCGGCACCGACAGCCCCATCTCGGACGCCACCGACAGCCCGGCCACCGCCATGATGTCGTTGTCGTACACGATCGCGGTCGGCCGATCCGTGGCGGACGCGGTCAGCAACGACCGCGTCGCCCTCGCCCCCGCCTCACCGGAGAAATCGGTGGCCACCTGCCACGCCCCGCCCAGTTCCAGCTCCCGCGCGGCCGCGTCGAACGCGGCCGTACGGATCGCCGTGTGCCCGAGCGCCGCCGCCCCGCCGACCCGCGCGACCCTCCGGTGCCCGAGCGCCGCGAGATACCGCACGGCCTCCGTGACAGCGCTCGCGTCGTCGGTCCACACGGAGGTGAGCCCGCCGGTCAGGGAGGGGTGCCCGACGGCCACGACGGGCATCCCGAGCCGTTCGACGGCGGCCACCCGCGGATCGTCCGCCCGGAAGTCCACCAGGATCGATCCGCTGACGTGCTTGCCCCGCCACCAGGAGTCCTGGAGCCCGACCTCCTCCTCCACCGTCCGCAGAAGGCGCAGCAGCAGCGAGCAGGAGTGCTCGGTCAGCACGCTCTCCACACCCGAGATGAACTCCATGTAGAACGGTTCGAGCCCGAGCAGCCGCGCCGGCCGGCAGATCGCGAGGCCCACCACGTCCACCCGCCGCCCGGCCAGCGACCGCGCGGCGAGGTTCGGTGCCCAGCCCAGCTGGCGGGCCGCCTCGAAGATCCGGTCCCGGGTCGCCTCGGACAGTCCCGGTTTGTGGTTGAAGGCGAGCGACACGGCCCCCTTGGACACCCCGGCGCGGGCCGCGACGTCCTTGATGGTGACGCGGGGTGGTGTCGTCATCGTGCGGGCTCCACGCAGTACAGGGCGGAGCGTACGGTCTCCGCGTCCGGGTCCCCCAGAGTCTCCCAGCCCCGCACACCGATGGTCACCTGTTCGCCCGGGAGCAGCGTGACGAGCCCCCGGTCGGCCGACGCGGCGGATGACAGCCGGTCGGCCTGCAGCAGCAGATCCCGTACGAGCGTGTGAGCGGTGACGGTGACCTCTCCCGGAGCGGCGACCGAGACGTCGAACCGCGGCCTGGGGTACGGGATCTCGTGGTCGGCGACGGGAAAGTGCAGGGCCCGCAGCCCACCCGAGCCCTCGCTCGACTCCCCACCCGACTCCCCACCCGACTCCCCGCCCGAACCCCCGCCCCCGCCCGTGTCCGCCACCAGGAACTCCTTGGGCCCCACCGGCTCAAGATCCTTCGGTACGCGCAGGTCCCCGACCGCCCTGGCCCTCGCCGCCAACTCCACGGCGGCCTCCGCCACCACCCCGCCCTCCACCGACATCCGGCGCAGCACCGCCCGGCACGCCCACGGCTCGGCCGACTGGTTGACCGCCGCCAGTACGAGCCCTCCGGGCCGCGGTTGCAGCGTCAGCAGCCGGTCCGCGTACAGCCGTCTCAGCTCGTGGTAGAGCGGCTTCTCGCGGCCGTCCCCGTCTATCGCCGCCCAACTCGTCACCGGCCAGCAGTCGTTGAGCTGCCAGAGGATGGTGCCCGCGCACACCGGCCAGTGTGAGCGCCAGTGCTCGATGCCCGTGGCGACGGCCCGTGCCTGGTTCACCTGCGTGAGGTAGTGCCACCGGTCGAAGTCGGCTCCACCGAAGCCCTGTTCGGGCACGGGGAAGTGCCGGGCGAGCCCGCGCGCCAGTTTCCCGTTGCCGTCGTCCGCCTTCTGGTGGTGCAGCATGCCGGGGGAGTCGGGCGCGAGTACCTCGCCGGGCAGGGCGCGCCGCAGCGTGGCGTACGCGGGCGGTGCCTGCCAGCCGAATTCGGCCACGAACCGCGGTACTTCGAGCCGGTAGTCCGCGTAGTCCCGCCGGTTCCACACCTCCCAGGAGTGATGGGTGCCGTGGGCGGGGTCGTTGGGGTGGTGGTCCCAGGAACCCGACCACGGGCTGCCCGCCGCGTACGGCCGGGTCGGGTCCAACTCCGCGACCAGCCGCGGCAGCAGACCCAGGTAGTAGCCCTCACCCCACGAGTCCCCGGCCAGCCGCCGCTCCCAGTCCCAGTCCCGGAAGCCCCACAGGTTCTCGTTGTTGCCGTTCCACAGCACGAGCGAGGGATGCGGCATCAGCCGTACGACGTTCTCGCGGGCCTCGGCCTCCACCTCGCCGCGCAGGGGCTGCTCCTCCGGGTAGGCGGCGCAGGCGAAGGGGAAGTCCTGCCAGACCAGCAGGCCCAGTTCGTCGCAGGTGTCGTAGAAGTCCTCGCTCTCGTAGAGGCCGCCGCCCCACACGCGTACGAGGTCCACGCCGGCGTCGGCCGCCTGGGTCAGCCGGGTGCGGTAGCGCTCGCGCGTGATCCGGGAGGGGAGGACGTCGTCCGGGATCCAGTTGACGCCACGGGCGAAGAGCCGTTCGCCGTTGACGACGAAGGTGAACCCTGAGCCGTGCTCGTCGTCCCGACGGTCCAGTTCGACGGTCCTGAAGCCGACCCGACGACGCCAGGCATCCAACGGCCCGCCCGCTTCCGAGAGGACCAACTCGACCTCGAAAAGCGGCTGTTCACCGTATCCGCGCGGCCACCACAGGTCGACGTCCGGCACCTCGACGCGTACGACCGCACGTGTGCCGACGACGTCCACGGCCGCCTCGGCCCCGCCCACGCGCGCGCTCAGCGTCAGTCCGGCCTCGACCCGTGACCGCTCGACCTCCACATGCAACTCGACCCGCCCCAGGCGCTGTTCGACCGTCACGAGCGGACGCACCCGGGATATGCGCGCCGTCGTCCAGTGCTCAAGCCGCGCCGGTTTCCAGATGCCGGCCGTCACCAGCGTCGGGCCCCAGTCCCAGCCGAAGGAGCAGGCCATCTTGCGGAGGTACTGGAAGGGCTCGGGATATGCGTTCGGCCGCTCGCCGAGCCGCCCGCGCACCGCCTCCGCCTCGTCGTAGGCGGACCGGAAGTGGACCGAGAGGCGCCCGCCGAGCCCTGTGACGTCGAAGCGGTGCGAGCGGTGCATGTTCCGCGCCGTGCCCAGGAGTTGGCCGTCGAGCCGGACCTCGGCGACCGTGTCCAGGCCGTCGAGGACGAGGTCGGTCTGCTCGTGCCCGCCCGGCGTCAAGGCGAGCTCCGTCTCGTACAGCCAGTCGCGCCGCCCCACCCACGCCACCTCGGTCTCGCCGCGCCCGAGGAACGGGTCCGGCACGACCCCCGCCGCCAGGAGATCCGTATGCACGCAGCCCGGCACCGTGGCCGGGAGCTCGGCCCCGTCGTGTCGCAGGACCCATCCCTCGTGGATCGGCGTGACATCCAGCATGCGCACTCCTAAACCGGTATAGGCCAATGGGGACCCGACGGTAGTAAAAGCCTCTCGATCCTTGGCGAAATAAGGACTTTACCGGTTTAGCGACGGCTGCCAGAGTGCGGAACCAGCCATCCCACCCGTGCTCATCCGTCCCTGAACGGAGCTGGTGCAGATGAACCACCGCACGAAGATCGCCGGAAGCCTCCTCGCCGCCGCGCTGCTGGCCGCGGGGTGTACCGGAAGCGGAGGCACGTCGAAGGGCGCGGACGCCAAGGCCCCCGACGACCCGGAGAAGGTGTCCGGCACGATCACGGTCCTCACCCACCGGACCGACCTCGTGCAGGACGGCACGATGAAGAAGTACGCGGCCGAATTCAACAAGACCTATCCCAAGGTCGAGGTCGAGTTCGACGCCCTCACGGACTACGAGGGCGAGGTCAAGATCCGGATGAACACCGAGAACTACGGCGATGTGCTGATGATCCCCGCCGTGATCAAGAAGAACGACTACCCGAAGTTCTTCGCGTCCCTCGGCACCGGGACCGACCGCGCGAAGAAGTACCTGTTCACCGACTTCACCACGGTCGGAGGCAAGGTCTACGGGCAGAGCCCGATGGGAGCGCTCCCCGGCTTCCTCTACAACAAGCGGGTCTGGAAGGAGGCCGGGATCACCGACTGGCCCACGACACCGGCCCAGTTCGTCGCCGGTCTCAAGGCCATCAGAGCGAAGACCGACGCGACCCCGTACTACACGAACTTCAAGGACATGTGGCCGCTGACGCAGTGGACGTACGTCAACGGATCGGTCGGCTGCGACCCGCAGGCGACCAGCAGGCTGGCCGAGGGCGACCCGTGGGCGAAGGGCGAGGACCTGCGCGTCGCCGACACCCTGCTGTACGACATCGTGCGCGGCGATCTGATCGAGAAGGACCCGACGACCACCAACTGGGAGGCATCCAAGCCCAAGTTGGCCAAGGGTGACATCGCCACCATGTGGCTCGGCTCCTGGGCGATCACGCAGTTCCGGGCGGCGGCGAAGCAGGCGGGCGCGGACCCGGACGACATCGGCTTCATGCCCTTCCCGGCCCAGAAGGACGGCACGTTCTGCGCGACCATGTCGCCCGACTACAACCAGGCCGTCAACATCAACTCCGACCACAAGGCGGCGGCCCGCGCCTGGATCGACTGGTTCACCGACAAGTCCGGCTACGCGGCCGACAACCTGACCCTCTCACCGGTCAAGGGCGCCCCGCTGCCCGAGGTGCTGCGGCCGTACAAGGACGCGGGTGTGCGGCTCATCGAGCTGGACGACGCGAAGGGCGCGCAGGTCAAGGAGGTCGACAACCAGTCGGAGGTCGGCATCTACAAGCCCGACTACCGCCAGGACCTCGTCGACCTCGCCCGTGGCGCCAGGAAGGGCAGCCTCGACGACTTCCTCGGCGACCTGGGTGAGCGCTGGGCAGAGGCGCGGAAGTCCACGGGGTCCTGATGACGGACACGACCGAGAAGGCGGCGCGGCCCGAGGAGGCCGCGCCCGCCGTCCGCGCGACTCGCGCCCGCGCCCCTCGCGGGCTGCGTCTGCGGCGGGGCCTCACCCCGTGGCTCTTCCTCGCCGCCCCGCTGGTCCTGCTGATCACGTTCACGTACGCGCCGGTCGCCAACATGGTCGCGTACAGCTTCACCGACTGGGACGGTGTCAGCCCGGAGCTGAGCTACACGGGCGGAGAGAACTACGTCGAACTCCTCACCCGGCCCGAGCTGTTCGAGGTCTTCTTCGTCAGCGGCTACTACCTGGCCGCGTCCGTCGTGCAGATCGTCGTCGCGCTCTACTTCGCGACGGTCCTCAGCTTCCACGTGCGCTTCCGGAACTTCTTCAAGGGGGTGCTCTTCTTCCCGTACCTGATCAACGGGGTGGCGATCGGTTTCGTCTTCCTCTACTTCTTCCAGGACGGCGGCACCCTCGACTCGGTCCTGAGCCTTGTCGGTGTCCACTCCGACCGCGCCTGGCTGGGTACCCCGGTCTCCGCGAACGTCTCACTGGCGGGTGTCTCCGTCTGGCGCTACCTGGGCCTGAACTTCGTCCTGTTCCTCGGCGCGATCCAGTCCATCCCGGGCGAGCTGTACGAGGCCGCCGAACTGGACGGAGCGACCCGCTGGCACCAGTTCCGGTACATCATCGCGCCCGGCATCAGGCCCGTACTCAGCCTGACCGTCATCCTGTCCATCTCCGGCTCGCTGTCCGCCTTCGAGGTGCCGTTCATCATGACCGGCGGCGCGACCGGCACGGAGACCTTCGTGATCCAGACGGTGAAGCTGGCCTTCCAGTTCAACAAGACGGGGCTGGCCTCGGCGGCGGCGGTCGTACTGCTCCTGATCATCCTGGCGGTGACCTGGGTCCAGCGACGCCTCGTCCCGGACGACAAGGTGGATCTCGTATGACTCGCGTGTCACGCACCCGGGTCGCCCGGACCCTCACCTACCTGTCGCTGATCGCCGCGAGCGTGGTCGTCCTGCTGCCCCTCCTCGTGGTCCTCCTGACCTCCCTCAAGTCGGAGCAGGAGATGGCGAACGACAGCGGGGCGCTGCAACTCCCCGACGACCCGCTGAACTTCGACAACTACGTGACGGCGTTCCAGGACGGCCGGATGCTCTCGGCGTTCGGGAACACCGCGTTCATCCTGCTCTTCTCCGTCACCGGCACGGTGATCATCGGGTCGATGGCGGCGTACGCGATCGACCGCTACACCTTCCGCTTCAGGAAGCTGGTCGTCGCGCTGTTCCTGGTCGCCACGCTCGTACCCGGCGTGACCACCCAGGTGGCGACCTTCCAGATCGTCGACAGCTTCGGCATGTTCGACAGCCGCTGGGCGCCGATCGTGCTCTACATGGGCACGGACATCGTCTCGATCTACATCTTCCTGCAGTTCGTCCGGTCGATCCCCGTCTCGCTCGACGAGTCGGCCCGGCTCGACGGCGCGAACGCGTTCACGATCTACCGGAAGATCATCCTGCCGCTGCTGAAGCCCGCGATCGCGACGGTGGTCATCGTGAAGGGGATCACCGTCTACAACGACTTCTACATCCCGTTCCTCTACATGCCGTCCGAGGATCTTGGCGTGATCTCAACGTCGCTGTTCCGCTTCAAGGGCCCGTTCGGAGCACATTGGGAGAACATCTCGGCGGGAGCGGTCCTGGTCATCCTCCCCACGCTGCTGGTCTTCCTGTTCCTGCAGCGCTACATCTACAACGGCTTCACGAGGGGCGCGACGAAGTAGGGCGCCCCGTAGGGCGCCCCTTCAGGGGCGCGGCCTCAGTCCTTGGTCCTGGCCTTGGCGGCCAGCGCGGCGACAAGCACCGGCGCAACCAACGCGACCTGCCACCCCCGGGCCCCGTACCCCTCAAGAGCGGCAGCGACGGACGCCACGTCCGGAGCGACAGGCGGCTCCCAGCAGACCCGCCGAACCGTGTCCGGAGTGATCAGATTCTCCTGAGGCATGTTGAGCGTCTCCGCCAGCGCGGACACAGCGGCCCGCGCCGCCGACAACCGCGCCGCGGCGGCCGGATCCTTCTCGGCCCAGGCGCGCGGCGGAGGCGGCCCGGTGAGCGCTTGCCCCGGCTGCGGCAGCTCGGCGTCGGGGAGTTCCTTCGCCCGGTCCACGGCCGCCTGCCACTGGTCCAGCTGGCGCCGGCCCATGCGGTGCCCGAAGCCGTTCAGCGCGGCGAGCGCGTGCACATTGGCCGGTACGGCCAGCGCGGCCTCGACGATCGCCCCGTCGCCGAGGATCTTGCCCGGCGAGATGTCCCGCCGCCGCGCCGCCCGGTCCCGGGTCTCCCACAGCTCCCGTACGACAGCCATCTGCCGGCGGCGCCGCACCTTGTGCATGCCCGACGTGCGGCGCCACGGGTCCTTGCGGGGCTCCGGCGGGGGCGCCGAGGCGATCGCGTCGAACTCCTCGCGGGCCCACTCCAGCTTGCCCTGCCGGTCGAGCTCCTTCTCCAGCGCGTCCCGCAGGTCGACGAGCAGCTCCACGTCGAGCGCCGCGTAGCGCAGCCACGGCTCGGGCAGCGGACGGGTCGACCAGTCGACCGCCGAGTGCCCCTTCTCCAGTACGAAGCCCAGGACGCCCTCGACCATCGCGCCGAGCCCGACCCGCGGGAACCCGGCGAGCCGGCCGGCCAGCTCGGTGTCGAACAGGCGGCTGGGGACCATACCTATCTCCCGCAGGCACGGCAGGTCCTGGGTGGCCGCGTGCAGCACCCACTCCACTCCGGAGAGGGCCTCGCCCAGGCCCGACAGGTCGGGGCAGGCGACGGGATCGATGAGCGCGGACCCCGCGCCCTCCCGGCGCAACTGCACCAGATACGCGCGCTGGCCGTAGCGATAGCCGGACGCCCGCTCGGCGTCGACGGCGACGGGGCCGGTGCCGGCCGCGAACGCGGCGATCATCTCGGCGAGGGCGTCCTCGTCGGTGATCACCGGCGGAATTCCGTCGCGGGGCTCCAGCAAGGGGATCGGCGCCGGTTCGACGTCGTCCGGAGGAGCGCCTCCGGTGGTTCGCAGTGAACTGTCTGCTGCGGTCTCTTGGGCGTCGGTCACCTGTCAAGGGTATCTGTGTATGACAGACGCCCGTCGACGGAACGTTCCGTCGACGGGCGTCAGAGGGTCGTAAACCAGTCAGGTCGGTGAATCCTGCACCGGTCGGGCGTCCTGGTTCGGGCGGAGGGGATGATCCGGTTCGGGCGGAGGGGAAGAGGTCGGCGGGGTCAGTGGATGATTCCCGTGCGCAGGGCCACCGCCACCATGCCGGCGCGGTCGCCCGTGCCGAGCTTGCGGGCGATGCGGGCGAGGTGGCTCTTGACGGTCAGCGCGGACAGGCCCATCGAGACGCCGATGGCCTTGTTCGACTGGCCCTCCGCCACCAGTCGGAGCACCTCGACCTCACGGCCGGACAGCTCGCGGTAGCCGCCCGGGTGGCTCGGGGAACCCGGGGGGCGGCGGTGCATACGGGCGGCGGCCGAGCCGATGGGAGCGACGCCCGGCCGGGTGGGCAGTCCGATGTTCGTACGGGTGCCGGTGACGACGTAGCCCTTGACGCCGCCCGCGAGGGCGTTGCGTACGGCACCGATGTCGTCGGCGGCGGACAGGGCCAGGCCGTTCGGCCAGCCCGCGGCGCGGGTTTCGGACAGGAGGGTGAGGCCGGAGCCGTCGGGGAGATGGACGTCTGCGACACAGATGTCGCGGGGGTTGCCGATGCGGGGACGAGCCTCCGCGACGGACGAAGCCTCGATCACGTCGCGAACACCGAGCGCCCACAGGTGGCGGGTGACGGTGGAGCGCACGCGGGGGTCGGCCACGACCACCATCGCGGTCGGCTTGTTCGGGCGGTAGGCGACCAGGCTTGCGGGCTGCTCAAGGAGAACGGACACCAGGCCTCCTGGGGTGCGGGGAAGGGGGATCGGCTGTGGGGATGAAGCCGGGACGAACCGTGCTTTCAAGGTCACAGAGGTCTTCGGCATCAAACCCGTCCGCCTTTAGAGAATGATCACGATTTGGTGAGTAATAATGCGTGCAATTCGGACGCACGATCGATCAACCGAAGATCGAAACGAGTCCGCTCCGCTTCGATACGAGGCCGAAAGTGGTCGTATCGATAAAAGGGCAAACGTGTTTTCGTGCAGGCCGCGGGTGATTCGGGGTCACGCGAGAGGGGCGTGGAAGCGCGTTCGGGGCGCGGGCACGGTTCGGCCACCCCCCGGCGGCGCTCCGGAAGGGGGAGAGCCGACGGAGGGTTGACGGCGAGCCCCGGCAACACGACTGAAGCCGCACCTCCCAGGAGGCACGGCTTCAGCACGGCTTCGAGTAGGCCCCGTCGAGGGGCGAGGGGCGAGGGGGGAGGGGCGAGGGGCGAGAGGCGCGGAGAACCGCGCGACCGCCACGACGCACCGGTGGACGACATCCGGCCGTCCAGCGGGGCGTTCGGCGAAGCGCCTAGCGGCTCTGCGGCCCCCGCCGCTGCGGCAGCGTGACGATCGACGCGTCACCGGGCGCGGCCGGCGGCAGCCCGGCGATCTGGGCGAGCAGGTCACACCAGGAGGCCAGATGTGACGCCGTGTCGGGGACCCCGCCCAGACCCTCACGCGGAGTCCAGGACGCCCGGATCTCGATCTGCGACGTCGGCGGTCGCTCCGACAGACCGCCGAAGTAGTGCGAGCCGGCCCTGGTGACCGTGCCACTGGGCTCGCCGAACGACAGACCGCGAGCCTGGAGCGCACCCGTCAGCCAGGACCAGCAGACGTCGGGGAGCAGCGGATCGGAGGCCATCTCCGGCTCCAGTTCCGCACGGACCAGCGTCACCATGCGGAACGAACCCTGCCAGGCGTCGTGTCCGGCCGGGTCGTGCAGCAGGATCAGACGGCCGTCCGCCAGATCCTCGTCACCGTCGACGACGGTGGCCTCCAGCGCGTACGCGAACGGCGCGAGCCGTCGCGGTGCCTTCGTCGGATCGATCTCGATCTGCGGCCGCAACCGCGCGGCCCTCAACGCATCGACGGCAGCTCGAAAAGGCAGCGGAGCCGCCTCCATCGCATCCCGCTCCCCCTCCTTCGGGTCGTCCATTCCAGCGCCGTCCGACAGTCGTCCCTGAGCCGCAGCCATGCGGGGAAGATTAAGGGGAACCGAGCCTTTGCGCAGGGAGAGACACCCGTGCGCCGGACCACTGTCCGGATCGCGTTGCCGAAAAGCGACCCTTGACGCGCCGTTTCGCGGCGGTGCGGGAGGGAGTGCCGGGCTCGGTGCGAGTGCGCGCGGGCCGGGGCGTCCCCGCGTCGGACCCCGGCTCCCGGTGCCTGCGGAGCGTGCGAGACTTTTCGTCGTGAGCGTCATTGACCGCCCCAAGGGCCAGCAGCCGACCGCGACCTACGACTCCGCCTTCCTCAAGGCGTGCAGGCGTGAACCCGTGCCGCACACGCCCGTGTGGTTCATGCGGCAGGCCGGGCGCTCACTGCCCGAGTACCTGAAGGTGCGCGAGGGCATCCCCATGCTGGAGTCCTGCATGCGGCCCGAGCTGGTCGCCGAGATCACCCTCCAGCCGGTCCGCCGGCACAAGGTGGACGCGGCGATCTACTTCAGCGACATCGTCGTACCGCTGAAGGCCATCGGTATCGACCTGGACATCAAGCCCGGCGTGGGCCCCGTCGTCGAGAAGCCGATCCGCACCCGCGCCGACCTCGACCAGCTGCGCGATCTGACGCCGGACGACGTCCGGTACGTCACCGAGGCGATCGGACTGCTCACCCGTGAACTGGGTCCGACCCCCCTCATCGGCTTCGCGGGCGCGCCCTTCACCCTCGCGAGCTACCTCGTGGAGGGCGGTCCCTCCCGCAACCACGAGCACACCAAGTCCCTCATGTACGGCGACCCGCAGCTCTGGGCCGACCTGCTCGACCGGCTCGCCGACATCACCGCCGCCTTCCTGAAGGTGCAGATCGAGGCGGGTGCCTCCGCCGTCCAGCTCTTCGACTCCTGGGTCGGCGCCCTCGCCCCCGCCGACTACCGGCGTTCCGTGCTGCCCGCCTCCACGAAGGTCTTCCGGGCCGTCGAGTCGTACGGCGTTCCGCGCATCCACTTCGGTGTGGGTACGGGGGAACTGCTGGGGCTGATGGGCGAGGCGGGCGCGGATGTCGTGGGCGTCGACTGGCGTGTGCCGCTGGACGAGGCGGCGCGGCGGGTCGGCCCCGGCCGGGCCCTTCAGGGGAACCTCGACCCCGCGGTGCTCTTCGCCCCGACCGAGGTCGTGGAGGCCAAGGCCCAGGAGGTGCTCGACGCTGCCGCGGGGCTTGAGGGGCATGTGTTCAACCTCGGGCACGGGGTCCTGCCGTCGATGGATCCGGACGCGTTGAGCCGGCTCGTGGAGTACGTGCAGACGCGTACGGCCCGGTAGGCCCTGTTTCGGCTGCGGCTCCGTCGTGGCCGGCCGCGTGGTTCCCCGCGTCGCTTTCGGGGCGCGGGTCGCTCACCGGCGATGGTGGGCCCTTCTGCCCCACAGGAGGCCGCGGGGCTGGGGTGGGGGCGGGGTGCCCCGGCGCAGGGGCCAGGCCAGGAGCATGCCTGTCAGGAAGCCGACCACGTGGGCCGCGTACGCCACGGTGCCGGCTTCGGAGACGCCCTTGCCGGACGAGTACATCGCCTGGAGGCCGAACCAGAAGCCCAGCACGATCCAGGCGGGCAGCCGCAGCGGCAGGAAGATCAGGAACGGGACCAGGACCCAGACCCTGGCCCGTGGGTAGAGGACCAGATACGCGCCCAGCACTCCGGCGATCGCGCCCGACGCACCGATCAGCGGGTCGATGGAGTCGGCGTTGACGAGCGCGAAGCCGTAGGCCGCCGCATAGCCGCAGACGACGTAGAAGAGCGCGTAGCGGATGTGGCCGAGGCGGTCCTCGATGTTGTTGCCGAAGATCAGCAGGAAGAGCATGTTGCCGAGCAGGTGCACCCAGCCGCCGTGCAGGAACATCGCGGTGAGGACCGAAAGCTGCGGTGACTTGTCGTAGCCGGGCGGGCCGACGACGCAGCCGCGACCGGTGGCGCCCACCCCCACGTCACCGGTGGGGACCGTGGTCGGGAGCTGCCCGTGGATCAGCTCCCGCGGGACCGCGGCCCAGTGGTCGAGGAACGCCTGCAGATGACACAGCTGCGACAACTGGGACGGACCGCCCTCGCCGGTGAGCGAACTCGCCACGCCCGGAGTGGCCAGGAAGACCGCGAAGTTGGCGACGATCAGCGCGTACGTCACATACGGCGTGCGGCGTGCCGGGTTCACGTCATGGACGGGTATGACCACGGGGGAATCCTGCCCCGGTTCAGGGAGTCTGAACGGGGGCGGGGTGGTGTGCGTATGTTTCGGCAACCGCCAGTGATCCCAGCAATACGTGAGGAACAGGTCATGAACGACCGAGCCACTCAGCCCTTGATCGCCACGCCGGACGGCGAGGCGGAACTCGCCGTGGTACTCAGGCTGTCCTGGGAGGACGTGGCCGCGCTCGGCCAGGAGGCGGGGCGGCTGGCCGCGAGCATGCAGCGGCCCGTGACCCTGGACGAGGCGGCGAGTCATCGGCTGCGGGGACGGCAGGCGGCGTCGCATGCGCGGCCTGCCGCCGCCTCGGCCATGCCGGCGGCGGCGCCCGCTGTGGGTGGCCCCCAGGTTTCCGCGGTGTCGTCGTTGTCGCGGACGCCGGGGGAGCAGGCTCGGCAGGCCATAGAGAAGATCAACGGCAATGCCCAGGGGGCTTGAGACGGCGGCGCCGCTGTTCGGCTGACGGCCGGTGGGGGTCGGGCGCGCAGTTCCCCGCGCCCCTGAAGGGGCTGCGCCACTTCGGCGGCGCGGCCCTACTGGGTGGTTTTGCGTACCGCTATCACCGCCTTGCGGGCCGCTACCAGGATGGGGTCCCAGACCGGGGAGAACGGTGGGGCGTAGCCGAGGTCCAGGGCTGTCATCTGTTCGACCGTCATGCCTGCGGTGAGGGCGACGGCGGCGATGTCCACGCGCTTGGCGGCGCCCTCGCGGCCGACGATCTGGACGCCCAGAAGGCGGCCGGTGCGCAGTTCGGCCAGCATCTTCACCGTCATGAGGTCGGCCTTCGGGTAGTAGCCCGCGCTGTTCGTCGACTCGATCGTGACCGCCTCGAAGCGCAGCCCCGCCCGGCGCGCGTCCTTCTCGCGCAGGCCCGTACGGGCGATCTCCAGGGCGCAGACCTTGCTCACCGCCGTGCCGACGACACCGGGGAACGTGGCGTAGCCGCCGCCGACGTTCGAGCCGATCACCTGGCCGTGCTTGTTGGCGTGGGTGCCCAGCGCGATGTGGCGCTCACGGCCCGAGACCAGGTCGAGGACCTCGACGCAGTCGCCGCCCGCCCAGATGTTCTCGTGGCCGCGCACCCGCATGGCCAGGTCCGTCAGGAGCCCTCCGTGGTCGCCGAGCGGCAGTCCCGCGGCCTCGGCGAGCGTGGTCTCCGGCCGGACGCCGATGCCGAGGACCACCACGTCCGCCGGGTACTCGGCGTCCTGAGTGGCGACCGCGCGGACCCGCCCGTCGTCACCGGTGAGGATCTTGGTGACCTCGGCGTCGTTCACCATGGTGATGTTCATTCCCTCCATGGCCTCGTGCACCAGGCGGCCCATGTCCGGATCGAGCGTGGCCATCGGCTCCTTGCCACGGTTGACGACCGTCACCTCGTACCCACGGTTGATCAGCGCCTCGGCCATCTCCACGCCGATGTAGCCCGCGCCGATCACGACGGCGCGGCGGCCCTCCGTACGGCTCAGCGTGTCGATGAGGGCCTGTCCGTCGTCGAGGGTCTGCACCCCGTGCACCCCGGGGGCGTCCATACCGGGCAACGACGGCCGCACCGGCTGGGCGCCCGTCGCGATCACGAGCTTGTCGTACGACGTCCACGCCTCGGTCCCGGAGTCCAGGTCGCGGGAGCGCACCCGGCCGCCGTCGACATCGAGTTCCGTGACCTCCGTACGCATCCGCAGGTCGATCCCGCGTTCCCGGTGCTCCTCGGGCGAGCGGGCGATCAGCTTGTCCCGGTCGTCGACCTGGCCGCCCACCCAGTACGGGATGCCGCACGCGGAGAAGGAGCTGAAGTGTCCCCGTTCGAAAGCGATGATCTCCAGTTCGTCGGGGCCCTTCAGCCTGCGTGCCTGGGACGCGGCGGACATGCCCGCCGCGTCCCCTCCGACGACCACCAGACGCTCTTTCGTACGGTTCTCGCGGCTCATAGTCATGCGAACACGCTACGGGGGCCCCGCGTTTCAGTCCCGCTCAGGCTCGCCGCCCGTAGCCGCGGGGGTGGTCGCAGGGGCCGTCGTGCCGCCCCGTGTCCGGCCGCGCAGGAAACGTACCCACAGGAACAGCAGCAGCGCCGCGCCCACCAGGAAGGGCAGTACCGCGCTCAGCGCCAGCGCGATCCAGCGGAACATGCTGACGAACGCGTCCCAGCCGCCCCCGAGCGCGTCGGCGAAACCGGGATCGTCGTCCCCGGAGGCCTTCTTCACCGGTGTCTCGGACAGCGACAACGTGATCGTGGCCAGGCTCGTACGGTCCTTCAGCGAGGCCTGCTGGGCCAGCAGCGACTCCAGGTCGGCCTGGCGCGTGCTCAACTCCCCCTCCAGGGTGACCACATCGCTCAGCTTGGAGGCCCGGTCCATCAGCTCGCGGATCCGCGCCACGCTGGCCCGCTGCGACTTCACCCGGCTCTCCACGTCGACGACCTGCTCGGTGACGTCCTCCGCCTTCGCCTTCAGGTCGAGGAGCTTGCCCGAGCCCGCCAGTTCGGCGCGGACCTCCTCGTACCTCTCCGCCGGGATCCGCAGGACGACGCGGGAACGCTCGCGGCCCTCGGAGTCGCGGTCCGTGGTCTCGTCGCCGACCATGCCGCCCGCGTTCTCGACCACGGTGCGGGCCTCGGCGAGCGACTTCGGTACGTCCTTGACCCGCACGGTCAGCGAGGCGGTGTGGATGATGTGGGCGGCCGGCCCCGGTACCGGTGCGGCCTTCTCGCCCTTGGCGCCACCCGCGCCCCTGTCGGCCGCACTGCCCTCGTCGGCCGCGCCCGCTCCCGCGTTCAGGGCGTCCGGGGCGGCGGCCTTGTCGCTGTCCGACCCGCCGTCGCCCGAGTTCGTGCACCCCGTCAGGGCGAGGGCGCCGGAGAGCAACAGCGCCGAGAGGAGCTGTATGGGCTGTACGGGGCGTGAGGAGCGGTACCGGGTCGTGCCGCTGCCCTCGCCGCCGCTCTTGCCGCTGCCACGTGTCCGCATGTCGGTGTACCCCCGAGGTGTCGTGATGAGCGTCGTGATGACTGACGTTCCTTCGACGCCCGAGACCCGCGGGACGTTGGCCGGATCCGGTCCCGAAGAGGTCACGGTCCGGCCTCGTCATGGACACCGCGCCCGCTCGCCGGGGCGCCGGGGCCCGGGGACGGCGTACCGGGTCTGGGACAGTGGACACATGCACGCAGACACACGTACGGGCCCGGGTCACGTCGTCGTCATCGGGGGCGGCATCGCCGGTCTGGCCGCCGCGCACCGGCTGCTGAACGGCGGCGCGCGCGTGACCGTCCTGGAGGCGTCCGACCGGCTCGGCGGCAAGTTGCTGCCGGGCTCCATCGCGGGCGCCCGGGTCGACCTGGGCGCCGAGTCGATGCTCGCGCGACGGCCCGAGGCGGTCGCGCTCGCCCACGAGGTGGGCCTCGCGGACCGGCTCCGGCCGCCGAACACCGTGGGCGCCTCGATCTGGACGCGCGGCGCGCTCAGGCCCATGCCCAAGGGACACGTCATGGGGGTCCCCGCGGACGCGGCGGCCCTCTCCGGGGTGCTCTCCGACGAAGGCCTGCGCCGCATCGAGCGCGACCGCGACCTGCCGCGCACGGAGGTCGGCGACGACGTGGCGGTGGGCGCCTTCGTCGCGGAGCGCCTCGGCCGCGAGGTCGTCGACCGGCTCGTCGAGCCGCTGCTCGGCGGGGTCTACGCGGGCGACGCGTACCGCATCTCGATGCGTTCGGCCGTCCCCCAGCTCTTCGAGGCGGCCCGTGCGCACGCCTCGCTCACGGAGGCGGTCCGCGAGATCCAGGCGAAGGCCGCGCGCGGCCGGCGGCCGGATCAGCAGGCCGGCCCGGTCTTCATGGGCATCGAGGGCGGCGTCGGCCAACTGCCGCTCGCCGTCGCCGAGTCGGTACGCGCCCGGGGCGGCGAGATCGTCACGGGAGCGGCGGTCACGGAGCTGCGACGGGTCACGGGCGACGCGGCCGGTGCCGAGCGGCACGAGGGCTGGCGGATCGTCGCGGGCGGCCGGGTGCTGGCGGCCGACGCCGTCGTCGTGGCGGTGCCCGCGGGCGCCGCCGCCGCACTGCTGGGCACGGAGGCCCCCGCCGCCGCGGCCGAGCTCGCGGCCGTCGAGTACGCGTCCATGGCGCTGATCACCCTCGCCTATCGCCGGGACGGGACGGCCCTCCCCGAGGGCAGCGGTTTCCTGGTCCCGCCCGTCGACGGGCGGACCATCAAGGCGTCGACGTTCGCGTCCCAGAAGTGGGGCTGGATCGCCGAGGAGAACCCGGACACGGTGGTCCTGCGCACCTCCGTCGGCCGGTACGGGGAGACGGAGATCCTCGGCCGCGAGGACGCCGACCTCGTCGACGTGTCCCGGCACGACCTGCGCGAGGCCACCGGCCTCAGCGCGAAGCCCCTGGAGACCCGGGTGACCCGCTGGAACGACGGACTGCCCCAGTACCCGGTCGGGCACCACGCGCGCGTGGCCCGCATCCGCGAACACGTCGGCAGGGTGCCGGGCCTCGCCGTGTGCGGAGCGGCGTACGACGGCGTGGGCATCCCGGCCTGTGTAGCGAGCGCGAACACCGCCGTGGACTCGCTCAGGGGCGACGACCGGCTCACGGACGCGCTGACCACCGACCCGGTGCGGAGCCCGCACGGCGGAGCGGGAGAATAGCCCCATGAGTGACGACGCCCCCACCACCGGCCAGGCCAGGACCGCGAACGCCGGCAAGAAGGCCAAGGACCTCAACGAGGTCATCCGCTACACCCTCTGGTCCGTGTTCAAACTGCGTGACGTGCTGCCCGACGGCGCCGCGCGCGCCGGCTACGCGGACGAGGTCCAGGAGCTGTTCGACCAGCTCGCCGCCAAGGACGTCACGGTCCGTGGCACCTACGACGTGTCGGGGCTGCGCGCCGACGCCGACCTCATGGTGTGGTGGCACGCCGAGACCGCCGACCAGCTCCAGGAGGCGTACAACCTCTTCCGCCGTACGAAGCTGGGGCGCGCGCTCGAACCGGTGTGGTCGAACATGGCGCTGCACCGGCCGGCGGAGTTCAACCGTTCGCACGTGCCCGCGTTCCTCGCCGACGAGACGCCGCGCGACTACATCAGCGTGTATCCCTTCGTGCGCTCCTACGACTGGTACCTGCTGCCGGACGAGGACCGGCGGCGGATGCTCGCCGACCACGGGAAGATGGCCCGCGGCTACGCGGACGTGCGGGCCAACACGGTCGCCTCGTTCTCGCTGGGCGACTACGAGTGGATCCTCGCGTTCGAGGCGGACGAGCTGTATCGCATCGTGGACCTGATGCGACACCTTCGCGCGTCGGAGGCCCGCATGCACGTCCGCGAAGAGGTCCCGTTCTACACGGGCCGCCGCAAGTCCGTAACCGAACTGGTGGCGAGCCTCGCCTGACCTTCCAGGAGGCGCGGGGAACGGCGCAGTCTTTCAAGGGGCGCGGGGAACGGCGCAGTCTTTTGGGGGCGCGGGGAACGGCGCAATCGTTCAGGCCCGGTAGGGGCTGGTCGCGCAGTTCCCCGCGCCCCTGTAAGGCAAAAGACTGCGCCGTTCCCCGCGCCCCTGAAGGACGAAAGCCCCTAGCGGGGCTCCGGGGGCCTGTGGGGGGCGCAGGTCGTCCGGGGGGCCGGGACCCGGCCCTCCAACAGGTACGCGTCCATGTGGGCGTTGACGCACGCGTTGGACCCGCCCCCGATCCCGTGCGAACCAGCCCCCCGCTCGGTGACCAGCGCGGAGCCCGAAAGACGCCGGTGCATCTCCAGCGCACCGGCGTACGGCGTCGCGGCGTCGCGTTCCGCGGCGAGGACGAGCGTGGGCGCCAGCTCACCGGGGAACGTGCGGATGTCGAGCGGCCGTTGGCGCGGCAGCGGCCAGTAGGCGCAGGGCAGGTTCATCCAGGCGTTGGACCAGGTCTCGAAGGGCGCCACGCGCGCGAGGCGCGTGTTGTCGCGGTCCCAGGTGCGCCAGGCCCGCGGCCAGGGCGCGTCGTTGCACTCGACGGCCGTGTAGACGGCCTTGCTGTTCTCCTGCTCCTTCACCGCGTCCCGGTGCGGCCCCGCCTGCCGGATCAGCGGCTTCGGGTCGCCCTTCAGATACGCGGAGAGCGCCAGCGCACGCTGCGGCCAGTAGTCGTCGTAGTACCCGGCCTGCAGGAACGCGCCGTGCAGCTGCCCCGGTCCGACCTCGCCGCCCGCGGGTTCCGCCGCGAGCCGCGCGCGTACCCGCTCGTAACTGCGTCGCACCTCCTCCGCCGTGCGGCCCAGCCCGTACACCTTGTCGTGTGTGGCGGTCCAGGCGCGGAAGTCGGCCCAGCGGCGCTCGAAGGCGGCCGACTGGTCGAGGTTGTTTTGGTACCAGACCTTCGCCGGGTCCGGGTTGACGGCCGAGTCGAGGACCATCCGGCGGACGTGCGAGGGGAACAGCTCCGCGTACAGGGCCCCGAAGTACGTGCCGTAGGACGCCCCCATGAAGGTCAGCTTCCGCTCACCCAGGGCCGCGCGCAGGACGTCCAGGTCACGGGCGTTGTTGACCGAGGTGAAGTGCCTGATCGCACGGCCCGACCGCTCGACACAGCCTCGCGCGTACGCCTTCGCCCGCGCGACGCGCTCCCTCTTGTACGACTCCGAGGGGTGCGTCGGCGACTGCGAGGGCCCCTTCAGGAGCAGTTTCGGGTCCTGGCAGGACAGCGGGGCCGAGCGGGCCACCCCGCGCGGGGCGTACCCGACGAGGTCGTAGGCCGACGCGATGCGCTTCCACTCCGGGATCATGCCGATCAGCGGGAAGTACATGCCGGACGCGCCGGGCCCGCCGGGGTTGTAGACGAGCGAACCCTGTCGCGGGACGGACCGCTTGCTGTCCTTGGCGTCCTTGCCGGTCGCCCGCACCCGGCTGACGGTCAGCTTGATCTGCTTGCCTTCGGGGTGCGCGTAGTCGAGCGGGACCGGCACCGTGCCGCACTGCAGGGTGGCCGGGCCGTCCTGGTCCTCGGAACACGTCCCGAAGCGGATGCCGTCGGCGGCGGCGCGTTCGGCGGCGACCGCCGTACCGTGCCGCTCGGCCCAGCCGGAGCCCCACGTCGGCGCCCGGCCCGATGAGGCCTGGGCGCTTCCCGCGGGCGGTGCGACCGCGACGACAGCGGTCAGGATCAGGGATCCGGCTGTTCCGCGGAGGACGGCAGCTCGCATCAGATTCCCTTCAGCGCACGACAGTAATAAAAGGGATATTTGGTCCGGGGCTCGGCGAAGTAAAGAACCGGCCCGCGGATGTCGGCCCAATGACCCCGATGCGCACCCGGCACGCGCCGGTGGCGCCCCCTGGGACCCGCCACGTTCCGCGTCGGCGGTACTTCGGCTGCTAGTGCTTGTTGTCCCTGCCCTCTGCCCTGCGCTCTGCCCCGTCGTCGGCTGGCGGGGCGGTCGCGGCCGGGGGCAGGGAGTAGGTCGGGGTGGGGGTGGCGGGCACGGGGGGACTGGGTGAGGCCTTCGGGCCGGGAGGCGCGGGGGAGTGGGTGAGTGGGGGCGCGCTCGCGGAGGCCGCGTCACGGGCCAGGGCGTCGAAGTCGACCAGACCGGTCGCCTCCAGGACCGTGATGTGGTCCAGCACCGTGGTGTTCGCGTCGTCGGCGAGGTCACGGACGAGTGAGTTGCGGGTGTTCGCGCGGATCTGGGCGACCAGGCCGAACACCTTGCCGTGCGCGGCGCGCAGGATGTTCGCGAACTGCCTGTCGTACTCCCCGCCCCGTGCCGCGCTCAGCGTGGCGAGCCAGGCCCGCTGCTGTTCGCTGGGCTGGTTGGGCAGTTCGAGGCCGAGCCGCGCTGCCACGTCGCGTACGCGCGCGTCCAGGAACGTATGGCCCCCGACGAGGTGCTCGCCCGCCGTCCGTACGGCCTTGGTGGTGCCGCGTTCCTCGGCCTGCTGCCCGGCGGGCAGCTCCCACAGGCCCGCGAGCCGCACCTTCGTGACGAACTCCCGGTCCTGCGCGGACAGCGGTCCGAAGCTCGTCGACACGGTCTCGGCGTTCAGCGTGTCCACGCCCGTGCCCGACCGGTCGGCGTACGACCAGATCGGGAAGAACAGTGCCACGAGGGTCGTCGTCAGACCCGCGATGATGAGCCCGGTGCCGGTGAACAGTCCGCGGCCGTCGATGGATCGCATGGTGCCTCCTGTTGCGGCACCGCACGTTAGTGCGCTTCTGGTGGAGGTTGGCATAGTACTTCGTGGCGTACGCCAACTGTGGTACGGGTTTGGACGAATGAAGTATGCGCTCCGAACAGGTCGGCGGTACCTGCCAGACCGGGTGTTTCCGCAGACGGGGGCGGTGCAGCCCGCGACGCCCGACAGTCGTCCGGGCTCGGCCAGTGACACGCGCGTACAGGACTTGCTGTGTGCCGACTGGGTGCGCGCCCGCGCGGCCCGATCGTCGCGGGGCGGCGCTGAGCAGGCACGGGGTCCGCGTTGCTGTACACACCGGGCACGGCTGTCGCCCTGGTGAGCGAAGTCACGGGTGACGAGGGCCTTCTACGTCTCCCGTCGACCGATTCTCAACGCCTCAGCAGCACCCGGCGCGTGGCGCGTACCAGCCGGGCCGCCGGGCGCTGCGACAACGGCGCCGGGCCCGAACGCTCCAGCCACCAGCCGCTCACCCGGCGCCGCACGTCCGCGTCCTGGAGGCGTCCGTCGAACAGCAGGTGCTCGGCGAAGTCCAGCGCGTCCCGCCGGTAGCCGTCGGCCATCGGGTGACCGTGGGCGTACGCCAGGAACGCCTTCCGGTACGCCTCGGCCAGGATCTCCGTCAGCTCCGGAGCGACCTTGGCCACGACGTCGGCCCGCTTGCCCGCCAGCGCCCGGGCCTGCACGGCCAGCCGGGCCCGGTCGAACCCCTCGGGCACGGGCGTCCCGGCGACGAGCGCGGACAGGAGGGCGGCCTGCGCGAGCGCGAGCCGCTGCCGGGCAGGACCGATGGGTGCTCGGGCCTCTGCCCCTACGACGGAGGCGCGGCCGTCGCCGGTGGCTTTCTGGGCTTCACCCTGAACGACGGAGGCCTGACTGTCGCCGGTGGCTGGTTGGGCCGCTGGCCCGGAGATGCGGCTGCCGCCGGCCCCCGCGACGCGGGGGGCTTCCGCAGCCGCGTCGTTCTTCGCGACCCCGACGACCCCCGCGACCCCGACGGGCTCCGTGTCGCCGCCGGCCCCCATGCGGGCAACGGTCCCCGTGCGGGCAACGGTTTTCGGGGCGTCGTCGACCTCCGTAGTTCCGTCCGTCTTCGGGAGGCGGTCGGCTTTCGTGGCTCCGGCGGTCTCCGTGCGGCGGCCGGTCCTCGTGGCGCCGGCGGATCGCGGGCCGCTGCCGGTTCCCGGGTCGCCGCCCGTCCTCGCGGGCGCGGCGCTTCGTGGTGTTGCCGCTTCGGATGCGGCACCCTTCTCCACCGTTTCGCGGATCGCGATCAGTTCGCGCTCCAGCTCGGCCGGTTCGGGGAAGTTCTCGTCGCGCTCAAGGAGCACGCCCGGCGGGCGGACCCGGGAGGCCAGCTCGGCGAGCACGTCGAGGACCGCCGGGGGCACGGCGTGCGCGTGGCTGTCGTGCCAGACGCCGTCACGCTCGAAGCCGCCGGCGACATGGACGTACGCGATGGCCTCGACGGGCAGTTCGTCGAGCGCGCGGGCGGGGTCCTCGCCGCGGTTGACGTGGTTGGTGTGGAGGTTGGCCACGTCGATGAGCAGGCGTACGCCGGTGCGGTCGACCAGGTCGTACAGGAACTGGCCCTCGGTCATCTCCTCGCCCGGCCAGCAGATCAGCGCCGCGATGTTCTCCACCGCGAGCGGCACGGGAAGCGCGTCCTGTGCGATCCGGACGTTCTCGCACAGGACGTCGAGGGCGTCCCGGGTGCGGGGGACGGGCAGCAGGTGTCCGGCCTCCAGGAGCGGCGAGGCGGTCAGCGCCCCGCCCGCCCGGACGAACGCGATGTGCTCGGTGACCAGCGGGGAGCCGAGGGCCTCGGCGCGGGCCGCCAGGTCGGCGAGTTTCGCCTCGGCGGGGCGGTCGGCGCCGCCGAGCCCTAGCGACACCCCGTGCGGGACCACGGTCACGCCGCGCTCCCGCAGCCGCACCAGCGATTCGGGGAGATGTCCGGGGCAGACGTTCTCGGCGACGGCCTCGACCCAGTCGATGCCGGGCATGCGCTCCACGGCCTCGGCGATCTCCGGCCGCCACCCGATCCCCGTACCCAGGTTCCTCATCGTCCCCCTCCTCCACTCCCGCACCACGACTTCACCAGGACCTGTACGCGTCTCCTTCGACGGACCTGTGTTCCGGCGTGACGGGGTGATGGCCCCGGCGGGCGGGGCCGAACCCATCGGCGGGGACGTTCAGAGCAACATTTGAGGTTCCGGCCGTCACCGCGAAGTGGGGGTGGCGTCCGGGTCCTCGGGGTCGGGGCGGTTCGTGTTGACCGTGCCCGGCTCCCCGGGGGAGGGCCGTGACGTGGTGTTGATGTCACCGGTCGCCTTGGCGGGCGGCGCCGAGCTGGGGACCACTCCTGGGACCGGTGCGGCCGGACCGGACGGGCTGGCCGTGGTTCCGGCCACCGAGTCGTTGGCGATCGCCTCGAAGTCGACGGCGCCGGTCTTCTCAAGCACCGTGATGTGGTCGAGCACGGTCTGGTTGGTGTCCGAGGCGAGCTGCCGCACCAGCGTGTTGCGCGTCTGGTTCCGCACCGTCCCGATCGCCGGGAAGATCTTGCCGTGGGCGGAGCGCAGCAGGTTCGCCCACACCTTGGGGTAGTCCGCGTCGCTCGCGTTGGTCATCTGCTGCAGCCAGCCCTGCTGCTGCTCGTTCGGCTGGTTCGGCAGTTCGACGCCGAGCTCCCGCGCGACCACCCGCACCCGCTTGTCGAGGTCGGTGTGGCCGACGACCAGGTGGTCGGCGGCCTCCTTCATCGCGGGGCTGGGATTACGTTCGAGGGCCTGCTGCGCGGCGGGCAGTTCCCACAGCCCCGCCAGCCGGACCCGGACGACCAGGTCACGGTCGGTGGCGGTCAGCGGCCCCCACTTCGTCTGTACGGTCCCGGCGGCGAGGTTCGCCGGTCCCGTCCCGGCGCGGTCGGCGTACGACCACACGGGGAACGCGAGCGCGCCGAGGGTTCCGACGAGTGCCACGATGACGAGGGCCGTACCGTTGATACGCCGCACAGGTGCCTCCGGATCTCTACCAACTGGTCGTTGGGAATCTGTACTTGGCCAGCGCCAGAAGATACGTGCGGGGCGGCGGATGTGTTCAATCGTCGGTGTCTGCTGTGTCACAGTCCTCGCACGGCCGCGGCACAGTCCCGCGCCGCGTCCCACGCGTGCACCACGTGGTCCGTGCGGTGGAGGCCGATCGCACGCGACCCCTGCCGTCCAGTCGTGTCATCGCCTGTCCTGCCGCGGACCGCCCGTCATCCGCCTACCGCCGGTCATCCGCCTACGGCCGGTCGAGGCGCAGCGCCGGATGGTCGGCGACCACCGTGCACGAACCGGGGGCGATCTCCGTGAAGCCGGCGTCGCGCACCAGCGGCAGGCCGCTCGTGACGAGTCGCTCCCATCGCTCGGCGTCGGCCGTGCGGACGGCGAGCGGGAAGCCGGCCTCGCGCCAGGCAGTGCGGTCCTCGCCGGACAGCTCCCACCAGGCCAGCTGGGCGCCGTGGCCCGCCTGGGCCATCGCCTTGCCCGCCGACATGTCCAGGTCCGGGCTCAGCCACAGCACGGGCGTGGCCGTGTCGGTGTCCGCTGGCGGCTCCGGGTCGTCGAGGTCCGTGCCGGAGACCTGGAGGCGGGCCAGGTCCTTGGGCCATCCGTCGAGCGGGACCGGGGGGAACACGCGGACCTCGGCGGACTTGCCGGTGACGGTGATGCCGGGCAGGGCCTCCGCACGGCGCCACTCCGCGCCGCGGGCCCGGCGGACGACCTTGCGGATGCGGGCGTCCTGCCAGTCGTGGACGGCCCGCGCCCACTCGCCCTCGCCGAGCGAGCGCTCGTCGCTGAGGAGGACCAGGACGGCGCGGGCGGCGGTCTCCAGCGCGTCCGTGCGGGCGGGGGGTTCGTTCCGTTCGATACGGGCGACCAGGGGCAGGACGAACTGCGGTGCCTCGTCGCGGGTGGTGCGCTCGTGCTGGAAGGGGCTGTGCTGTGTTCCGTCGCTGCTCACGTGCTCAGTCTGCCAGGAGGGGGTGGGGGCGCAGGGGCCGGTCGCGCAGTTCCCCGCGCCTCCAAAGACAAAGACTGCGCCGTTCCCCGCGCCCCTGAAAGGCGAAGGACTGCGCCGTTCCCCGCGCCCCCCAAGGACAAAGACTGCGCCGTTCCCCGCGCCCCTGAAAAGGGGCGCGGGGAACGGCGCAGTCTTTTACGCCGCGTCGAGGCGGGACAGTTCCTCCGGGGACAGGGCCAGGCTCGACGCGGCGGCCGAGTCGCGGATCGTCTCCGGGCGGGAGGACCCCGGGATCGGGATCGTCACAGGCGCCTTCGCGAGGATCCACGCCAGACAGACCTGCTGCGGACTCACCCCGTGCTCACCCGCCACCTCCGCGAACACGCCGTAACGCGAACCCAGTTCACCCGCCTTCGAGATCCCGCCCAGCGGACTCCACGGCAGGAACGCGATGCCGAGTTCCGCGCACAGCTCCAACTCCGGCTCGCTGGAGCGGAACGCCGGCGAGAACTGGTTCTGCACGCTCACCAGCCGCCCACCGAGGATCTCGTCGGCCTGCCGGATCTGGTCGGGGCCGGCGTTGGAGACCCCCGCGAAGCGGATCTTGCCCGCGTCCAGCAGATCGCGGATCGCGCCGACCGACTCCGCGTAGGGGACCTTCGGGTCCGGCCGGTGGAACTGGTAGAGCCCGATGGCCTCGACACCGAGCCGTCCGAGCGAGGCGTCGCACGCCTTCTTCAGGTACTCCGGCGAGCCGTTCAACGTCCACGAGCCGTCGCCCGGACGCAGATGCCCGCCCTTCGTCGCGATCAGCACGTCCGAGGTGTCGCCGCCGTACGAGGCCACCGCGCGGGCGATCAGCGACTCGTTGTGACCGACCTCGTGGGCGTGCAGGTGATAGGCGTCCGCGGTGTCGAAGAGCGTGACACCCGCGTCCAGCGCCGCGTGCACGGCCGCGACCGAACGCGCCTCGTCCGGGCGCCCCTCGATGGACATCGGCATCCCGCCCAGACCGATCGCTCCGACCCGGACGTCACCGATGGTGCGTGTCTGCATGGAGGCTCCTCCTGGGGGTTCGTTCGGTATTCCAAGCCTCCACCGTGACGTTTTCGCCGTCCAACAGGAGAAGGCGATCGCTTTGAGAGACGCGGACGATGAATCGCATACCGAACTCAAGCGTGCGGTCGGATCAACTCCGACACCTTCACGAAGCGGTAGCCGCGCTTTCGCAGCTCGGGAACGATCGCGCGCAGGGCCTCCTCCGTCGCCGGGGCCGCGCTGCGCGTGCAGTGCATGACGACCACCGAACCGGGCCGTACGCCGTCCAGTACCTGCCGTGCCACGGCCCCCGCGTCCGTCGCGAACGCGTCCCCGCTCACCACGTCCCACTGCACGGCCGTCACGCCGGTGCCGCTCAGCGCCCTCAGCGCCCGTTTGTCGTAACAGCCGCCCGGGAAGCGGAAGTACGGCATCGGGTGCTCGATCCCCGCTTCGCGGAACGCGGTGAACGCCCTCTCCACATCCGCCCGCATCCCCGACGCGGGAACGGTCGGCAACCCGTAGCAGTCCTCGGTGAAGGCGTGATGGCTGTAGGAGTGGTTCGCGACCTCGAAGAGCGGCTCGCGCCCGATGGCCCGCGCCTGCCGGGGGTACTCCTCGGCCCAGCGCCCCGTCATGAACACGGTCGCCGACACCTTCAGCCGTCGCAGTGTTCCGATCAGCCGCGGGTTGTCGAAACGCTCCCCGGCGGCGGCCCGGGGCCCCTGGTCGGCCGTCATGTCGGCGTCGAAGGTGAGGGCGACCGTCTTGTCGCGCGCCCTGGCCGCCTTCATGAAGACGGGGGTCAGGCCGCCCGGTCCAGGGGCGAGCGTGGGCGGCCGGGAGAGCGTACCGGCCGCGGGCGCGGGGGCCGTGGTGGCGCGGGAGGCGCCGTGAGCGCCGCACGCCGTGAGGGCGACCGCGCCCGCCGTCGTCAGGACGCAGGCGGCGGTGGCCCTCTTCAGGAACAGGAAGGTGTTCACGCGGGCGACATTAACCGGATGAATAGGAAAAAACGGTTATATCGCTACCGGTGTTGCTCAGCCCTCCTCCCGCAGCCGCTTCCGGCAGGCCTCCACATCGATGTCCGGCTTCGGGTACTGCGGGTCCAGAGCCGTCAGATGCTCCAGCAGCAGTCGGCTGATCGCCCAGTTCCGGTACCACTTGCGGTCGGCGGGGATCAGATACCAGGGGGCGGCGTCCGAGGAGCAGCGTTCGAGGGCGATCTCGTACGCCTCCTGGTAGGCGGGCCACAGGGTCCGGTCGTCGATGTCCGACGGGCTGAACTTCCAGTGCTTGTCCGGATCGGCGAGCCGGCGCAGGAGCCGCAGGCGCTGTTCCTCGAACGAGATGTGCAGGAAGCACTTCACGATGGTCGTGCCGTCGTCGGCGAGGGCCCGCTCGAAGTCGTTGATCCGGTCGTACCGGGACTCGATCTCGGTGCGCGGGGCCAGTTCCCGGACGCGGCCGACGAGGACGTCCTCGTAGTAGGAACGGTCGAAGATGCCCAGCTCGCCGTGGAGGGGGAGCTGCCTCCTGATCCGCCAGAGGAAGTCGTGCTCCAGTTCCTCGGGGGTCGGCGCCTTGAAGCCGCGGACACGGCAGCCGACGGGGTTGAAGAGCCCGATGACGTGTTTGACCGTGCCGCCCTTGCCGCTGGTGTCCATGCCCTGGAGGACCAGGAGGACCCGGCGGTGGTCACCGGCGGTGCTCGCCGCCCAGAGGCGTTCCTGGAGACCGGCCAGGGGTTCGGCCATCCGGGTGCGGGCGGCGCGGCCGTCGGCCTTGGACCTGGGCGCCGTCGCCCCGCCGGGGGTCGCCGAGGCGTCGTACGAGGAGAGGGAGATCCGTTCGCCGACCGGGACGCGCAGCGCGTCGCGCATGGCGACGGCGCTCTCCTCGGCCCGCTGTGCCCCCGTCCTGCCGCCCTTCGCGTCCTTCGCGCCCCGCTCGTCCTCCGCGGACCCGCTGCCCTTCGTGTCCTTCCTGCCCTTGCTGTCCTTCTTGGCCATCGCGCATCCCTTCGGGGCGGTTCTCTCGATCCTGCGCCGCGGGGGCGGGGGCCGCTACCCGCGGCGCACCCGCCCCCGGACCCGGCGACCGCTACGGCCGCCGGGTGCCCTGCGCGGCGCGGTTCACTACCTGCTCCAGGGCCCCTTCACCGCGAACGTCGTCCCCGGCGTGTAGCAGTTCACGTACATCGTCCGGCCGTCGGGCGAGAAGGTGACGCCCGCGAACTCGCCCCACTCCGGGGCGTCAGGCGTGCCGATGTTCTGCCGGTTGCGGGCCATCGGGTACACCTCGCCGCGCCGGGTCACGCCGTACACGTGCTGCGCGCCCCCGCCGTCCTCGCAGACCATCAGGCCGCCGCTGGGGGCGAGGCAGATGTTGTCGGGGGACTCGCCGGGCAGCTGTACGTCGGTGTCGGGACCGAAGACGATCACCAGCGTGAGCCGGCGGGCACCGGGGTCGTACCGCCAGATCTGGCCGTAGTGGTCGGCCGCTGAGCCCTCGCTGCTGTGCGCGAAGGAGGACACGAAGTAGACGGACGAGCCGCCCCAGTAGCAGCCCTCCAGCTTCTGCGCGTGGGTGATGCCCTTGGGGCCGAAGTCCTGGTCGCGGATGGGGGTCTCGGTGGCCAGCGGGTCCGGCACGTCCACCCACTCGACGCGGTCGAAGCTCGCACCCGTCTCCTGGATCGAGGAGAGATCCGGGACGCCGGGTACGCGCATCGCCTGGAGCCGGCCGCCCGCACGGAGCGAACCGAGGCCGCCCTCCGGCTTGTCGGGCAGGAAACGGTAGAAGAGGCCGAAGGGCTTGAGGAAGGCGTCCTCGGTCTCGTAGACGATGCCGCGCTTCGGGTCGACGGCGATCGCCTCGTGCTGGAAGCGGCCCATCGCGGTCAGCGGTACGGCTCCGGTGCGCCGGGGGTCCACCGGGTCGACCTCGAAGATGAAGCCGTGATCCTTGGTGTAGCCGTTCGTGCCGGCCCTGTCCTCGGTCTCCTCGCAGGTCAGCCAGGTGCCCCAAGGGGTGGGCCCGCCCGCGCAGTTGACGGCCGTACCGGCGATGGCGACCCGTTCGCCGACCACGTCGCCGCGCCGGTCGAGGGTCAGCGCCGTACAGCCGCCCTTGCCCGTCGGGTCGTAGGTGAGTCCGTCGACCGTCGGGACGCCGATCCTGCCGGTGACGCGGTTCTCATGGTTGCGGACGAGGTGGACGCGGCCGTGTCCACCGGCGAAGGCGGACATGCCGTCATGGTTGCTCGGCACCCGGCCCTCGCCGGAGCGCAGTTCGTCGCCCTCGCGGGACAGCACCCGGTAGCGGAAACCTTTCGGCAGGTCCAGCAGGCCGTCCGGGTCGGGGAGCAGGGGGCCGTATCCGGAGTGGCCCAGTGCGGCGGCCGTACCCGTGAAGAGTTCCGACACGGCACCCGTGAAGGCGATGCCGACTCCCAGGGCTCCGGAGCGGGCCAGTACTTCGCGTCGTGTTGCGGACATGGGGCAACCTTCCTGTTGGCGGACAGGAGTACGTGACCCGCTTGTGTGTATCACGTGGTCCCGATCACGTGAACCACGCGCGTAGCGTGACGTTCTCACGCGCCGTCGGGCGGCCCGGACAGCCCGAAGGGCCCGGTGCGGGACTCGTGTGGAGTCCCGCACCGGGCCCCGGGCGGCGGTTCCGGCTCAGGTTCCGGTGCCTACGGAGCCGGAGTGGTGACCTTCACCGGCTCGGTCCCCTTCGCGCTGTGCCGCCGCGACCAGTCCTCCAGCGCTGTCCGGCACGCGTGGTCCAGGTGATGCAGCCCGGACAGGTCCACCGTCACCGGGCGGTCCTTCGGCAGCCCCTCCAACTCGTCCAGTATCTTCGGCAGCCGCAGGAAGGTGGCGTTGCCCGACAGGTACGCCTGTACCGGCCCGGCTCCCTTGTCTATGACCTCCAGTTTGCTGTGCGAGGCCTCCCAGGCGGTCTTGGCGACGGCGAGCGCGAGTCCGATCAGCACGCCCTCGAACATGTTCACCACGACGATCGCGACGGCGGTGACCACCAGGATCAGTGCCTCGCCCCGGTGCCCGCGCCACAGCGCCGCGATCGAGCGCAGCGGGATCAGCTTCCAGCCCGCGTGCACCAGGATGCCCGCGAGTGCGGGCAGCGGGATGTAGGCGAGCACGGCCGGCAGCAGTGCCGCGAACAGCAGCAGCCACACCCCGTGCAGCACCCGCGACGCCTTCGTGCGGGCGCCCGCGGACACGTTCGCCGAGCTGCGCACGATCACGGCGGTCATCGGCAGCGCGCCGAGCAGCCCGCAGACCGTGTTGCCCGCGCCCTGTGCCATCAGTTCCTTGTCGTACTCGGTGCGCGGCCCGTCGTGCAGCCGGTCCACGGCGGCGGCGCTGAACAGCGACTCCGCCGAAGCGATCAGCACGAACGCCAGGACCGTGCCGAGCACGCCCACGCCCGCCAGCCCGCCGACGGCTTCGAGCCCCGGCAACTGGATCGAGTCGAGCAGTCCCCTTACCTCCACCGTCGCCACGGGCAGGTCGAAGGCCAGGGTCGCGAGCGTGGCGAGCGCCACCGCGGCCAGCGCTCCCGGCACCGTACGGACCTTGGCCGGCAGGTGCTTCCACAGCACGAGTACGGCGACGGTGGCGGCGCCGAGCCCGAAGGAGGTCAGCGCGGCGGTGGATCCGGCGGAGTCGGCGACGAGACCCGGCAGCCCGGCGAGCTTGCCCAGACCAGAGGCGGGGGCCTCGGCGCCGGCCACCGAATAGAGCTGGCCGGCGATCAGGACCAGGCCGATGCCCGCCAGCATGCCTTCCACGACGGCCACCGAGATGGCCCGGAAGTAGCGCCCCAACTTCAGTGCGCCCATGGCGAGTTGGATGAGGCCGGTGGCCAGGACGATGACACCGAGCACGGCCAGGCCGTACTCGCTCACCGCCTCGAACACCAGCACGGTCAGACCCGCGGCCGGGCCCGAGACCTGCAGGCTGCTGCCGGGCAGGAACCCGGTGACCAGACCGCCCACGATGCCGGTGATCAGGCCGAGTTCGGCGGGCACACCGGACGCCACGGCCACACCCACGCACAGCGGCAGAGCCACCAGGAAGACGACGAGGGAGGCGGCGAAGTCCTGCCGCAGGAAGGGGAATCGCTTACGCCGGCCCGGGTCTCTCCCGCTGCCGGTCGCGGGCGTGCCCGTCGCGGCGCTCACAGCGCCTCGAAGGAGTCGGAGCGGACGTCGTGCGCGAGGACGGCCCCGGTGTGGACCTCGTAGAACCAGCCGTGCAGGCGCAGGTGACCGCCCGTCAGCCGCCATTCCACGCACGGGTACGAGCGCAGCCGCAGGAGTTGTGTCAGTACGTGGTTCTGCACGGCCTCGGTGACCGTCGGGTCCTCCGGGGCGCCGTCGGGCCGTGGGGTCGAATGCGCGAGCCAGTCGCGGACGGCGGGTACGGCGGTCAGGTCGTCGCCGCGTACCAGCGCGCCGACGGCGCCGCAGTGGGAGTGGCCGCAGACGACGATGTCGGTGACCCCGAGCACCTCCACCGCGTACTCGACGGTGGCCGCCTCGCTGGTGGGCTGCGAAGAGGTGTGCGGGGGGACGATGTTGCCGGCGGTGCGCAGTTCGAAGAGTTCACCGGGCCGGGCTCCGGTGATCAGGGCCGGGACGACCCGCGAGTCGGAGCAGGTGATGAACAGGACCTGCGGGGACTGGCCTTCGGCGAGTCGGGCGAACTCCTCCGGGCGGTCCGCGGACTGCTTGCGGAAGGAGCGTGCGTGATCGATGAGGGGCTGCATGTGTCAGTTCCTCCTGGCGCGCGTATGCGAGCGCGTCGGCGTACAAAACGGAGCGCATGCGGGTACGGCGACATGACCCCACGTCGACGCGCTCGGCGGACGTGGCGTGGTGAGGGGTGGGTCAGGTCGGAGTCGCTTCGTGCCCGGTGGTCAGGTCAGAGCCTGTGCTCTCAGCAGCGGAAGACCTGGAGGGCCGCTGTGGAGTGGGCCGACGAGGATCTCGTCGTGCGGTGGTGCGCCGCGGGGGCCGCGGTGTGCGACGGGTCCTCGTGGGCGAGCGCGACGTCCTTGCAGAGCAGGGGCCGCGCGGAGGCCGGCGGGACCTGGTCCGCGACACGGATCCGGTCCCGGGTGCGCAGGGGGCCGGTCGGGCCGTGCGCGTGCGAGGTGTCGCCACAGGTGACGAACTCGGCCCTGGCTTCGGGGCCGTCCCCGGGTCCGGCGAGCCGGGGTGTGTGCGCGGATGCGAACGCCGGTGCGAACGCCGCGGTGGAGGCGGAGAGCTGCAGGGCCAGCAGGACGGCGGCGAGAACGGCGAACAGTGTCCGGACCGTCGTACCACGTCGCATGGGCCCCCTCTCGGCCGGTTCCAGGTCGGCTGTTCCCTTGCTGACACGAACGTTAACGCGGGAAGTTGTTTGCTGGGTTAACTTAACGTTTCACCCTGAAGAGAGCCTGAAGAGGGCCGAAGAGCGTCGGTGGCGGGCCGGAAATCGCCGAGCGGCAGGACCGGGCGGGGCGGGATGTTCAGTCCCGTACGAGCCCCTTGGCGTCCCGTGCCAGCGCCGTGAGCCGGGATATCGCGCGGAAGTACTTCTTGCGGTAGCCGCCGTTCAGCATCTCCTCGCTGAACAGCCGGTCGAAGGGCATCCCCGAGGCGAGTACCGGCACCTCGCGGTCGTACAGCCGGTCGGCGAGGACCACGAGCCGCAGCGCCGTGGACTGGTCCGGGACCGGCTGGACGTCCGTGAGGCAGACCGCCACGATCCCGTCCGTCAGCGCGCCGTACCGGCTGGGGTGCACCCGGGCCAGATGGCCGAGCAGATGCGGGAAGTCGTCGAGCGAGGCGCCCGGCGTCGCGTACGCGGCCTTGGTGACCTGCTCGTCCGAGTAGGGGGCGGGGGCCTCGGGCAGCCCGCGGTGGCGGTAGTCGTCGCCGTCGATGCGCAGCGACCGGAAGTGGGCGGACAGGCCCTGGATCTCGCGCAGGAAGTCGACCGAGGCGAACCGGCCCTCGCCGAGCTTGCCCGGCAGCGTGTTGGAGGTCGCGGCGAGCGCCACCCCCGCCTCGACCAGCCGGGCGAGCAGACTGGACACGAGGACGGTGTCGCCGGGGTCGTCGAGCTCGAACTCGTCGATGCAGAGCAGCCGGTGGCCGCTCAGCGTCCGCACGGTCTGCTGGAAACCGAGGGCGCCGACCAGGTTCGTCAGCTCCACGAACGTGCCGAAGGCCTTGAGCGAGGGCTCCGCCGGGGTCGCGTGCCAGAGCGAGGCGAGCAGGTGTGTCTTGCCGACGCCGTAACCGCCGTCCAGGTAGACACCGCGGGGGCCCGCCGGGGCCTTCGCGGCCTTCCTGCCGAATCCGAATCCGAGGCCGAGGAAACCGCGCGGTGCGGAATCGGTGGACCGCGTCCCGCCGAGACCCGCCGCGAACTCGGCCAGGACGCGCACGGCCTCGGTCTGGCTCGGCTGGTTCGGATCCGGGACGTACGTGTCGAAGCGGACCGAGTCGAAGCGAGGGGGCGGCACCATCTCGGCGACCAGCCGGTCCGCGGGGACACGCGGCTCACGGGCGCACAGGGACGACGGGGTCGCGTCGGCTATCGGGCCGGAACCGGAGGCGGTGGTGGAGGTTGACACGGTTCCCCACTCTACGTCTCGTGCCAGACTGCACCACATGCGACGCCTGTTCCCTGTGACCGACGAGACAGCGGCCCCGGCCTCGGACGGGGTACCGGGTACACCGGGTACACCGGGTACACCGGGTACGGAGACCGTGGCCCGGGAATGGGGGCTCGACGAACTGGCCGAGGCGTACGCCTATCCGGTGGGCGTCGCGGGACCCGAGGGCCCCGAGCCGTGGCTGCGGGCCAACATGGTCTCCACGCTCGACGGGGCCGCCCAGCACGACGGGCGTTCGCAGCCGATCTCCAGCGCCGCCGACATGCGGATCTTCGGCACGCTGCGCGGACTCGCGGACGTCGTGATCGTCGGTGCGGAAACGGTACGGCAGGAGGGTTACCGCCCGGCGCGGGCCCGCGAGGACTTCGCCGCGCGCCGGGCGGCGGCGGGGCAGGGCCCGGCGCCCGCGATCGCCGTGGTGAGCGCGAGCCTCGACCTGGACTTCTCGCTCCCGCTCTTCGCCTCGCCGCTGCTTCCCACGCTCCTGCTCACGGGGGCCGCGGCGGCTCCCGACCGGATCGCCGCCGCCGAGAAGGCCGGCGCGCGGGTCGTGATCGCGGGCGACGGCGCGGGGGTGGACCCCGCACGGGCCGTCCGCGCGCTCGCCGACCTCGGCCTGCGCCGGCTCCTGACGGAGGGCGGGCCCCGGCTGCTCGGCCAGTTGGTCGCGGCCGGCGTCCTCGACGAACTCTGTCTGACGGTGTCCCCGATGCTCACCGTCGGAGACGCCCAGCGCATCGCGGGCGGCCCGTCCGTCGCGGTGCCGAGGCGGTTCGAACTGACGTCCTTGCTGGAGGAAGCCGGGTTCCTCTTCAGCCGTTACCGTCGGACCTGATCAAGGAAGTGGGCCTGGACAGAGAAGTGGAATCAGCTGTTCCGGTCAGCTTTCGCCGGGCACACTGAAAATCGCAGTCCCGTGCGGTCACGGGGCAGGATGGTTTCCGCAGGGGTCTACGAACGGCCCACGGAATGAGAAGGGCGTTTGTCGTGTTCACGAGCGTATTGATGATCGAGAAGGCCCTCACCTCCGCGGACGTGGAATTCGTCACCACCTTGCACGGCGACGAGGGCGTGGACTTCCACGTACTGCTCCAGCCCCGCGGCGATCAGGCGGACCGGCTCCTGCGGGCGATCGACGACGTGGCGCTCGGGGAGCTGGACGAGGCGGCCCGTGAGAACGAGACGCCCGAGGGCGCGGAGGCCGTCGGGCAGGGGGAGCGGGCTCTGGAGGTGTCGCTGGTGGCGCTGCGGGCCACCGGCAGTGAGGCTCGGGGGCGGCTGATCGAGGAGCATCCGCTGGACGCGCTGAAGGGGTTGGTCGACGAGGTGGGGGCGGATGAGGTCATCGTGCTGACCGATCCGCACTACGTGGAGGAGTTCTTCCACCGGGACTGGGCCTCGCGGGCGCGGCACAAGGTGGGTGTGCCTGTGCTGAAGCTGTTCTCACACAGCAAGGTGTGACGCCTGCCGCTGTGGCTCGGGCGGGGCGCTGTTGGATGCACGGGTGTGTCGTCCGCGGGTCGGACGTGGCTGGGCGCGCAGTTCCCCGCGCCCCTTATCGGGGGTGGTCGCGCCGACGGGTCGCGTTGTGGGTGCGGGCCCGGTGGGGGCTGGTCGCGCAGTTCCCCGCGCCCCTGGCGGGGCCGTCCCGTACGGGGCCGACCAGGTGGTCGTAGCGAATAGGGTGGGGGCGCTCATCGTCACAGCCGCATCCTGGGAGAAATACGTATGGCACCCGGCCTTCCTACCGCCATGGATCGACCGCACTTCATCGGCATCGGCGGGGCCGGGATGTCGGGGATCGCGAAGATCCTCGCGCAGCGCGGGGCCGCGGTGGCGGGCAGCGACGCGAAGGACTCCGCGACCGCCGAGGCCCTGCGCGCGCTGGGCGCCACCGTCCACATCGGACACGCCGCGGACCATCTCGCGTCGGACGCCACCTGTGTGGTCGTCTCCTCGGCGATCCGCGCGGACAACCCGGAGCTGGCCCGCGCCGCCGAGCTGGGCATCCCCGTCGTCCACCGCTCGGACGCCCTCGCCCGCCTGATGGACGGCCTGCGGCCCATCGCGGTGGCCGGCACGCACGGCAAGACGACCACGACGTCGATGCTGGCGGTCTCCCTCTCCACCCTGGGCCTGAACCCGTCGTACGCGATCGGCGGCGACCTCGACGTCCCCGGTTCCAACGCCCTGCACGGCGACGGCGAGATCTTCGTCGCCGAGGCCGACGAATCGGACCGCAGCTTCCACACGTACGCGCCCGAGGTGGCGATCGTGCTGAACGTGGAGCTGGACCACCACGCCAACTACGCGTCCATGGACGAGATCTACGAGTCCTTCGAGACGTTCGCCGGCAAGATCGTGCCGGGCGGGACCCTGGTGATCGCCGCGGACCAGGAGGGTGCGCGGGAACTGACCAGGCGGCTGCCGGACGGCATCAGGGACACCATCGAGGTGGTGACGTACGGCGAGTCCGAGAACGCGGACGTACGCGTGCTGTCCGTGGTCCCGCAGGGTCTGAAGAGCGAGGTGACCGTCGAACTGCACGGCTCCGAGCTCACCTTCACGGTCTCGGTGCCCGGCCGTCACTACGCGCACAACGCGGTGGCGGCGCTGGCGGCGGGCGTTGCCCTGGGCGTCCCCGCGGACGAGCTGGCCCCCGCCCTCGCCTCGTACACGGGTGTGAAGCGGCGCCTCCAGCTCAAGGGCGAGGAGGCGGGCGTGCAGGTCATCGACTCGTACGCGCACCACCCGACGGAGATGACGGCGGACCTGGAGGCGATGAGGGCGGCGGCGGGCGACTCCCGCATCCTGGTCGTCTTCCAGCCCCATCTCTTCTCGCGCACCCAGGAACTGGGCAAGGAGATGGGCCAGGCCCTGTCCCTGGCGGACGCCTCGCTTGTCCTGGACATCTATCCGGCCCGCGAGGACCCGATCCCGGGTGTGACGAGCGAGCTGATCATCGACGCGGCGTGGGCGGCGGGCGCGGACGTGACGCCGGTGCACGACATGTCACAGGTACCCGCGGTGGTGGCGGGAATGGCGAAGCCCGGTGATCTCGTTCTCACCATGGGCGCGGGAGACGTGACGGACCTCGGACCCGAGATCCTGACCCGCCTGTCGAAGTAGCGGTACCTGAACAGAGGGGTTGAGCTTCATGTCGTACGACATCGAGAAGCCGGACGAGCAGTGGCGTGCGGAGCTGAGCCCGGCCGAGTACACCGTCCTGCGCCAGGCAGGCACGGAGCCGGCGTTCCGCGGCGAATACACCGACACCAGGACGAAGGGTGTCTACTCCTGCCGGGCCTGCGGCACCGAGCTCTTCACCTCCACGGAGAAGTTCGAGTCGCACTGCGGCTGGCCGTCCTTCTACGACCCGAAGGACTCCGACGCGGTCGAGCTGATCGAGGACCGCTCGCACGGCATGTCGCGTACCGAGGTGCGGTGCGCCCGCTGCGGATCGCACCTCGGGCATGTCTTCGAGGGTGAGGGCTACGCGACGCCGACCGACCAGCGGTACTGCATCAACAGCATCTCGCTGCGGCTGACGGCGGCCGAGGACTGAGCCGACAGGCCTGCTGGGAGAACGCCGTGAGCAGGTTGCCGGCGTCGATCTGGACAGTGCCGGATGGCGCCAGGGGCACGGCAGGCATGTACTTCCGGTCGTGAGCGGCGTCGACCGCGTACGACACCCGGCCGCAAGTCCCGCAGACCGGACACGATGCCTGCCGCGTACCGTACGGTCCGTGGCCCTGCGCCAGGGGTATCGCGCTCCCACAGGAAGGCGTCACCGTCCGGGAAGACGAACGGTGTCGGCTGCGCCGGGATCCGCTCGACGGACTGGGCCCCCCACCCTCACCGGGCTCTCGTTCAGGACGGAGGAGCCGCACCCGGCCGGGCCCGGCCGGCGGCCTGCGCCCGCGCTCGGGCTGTCCGGGGAGACCCGGCGCGGGGCCGGGGTAATCGACGGCCGAAGGACATCTTGTCGGTTCCGGCTCCGGAGCGTTCGGTCCGGAGCCGACCGGAGCCGATCCGGTTTGTATACAGGTCGAGTGGGCCGGGAACGCCCGGCAGCAACGTGTCCTGACGCGGGCGTCACCGGGAACCAGCAAGCCGTCTGTCGTTCAGTTCGGCTCTGCGTCGCCCACGTCGAAGGTCTCGCTGCTCACCTCGTCCACGTACCACTCGCCCTCGCCCTGCTCGTCCTCGGTCGTCCCCTCGTCGAGGTAGCCGGGCTCGTCGTCGCGGAACCAGTGCCGCACCATGCCCCGGACCCGGTAGAGCGGAGTGAGCTCCCCCTCGGACAGCAGTTGCAGGCTTGCCACGGAGCCGCCGGCCCAGGTCAGTCCGCCGGACGCGGTGAGCAGATCCAGGCCGCTCACGCCGGGGTCGGCACTGGCCCTCAGTTCGACGTGTTCCTTGCTGTTCCTGCACATGAGGACCGTGGTGCGCGCGGCGTGGGTGACCTCGGTCACCACCACGTAACCGCGCGGCCACTTCTTCTCTTCGCTCAGCTTCCGCATCCTGGCCTCCACCGACTCGATGTTCTTGATCTCCTCGGACCAGCAACCGGTCGCGTGGAAGAGCACCGCGTCGGCCTTGCCGAAATGCAGGCGGAGAGAGGCGTCGGCGGCAACCGGACCGGCGGCGACGCCGGCTGTCCCGTGGGAATGAATCCGTACGTTGCCGTCGGAGTCGCAGTGGTAGGAAGTGCTGTTGCCCGGCACGTCGCGCGGTATCGCCTCGACTCCGAACAGCGACTCCATCGTGCCTTTGCGTTCGAACTGACCGTTCCGGAACACGCCTACGTCACCGAGTTCCCGGTGCGCGGACGGTGGCCAGGACGGCTGCATCCGGGTGGCGCCGCGCACGGCCTTGATGTACTTCCTGGGACGGTCCTTCGGCATAGCGGTCCCCCGTCATTCAAAGATACGAACTTCCTTTTTAGACTAGATAAACTGGCACCTGTACAGAATGGAAAATACAAAATCGAAGGTGAATGCGAGAAAAGACGGCAGGTAGCGACATGATGCGATCCGCATTGCTCACCATCGATCAACGTCACTGCCGCGGCGGCGCGATCGACGGCCGTCCGACATCGTGGGTGTGGGAGCTGTGGCGGCCCGACACCTTCCGAGCCGAGTTCACCCCTGTACGGCTGAGCTGTGTCGATCTGGCCGAGCTGGACCGGCTCCACGCGCTTCCGCAGCGGATCGCCGCACTGCGCGGGAAGCCAGGCGGACTCGCCAGGATCGAGGACGAGGTGCGGTGCGCGGGGGAGTGGATCGCCCGAGTCGGGCTGGGCGGGATGACACACCGTCTCAAGGCACTGGGTCCGGCAGTGGTGCGGTTGGAGCTGCCTTCGCAACTGGCCGGCTTCGAAGCCCTGCCGTGGGAGCTGGCGCTCGTGGACGGCCGGCCGCTGGCGCTGCACGGCACGACCGTGGTGCGGGGCGCGCGGTCGTTGTCCGAGGCCGTACGCGACCGGCCCGACCTGCTGCCGCGCCTGCGCATGCTCGCCCTCTTCAGCCTGCCACGGGCCACGGCCGCCCTGGACCTCGGAGCGCATCGCGCGGCCCTGCGCGGAGAGCTGCTCGCGCTCGCGGCGGGCGGACGGGCCGGTGCTGTGCCCCTGGAGCTGAGGACGCGGCAGTTCGGCGTGGGCCGGGCGACACTCTGCGGCGTGCTGGACGAGGCGGACGGGTGGGACATCGTCCACGTCGTGGCCCACGGCCTCCCCGGGACCCTGCGCCTCGAACTCCCGGACGGCAGCGAGGACCCGGTGGCCACCCGGGATCTGATCAAGCTGCTCGGCGGGTTGCGGAACCGCGTGAGGCTGGTGTTCCTGTCGGCGTGCTGGTCGGGCGGCCAGACCGCCGGTGGCCCGGACGGCGCGGGCGAAGAATCAGGAACGGAGGCCCACACGGGTCGCGAGGAGGGTGGCGGGGACGTCCTGGGTGCGGCGGGCGCGGCGCACCCGGCGCTCACTTCGCTGGCCTCGGCGATGGCGGACGAGCTGGGCTGCGCGGTCATCGCGATGCGCTTTCCCGTGGGCAACGACTTCGCGCTGGCTTTCGCCGTCCGTCTGTACACGCGCCTTCTTCGCCACCGCCACACCCTTCCCCAGGCTCTCCACAACGCCCTGGTGGAAACCGTCGCCGATCCCGAACTGGGCGAGAGCCGCTACCAGTCGTTCTCGGCTGCCACGCCCATGCTCTACGGTGCCGCCGCCCTCGACCGGGGACTCCTCGACCGACCCCCGCTCCGCGGGCACCTGCCCGGCCGCTACACGGGCAACGCCGGACCACTGCCCGACCGGCCCGCCTCCTTCGTCGGACGGCTGCGCGAGATGATCGGCGCGAACACTGCGCTCGCCCCCGCGGGCGGCGTGCCGGGTGCGGTGATCCACGGCGACCGGGGGATGGGAGCCACGACGTGTGCGGCCCTTCTCGCGCACGATCACCGTGAGGCGTTCTCCACGATCGTCTGGCATCCAAGGCCGGAATGGGCCGAAGCGATCACGCCGTCCTGCGCCGACCCCGTAACCGATTTCATGCGCCATCTGGAAATTCGGCTTCCTGAACTCGCCGGTCTCTCGGACGATCTCTCCTGGACCGAGGCGATGGCACGTATAGCAGGCGTCCGCGCTCTCGTGGTCGTCGACGCCGCCGACCGGCTCCACGATCCGCGCTGGGCCGAAATGATCGAGGCCCTGGCCTCGGCCGAAGGCCCCGGCAGACTTCTGCTCACCTCCCGCACCGACCTGCCGGACCTCGCGCCGGCCCTGCGTCGCGTCCCTCTGTCGCCGCTCGAACCCGCCGAGATGCGGCAGATCATCCGTTCCCTGCCCCGCCTCGGGCCGATCCACCGTGCCCGGGAGACCTCCCGGGCCGCCGATCAGGTGCTTCGGCGGGCAGCGGGGAATCCGGGGGTATTGCACGAAGCGGAGGCAGGCGCGGGGACTCAGGAGGAACTGAATGCCTGGTTGCGTGGGTGGAGCGTCTGAAATCGCAATTCCCTTCGAACGTTCAGCAGCTTTTGATCTCGTCCCGGAATATTCCGTGAGCTCTTTTGCCGCTTCGGGGTGCGCACCGTCCGCGCGGGACTACCCTGCTCTCCATTGGCATATGCGAGGGGTTCTTGGGGGGACTGAGAACATGCCGGGGGAATACGACGCGTTACTGGAGGTCCTGGATTTTGCCAAGGAGAAGGGGGAGGCGCCACGTTGGCGGTGGCGACTGACGCGTCATCGCGGGCGGCGGACGCCGGTCGTCGCGGACGTCGACCTGGCACCGGGAGCGGACGGGGAGTCCGACTTCGAGGACTACCGCTTCCTGACGGACCCGTACGACTTCATGCGGCACCGGGCACTGTACGACGAGGGGGAGGCCAACACCCTGCGCCGACTGGGCCGTTGGCTGTGTACGTCCGTGCTCACCCCGGCCATATGGCAGGAGCTGCCCACGGAGCGGCCGTCCACAGTGCTGGTCAAGCTGAACGGGGACGGTCCCGAACGTGAGATCGTGCGGTACCCGCTCGCCCTGGCGGCTGACGAGAACGGCTCTCTCGCGGATCACAAGCTGACCTTCGTGTACGACGTGGCGGCCGAGGACAGTTCGACACGGATCGATTTGCACTACCGGGCCAAGGAGAACACCCCGCTCCACCTCGTCGGTGTCTTCAACCGCACCGAAGCGGGCGAGCCCCTGGACATGCACGCCGAGCAGACACGGGTCTTCAAGACCGTGCGCAGGCTCGCCGCCCAGGGCGGGGGCAGGGACATCACCCTGAACGCGCTGGCCTACCACGTGACGCACGCTCGGCTGAAGGACCGGCTGGAAAGCGCCAACCGCTCCAGCCGGCACCAGGACTCCAGACCGTGGCAGATGATCCTGCACCTGGCCGACCGGGGCGCTCCGGGAACCTGGTCGGCGATCGACCGGAACCACCAAAAGACCTCGCTGAGCGCGGACGAGCTCATCCAGATGCTGCAGCCCGGGGGCAACGACTTGCGGTTGCGGCTGGCGGTCGTCACCACCCGGCCGGCGGGCAGCCCTTCTCTCGCCGACCAGTTGGAGAAGTTCGACATCCACTCACTCCGGCCGGCCGCAGGCGATTCCCCCGCCCAAGGACCCGAGCACGACGACCCGTTGGCCTTCGAACTGGCCCGAGGGCTGGAGTGCGCGGTGCTCGCCTTCCGGCACCGGATCGCCGACCGGTCTGCGATCGACATCGTCGAAACGGTCTACGAGAAGCTCCTGCAGCAGCATCTCACCCTGCCGCAGGCCCTGGCAGAGGCCATCGCGACGCACCGCGAATCGCTCGCGCCCGTGGATGTCGCCGCCCCGATCCTCTACGGCGCCGACGCGTGCGGCCTGAGAGTGGAGCCGCCGCTGCGCGAGACGGGCAGGTACAAGGGCGGGCCACCCCGTCAGCACGCCGCTCCTCGCCTCGTCGGACACCACGAAACGATGTGGACGGCCAGCGAGATCTTCTCCCGGCCCCGCGAGGGTGATGTGAACGGCGCCGTGCTCTACGGCATGGACGGAGTGGGCAAGACCACCTGCGCCACCGAGTTGATCAGCCACTACGCGGACGACTACCGCACCGTCGTGCAGTACCCGCCGACGGGGCAGGCGATGGATGCCGATCCGTCCGAGGCGCTGAAGGACTTCGTCAGCATCCTTCTGGCGGACGGTGCGATGAAACAGGCCTTCAAGGAACACGGCGAGAACATCCCGGGCCCGGCGGAGCTGGAGCACTTCCTCGCGGACAGTATCGCCTTCGACCGGTTCTGCACCGACATCGCCATCTGGCTGACGCGCAGCGAGGACTCGAATGCCCTGGTGTTTCTGAGCGGGGTCAAGAGCCTGCTGTCTCCCGGGAGCAACTCCAGCCGGGCTTCCTGGCTGCACCCGTACTGGGAGCAGCTGATAGCGGCCATGACGGGTCCCGAGGCAATGGGCTTCCGGTTGCTGATCACGAGTCCGTACCCGCTCAACCTGGGCCCCCGTATGCCGGACGTGCTCGTGCCGCTGCTGGCGCCCGCCGAGGCGTTCCTGTACGCCCTGAGTCTGCCCCGCCTGGGTAAGATCATCGGCGCGGCGCCCAGAGCTCTGCCCACCCCGGTGAAGCGCAAACTCGTCCACGACGTACTGTCCCTGGCCGACGGCCATCCCGGCCTTCTCCAGTACGCGGACCAGGAGGCCCCGCGGGGCGAGGCACATCTGCGGAGCCTCGCCGACACCGGGATCGAACGGCTGGCGGAGGACGAGCCGGGCCGGCGCCCCGATGCCTGGCGCAAGATCGGGGATTGGGCGGTCGACGCGTTGCGGCGCATCCCCGGCGCCGACCCCCACTACCTGCTGATGCTCGTGCTGTGCAGGCTCAGACCGGTGGACCGGGTCCTGCGGCGCCGACAGGGGGACCACTCGGTGCCCTGCTTGCTGTCCCAGATCTGGGCCGCCCTGCGGGGCAGTCAGGGCGGACGGCTGCCGGTGGCCGAGGAGCTGGAAGCGATGCTGAAGGAGCTGCGCCGGGAGTCACTGGTCGATCTGATCAGGTTGCCCGACGCAGGGCGCGCCGACACGTTGATCCAGGTGCGCATCCATCCCGCGGTCGTCGATGCGGCGGGCCACAGCGATGTGAAGCTGGGGGACGGAGCCTCGCTGCGGGCGGAGGTGGATCGGATCGCCATAGAGCACACGGCGGAACGCGCGAAGGAGGCACTGCGACACCGGCTGTACGGCGGGTCGGCCGAGGTGCAACGGCTCATCCGCAGGGCACTGCCCTACCTGGAACGCTGCGAAGACTGGGACACGCTCCTGGTGCTCATGGCCGTACTGATGGCCAGGTCGCGGCGGGACTACGGCCTGGACGACATGATGAACCGCCTCAGGCGGGTCCGGGCCCGCATGTCGAACGTGGACTCCGCGCAGTCCACCATGGCCACACGCCTCCTCCTGGTCCTTGACCGCCTGAATCACGGTGACCGTCCCGGGCTGTCGGTTCTGCTCGGCGAGGGCCCCGGCGACGCCGTCGTGGACAGTTCGCCGGTGGCCACCGCGATGGGAGCGGGAATCCTCAGGGGCCTGCGCGACACCGGCCGCCTCAAACGGGCCAGGGAGGTGGGCGGCGACTATCTCCAGCATGTGAACCCTGGCGGCCCCGTCAGCCTGATAGCCAGCGCCGTCAAGACGGAGTTGCTGAGGGTGATGGTGGATCAGGGTGAACTGCGACAGGCACTGGAGGGGTCTGCCGCGGTCTTCGAAGCCCTCGTCGACGTGCGCTTCCGCGACACCGCGCACGAGGACTGGGCGGACGGGGAGATCCTGCGCAGAAAACTCTTCACCATCCGTCGCGACTGTCACGTCCTGCTCGCGGAGGCGCACGAGTCGACGGCCGAGGGCGGTGAGTGCGGTGCCGAACCCCGCGCGGCCCACCACGAGAGGGCTCTCACCGCCCACCGCCGACTCGGGCAGTACCTCAAACTCGCGGACCCGCCCGAGAAGGACTGGCATCTGCACACCGTGGAGGGCTGCCTCACGGGGCTGGACGACAGGCTCAAGGGCGACGCGGAACGACTTCGGCTGCTGGACGACGAGTTGACCGCGCCCCTGGCCGAGGTCGAGCGGTCCGGCGACATCGCTCTGCGCGCGATGATCGACGTGGCTCGCGCCCGGATCCACCGGGAACGGGCCTGCAGGGCCGACCGCGAAGAGCTGCCGAACGAGGCACACCGTGCCATGAAGGTCGCGCGGGACTACGAATTCCAGGCGCTGCGCCAGCTCTACGTGGGGGGTACGCCCATGGACGTAGGAGCCTGCCATCGGCGGATCGCCGATGATCAACTGGTCTGTCCGTCCGCTCGGTTGACGTCGAGCACGCCCGTCCACCAGATGTACGCCACGCTGGTCGGCGACCTCACCGGGGCATATCTGCTGCGCCTCCGGGAGCAGGACGAGGTGTTGTGGAGGCCTGCGACTCCTGACCGCGGGCTGCCTTCCACGTACCAGGAACTGTGCGCAGGCGTCCGCGGCGATCTCGGCTTCGCAGAAGGGGGCAATATGTCCAGCGCACCGGATCCCGAGCGTCTGCTCCGCAAACTCGTGGATGAGGAGGCGGAGCTGACGGACGCTTTTCGGAGATTGTTCACCGGATGACAAGGCTCCTCCAAGAGAGTCCCAGATATCAGGGGTGGGGTGAATGGTGCACGTTGTCCACCTGAGGCTCAAAGCCGCCGAAGCGGATTCCGCGGTGGCCTATGACGTCGAAGCGACGATTCTCTCGGGGAACGAGCCCGTCGGGAGACCAAAGGTGATCACCATCCCGCTGAAACCGGAGGAGCCGAGCCCGGGCGAGGAGTTGTGGCGCGCCCTGACCGGTTTCTTTCCCTCTCGCGCCGACGCGGCGCCGGACGGGGGGACCGGCGCCCCGGCTCTGGCGGTCCTGCGGCTGCACGCTCCCGAGCTGCACGACGTCGACTGGGAAGGCCTGGCACGCGCAGCCGTGGAAGCGGGCGAGACCCAGCCGGTCACCGTGCTGCGGAGTGAGGTCGGAGCCGGGAATTTTCAGCCGGGCGATCCTATGCCGTTCCACGATCTTCCGCTGCGGGTACTGGTCGTTGGGGTGGATTCGAGCAAGGAGCAGGGGGCGGAACCCGCATGGCATGAAGATGTGGCCGTGCACACCGCACTCTCCGCGCGCGCCGAACGGTGGGAGGTCGACGTGCTCCCGGGGCCAGTGAGTCACAACTCCCTTTCCGAGACCCTCAACGGCATCCAGCCCCACGTGCTTCATTTGGCCGGATGGGCCGCCCGGGATCTGTTGAGGTACGGTTCCGACGGTCTCGGCGGGCTCAACCTCTCCTCCGTCCGGCTGGTGGTCTCCAGCAGTGACGCCGATCCGCCGGAGGCACACCGGCGGCTTCGGCCCTACGTGGAGGCGGACGCGCTGCATCCCGCGCTGGCCGCGATATCCCTGACACCCGCGCCGGAGCACAGCTGTGACCGGTGCTCCACACCTGAGGGCGTACGTGACCTGTGTACGCCGGTGGAGGCGCTGTACGGGGCACTGGCCGAGGGCCGGAGCATCGATGAGGCGGTTACCCGTGCCACCGCCGGTGCGGGTGGCTGCGCGACCGCCGCCTCGGTCACGGTGAACTGCCTCCCGGACCGGGTCCTACCAGGGCATCCGGCTCCGGTCGAGGCTCCCGCCGACGCATCCGACCGGGACGAGGATCTCCACGACCTCTACAGGCCGCTGATCGGGGCCACCGACCGGGTGGCGCAGCGCAGAACCGCACTGGACTGGCTGGAGTTGGGGGCGGCCGTCAAGAAGCTGATCGTGCTGTCCGGGAGCGGCACCGGGGGGCGTGCCGGGACGACCTGCCTGATGCTCTCGCTGCTCCAGGTCTGGGAGAGGCGGCCCGGATGCCGGGCGCTCTACCTGAACTTCAGCGAACTGCGCCGCAGTGTGCCGCCCCGGCACGTCGGAGCCCTGCCGCCACCGGCACCGAACGTGGTCGTCGAGACGGTGGCCCTGCTGGCCGAGAGCATCAGACGGGACAGCCTGCGCAACGGCGGCTGGGACATCGACGACGACCTCGAAGACCTGGTAGCCCGGGTCGACGCCATACGCCAGGACCACCGCAACGGCGGACGCAGAGCCACACTCGACGCCACGCGGGACAGCCTCCTCGGCGCCGCGACGAACCTGGTCGTCAAGCTGGCGCCGCCCGGCACACACCTCGTACTCGCGCTCGACCACTTCGCCAAGGGCGACGCCGATACCGAGGCCGAGCGGCGCGAGGCCCCCGGTCTGGTGGCCGATCTCTTCAACACCGTCCTGCACAGTCGCGGTGCGGTGAGCGTCGTGGTGACCGCGGAAGATCCAGAGGGCGAGGCGGCAGCATGGATCGATCGCTTCGACGCGCCTCGCCGCCCCATCCAACTCCAACCGTGGCCGCAGTTGCGTGCCAGATCCCTCCTGCGTGAACTCGGAGTTCGGTTGCGGTACGACTGGCATCACAAAGAGGAGTGGCGGGCAATGGTGGTCAACAACCTCGGAACGGTCTCCGGTGATTTCGGACCGGCCTTCCTGGAAGACGCGTATTCGGCCGCCGTAACCCAGATCGGCTGAGAGGGGGCGAGGGTATGGGCATGAGGTCACGCGCCATGGAGACCGGGTTCGGCACCTACGCGGAGCCGTACGAGCTGTTCCGAGGTTCACGCGAGCGAGATCCGGTGCGCTACGAGGTGCTGAAGCGCTGCAGTCTGATGACCTGTGTCAGCCAGTCCGCCTTCGCCGCCGCCACCGGCGACCTCGACTACTCCTTCGCGAAGCTGCGGCGCGTGCTCGTCCCTCACCACGGCGAAGCCGGATGGTTCCAGATCAACGAGATGACCCGAATGGGCGCGTGGGCGGCCTGGTGGCACGAATCCGAGGGCATCGATCCGAGCACCGACCGCCCCGTCGGCATGGCCGAGACGGCGTCCCGACTGGCCGGTCACCTCGCCACCGTGAACGGCGACACCGCGATGGTGGAACGCCTGCGGCTGCTGGCGGTGGCGGGTGACCGGGACGGGGTGATCGCCCAGTTCGAGAAGTGGTACGCGGCGTTCGAGCGGGTGGCCGACTTCACGGTCTGCCGGCGACTGGCGCAGGCCGTGGCGCCGGACGACCTGCGGGAATTCGCCCCCGACGGGATCTATGAGGACCTGTGGGACCGCCGGCAGCGGGCCGAGTCGCGTCTCGCGATGAGCGCGGGGCTGCACGAGTACTTCGAACAGACCAGGGACTATCTCTCCCGCCCCGAGCTGGAAGGCATCCTGGAATCGGCGGTCCTCGGCACGGATCCGCCCCGAACCGGGATCACCCAGGAGAACATCCCACCAGGCCCGCCCCGGGTGATCCACATGCACGCGCCCGGCGGTATGGGAAAGAGCACGCAGCTCGCCTGGCTCGTGGCGAGGTACGGAGCCCAGCAGGACCCCCCGGTGTTGTCAGCCGTCTGCGACGTCCAGACGCTGGTCCCGGGCCGCCTGCTGGCCCGCCCGACCCTGCTGCTGGTGCAGATCGCCGACAAGCTCCTGGCCCAGGCGCGAGCGCTCGGCATCGATCGGCGAGCAGGACGGTTGCGTACGTTCTGCGCGCGTTACCGGGAATACCGGCTGGAGCTCGACCCGAAGTTCGACAGCCCCGACGACACCCCGCTCCAGTGGAATTCGGCGCCGCCTCCACAACGTATGGCCGACGACTTCGTCGACGCGCTGAACGACATGGCCCAGGCGCCGCTGCTGCTGTGCCTCGACACCACGGACGAAATCCTGCAGGCGGGCACGGCCGAACTCGAAGGCCTGTTGCAGTTGCTCGGTTATCTCGCAGGGAAGGTCCTCTGGCTGCGTGTCGTGCTCTCCGGCCGTGCTGACGTCACCCGGCGGGCCGTCTTCCGAAAAGCCTTCAAAAAGGTGCCGTGGAGGGCGCTGGAGCTGGGGCCGTTCACGGCCTGCCAGGCGAACCGCTATCTCCGGGACCTCCGGTGCATCGACGCCGGACAGGCCGAGCGCATAGTGAGCGTGTGCGAGCAGGACGTCGAGGGGTCACCCGGATTCACCCCCCTCGTTCTCGCGCTACTGGCCGACACACCGTCCGAACTGCCGTCCGTCACAGGCGAGTCGCTCTACCTGTTCGTCGTGGACCGGGAACTGAACAACATCAAGGACCGGCGCACCCGCCGCGCCCTCGACTACTGCTCGGTCGCCCGGCATCCCACCCGGGAGTACTTCGCCAATGTCCTCGTCCCGCTGCTGGACACCGGGCGGAGTACTGGCGAAGGCGCCCCGGCCGACGAGGATCCCATGCAGTTGTGGGACACGCTGATCGAGTACGCGAAACGGTCGGCATGGATCAAGGCCGAGGACAAGCGCCTGTTCGTGCATGTGAACGTAAGGCGTGAACTGCGTCAGCGCATGCGCTCCGACCCCGGTTCGGACTGGCGGCGGCTCCACCGCGACGGCACCGACCGCTGCGCCGAACTCGCCGAGCGGGCGGTCAGGGGAATGCTGCCGGAGAAGGCCGCCGGGTGGGTCGCCGAGCAGGTCTACCACCAACTGCACGACGCCGCCGAACGCAAGCAGGACCACCGGGACAGGCTGGCCTCGGCGGCGCGTACCTGGCAGCAGGAAGTCGCCCGCGCCTGGCAGCGGGGAGCCTTCGCCACCGTGATCGACCTGGCCGACCGGCTGCTCAGCGCCGACCTGGAGACCGCGGAGAGCGAACGGGACGGACTCGGTGAGCCCGACCCCCGCGTGATGCCGCTGCAGCTCTGGTACGACATTGCCCTGGAGCGGGCCTACGGTGAGCTCCACGCCGTGCTCTACGGCGGCAGCCACAGCTGGTGGGACGTCAGCCGCTATCTGAAGCTGGCCTGCAAACGGGCCGGCATGACCATCGACGGTGAGCCTCCGGTGCGGCCCGACGAACGACGGGCCGAGCTGATCGCCGCCGCCCTGAAATTGTACGAGGGGACGTGCACCGGAGCCGCCCAGGTGCGGGAGGCCGACGAGAAGCTGCGGAAGGTCCTCGACGCGTACGCCGTCGACACCGGGCCCCGCGACAGCCTGCACGACCTCTGGACCGTCGACGCCCGGCTCCTGCTGGCCGGCTGCCGTGTCCGCATCGGCCGCACCCAGGAGGACGGCAGCCACAGCCACGCGCAGGCCGACGGCGCGTTCACCGAGGTGTTCGACGAGGCGGTCCGGCGGCAGGCCCCCCAGGCGCTGCTGGTCGCCCGGTACGCGGTGCAGGAGTGGCAGCCGGCGGACCGCCCGGACCTGGTACGCGGTTGGCTGCGGCGTTACGAGGCGGAGTACCGGGCTCACCATGCGGAGCACGTCGGCCGAACGCCGGACTGGGTGCTGCTCGCCGGAGCGGAGGCGGAGCTGAGGTCGGGGGCGCCGTTGTCGCGAGAGCTGCCCGGGGGGTCGGGTCTGGACGCCGTGGCTCTGCGCGCCGACATCCTGCGGGCCAGGTCTCATCTGCTGGCCGGTGATCCCGGGGCCGCCGAGTCCCTGCTGCGGGAGTTGACCCTGCCCGCGGTGTCCGGCCAGGTGGAGCCCGGACCGGCCTTCGAGACGCTCATGGTCCTGGCACAGGCCAATGCCGAGATGCTGGAACTCGAACGTGCCGAGACCTGTGCCGAGATGGCCATGAACCGCGCCCCCGGTGACGAGGAACGGCTGTCGGTCATGGCGTTGCGCGCCTCCACCGCACTGGCAGTGGCCGGCGACCTTGCCCTGGCCGACCGGTGGATCGCCCGCGCCCGGCCCCTGCGCGAGGATCCGCGGGGTGCGGCGGGATCGGCCGTCAACCGCGCGGAGTGTGTGCTGCTGCACCGCTGGAGGCGCACGGACGACGTGGCCGCGCTGCTGGCTCGCTGGGCCGCGGAACTCCGGGCTCGTCGCGACGGCGTCCGAGGACAGGGCCCGCCGCCGAGTCCAGCGGAGTGGCTCGCGTACGGGCTGCACGCACTGGTGTGCGGGCTGCCGCAGGAAGCCGGAGTCCACCTCGCGACGATCACAGCCGCGCTGGAGTCCATTCCGGAGACGGGCCGCAGGCTGATGTTGCTCGCCAGCGAAGTACGGCTGTATGGACCTGTCGCCGACGAACCCCTGCTGGCCGACAAGCAGCGCGTCGACGTCGGCCGTCGCTTGCTGGCCCGGCGCCGCGCCGAGTACGGCGAGGACCCGCGCACGACCGGGCTGACGGCACTGTGGGCGGCCCAGCTACACGCTCGACTGCTGGGTGCCGGCCCTGGAGTGGCGGTCGAAATGCGCGCGGCCACCGAGCAGTTGGGCTCGAACAACGGTCAGGTACGTGCCACGTGGCTGCGCCTGCACCGGATGCTGCCCGCCGATCTGGCGCCCGCCCCCCTCCCGCCGGCCGACGCCCACGACGCCCAACGGCCCGTCCTGCGCGCCGCCGACATGCTCGCGCGGGCGCATCACGCGCGGCGGCGGCAGGCCCGCAAGATCGCGGCCCAGGCCGCTGAGCTCCTCGGCCCCGCCACCGCGAGTCCCACGGAATGGCATCTGAGCGCCGCCCGCCATGGCGCCGACGTCGGTCTGAGCACAGCCGAGCTGGCCGAGCGGCTGCGCACACCGCTGCTGGAGGACTCACGCCGTCAGAACCTGCAGTTCGCCCTGCAGCGGCTCGGGCGGTACGACCGGGAGCCGCTGCCCGTCGGCGAGCCCGACGAGACTTGGCGGAAGGCCTGGGCGGTGCTGGACCGCGAGGCCTCGGGGAATGTTCCGGCGCTTCTGAGGCAGGCCGTGCGGAAGGCCGCCACCGAGCGGCCGGTCACCCAGATCGAGATCGACGTCCGGGGAGACACCGCCGTCGGCGGCGTCCCGCTGCCCCCGCCCACCGCGGCCAAGACGTCCGCGGTCGCCGGCGGGCCCGTCGTCTGGCGGGTGACGGAGAACTTCCTGCTCTCCGACGCCGCCGACTCCGAAGCGGGCCCGGGCACGGCGGTCGACGTCATCCTGTTGCACGGCGAGATGCGGCCCTTCGACCGCGGAGCGGCCCTTCGCCTGCCGGGCAGCGCCCGGTCCATCCGGCCCGAGGACGTGGACCAGGCCGTGCGCAGGCTGTGCGAGCGACGGCGGCAGCCACCGCCGTTGCTGGTGCTGGACGCACTGCCGCAGGACACGGCCGACGGTCGCGAGTCGCAGTTACGTGACCTGTTCGCGTACCAGCTGCATCTCCTCGGTTACGTACCGGCGGTGCTGGCCTCCGGCCCGGTGCGGTCCGACCCGGACGGGACCTGGCGCGCGGCGGCGCTCGGCTACGCCATCGGCTTCGGCCGGACAGCCGAGCAAGTGGCCGAACGGCTCCAGCAGTTCGCGTCGGACCACGGTGTGGGGGGTCCCGTGGCGGCCCGCGTCCGGCTGCTGTCGCACATCCCGAAGGAGGAGATGTTCGGCCTCGGCCTGCTGTGAGAAAGCAGACTGGGCCCACGGCTCACAAGAGGGTCAGCCACACCAGGACGACGAGCATCGCCAGGGGGGCGTAGATGAAGAGGAACACCTTCGTGATCAGCCGCAGGTTCGGAGCCGGACCTCCCTCGAACGGCACGTCCTGAGCCTGGCCGCACCCGGATTCCGGTCGAGGTGGAGGGCTTTCACGCGTGTCCAGGCCCAGGGCGCGCGGGATGGCCCAGTCACCCAGCGTCCGGAAGAAGACAGGATGAACGGCGATGCTCCGGCAGTCCAGTTGCTCGTACATCCGCCGTACCACCGCCCGCAGCGGCTCGGGCAGTGCCGTCCCGGCCTCCACCGTGAGGAACTCGGCCCAGGAACGGGCGGGTTCCTCACGGTGGAGGGCGCCACTGATCAGCACGTCGTAGAGGTACCGGGGGCCGTCGGCGGCCTCAGGTACCCAGGGGACGACACCTCTGCGGGGACCCTGGAGTCCGAGCCGGAGGTCGATCGCTCTCCGGCAGGCGGCGTCGATCTCCTGCTCGCTCCAGCCATCGACCGCGTTCTCCAGCGCCAGACGCAGTTTCCGGTCCTCAAACGGGCGGTGCGACCCGATCAGCCTGCCGACCAGGTCGTCGCTGTCTGAGGGGTGGTCCTCGGCGTCCGGCACGGGCGCCAGGGCCGGCGCCTCGGCAGGGAGAGGCGGGGTGCCCGGGACCGGAGGCGGATCAACCCCCGGGTCGGGGACCCGGGGGGCCTTCTCGGACACGGCCTCAGGCTGCTCTTCGGCCGTGTGCGCGGCGGATTCGGTGAGCCCCGCTGATTCGCCGGTTCCCTCCCCGCGGTATGCCGTGGCGGCCGACGCGTACGCCGTGCCTGCCGGCAGCGCCAGATGGACCGGTGCAGCCGGCTGCACCATCAGCATTCCGAGCAGCGACTCCGCCCGTTCGACCGGCCGCATCCGCTGCCACAGCCGGGCGTGCCGACTCAGGAAAGTCAGTCCGTCCGGACCGTGCTCCTGATAGCGGTCCACCAGCAGGGACGCCGTGGTGTGGGCAGGTCCCTCGGGCGGTTGCTGACCGACCAGGCGGAGACGGCCGTAATCGGGACTGCCGGTGCGGGGCCAGTCCTCCATGATGATGAGGCGGTAAGGGCCCGACTCGACCGATTCCAGGGTGGAGAGGGACCACGGGCCGGGGACGAGGGGGCCGAGGATGTCCACGAGGCCGAGCAGGACGGCCCGGGGGTTGTCGCCGACCAGTGAGGCGGCGATCGACAGTTTCTGAGCGGGCTCGCTGAGCACCCAGGTCACCAGGTGACGCAGCGGTTCGGCGAGTGCCGGGTCGCGACTGGCCGAGCGGAGGCGTGCGGCGCCGTCATCGCCACGGCGGCACAGGTCGGCGTAGTCCACACGGCGCAGCGACTCGCCCAGTCGTACGGCCGCGACGTTCTCGCCCAGGGGCCAGTCGTCCGGGCCGAGACCGAGGCCGAGTTCTGCGCAGAACTGGCCGGGGGCGCCGACCAGGGCCTGGCTGAGCACGTTGCCGCGGCGCAGGGCGTCACGAGCCACGATGCGCCGGACGAGCAGTTCCTGACCGGAGGGGAGCAGGGCGCAGGCGACCGAGTCCAGTTCGGTGAGGGAGTCCCCAGGAGGCCGCATGATCTGTCCGGCGACCTTGAACAGGCTGAGCGCTTCCGCCATGGCGAAGGAGACGGCGACGGGGCCGAACCCCTTGTTCTCGGAAGGGTTGTCGGGATCGTAGGCGCAGATCACCTGGTGTACGTCGGAGCCGGTCACGGACATGTCCTTACACCTCCCTGAGCCGGGGGGCCGGTCTCGGCGAGTCCAGTAGGCCGCACATCTGGAAGACCGACAGCAGCGGACCGAGGACCCGGCGGGGCCGGATGCCCCCGGTGAACGCTGTGGGCTGCCCGGCGGGTCCGGTGTGGCCGTTGCCTGCGGACAGTACGGCGGGGGACATCCCGGTGGCCGACACGAAGTGCAGCGTGCAGCGGCGGCACTCCATGAACGGCCGCAGCCAGGGCGCCGCCTGATGGTGCGTCAGGAAAGCGTAGACGTCCTGGCTCTCGCGGAAAGCCTGCACGGGGTCGGGACTGCTCTCGATGCGTCCATCCTCGCGCAGCCAGTGGTCGATGGGAGGCTCGAAGCGCAGGACGTCGCACTTGTTCAGCACGACCGCCGTCGGTACGTCGCAGAGATCGCCGTCGCGCGGCAGCCGATCCAGGACGGCCGAGAAGGTGGGGTCGGCGATACCCGCCTGCTGCTGGGGGACGCCGGCGGTCTCCCGGGCGGGAACCAGCTGCTTCAGACGCAGCGCGCGCAGCGCGTCGACAACGAAGATCAGCGCATCCACGCCGAGGAGGAACTCGGTGACCTTGCCCGGTAGTTGCAGCGACTCGCCGGCGATGTCGAAGAAGGCCACCGGCCGCGTCTGCCCGTTGACCGTGACCAGCAGCGCGTCGGTGAACTCCACGAAGTCCGTGATACCGGTGGCCGGCAGCACCCGCCCGGCCTCCAGCTCGTTGACCGCGCGGGCAAGGAAGGCGTGGTGTTGGGAGGTATTGACCGAACGGCAACGGATGCCCAGGAAGTCCAGGCCGCCGCGCCCGATCTCCGCCATCATGGCGGCCAGCAGGTGTGTCTTGCCGGTGCCCGACTGGCCGACGAACGCGATCGTGAGCGGCCGGCCGAAGAGCAGGTAGGGCACGGGGAGGAAGTGCCGCTGGGCACTCTCGTTGGGGCACTTGAGGAAGGCCTGGTTCAGCTGGTCCTGGCGGCGCATCCCGTTGGGCTCCGAGGCGGGGTCCCACGGTGTGAGCTTGTTGGTCTGGGGATCGGGGACGAAGAGCTGCTTGTCGTCGAAGCGCAGATTCTCCAGGCAGCTCGGACAGCGCACCGGCTGCTCCGCCTGCTCGTCCGGCATTCCGTTGTCCACTATCCGCCTTCCTCTGCCCTGCGGTGGCCCGTGCCCCAGCGACCCGTCCCTGCGGCGCGTGAACGACGCCGCGTCCAGGCCGTGCCGGAATCCTGCTGTCCGCCCGCGCCCGGGGGCGCCTCGGCTCGGGGTGGATCCGGGTGTCGGGCCGAGGGGGACAAGGGCCAGGCCAGCGGTCCCTTGCCGGCCAGAAGATCGGCGAAACGCTGCCGTGCCGCGCGCAGCGGGTCCGGCGGACGGCCGAGGTCGTCCCAGGGATCCGCTGCGGCGATGCGTCGCAGCATCGTCCTGGCGTCCGGCCGCTGATCGGCGCGTTCGGCGAAGACGTCCTTGAGCAGGTCGTCGCGGGTCGGACCGGCCAGCGGGGGTATTCGACTGGCGCTCGCCACACGGGAGTTGGCGACGAAGTACACCAATTGGCCGGCACTCCAGATGTCGTCGCGGTGGTCGTTGGTGCCGATCCCCTCGCGCTGCTCGGGCGAGGCCCAGGGCAGTGCGCCCAGCCGCTGCCGGGGCCGGCCCACCTGGTCGGCGCTGCCGAGATTGGTCAACTGCACACGGGTGCCGTCCCAGCGAACGGTCGCAGGGCTGATGGACCGGTGCACCAGCGCCGCCCACTCCAGCAGCCGCAGGGCCCGGAACAGACTGCTCTCGAACTTCTTCTGCTCTGTCGACAGCACCAGCCCCCGGGCGATCTCGGCCATCGGCTGCCCGCCCCGCAGAGGATCCAGCAACAGGAAGGGTGACTCGACCTCAATGGCGTATCCGGCCAGCCGGGTGAACTCCGCCGGGTATGTCACCTCGGAGAACGCCCGGATCAGGGTGAGTCCCGCGCGGATCTCCGCCTCCAGCGAGTCCACGCTCTCCGTGCGCTGGGCATAGGTAGGCAACAGCCGCCGTTGCAGCATCGGGCGCCCGTCCTCCAGCCGCAGGGTCCGCGTGCGGAACCCGGAACCCGGCTGGTGGGGTTCGTCCGCGCCGATGTCGAACACCCGTACTCGTTCGGGCATCCCGGAGGAATCGACAAAGGACAGCGTCTCGTTCATACCGCCACTCTCCGGAAATCCTTCAGCGCGCTGATCCAACCCTTCCGTGCCCTCTCCGGGTCATCCCGTCTCGCCCGGCGTACGGGACACCGGAGGGGGCGAGGCGGTCTCCCGCGCGGTACCGGTCCCGTCGGTCTCCTCGGGCCACACCGAGCGCACGGCGCCCACCGACAGCGGCACCAGCCGCAGCAGCCCGGCGAACCGTCCCGATCCGGTCCATACGATCTCCGGAAGCCGCACCGACACCGATGCCGGTGTGCGGGCCGCCGACCGGGCGCCGGCCTGCACGCCCTCGTCCCCGCTGCCGTCGCCGCCCCGCCCGGCGTCCGACTGGTCCTCCACCGTCTGCCAGAACGCGCCCTGGACCGCCTGTGGTACGAATCCGAAGCTGTGGGCCGCGGCCGGAGCGCGGTCGAGCATGCGCAACTGGTCGGGGGAGCAGAGCTGGAGGGCGTCACCACGGCTGTCCGGCAGCAGTACGTCCACGATGCGGGTCAGGTCCACGCCGACCAGGGTGGCGGGATCCGGCCGACTGGCCGGCACCCGCGCGAACGGCGGCGGAGGCGTGGTACCGACCCGGGACAACTGCCGCTGGTACTCGTGAACCAGCTCGTCGGTACGGGCCACCACCGGCAGTGACGCCGCGCTGGACGGGTCCCGCAACACCGCGTGCCAGTATGGGGAGAGCACCTCGGCCACCAGATCTTCGATGTCCCCGGCCAGCGTGGTCTGGAGGGCCTGCCCGGCCTGGCCGATGTACTCCACCGCGAACGTGCTCCCACCGCGTCTGCCGGACTCGCCGGTGCGTTCGCCGCCGCGCGGTGTGGCGTTCCAGGCCGGGCGGGCCCTACGGCCAAGCTGCTCGGCGAACTCGGCAAGCGTGTCGCAGACCGTCTGCACCAGATGGGCCAGCGCCTTGGCCTGGTCGGACGCCCCGGCTCGTACGTCGGCCAGCAGCCAGTGCCCCAGCACGCCCTGGTCGAGCACTTCGGCGAGGCCCTCGGTGGCCGTGACGGCCTCGCTCAGGCAGGTGGCGGCCCGCCAGTCCCGTACCGCCGCGGTCCACAGGGCGCGGGCCGACTGAGCCATCGCCAGCAGGGCCAGCACCAGCAGCGGCGCGTCGGCCCAAGCGGGCACTCCGGCCGTGTGCAGGGCGAGGCCGGTGGCACTGCCGACCGCCCAGGCCCCCGCCAGAGCCGCGACGACCGTCGGCGGCATCCGGCGGACCGAGCCCGCTGCGCGCACCGCCCCCGCCGCCAGCAGTACCAGTGCCAGTACCGTTCCCCAGGTGCCCAGCGGGCCCGACGCGGCGAGCAGCGCGGAGGCGGCGCCCCACAGGGCGGGGCGCACGAGGGTGGCGCCACCCGAAGAGGACGGCGGTTCGACCAGAGTGTCCAGCAGGGGGTCCGGGCAGATGCGGCGCAGCCGTTCGATCTGGGCGGCGCTGCCGGTGGGCACCGCACGCCCGGCGAAATCCCGCAGCCAGGACACGATCTCGGGCAGGGGGCGACGGCGCTCCAGCCGTACGGTCACCTGCCGGCGCAGTTCGGCCCCCACCTCGTCGGGACGTGTGCCGGGCACGTGCGGAAGCTGGATGCCCATCTGCGTCAGATGGTCGCGGCCGTCGGCGTTGAGCCCGGCCCGGCCGTCCACCCACTCGAAGGTCTGCTCGATGGAGTCCCGGTAGTCGGCCAGGGCGTGCCCGGCACCGCGGAGCGCCTCGACCACCTCGACGGCCGGATCGTCCAGCCCCAGCAGCCCGCGCCAGCTCGCCAGCCTGTTCAGACCCTCGTCCGCCTCGCTGAGCCCCTGCACGCTGCGCCAATGCGCTTGCCGCAGCAGGCTGCTCTCCGGCAGACAGTCGGCCACCGACAGGTCCTCGGGCTCGGTGTACCCGGCGAGTACGCCGAGCGCCCCGCCCGGCGCGGGCCCGATCCGCAGGTCGTCCGGCGGCGAGGTACACGAGTCCAGCGCCTGCAACTGGGCGCGCATCAGGTCCTCTTCGGGCACTTCGTGCACCAGCAGCCGCAGCGCGGGGCTGGCCACCGCCGACGGCAGTTCGCCCAGCCTCGCGACCGTTTCGTCGAACACCTCGGCCACCTGGAGCAGGTCGATCAGCGGCTCCAGGCCCGCGATGTCGTCCGCCGCCAGGTCGGTGTCGGTCAGCGCCAGCGAACGGCCCTGCCCCGGACGCCAGCCGATGCCCCGCACGTCCCCGATCCACAGTGTCGCCGCCATCGGGGGCCGCAACTGCGCGGGCAGGCTCAGTACATGCTCATCCGGACCCGGTGCCGGTCCCACGGCCAGGCACAGCACCGTGGACACCAGGGACTTGGAACACAGCCGCTCGTACGCGGCATGGTGGGACACCAGTGCCACGGCGGTGTCGATGACCAGCACACGGGAGACGTCCGCGGACCGCACATGCGCCTCGCGCATCGCGTCCCGGAAACGCTGCTCCAGTGCCCGCGGATCCATCACGTCGGCCAGTTCGTGGCGCAGATCGAGACAGATGACGAGCCTGTCGTCGCTCGGGTCGCTCATTGTTCCTCCCCCTGTGAGTTCGGAGGACTCATGGACCCCTTGGGTCCCAGCGGCGCGTCGGTGGCACCGCTGCCGAAGCGCCGGTCGTGCACCGCGGGCGGGTACTGGCCTGGGGCGGGGGGAAAGGATTGGTCGAGCTTGCGCAACGTCCAGCCGGACATCCGATGGGCCCGGGGAAAGGGGAGATCGAGGGCGCCGGGCAAAGTCTCGTTCCAGAACGCCACCAGCTCGGTGTACCCGACGGTCCGCTGCCCGTCCGTCCGGTCCGCCATGCGACCCAGCAGCCTGCTCTGCTGCGGCGCCACCTCGTGCACCAGCGCGCGGAACAGTCCGTGCGGCGGAACCGGAGCGCCCTCCAGGCCGTGCGGAGTGGTCGCCATGAGCTGCTCGCAGAAGGCGTTGCGGATACCCCCGCTGTCCTCGGCCAGCGTCCAGGACTCGTACGCCCGCAGCAGACTTCCCCAGCTGGACATCCCCGCGCCGGGCGAGTCCAGCGGGCACACCATGGCCGCCGAGTCGCGGTCCTGCAGCCCTATGCGGATCTGCCGGGGATTGCTGATGTCCCCGAAGACATGGAACTGGTCGTTCCACATGGCGCAGAGCAACCGGTGCAGAATGTGCCGCCGGTCCTGCTCGGTGCCCATCAGGAAGTCGTACTCGTAGCCCAGCCGCTGCCGCCATCTCAGATGATCGCCGGGCTGCTCGGCGGCGAGCGCCTCCGCCCACAGGGTCAACGTCGCCCGTACCTCCGGCACCTCGGTCAGACTCATCGCGCTGCGGAACAGCACCACAGTGATCGACTCCGTCGACACCGGCCGGAACTCGATCTCCCGCTCGCTGTCCCGGGGCAGCCGCATCTCCCGCTCCAGGAACTTGCGCACCGTCGTGTCCGAAGGCGTCGCCGGGTACACGATGAGTACCTTCAGCCGGCCGCTGCCCTCCGGGGAGAACCCCACCGGCAGCAGCGAGGCGAGCTTGTGCCGGCACTGCTCCAGCGCGTCGTCACCGACCTGCCCACCGCCTCCCGCCGCGGCCTCCGCCAACAGGGTGCCAAGCCTCGGCAGCAGCGGTCGTTCCTCTCTGCTGCCGGGTTCCACGAACAGCCGTTTGACGCGGTGCTGGAGGTGCTCCTTGATCACTCCGACCGCACGCCGGGGGTCGGTACGCGCCTCGTTGAACGCGGCCCGCCACCGCTCGGCACTCACCAGCCGCCCCAGCAGCGCGTGTTCGTTGTCGGTCTCCCGCAGCCCCTCGGCCAGCAGCAGCCGATGCACCACCGCGTTGTAGAAGGAGGTCAGATCGCTCTGCGCGGGTAGCAGGTACGAGACGCCGGTGCGCGGTCGGTACAGGTGCCGGGTGCGCTGGGTGAACGAGGTGTGCTCCTCGTCGGCTTGCTCGCGGAAGGCGGCCACCAGGGCGTTGATCTCAACCTTGAGCCCAGCCATCGTACGGTCCCAGCGCATCGCGTGGTCCGCCCAGTGCCGATGCCAGGTGCGCCGGGCCTCCCACTGGTACCAGGCATCCTGCTGGGCCAGGACGGCTGATACCTCCGGATCGGTCCACTTGGCCTTGACCAGTCCGCCCATCCGGTCCCGGACGCCCTGTGGCTGCGGTGGACCGGCCGTCAGCTCCGGCGGGCGCTCGGGTTCGCGGCGGCGGTTCTCCAGCAGCCCGGCGAAACCGACCCGCTCCAGCCTGTCCTGGGCGGCCGGGTCGCCCAGGAGGGCCTGGTGCACCTCCAGCAGATCGCATCGGCCCAACAACTGGCGTACACCCCGTACCGGGTCGAAGGCGGTGGCCAGTTCGGCGACCTGCTGGCGCAACTGCCGGTCCAGGTCGCCCAGGGCGTCCTCCATCGCGGCCTGGCGCGTAGCCAGCGCGTCCAGAATGGCGCGGGCGCCGGTGACCGGGCGCGGCTCGTTGAACGGAAGGCCGCCCCGGCTCCACAACGGGTCGATGTTGGAGGCGGTGAAGAAGTCACGGATGAGCTCCCGTCCTGAGCCGTCCGGTGGTCGTGCGGCACTGGTCTGCAGGCGCAGCGCCGTGGCCTGCAGCCGGGAGGCCAGCAGCTCGGCCAACTCGTCGACGGGCACCGTCATGGAGGCCACCAGACTGGTCGACACCCCGCGATGGCCGATGCCGGTGGGCGCGACGGCGGCCCGTTCCACATTCGTGTTGATGAACGAGTCGGCGAACGACTGGTAGAGGTGGTCGCTGTCGCGTATCCGCCCGTCGTCGTCGCCCAGTTCCGTGCCCAGGAGCGACATCACCAGAGACACCACGCTGCGGTGCAGGTCCTCCCGCTCGATGCCGGAGGTGCGGCTGAACAGGAACGCGGTCTGCGCGGTGGACGGCCGCAGCCGCACCGCCAGCCCGCCCGGGTACTCCAGCCGCAGTTGGCCCTGTACTCCCACATCGTCCAGGCTGTCGTCGGCGTCGGGCGCGTTCTGGTCGTCCACCAGACGGAACAGGTCCACCAGGGAGCGGCCGGCGTTGAGCCGGGCTGCCCGGCCGCCGCCCCGGCCGTCGTCGAAGGCGGAGGGCATCAACACCAGCGGGTAGATCTTGACCCGGTAGTGGGCCTCCTCGAAGGCCTGTCCGATCAGATGAAGATAGTCGTAGAAGAGGCCTGATCCGGTGCCACCCGCCACCGAGAAGGCCACGAACACATCGCAGCTGTCCGCCAGCGTGCCCCCCAGTGAAGTCAGGTCCCCGCCTGACTTGCTGATCAGCGAGATCGCCTCCCGCAACGGCTCCAGCGCTGGGCCAAGACCGCTGCGGAACGTCTCGAACAGCGCCGATCGCCCCACCGTCGGCAGCTGCCCCGCCCCCCGGATCAGCGGTGCGATCCGGGGTTCCCCGGCGCGCGGCGGCAGCCACCGGCAGAGCGGCCCCGGCAGATTGGTCCGCAGGCTCCGGGCCACCTCCGGATAGGAGTCGAAGCGCGGCAGCAGTCCGAACGTGGCCCGCGAGGTCCTGCTGTAAGCAGCTTTGAGCGGGCCGTCCGCACGCATGTGCGGCAGTCGGTTCAACTCGGCCTCGTTGAGGTCCGCGTAAACGAACTGCACACAGTCCGGCAGCTGGTACGGCAGTAACTGCCGACCCCGCAGCGCGGCAGACAGCGCGGTACCGTCCGGCCCGCACAGCGCCTCACGCAGGCGGTTCTCCAGCTCCGCGCCGATCAGGCACCCGGTGCCGCCGAGGCCGACGAAGAGCATCGGCTGATAGATCTTCACTGGTGTTCACCTCGTGATGGGTGCCGGATGCGCTCGGTGGCTGATGTTCGCGTCGGGGCACGGGACCTCGCGCCGGTGCAGTAGCAGCAGTGGGTTTCCCCTCGCTCGCCGCCCAGGCCGTCGGCAGGGCAGCGCGCACCTCAGAAGTCGTCGTCATACGGTCGCCGGGTGACGAGCGTGGCGCTGTCGGCGGTGCCCTTACGGGGGCGCTCGCCGCCGAGACGCGGCTTGCCCGCAGGGCCGGCCGACCGGTTTCGCCCTGTCCCGGAGCCTGCGGACCGTGCCGTCCCGGCAGCCCGGGTGGCAGCACGGTGATCGGCGAAGCCGAGCGAGAGCCCGTCGGTCACCACCGCGCGCTGCCCGCGCGGGACGGCGATGCGCTCCCCGGCCGGCAGCCGCACCGTCAGACCGCCGTCGCCCGCCCGGCGCACCCGATAACGCTTACCGGAGTCGTCCAGCAGCAGACGCTGGGTGCCTCCCGGACTCGCGCGCAGGGAGAAGCCGAATTCGGCGCCGGCCCGCGCGGGGGCCCGCAGCCTGCTCATCTCGGATTCGTCCTTGTAGAGAATCAGCTGGATGTCGGAGACGTCGCGGTTTCGGTGGCGGTCCTGCCAGCGCAGGGCCACCACCACGAGCACCGCCAGCAGCAGCGCGGCCACCAGGCCGATCGCCTTCCCGTACCGGTCGAGGAAGCTCGGCACCGGCACCACCCGCACGGTCACGAAGGCCTGGGCGACGACCCGGCCCGATACCTCGTCCCGCACCGTCAGGCTTCCGGGAACCGCTCCCAGGTCCGCCCCCGCCCCGAACCGCAGTCTCACGGGCACTCGCACCTGCTCGCCCGCCGCCACCGTCATCCGCTGAGGGGTCACGGTGAGCGCGCTGCGGGCCGAACCGCCGGTCAACGTCAACCGCAGCCGGTGCGAGGTGTTGTCGTTGTTGCGCAACTCCACGCCGCCCCGGGCGATGCCGCCCGGGTGGGCCTCGCGGTCGTCGAACACGATCGAGCCGGTCAGCGGCGGTGCCGCGGTGGCCAGTTCGGTCGCGTACGAGCGCTGGTCGCCCGCGATGCCCTCGCCGGTCATCACCCCGGTGAACAACAGTGCGCCGGTGGCGGTACGGGGCACGGTGACGTGCGCCGAGAACTCGCCGTCGTGAGCCGTGGTATCAGCTCCCTTGCCGTCGTCCCTGAGGCGCAGTTTCCGCGCGCCGAACCCGTCGCCCGTCAGCTTCACCGACACGTTGACCCCGGCCAGTTGCCGCCGCTCGGTCAGGACCACCCCCTGCCGGGTTTGCAGCGTCACACGCGTCGAGACGCGCTGCCCGGCGGTCGGCACCGGTGGGTCCACCACGATGAACGAGCGCAGAACTCCCTGCCAGATCGCGCTGGCGGTGATCCGCTGCGCCGCTGCCCCGCCCAGCACCTCGACGTGCACCCGCCATGTTCCCGGATACGGATTGCGGATCCTCAGCGCCTCCACGGGTCCCGACTGGCCGACCAGGTCGAACTCCGAGCCGTCGGCCCTGCCGTGCAGTGGCACCTTGCGGCCGCGCGGATCGTAGTACGTCACCGCGACCGCGTCCGGATTCTCTTTGACCACCGCGATGGAGCCGTCTGTGGCCACCGGCGGGATCGTCACCTCCAGATCGGCACTGGAGGACACCGACGGGTTCGTCTGCCCGGGTGTCGCGATCGCGCACCGCGCCCCCGCGAAGGCGGCGAGCAGCACTTGGGCCACATCAGAGGAACCTGACGTCACCTGTGCGGTCGGACGGGCCGAGGGGAGGTTCGCGCAGCGGCTCTGATAGCCGCCCGACGCGAGCGTCTCCAGCTGTGCCTTGTCGATGCCTGAGCCGAACCCCAGCGGCCAGATCTGCACCTTGTCCGCGGCGGCCTGCGCGACCGTCGTCCGCAGCCTCTTCTTGGCGTTGGCATTGCGAGAGGCGGCGTCAGCGCCGTATGCAGGGCTGTCGCTGACGTCGAGACGTCCGTCGGTGAGCAGGAAGACGATCTTCGGAGTCTCGTCGTCGCCGTTCGCGAGCAGCGAAAGGCCCTGCGCCAGCGCCGCCGGGAAATCGGTTCCGTTGCCCTCGGCGTCGGTGCGTCGGCGTAACCCCGACACACAGGCGCTCAGCTGCTCCCGACCGCTCCCGTCCACCCTCGTCAGCGGACAAACCGTGTCCACCGGAGGCCGGCCGTCCCCGGTCGCGCTTCCGAACCCGACCACGGCCGCTCGCGACTTGTCGGATACCTCCCCCAGCACCAGTACCGAGGCCGCCGCCCGCTCCGCGGCCACGTCCTGCGCCGACAGACTGCCCGACTCGTCCACCAGGATCACGAAATCGACCGGTGCGGGTTCCAGCGCGTCCGCCGCGTGGGCGCGGGGCGCGGTGATCACGGTCAGTAGCGCCCACAGCAGCACGCACACCGTCCCGACCGCGCCGGCACGGCGTGCGTTCAACGGTGAACTCCCCTTATCAGACCGGTGTTCGAAGGGGTCCGTCCGCACCGGACCACCCCCCTTGGCGTCCTGAGAGAACCGCGCTAGGTGGTAGTTGTAGCACCGCGCGATGACTCCCCGTAAGGGATTCACGCAATCACGTACGAGTGACACGCGCAGTCCTGTAGAACCTCGGCCCACGCCTGCATGGACCGGCGGTGGCCGTTCCGCCACGGCGATCAGTTCCTCTGTGCCGTCCGCGCGCCCCGGGCGCGACCAGGACGGCGGCCACTGGTGTCGGGGCACAGGGCGCCGCGGGGGTGACAGCTGCGCGGGGATTTGTGGTCGGCGGGCCCTGCCCGGAACAGGGCACATGCCGGGCACCAGGCACGAGAAGCCGGTCCGGACTCGCGTACGGGCCGAGCGCCGGCCCCGGGTGCCGTCGTGGACCCGGTCCAGTCGGGCCCTTTTCATCGCCCGCATCTTCGCTCTCTGAGGCGGCCGGGCGCCAAGTTCGTGGTCGGCGTGACCGGTGTCGTGCGCGACGACGAGGCGCGGACGCCCCTCAGGGGCGGGCGGTGGGCGCCGATCGGAACGGCGGGCGGTGCCGGTCGAAGCCCCGGTCGAGGCGCCGGTCGAGGCGCCGGCCGCGGTGTCGAATGCGGTGTCGGGTGCGGGCCGGCCAGGGCGTGGCGGCGGGCGCGGGCGTCATGGTCGACCGCCCGGCGTCGATACGATGGACCGCCCGTGTTTCGGAGTCGGCGGAAGGGAGGCAGGGCGTGACGGACCGGCGACAGCGTCCCCCGCGGCGGGGACAGGGTGAGCTGGAGGCCCAGGTCCTGTCGGCCCTGCGTGCGGCGGAGGGGCCCGCGACGGCGGGCTGGGTGCAGGAGCGCCTCGGCGGGGACCTCGCCTATACGACGGTGATCACGATCTTGACGCGGTTGCTGGCCAAGGGCGCGGTGAGCCGTGAGCGCGTCGGCCGGTCCTTCGTGTGGACCCCGGCGTCGGACGAGGCGGGTCTGGCCGCCCGACGGATGCGCCGGGTCCTCGACGGCGAGCGGGACCGGGAAGCCGTACTCGCGAGCTTCGTGACGTCCCTGGAGCCGAACGACGAGCGACTGCTGCGCGACCTGCTGGCCCACCCCGAGGCGGCACTCGCCCGCAACAAGGCGGAGAGGGAAGACTGAGGTTCCATGGGGGTGTTCGTCTTTCTGCCGCTGGTCCTGCCGTTGACGGCGTGGCCGATCGCCCGGCTCGCCGAGCAGCGGCTGTGTCCGCGGACCGCCACCCGGCTGCTGACCGGGCTCGCCGTGGTCATGGCGGTGTGCAGCACCGTGTGCCTGGGGCTGCTGATGGTGGTCGGCACGGCACAGCTGCCCGGCAACCCGCTGCCCGACGGCTGGTCGGATCCCGAGGTGCGCGAGGCGGTGCCGTACGACGAGATCGCCGGAAAGCTGGCGATTCCGGCGCTGCTCGCGGTGCTGCTGGTCTGCGGACGCACGCTGTGGCGGCACGGGCGGGTCCGCCGACGCGCCCACGCGGCGCTCGCCGACCTGCCCGGCACCGAGGTGGCCGTCCTGCCCGACGAGGTGCCGTACGCGTACGCCCTCCCCGGCGGGCGGCGGGACCGTGTGGTGGTGACCACCGCGCTGCTCTCCTGCCTCGAACCGGCCGAGCGGCGTGCCCTGTTCGCCCATGAGCGCGCCCATCTCGCCGGCCGGCACCACCGGTTCCTGCTCGCCGCCCGACTGGCCGCGCGCGCCAACCCGGTTCTGCGCCCGCTGTGCACGGCCGTGTCCTACACGGCGGAGCGGTGGGCGGACGAGGAGGCCGCACAGGTGGTCGGCAGCCGCCGGGCCGTGGCGTGCGCGATCGGCAAGGCGGCCCTGGTCTCCCGCGGCACCGCGGTGCCCACGCTCGCGGGCCTCGCCGCGCCGGGCCCGGTGCCGCGCCGGGTCGCCGCGCTGCTCGGCCCCGCGCCCGTGCCGCGCGACTGGCCGTCGGTGTTCACCTCGGTGGGGCTCGCCGCCTGGGGCGCGGCGGCCGGGACCGCGGTGTCCGCCCTGTCCTCCGCGAACTCCGCGGTGACGATGGTCCTCGTCCTGCACGCGGCGACGCCGCTGTGAGCACGTGCCGGGCGGCAGGCCCGCGGGGTGAGTCGTACCCGCTTCCCGTCCGTATCTCTACATGAATGTAGAGTTTCGCCGTTCGGAGTTCGGAGTTCGGAGTACGGGGGCGCTGGGCGCTCGTGAGTCAGGGCCGGCCGGGTGAGGCCGAGCACGGGAAAGGGGCGCCTGTGGGCGGTAGGGGACAGCGGCGGCACGCTCCGGCCGGAAGCAGGTCGGCGCGGGCGGCGGGTTCGGCGCGGCCGACGAGACTGACGCGGCGGGGCCGGATCGTCGCGTGGACGGCGGGGGTCTTCGCGGTGCTCGTCCTGGGCTCGGCCGGGGTCGGCGCCTGGATATACCAGGACCTGAACGGGAACATCGGGGCCGCCGACATAGACAACAAGCTCGGCGGGGACCGTCCCGTCAATCTCAGTCCCGGCTCGAAGAACATCCTGGTCGTCGGCTCGGACAGCCGTGACGGGGACAACGCGAAGTACGGCAAGGACCTGACCACCATGCAGTCGGACACCCTGATGGTGATGCACGTCCCCGCCAACCGGAAATGGGCGACCGTGGTGTCCTTCCCGCGCGACTCCTGGGTGCGGATATCCGCGTGCGAGAAGGGTGACGACACCACTTCCGCGGCGCACCACGCCAAGATCAACGAGGCGTTCGCGATCGGCGGGAGCACCGGCGAGGTCGCCGGCGCCGCCGCCTGCACCATCAAGACGGTCGAGGCGAACACCGGACTGCGTATCGACCACTTCATGTCCGTCGACTTCCAGGGCTTCAAGGGCATGGTCAACGCCCTGGACGGCATCGAGGTCTGCCCCGAGCAGGCCATCCACGACGAGAAGGCCCACCTGGACCTGGAGGCCGGCTGCCAGACCGTCAAGGACGAGGAGGCGCTCGGCTACGTACGCGCCCGTTACAGCGTCGGCGACGGGTCCGACCTCGGGCGCATCGGCCGCCAGCAGGAGTTCATGGAGGCGCTGACCAAGAAGGCGCAGTCCAAGCTGACCAGCCCGACCTCGCTGTACGACTTCCTGCAGTCGGCCACCAAGTCGCTGACCACGGACAAGGACCTGGCCGGTATCGAGCCGCTGTACGGCCTGGCGTCCGAGGTGAAGGGCATCCCCAGCAAGAATCTGACCTTCCTCACCGTGCCCAACTACCCGCGTGAGGCGGACGTGGCCGCCGACAGGGCCAACGTCGTGTGGCAGTACCCGCAGGCCGACGACCTGTTCACCTCCCTGGCCAAGGACAAGGAGGTTGACAAGAAGGCACTGCAGGCCGCCGCCAAGGACGACCTGATCTACGCGTCCGGTGTCCGGGTCCAGGTCCTCAACGGCACCGGTGTCCCGGGGCGGGCCGCCGTCGTCGCCGCGAAACTGCGCCAGGCCGGGTTCACCGTCGTCGGTACGGGCAACGCCCCGGAGACGACCCGCGCCACCACGGCCACCTATCCGCAGGGGATGGGCGCGCAGGCGAAGGTGCTCGCGTCGCGACTGCCCGACACGCGGGCCGCGCAGAGGGCGGACGCCGCCGCGGGAGTGGTGACCCTCGTCGTGGGAACCGGCCTCGACCCCGAGGGCATTCTGTGACCCTGTCGGAACGGGCGGGTCGGCCGCCCCGCCCGTTCCGATTCCGGCGTCGACGCCCTCGCGGTTCCCGGGGACCGAGGCCGAACGCGCGCCGCGCGAGCGGATCGTGACCGCGCGACGCATGCGAGGTGGCCGCGCTCACAGCCAGGTCGTCGCCAACCAGACGGTCGCCCCGGCGGCGACGAGAAGCGTGATGTTGAGGGCTATCCGACGGTCCCCGAGGTTCAGGTGCACCCTGGTCGCGCCGATCTGCAGGACCACGAACCCGATGGCCGCGGCCAGGGCCAGCCAGGGTGCGGTGCCGGTCAGCGGCGGGAGGATCAGCCCGATCGCGCCCAGGACCTCGATCACGCCGATCGCCCTGACGGCCGGCATCGGCGTGGTGTCCACCCAGGCCATCATCGGGCGCAGCCCCTCACGGCTCCTGACCACCTTCACCCCGCCCCCGTAGAGGTAGACGAGGGCGAGCGGGCCGGCGACGATCCAGTAGGCGAGTTCGAGTGCGTCAGTCATGCCTTGATCACACTGCGGGGGCACCCCGGCTGTCCAAGACCCGTTCCGGCATCTCGATACCGTACGGGTATCGGTCTGGACGTCGGTATGGCTATCGTGGCGCCCATGGAGCTACGCACGCTGCGCTACTTCGTGGCGGTCGCCGAGGAACTCCACTTCGGCCGGGCCGCCACCCGGCTCCACATGAGCCAGCCGCCGCTGAGCCGGGCGATCCAGCGCCTGGAGAGCGAGCTGGGCGCCGCGCTGTTCGACCGGTCCTCCGCCGGGGTCACGCTCACTTCGGCGGGGGCGCTGCTGCTCGACGAGGCGCGCGACCTGCTCGGCCGGGCCGACAGGATCGGCGAACGCGTGGCCGCGGCGGCCGGTGCCGCGATCCTCACCGTCGGCATCCTCGGGGACAGCAGGGACCCGGGCGCGCTCAGGCTGGCCGCCGCCCATCGACGCCTGCACCCGCACGTCGAGGTACGCGTCCGTGAGGCCGACCTCACCGATCCGACCTGCGGACTGCGCGCCGGGTCGGTCGACATCGCCCTGACCCGCGGGCCGTTCGACGAGACCGGTCTGGCCGTGCGTGAACTGCGGGCGGACCCGGTGGGGGCGCTGCTGCGCGCCGACGATCCGCTGGCCTGCCGCGAAAGCCTGAAACTGGCCGACCTGACCGGCCGCCGCTGGTTCCGGTTCCCGGAGGGCACCGACCCGCTCTGGCAGTCGTACTGGAGCGGTGGGGAGCCCCGCGAGGGGCCGGTGGTGCGAGCGGTGCAGGAGTGTCAGCAGGCTGTTCTCTGGAACGGCACGGTCGGTATGACGCTCCTGGACCACGAGCCGGCGCGGGGGCTCACGGTGGTACCGCTGATCGACATGGAGCCGAGCCGCGTGGTCGCGGCCTGGACCCAGGGCGACACGAATCCCGTACTCCGCTCGTTCGTCCGGATCGCGGTCGCCGCCTACGGGTGACGGGTGACGGGTGACGGGTGACGGATGAGGGGTGACGGACGAGGGGTGACGGACGGTGGAGGTCCGTCGGCCGCGCCGGGTAGTCTCCGGCGCATGCGGATCTCCGTCTCCTCGGACATGGACGAACCCGTGGCCCGCGCGCTGGTCGCGGAACTGCGCGAGCGCGGCCACGAGGTGCGGGCGTACGGGGCGTTGCGGCCCGGGGGCGACGCGCGGTGGGCGGTGTGCTCGGAGGCGGCGGCCCGTGATGTCGCCGCCGGGCGGGCGGACCAGGCGGTCGTGTGCTGCTGGACCGGCACGGGCGCGTCGCTCGCCGCGAACAAGGTGACGGGCGTACGGGCCGCGTTGTGCACGGACGCCTACACGGCCCGGGGCGCCCGCCGCTGGAACGACGCCAACGTGCTGGCCCTCGGGCTGCGGCTGACGTCAGGACCGCTGCTCACGGAGATCCTCGACGCCTGGTTCGACGCCGAGCCCAGCACGGACGCCGACGACCGCGAGAACGTGTCACATGTGACAGAAATCGACCGCGGAGGGGCGGCCTCGTAGCCGGGGCAGGACGAACGCCGCCGTTCACAGCACCCGCCGTTCACAGCACCCTGCGGTGCACCAGGGCCGAAAGCACCAGCGCGCCCGGCAGCAGCGGCACCCAGACCGTCAGGACGCGATAACCGACGACGGTCGCCGCCGCGATGCCCACGGGGGCGCCGAACGCGACCATGGTGAACACCAGCGCCGCGTCCACGGGCCCGATCCCGCCGGGCGCGGGGACGGCCCCGACCGCCGTACTGGCCAGGAGCAGCGCGAGGACCACCTGGGTCCAGGACAGCGGGAGCCCGAGCGAGAAACCGACCGTGGCGATCACGCTCCCCTGCAGCAGCGGGGTCGCCGCCGACCCGCCCCAGAGGGCGATGATCCGGGCGGGCCGCCGGTGCAACAGCCGTACGTCGGTCAGGGCGGTGCGTACGCAGTCCAGGGCCGGGCGGCGCAGCGGACGTACGGTCGTCACGAGCAGCGCGGCCGTGCCGAACCCGGCGGCGACGGAGCCGGCGACCAGGACCATGGTCCGTTCGTCCGGAACCAGTTCACCGAGGTGGAGCAGGTCAGGGTGGACCACCATGAAGACCAGCAGCACCATCGTCTTGGCGATCGGTCTGACCAGGGAGTACAGGGCGAGCGAGGCGGTGGCGCGCGACAGCGGTATGCCGCGGCCCTGGAGGAAGCGCAGGGTGACGGCGTGGGCGCCGATGCTCGCCGGGAGCAGATGGTTCGCGGCACCGGCGGCGAACTGTGACGCGAGCAGCGGTCCCGGCGGCAGCCGGTCCACGATGGCGCCCTGGCGCACGCACGCGGCGGCCACCCAGCCCAGGCAGGTGAACAGGACGGCGGCCAGCAGCCACCAGGGGTCGGCGGCGGCCAGCCGGGCGGTTCCGTCGCGGACGGTCCGCCAGTCGGCCGCCGCCCAAGCCGCGATCAGCAGCAGCGGGAGCAAGGCCAGCGCCCAGCGGACCGGGCGCCCGACCGAGGGAAGGCGGGAGGGAGCCGGATCGGGGGAGGGATCCGGGGAGAGGGGCGGAGAAGGGGCGGGCGTGGGGAGCGCCCGGGGGACGGATTCGAGCGGGAGCGAGGACACGGCGCACGTCGTCCTTCCGCGTCATACCCGCGCGGCGCGGGCGGACGGTCACGGCGAGGCAGGAGGGGGACGGCCGAAACATGCCCACCCGGTGTGACGCCATGGTGTCCGCAAGCCGACGGGGCGTGGACGGCCCGCCGTCGCGCACGGCTCCGGCTCCTTTGTTGTGCCCACGCCCACCAGGTCTCAAGCGCACCCGGTGCCGGGCCCACTTGCCGCCGGGCCCGCCGGTTCTCAGGCCAGGCTGCCGGGCAGCCCGCTTCCGTTGCTCCGGGCCGAGGTCGCTATCAACTGGTCGATCAGCGCGATCAGCACGTCCCGGCACGAGTCCCGGTCCCGGGCGTCGCACAGCAGCACGTGCGCGTTCTCCGGCAGCGCCAAGGACTCCCGGATCTCCTCCGGCGAGTACGGGTGCTCGCCATGGAAGCCGTTGACGCCGACGACGAACTGGATGCCGCGCCGCTCGAAGAAGTCGATGGCGGCGAAGCTGGACTCCGGGCGGCGGACGTCGACCAGCACCACGGCCCCCAGGGCGCCGATGGCCAGGTCGTTCCACATGAACCAGAACCGCTGCTGGCCGGGCGTGCCGAAGAGATACAGCACGAGTTCCTGGCTGAGCGTGATCCGCCCGAAGTCCAGGGCCACCGTGGTCGCGTGCTTCTCCGGGATGCCGCCCAGGTCGTCGACGCCCAGGCCGGCCGCGGTGAGCGGCTCCTCGGTGCGCAGCGGCACGATCTCGCTGACCGAGCCGACCATGGTGGTCTTGCCCACGCCGAACCCGCCGGCGATCAGGATCTTCACCGTGTCGGGTGCTGAGGTCCCCTGGATGACGGGGTCAGAGCCGGCCAAGGCCGTCCCTCACTTTCTGCAGCAGGTCCAAGTCCGAGGTACGGGAGATCTCACGCGGTGCCCGAGCGGTGATCCGCCCCGCCTCCAGCAGATCGCAGAGCATGATGCAGACCACGCTCACCGGCAGATCGAGCTGGGCGGCGAGCTCCGCCACCACGACCGGCTTCGCGCACAGCCGCAGGATCCGAGCGTGCTCGGGCTGTGGCCGCGCGGCCCGGGCGGGCGGCGGATCCACCGTGGTGACCGACGTGATGAGTGTGAAGTCGGCGCGGCTGGGCCGGGTGCGCCCGCCGGTCAGCGCGAACGGCCGGACGAGACGGCCCGCCGAGTCGCCTCCGTTCACCTCACTCGCCGGAGTCGGTGGCGACGCCGGCTCGCGGTGCCGCGCTGAGGTGCTCGCCGATCTTCTTCACCAGCATGTTCATCTGGTACGCGACCACTCCGACGTCCGCGCCCCGGCTGGTGAGCACGGCCAGATGGGCACCGGGTCCCGCCGTGGTGAGGATCAGATAGCTGTTGGCCATCTCGATGAGCGCCTGCCGTACGGGCCCGCCGCGGAAGTCCATGCTGACGCCCTTGCTGAGGCTCATCAGGCCGGACGCGGTCGCCGCCAGCCGCTCGGCGTCGTCCCGCAGGAACCCCGTGGACCTGCTGACGACCAGTCCGTCCTCGGAGAGCACGACGGCTTGGTTCACCTCGGCGACCCGGTCCACCAGTCCGGTGAGCAGCTGGTCGAGCTGACTGTGCGTGGCAGGGATGGGGCGTGTCATTTCTCTGTCCTTCATGAGCGGTCAGCGGGCGGAGTCGAGGTGACGGAAGCGCCTTCGGGCGGGGCTTCCTCCCCTTGGTCGTACGACGGATCCGCGTCGTTGTCACGCGCCTGGAGTGTTCCGCGCTGGAATCCGGCAAGGGAGGAGGCCGCGCGTTCCGCGGTGAAGTCGTCGGTGGAGCCGTCGAAGGAGGTGTCGGCCTCGTCGGCCGCGGAGTCCTCACGCAACTCGGCGGCCAGGCTGGTTTGCGGCACCCGGCGCGGCAGCGCCTTGAGGCCGTCGCGCGCCTTGAGGCCGCCCGGCTCGGAACGGCCCGCACGGGCATGGTCCGCATCAGCATGGCCCGCGTCGGAACGGCCCGCGTCGGAAGGGGGTCTGACGGTGCCGGTCCGTGCCGCGGGCACCTCGGCGGTCCGCGCGTGGGCGGGCTGCGCCTCCCATGTGCGTTCGCGCGTGGCGCCGGCCTTCTCGGCGTCCTCGGTGCCCCGCGCGAACGTGCTCTTCGCGGCGACGGCGGGCCGGGCCGGTTCCCCGGCGGGCCCGCGCGCCTCGTCGGCTCCCCGTGCGCCCCCGTCGGCGGACTCCGGGGACTCGCGCACCACGATCTCGTACGGGATCAGCACGATCGCGGTGGTGCCCCCGTACGGCGAGGGGCGCAGCGTGACGGTGATGCCGTGCCGGTTGGCGAGCCGGGCGATCACGAACATGCCGAGCCGCAGGTCGTCGGCGAGGGCCACCACGTCGAACTGCGGGGGCACCGCCAACTGGGCGTTGAACGACGCGTAGTCGTCCTCGGACATGCCGAGCCCGCGGTCCTCGATCTCCACCGCGAGGCCCTTGGCCACCAGTCCGGCCCGTACCCCGACGGGGCTGGGCGCGGGGGAGTACGTGGTCGCGTTGTCGATGAGCTCGGCGAGCAGGTGGATGACGTCGGCCACCGCGGGCGGGGCGAGGAACACCTCCTCGTCGGTCTGCACCTCCACGCGCTGGTACTCGGCGACCTCGCCGACCGAGCTGCGCAGGATGTCGATCAGGGCGACCGGCTCGGTCCAGCTGCGGCCGGGCCGCTCACCGCTGATGATGACCAGGTTCTCCTCGTAGCGCCGCAACTGGCTGGCCGTGGAGTCGAGCTCGTACAGGCCCTTGAGGATTTCCGGGTCCTGGTGCTGGCGTTCCAGCGCGTCGAGCTTGGTGAGCTGGAGGTTGACCAGGTTCTGGCTCTGGCGGGCGATGCCCAGGATGACCTTCTGGAAGCCGCGCCGGGTGTCGGCGAGTTCCACCGCCGTGTTGACCGCCGTGCGCTGGGCGGTGTTGAACGCCTGTGCCACCTGGCCGAGTTCGTCGTGCCCGTAGTCCAGCTCGGGCGTCGCGGACTCCACGTCGACCGTCTCGCCGCGGTCGAGCCGCGCCACCACGTCGGGCAGCCGCTCCTCGGCCAGGCCGAGGGTCGCGATCCGCAGTCCGCGCAACCGCCGGGACAGGGAGCGGGTGATGCGCCAGGACATGAAGACGCACACCAGCAGGGCGACGAGTCCGGCGGCGCTCAGCGCGGCGGCCTTGATCAGCAGCGCCTCGGCCTGGTCGTCGCTGCGTTCCAGCAGTGCCGACGTCTCCTGCTGGATCAGGGTGGAGTACTGCAGCCTGAGCTTGTCGTACGCCGAGTTCCAGCGCTTCTCCGCGTCGGGGAGGTCGATCGTGCCGCCGTCGCCGCCCTTCGCGCGCGCCGCGAGCACCTGCTCCTCGACGGTTTCCAGGGACTTCCAGTCCGAGCCCTGCAGGATCCGCTCGGTCTGTGTCTTGACCGAGCCGCGCAGCGACGGGACGAGCTGGTCCTCGACGAGGAAGCGCCGGGCGTTGACCAACTGGGTGAAGTGGCTCCACGACTCGTCGTCGAGCCTGCCCGCCGGCCACACCAGGTGGAGCTGGGCGTCCTCCTGGGAGACCAGTTCCGCCGAGTGTTCGAGGGCGACGAGCGGGCCCGCCTGCGAGGTGAGTTCGCCGTCGTCGACCTGCGAGATCTCCTGGAACGCGTGGATCTGGTCGTCGATGATCGAGGTGTACTGGTCCAGCGCCTGCTCGGGGGTGATGTCGGTGGGGTTGTCCACCTGCCCCCGGTAGTACTCCAGGCTGCTCACCGACGCGATGACCGAGTACATCCGGTCGCGGATGCGGGTGGGTGCCTCCCGGATCCGGTCGGACTGGCCGACCAGCGTCGCGATGGCCTTGTCGGTACGTCCCCGCTGCGCGTCCAGGGCGCTGCGGGAGCCGTCGGGCGAGGCCAGCAGCACGGCCGACAGGCTGCGTTCCTTCTGCAGCGCCAGCGTCGCGTCGGTGCCCATGGCCCCGGTCGACCGGCTGAGCCCGGTCTGGTCCCGCAGCCGCAGGCCCTCGGAGAACATCTGGATCGTCGTCACACCCCACATGGCGGCGAGGGTGACGCTGGGAACCAGGGCCAGCAGGATCAGCGAGAGACGTATGGAGCCGAGACGGCGGCGGGCGCCTGTCCGTGGAGACATCGTCGTCCTAGAGCGATCAGCGGTGAGCAGGTGTCAGTCGCGGGGGAGTCGGGCGGTGGCGGGGGTGTCGGATCGTCGTCAGGGCAGGGGACGGACGCGCCGGGTGAGCGCGTGTCCTGTACACACAGGGGGTCCGCAGGATGCTATCCGTACAAGTGACCGTACGCACCGTGAGTACCCCAAACCTTGTCATCGCCGTTATAAGGCGATCTCCGTCCGGGCAGCCCCGTCAGGTGTTCAGCGGGTCCCGTTGGCCGCGTACTCGGCCACCGAGGCGACGTTCTGCTTGGTGACGAACGCCGGTCCGGTCAGCACGGGTTCCTCCCCGCCGCCGCTGACGTTGCCATTGGTCTCGTACAGCCAGAAGGCGTCCACGGCGAGATACCCCTGCAGGTAGGGCTGCTGGTCCACGGCGAACTGCACGTCCCCGCTCTGCACGGACTTGACGATGTCGTTGTTGAGGTCGAAGGTGGCGATCTTCGCCTTGCTGTCGGCCTCCTTCACCGACTTCACGGCCGCGAGGGCGAACTGGGCGCCGTTCATCACGACTTCGTCGATGGTCGGGTCCTGGCGCAGCGAGGCGGCGACGGACTCGATCAGAGCGTCCTCGTCGGTGCCGTCCACGTAGACCAGGTCGGTACGGCCGCCGAAGGTCTTCTTCACGCCGGCGCAGCGGGCCTCCACGGCCACGTTGCCGCGCTCGTGGATGACGCACAGGGCGTGCTTGGCGCGCAGCGAGTCCAGCTTGTCGCCGACGGCCCGGCCCGCGACGCTCTCGTCCTGGCCGAAGTACTGCAGCAGACCGCCCGGCTTCCAGGCGTCGATACCGGAGTTGAGGCCGACCACCGGGATGCCCGCCGCCCTGGCCGCGGCGACCGCGCCCTTCATCGCCTCCGGCTTGGCGAGGGTCACCGCGATGCCGTCGACCTTGTCGGCGACCGCCTCGCGCACCAGCTTCGCCTGTCCGGCGGCGTCGGGGTCGCTCTGGTACGCCAGGTCGATGCCGTCCTTGGCGGCGGCGGCCTCGGCGCCCTTGCGCACCCGCTCCCAGAACGCGTCGTCCGGGGCGCTGTGGGTGATCAGGGCGACCTTGATCCCGGAGCCGCCCGCCTTGCCCGCCGTGGTGGCGTCCGAGTCGGTCCCGTCCGAGCCGGTGCAGCCGGACGCGAGCAGGGAGACGGCGGCGCAGGCGGCGAGGGCGGCGGTGCCGCGCGCGGATCTGGCGGATCTGCTGGAAAGGGGGCGGGAGGGGGTGTGGGTCATGGGGGAACAGCACCTCGCTGTGCGGCCGACAAGCGGATGGGGGCGGCAAGTCGCGGTGACGGGCGGCGGGAGGAGGGTGCCGACTGTCCGACTTTCGCTGGCCGGAGCCAACCGTGTGTGACGCCCGGTCGTCAAGTGAGTGACCGCATGGCCGGAGTTGTGTGCTTTTGATTTGAGGCAGGGATGAGCCTGAAGCCCCGAAGGGACGCCCCCGAAGGGGCGCGGGGAACTGCGCGGCCCACCCCCACCGGCCCGCGGATGTCGTAGGACGGTCCGCAGGCCGGTTCCGCACCGGATCAGCCCCGGCTGCGCGCCGAATGCGCACCTGCGCACCTGCGCACCTGCTCACAGCGGCAGCGTCACCCCTTGCGGGCGATCGCCCCGTACATCGCGATGTCCTCGTCCCGGACACCCTCCTCGCCCGTCCCGTCCGGATGCCACTTGTGCACCTGGACGATCCCGGGCTCGACCAGCTCAAGGCCGTCGAAGAACTCCTCGGCCTCACCCATCGTCCGCAGCCGCATCGGCATGCCGCGCGCCGCGTACTCACGGGCGACCCGGCCGACCTCGTCCGGCGCGAACTCGGCCGTGCCGATGGTCATCGCCAGATAGCTGCCCGAGGGCAGGGAGTCCAGGAGGCGGCGGACGATACCGACCGCGTCGTCCTCGTCCAGGACGAAGTGGACGATCGCGATGACGGTCAGCGCGACCGGCTTGTCCAGGTCCAGGGTCTCCAGGAACTCCGCGGAGCCCAGCACGGCCTCCGGGTGCTGGAAGTCGGCCTCGATGTACGCCGTCCTGCCCTCGGGAGTGCTGGCGAGCAGCCCCTGGGACAGGGTGAGGACGATGGGGTCGTTGTCGACGTAGACCACCCGGGACTCGGGGGCCACCGACTGGGCGATTTCATGGAGGTTCGGGGAGGTGGGGATGCCCGTCCCGATGTCCAGGAACTGGCGTATCCCCGCGCTCTCGGCGAGCCAGCGCACCGCGCGGTTCATCCAGTCGCGGTTGGCGCGCATGTGCACGGGCATGGCGGGCCACCCCCGCACCATGGCGTCACTCGCCTCCTTGTCGGCGGGGTAGTAGTCCTTGCCTCCGAGGATGTAGTCGTAGATGCGAGCCGAGTGCGCGCTCTCGGTGTCGATCCGGTCGGCAGGCCATCCGTCGTTGTCGGGCAACGCCGATCTCCCATCATGTCGTCGGTTCACGGTGAACGCTCAAGCAGCAGCAGGAGTTTCGGAACAGCGGTCGGAGTGTCAGAGCAGGAAGTCGGCGCGGCCGGCCTTCACGCCCGCCAGGAAACTCGTCATCTCACGCGGAGTGAAGACCAGCGCGGGACCGTCGGGGTCGGTGGACTGGCGCAGCGCGACCCGGCCGTCGCCGAGCTTCTTCGCCTCGACACAGGCGCCGCCCACGTCGTCGCTCCACGGCTTGTACCAGCCGCGGTTGCCGAGTTCGCGGGACGGGACGCCGTTGCGTATGTGGTGGTGCACGTCAGAGCTCCTTGCGGATCGCACCGAGGAGAGCCTCGGTCTTTCTGGCGGGCGCCGACTGGGCGCCCAGCCGGTCCAGAGCCTCGCGGTAGACCACGACGTCGTCGTCCTTGTCCAGGTACACAGCGCCCACCAGGCCGCTGAGATAGACGATGTCGGGCAGCTCGCGCGCCCGGAACCGGAAGAGATGGAACGCGCCGGCCCGCATGGCCGGGTGCGGGCCGTTGGCGAACGGCATGATCTGCAGCGTCACGTGGGGAAGCGAGTTGACCTCGATCAGATGGTCGATCTGGGCCCGCATCACCTCGGGACCGCCGACCGGCCACCGCAGCACCGTCTCGTCCATCACGATCCACACACGCGGCGGCGAGGGCCTGGTGAGCAGTTCCTGGCGCCGCATGCGCAGGGCCACGCGGCGGTCCGTCGCCTCCACCGAGGCGTGCGGGTTGCCGGCGCTCAGCAGGGCGCGCGCGTACTCCTCGGTCTGCAGCAGCCCGTGCACGAACTGCGCCTCGTACGCGCGGATCTGCAGCGCCGCCTGCTCCAGGCTCAGATACGCGGAGAACCAGTCGGGCAGTACATCGCGGTAGGTGTGCCACCAGCCGCGCTTGTTCGCCTCACGGACCGACTTGAGGAAGGTGTCGATCTCCTGCTGGTCGCTCACGCCGTAGATCTGGAGCAGTTTCTCCGCGTCGGGGAGCCGCAGCCGGGCCACCTTGGCGGCCTCCATGCGGCGGATCGTGGAGTGGCTGACCCCGATCGCCGCACCGGCCTGCTCGAACGTCAGCCCGGCCCGGTTGCGCAGTTCCTCCAACTGTCTGCCGAGGATCATGCGCAGGACGGAGGGCGCGCCACCCCAGTCGGTCTCCGCGGTCACGCCTTACCCCCTCACAGCGGGCTTCGAGGTCGCAGTCTGTCACGATCACCCGTTCGACAGAGGAAGCATGCACCCGCTGAATTGCAATTTTCAACTTGCCGGTTGCGAGCTGATGTTGGCAGGTGTCACAGTAGGGCGTACCGTCACGGCCCGGTGAACGACCTGACGACGCGGCCCAGTTGGGGGAGAACGGCCCGCGCACCGTCACTGTCCGCAACGGGGTGTGCGCACCCCGCGGCGCAGCGGATCCGTGGGGTACCGGCACCGGTCTGACCTCCGGTGCGAAGGCAGACGAAAGGCGAACGGCGATGGCTCCGCCCTCTCTCCCCAAGCCATTGGGCCGACTGCCCGCGGACGAACGCAGCAACAGGACATCCGCCGGGACATCCGCCGGGACTTCCGACAGAACACCCGACAGGTCAGGCGTGTTCGGCCTGCCCCCCACCCCCGCCTCAGTGGGCCTGGCCCGCCGGAACGTGACCGAACTGCTCACCGCGTGGGGCACGGATCCCGAGGCATGTGACAACGCTGTCCTGGTGACCTCCGAGCTGGTCACCAACGCGCTCACGCACACGGCGAGCGAGCGGATCGTGTGCAGACTGCGCTCCGACGGACAGCGGATCCATCTGGAGGTCGAGGACCAGAACCGCGGTCTGTCGATCCCCGCCCAGCGCACCGCCCGACTCGACGACCAGGGCGGCCGCGGACTCATGCTGGTCGGCATGCTCAGCAGCGACTGGGGCACGCGGGACACCGCGCACGGCTCCGGACGCGTGGTCTGGGCCGTCCTGCCTGCGCGTCCTGCGACGGTCCCCCCGCCGTCCCCGCCCTCCCCCCTGCCGCCGGACATACGGGCACACGCCTCCTCCGGCCTCGTGTCCGCCCCGCATCTCACCCGGCCCGCCCCCCACTCGGCCGAAGGATCCCTGCCTCATGGAACCGCAGCACGCCCCTGAACCCTGGTCGCGTACGACCGTGACATCCCCGTCCGAGCGCCCGATCCGCCTGGTCATACCCGCACAGTTGCGCACCGGTCTGGGGTGTGACGTGGTGGGCACGTCCAGGGAACACGGCGAACGCATCCTGGACTGTCTGCCCCGTATCGGTTGTGTCTTCGCCGACGACCGCGGCGACGGCTTCGCGGACGGCGAGCGCTGGTGGTGGGTGGTTCCCGCCGGGTCCCACATCGGCGTCAGCTGGCCGCCCTCCGTCACCTACACGGTCGGCGCCCGCCGGGCCGACCCCTCGTGGACCCGGGCCCGCCGCGGCCGCTCCTCCTCGAAACCCCGGCTGATCCACAGCCCGGCGGGCGACTCGCCCTACACCCCGCCGATCCCCCTGTACTTCCTCGCGTGCCGTCTGGCCGGGCGCGTCCCGAGCTGGTCCCTCGGCGCGGGGTCCTGAGCCGTCCGCGACCGCCTCTCTCCGGCGCCGGCGTACGCGGGCCCGCCGCCGCGTCCCCCATCGCCCCCAGCCCGACGCCGTCGGCCGACCCGCACCCGGCCCGTGGGCCGCGCAACGCCCCACGGGCCGGGTGCGGGGGCGGAGCTAGGGGCGCGGCCAGGGACGCTCGTCCAGGTTCTCGATGTCCGTGTTGAACCGCTTGAGATTCGCGGCGAAGACCGCGACCTCCTCCGGGTCCCACCCGGCCAGCACCTTCTCCAGCCCCTGAACGCTCTCCCGGCGGTGTGTGTCGAGCCGGCGCTCGCCCTCCGCGGTGATACGGAACTTGCGGGCGATGCCGCCTTCGGGGTCCGCGATGCGTTCGACGAGGTTGCCGCGCAGCATGGCCGCGGTCTGCCGGTTGAGCGTGGAGGCGTCCAGGCCGAAGGCGTCACTGAGCTGGCCGATGGACATCGGGCCCTCCATGCGGATGCGGCTGAGGACGATGTACGCGCTGCGTTCGAGGCGACCGCCGGCCCGGGGAGAGTTCAGATAGAGGTGCCGCCCGAGCAGCATCGTCTCGAACTCGATCAAGTGCGTGGGCTTGTCCATGTCGGTCACCGGTCCTTCCCCGGAGCTGGCTCTCGCCCCCGGCCTTGCGTCCGGTCCCGCGGCCAGGGGCATCAGACATGACATCAAATATGCATCCGGCACGTCTTGTGCATGATGCATGTCATCCGCTGCCCCATGGGTCGGCGCCCCGGCCTGGCGGCGGCCCGTGACCGGTGCCATCCGCCGACGACGACCTGGTGGACGACTGCTGGTCGCAACGGGACCGCCCGAACGAGCCGGCCGACGTTCGGGCGCTCCCGTTGGACACGTTCAACCGGCCCGACGTGACGCTGGTCGACACGGCCGACCACGGTGGCGTCGAGCGCAGCACCGAGAACGCCGTGGTGGTCGGCGGTACCGAGTGCGAGGTCGACCGCGTCATCTTCGCAACCGGCTTCGCGACCGGCTTCGCGACCGGCTGCCCGACCACCTCTTCCAGCTCGGCCCGCTGCGGAACGCCGGCGCCGCCGCCATGCCGTCGTCGGCCGCCACGCGGCGGGCCTGCGCGGCGGACATGACGAACACGGTGGACCGCACCTCGTACTCGCCGCCCAGCGAGGACTCCCGGCGGCTCTGTCAGTGGCATCGGCGATACTTCATCGAACCCTTCCAGTTGGCACGAGACGTCGGTCGAGTGCGGGGGAGAGCCGACCGTTCCAGGGGGAGTACCGTGCCGCAGTCCCAGCCGCCCGACCCGGCAGCCACACCGTCGTGGCGGCTGCTCCTCGCCTACGTACGCCCGTACCGCTGGACGCTGTTGCTCGGCGCCGTGCTGTCGCTGCTGACCGGGGCCGCCGGGCTCGCGCTGCCGCTGGTGGCCAGGTCGCTGATCGACGACCTGGGGCACGACCGGGCCGTCACCGGCGCGCTGCTGGCCATGTCGGGGCTCGTCGTCGCCAACGCCGCGATCGGCGCGCTGGGTTCGTACGTGCTGCGGTACACCGCCGAGTCCGTCGTGCTCGGAGCCCGGCGGGGGCTCGTCTCGCATCTGCTGCGGTTGCGGATATCCGCCGTCGACAGGAGTGAGCCCGGGGACCTGATGGCCCGGATCACGTCGGACACCACCCTGCTGCGGGAGGTCACCACCGACTCGCTGGTGGGGTTCGGCACGGGCGGACTCACCCTGCTCGCCACGCTGGTGATGATGGGGTTCGTCGACCCGGTGCTGACGGGCGTCACCCTGGGTGTGGTGGTGGGCGCGGGCACGGTGATCGGCGTGATCGTGCCGCGCATCAACCGGGCCAGCCGGCGGGCCCAGGACGCGGTCGGGGCGATGGGCGCCTCGCTGGAGCGGACCCTGGGCGCGCTGCGGACCATCAAGGCGTCCGGCGCCGAGCACCGCGAGGAGCGGATCGTGCACGCGGCGGCCGAGGAGTCCTGGCGGCAGAGCGTCCGGGCCGCCAAGTGGGCGGCGCTGGCGGGGAACACGGCCGGACTCTCGATGCAGATCGCGTTCATCACCGTCCTCGCCGTGGGCGGCGCGCGGGTGGCGACCGGGGCCGTCGACATCGGCACCCTCGTCGCCTTCCTGCTGTACGTCTTCTTCCTGATGTCGCCGATCCAGCAGGTCGTAGGAGCGGTCGCCCAGTACCAGACGGGCTCGGCCGCCCTGGCCCGCATCGAGGAGGCGCGCCGGCTGCCCGCCGAACCGGCCACCGCGCCCGCGCCCCTGCCCGGCCCCGGCGCCGAACCGGCCTCCATAGCCTTCCAAGACGTCCGCTTCCGGTACGCCGAGGACCTGCCGTACGTCCACCACGGCGTGACCTTCGCCGTACCCCCGAGCGGCATGACCGCCTTCGTGGGACCCTCGGGCGCCGGCAAGACCACCGTGTTCTCGCTCATCGAGCGGTTCTACGACCCCGACGAGGGGACCATCGCGCTGGACGGCCGCGACCTCACCGACTGGGACGTCTCCGGGCTCCGGTCGGCCATCGGCTACGTCGAGCAGGACGCGCCCGTCCTCTCCGGCAGCCTCCGCGACAACCTCCTGCTCGGCAACCCCGACGCCGACGAGGAGGAACTGCTCCGCGCGCTCAGGACGACCCGGCTCGACACCCTCGTCGCGAAGCTGCCGAAGGGCGTGGACACGCTCGTCGGCCACCGCGGTACCAAGCTCTCCGGCGGTGAGCGCCAGCGCGTCGCCATCGCCCGCGCCCTGCTGCGACGGCCCCGGCTGCTGCTTCTCGACGAGGCCACCAGTCAGCTCGACGCCGTCAACGAGGCCGCGTTGCGCGACACGGTCGCCGAGGTCGCCCGGACCACCACGGTCCTGGTCGTCGCCCACCGGCTGTCCACCGTCACCATGGCCGACCGCATCGTCGTCATGGACGCCGGGCAGGTACGGGCCGTGGGCACCCACCGCGAACTCGTCGCGGGCGACCCGCTGTACGCCGAACTCGCCGCCACGCAGTTCCTCGCGGCCGAGGACGACGCCCGTGCGCCACAGAACGTCTGAGGCGTCACCGGCACACAGGGGCGCGGGGGCGCGGGGGCGCGGGGACACGGGGGCACAGGCTCACGGGGCCACAGTGAGCACGACCTTGCCCCGGACATGACGACGACTCGTGGTGCAGTCGATGAGGAACGACGCGTGCGCGCCCGATGTCACCGCGACGACCTGCGCTCCCTTCCACCTGGCCGGCTGCACCGCGAAGTGCCCCACGCCGCCCGCGGCGCCGTTGACGAGCACCGTGGTGCCGACACCGAGTGCCGTCGGACGACGGCGGGCGGCGGGCGGCGACGTCACGGAGGGCAGACCCTAGGGGCGGGCCAGGGGTGCCCGGGGGAGGGTCGAGGGTTTTCCCCGTATCGGAGGGCGGGGATGCCGCCTATCGTCGTTCGAGCCACGTCCGAACCGTGGGTAACACCTTGAACGGTCACCGCGCACCGCCGGTGGACGGCTGACCGGGAACCGAGGACCACCCCCCACAGGGTGGGGCCGAAAGGCCCCACGGGGGCGGCCGACGCGAGCGGGCGCCGGCCGCCCCCGCCTTTCGTCGGGCGGCCGGATACTTTCGGCGGCGCCTTTTCTCCGGTCGCGGGATGGTGCAACCGACGCCTCGCGGGACAGGATGCCCGGATGAAGGGTGATCTGTTTTCCAACGAGTACATGGTGCAGCCGGCCGCCACCGCGGGCATGAGCGTGCAGAACGCCAAGTCGATCAGATACGCCGTCAACGGCGAGATGCTGGCCCGGCAGGGCGCGATGATCGCCTATCGCGGCAGTCTGCAGTTCGAGCGCAAGGGCCAGGGTGTCGGCGGCATGCTCAAGCGAGCGGTCACCGGCGAGGGCCTGCCGCTCATGGCGGTGCGCGGGCAGGGGGAGGCGTGGTTCGCGCACGAGGCGCAGAACTGCTTCATCATCGACATCGACCCCGGTGACGTCTTCACCGTCAACGGCCGCAACATCCTGTGCTTCGACGCCTCGTTGCAGTACGAGATCAAGACGGTGAAGGGCGCGGGCATCTCCGGCGGCGGACTGTTCAACAGCGTCTTCACCGGGCAGGGCAGGCTCGGTCTGGTCTGCGAGGGCAATCCGCTGGTCATCCCGGTCTCACCGCAGTGGCCGGTGTACGTCGACACGGACGCGGTCGTCGGCTGGACGGCCAACCTCCAGACCTCGCTGCACCGTTCGCAGTCCATCGGCTCGATGATCCGCGGCGGCTCGGGCGAGGCGGTGCAGTTGATGCTGCAGGGGGAGGGATTCGTCGTCGTACGGCCGAGCGAGGCCACACCGCAGAAGGCCCAACAGCACTGATACGGCCCCGTGGTGGGCCTTTCTCATGGCGGTCGGGCCTTCCGCGTCCGTCCCCTCCGCCCCGTCCTCGGCCTCCCTAGGGCTCCAGCCGTCCGTTCGTCCGTCGGCGCCACAGAATCGCGGCGGTGCCGGCGGCGAGCAGCGCGGCGGTGCCCGCGACGGCGGGCAGGAGCAGGTCGGAGCCGGTCGAGGCGAGCGACCCGTCGCCGGTGGTGCCGAGCGAGCCACCGCTCACCGAGCCACCGGCCGTGCCCGGCACGCCACTCGTGTCACCGCTGTCGACCGTGCCGCCCGCGCTGCTCCCGTCGTCGGCGGGACCGTCGACGGGAACCGTGGTCCCCGAGTCGGTCGGGTCGGGCGGTCCGGAACTCGGGTCCGGGGCCGGGTCCGTACCGCCGGGTGTCGGATCGGGCGACGGTGACGGGGACTCGGGGTCCGTCGGTGTCGGTGTCGGTGTCGGGGAGGGGGCCGGTGGCACCGGGGCTTTGAACACCGTGAGCGAGGCATCCGAGGGACTCGCGACGAACACCGCGTCGCCGCCCGGTGCCACCGCCACGGAAGAGGTTCCCAACTGGCCGTTGACGCCGGGCAGTTCGGCACCCAGATCGAGATCCTTGAGCGTCGCCGTGTCGTACACCGCGAGCCGCCCGACGCCGTCCCCCTCCTCCGGCGGGTTGCCCCAGTCCTGCCACACCGCGAACGCCCGGTCGGAGCGCGGGTCCACGGTGACATCGGCGACGGTGTCACCCGGTCGCGCGTCGAAGGAGGCGGCCAGTTCCCCGGAGGCGATGTCGTACGCCTCCAGTACGGTGCCGCGCCCTGCCCACAGCACCCCGCGGCCGGTGTCCCACTCCAGGAAGGACACCGCGGCTCCGGTGCCGAGCGCGATCTCCTTGCCGTCCGGCGCGAAGTCGGCCGAACCGACCCTGCGCAGCACGCCGTTGGTTTTGTCCGTCACCCAGATCTGCCCGGCCGCGGTGTCCACGGCGAGCGGGCCGCCGGTGGCCGGCAGGGTGAGGGAGCGCTCCACGGTCACCGACGTCTGGCCGACAGCGACCTCCTCCAGTCTCGTCCCACGTACGACCACGACCGTGCCGGCTTTCGCACCGGACCTGGCCTGCGTGATCGACGTACCGGTGAGCCAGCCCCCGCTGCCCGCCGCGTCCGAGTCCTTGGCGGCCGCGATCCCGCGCAGCCCGACCAGGTAGTGCACTCCGTCGCCCGGCAGCGGCCCGGCGAGCCGTTTGCCCGGCAGTTGGGCGGGCGCGCCCGTACTGCCGGGGGACGTCTTCACCCAGCTCAGTACGTTCCCGGAGGCCGGGTCGACGGCGTAGACGCCGGCCAGGCTGCCGTCCGGCGTACCGGCGACGGTGTCGGAGCCGACGTACAGCTTGCCCGACTCGGGGTGCAGCAGCAGGTCGAGCGGTTTGCCGACGGTCGTGAGACGGGCCGTCTGCTCGTACCCCTCGGCGGCCGGCGGTTCGTCGGCGCCGGCGGTGGGCGTGCCGGCCGCGACGACGGAGAGGACCACCGCCGTGACGCCGGCCAGGGCGCCCGCCGCCCGGGGGCGGAGCAGATCGCTCCGCCCCCGGGTTCTGAAGGGCGCGGTCACGAGAAGGTGACCGGGAGGTAGACGTCGTACGAGCGGTTGCTGCTGCCGGTGTGGTCGGCGCGCGTCACGATGGCGCAGTCGACGTCCGTGCCGCAGACTTTCCCGGCGGCGATGTTCGGGTTCACGTGCACACTCACGCCGAACGAGCCGCCGGAGCCGTAGACGGAGCTGTTGGCGACCGTGCCGCCGCCGAGGTTGGACACCCAGTGGGAAGCGCCCGTCGTGCCGGACTGGTCGGCGCCGCCCAGGCAGGGGGTCGGCCGGGAGGTGTACGTCGACGGGTTCCCCGGCTCGACGCCCTCGGGGATCACACACAGGCCGACGTAGACGCCCTGGAGCGTGTTGTAGCCGCTGCCGGAGACGGTGATGTTCTGCCCGGCGGCCGAGAGGCTGTCGGGGGCCGTCAGCGACAGGTTGTACGTCGTGCCGCTCACCGTCACGGACCGCGTCGCGGTGGCGGCCGACGCGGAGGTGGCGAGCCCGACCGTCAGCGCGACGGCGGTGGCTCCGACGGCGGCGATACGGGCAGCACGGGAGAAAGGTGTGGGGCTTCGCCCCCAGGCCTCCGTTGTCCCCAGACGCCGGACGGGTCGAAGGCGTTTCAGCCCGTCCGGCGTTTGAGGACCGGGGGTTCGGGGCCGGGCCCCGAGTGAGCCCCCACCCCTTCCCAGGCAGGACCCCGTTCACTCATCCGTTCACGCGATGGTGCGATCATCCACCCCCGCACGGATGCCTGCGGACAACCCCGGGTAGGCCCCGCCCCATGACGCAGCCGTTCGAACTTCCCCACTTCTACACGCCGTACCCCGCACGGCTGAATCCGCATGTCGACGAGGCCCGCACCCACACCACCGAATGGGCCCGCGGCATGGGCATGCTGGAGGGCTCCGGCATCTGGGAGCGGGCCGACCTCGACGCCCACGACTACGGACTGCTGTGCGCGTACACGCATCCCGAATGCGACGGGCCCGCCCTCTCGCTCATCACCGACTGGTATGTGTGGGTCTTCTTCTTCGACGACCACTTCCTGGAGACCTTCAAGCGCAGCCAGGACCGCGCGGGCGGCAAGGCCTACCTGGACCGCCTGCCGCTCTTCATGCCGCTCGACCTCGCGACCGCCGTGCCCGAGCCGCGGAACCCGGTCGAGGCCGGCCTCGCCGACCTGTGGGCCCGTACGGTCCCCTCGATGTCCATGGGGTGGCGCAGGCGGTTCGCCGAGTCCACCGAGCATCTGCTCAACGAGTCGATGTGGGAGCTGTCCAACATCAACGAAGGGCGGATCGCGAACCCTGTCGAGTACATCGAGATGCGCCGCAAGGTGGGCGGCGCCCCGTGGTCGGCGGGGCTCGTGGAGTACGCGACCGCGGAGGTTCCCGACCGGGTCGCCGGCTCACGGCCGATGCGCGTGCTGATGGAGACCTTCTCCGACGCGGTCCACCTGCGCAACGACCTCTTCTCGTACCAGCGGGAGGTCGAGGAGGAGGGCGAGCTGAGCAACGGCGTGCTCGTCCTGGAGACGTTCTTCGGGTGTACGACGCAGCAGGCCGCCGACACCGTCAACGACGTCCTCTCCTCACGCCTGTACCAGTTCGACCACACGGCGCTCACCGAAGTGCCCGCGCTGGCCCTGGAGAAGGGCCTCACACCGGGCGAGGTCGGTGCCGTCGCCGCGTACACGCGGGGACTGCAGGACTGGCAGTCGGGCGGCCACGAGTGGCACATGCGATCGAGCCGGTACATGAACGAGGGGGCTCTGGAGTCCTCCCCGCTGAAGGGCCTCACCGGCCCCGGCACCTCCGCCGCCGACATCGGGGCGCTGCTCGCCGCGGCGGGCGCCGAGCGGCTGCGGGCGTACACGCATGTGCCGTTCCAGAAGGTGGGCCCCTCGCGACTCCCCGACTTCTACATGCCGTTCGAGGTCCGGCTCAACGCCGACCTGGAAGGGGCCCGGCGGCGCATCGCCCCGTGGGCGCACAGCATGGGCATCCTTCAGGAGGGCGTCTGGGACGAGGACAAGCTCGCCGCCTACGACCTGCCGCTGTGTTCGGCGGGTCTCGATCCGGACGGCACCCCCGAGGCGCTGGACCTCAGCGCGCAGTGGCTCGTGTGGGGGACGTACGGCGACGACTACTACCCGATGGTGTTCGGGAACCGCAGGGATCTGGCCGCCGCGAAACTGTGCACGGCGCGGCTGTCCGCCTGTATGCCCGTGGAGGGCGAGGAGATCCCGCCCCCGGCCAACGCCATGGAGCGCGGCCTCGCCGACCTCTGGCGGCGTACGACGGCCACGATGACGCCGGACGCGCGCCGCACCATGCGGGCCTCGGTGGAGGTCATGACGGAGAGCTGGGTGTGGGAGCTGTCCAACCAGCTGCAGAACCGCATCCCCGACCCCGTCGACTACCTGGAGATGCGCCGCGCCACCTTCGGCTCCGACCTCACCAAGAGCCTGTGCCGGCTGGGCCACGGCCCCGCGGTACCGCCGGAGGTCTACCGCAGCGGCCCCGTCCGGGCACTGGAGAACGCGGCGATCGACTACGGGATGCTCATCAACGACGTCTTCTCGTACCAGAAGGAGATCGAGTACGAGGGCGAGGTGCACAACCTCATCCTCGTCGTGCAGAACTTCTTCGGCTGCGACTACCCGAAGGCGCTCGGCGTCGTCCACGACCTCATGACCCAGCGCATGCGGCAGTTCGAGCATGTCGCCGCCCACGAGTTCCCCGTCCTGTACGAGGACTTCGACCTGTCCGACGAGGCCCGCGCGATCATGGAGGGCTATGTCGTGGAGCTGCAGAACTGGATGGCCGGCATCCTGAAGTGGCACTACGACTGCCGCCGTTACGGAGCCGCCGACCTGGCACGCCGCGCCCACGGCTTCGTGCCGGGGCAGCTCCCGGAGCTGCCGTTCGGCAGTGTCTGGCGGACGGCCACGGCCACGGCCACGGCCACGGCCACGGCCTCCTGAGCCGGGCGACGACTCACGACCCTGTTGGTCAGCCCGTTCTTCGGGACACTCCTCGTGCTGTCGGGGTGGGGGTCGGCATCGTGCACTTGGTCGCCCGTCGGGTCCCGTCCAGGTGCAGGTCGCTGATGTGCGCCAGCACGAGCACGGTTCCTCCGCCTCGCTGAAGGGCCACCACAACTAATGGCCCGTTGCCATCCAAACATTGGATTCGATGGTCGAGCAACGGGCTTACAACCTTTACGTGTGGTTTGCGGGACGGATGGGGACCGTGCTGTCCCGGGCCGGTGTGCGGCGGTGTGCGGCGCAGGCCGGAGCAGATCTCCCCCGACCGGCTCGCGTCACCCCCGCTGTCCGGGCAGGATGCTGCCCGTGGCCCCTTTCGACCCGCGCCCCACCCCGCACCCCACTCCGCACCCCACTCCGGGGACCGACCCACGGAGGACCGGATGACCGGCACACCCGCGCCCTTCACCGCCGACGACTACCGGGCCCGGATGGAACGCGCCGCACGGGCCGCCGTCGAGGCGGGGCTCGCCGGAGTGCTCGTCGCGCCCGGACCCGATCTCGTCTGGCTCACCGGCTACGCGCCGCCCGCGGCCACCGAGCGGCTCACCCTGCTGGTACTCGCCGCCGGGCAGGACCCCGTGCTCGTCGTGCCCACGCTGGAGGCCCCGGACGCCGAGAGGGCCGTGGGCGCTCCCGCCCTGAAACTGCGCGACTGGACCGACGGCAAGGACCCGTACACCACCACGGCCCCGCTCCTTGACGCCTCGGGCCGGTACGGCGTCAGCGACAACGCCTGGGCGCTGCACCTGCTGGGCCTCCAGAGAGAGTTGCCCGGCACTTCGTACGCCTCCCTCAGCGAGGCACTGCCGATGCTCCGGGCCGTCAAGGACAGTACCGAACTGGAGCGGCTGGCGGCCGCGGGCGCCGCCGCCGACCACACGTACGAGGAGATCCTGAAGGTCGCCTTCGCCGGCCGCCGCGAGTCGGACGTCGCGGGCGACCTCGCCGATCTGCTGCGGCACTTCGGGCACGAGCAGGTGGACTTCACGGTCGTCGGGTCGGGGCCGAACGGCGCCAACCCGCACCACGAGGCCGGCTCCCGTGTCATCGGGCACGGCGACACGGTCGTCCTCGACTTCGGCGGACTGAAGCACGGCTACGGCTCGGACACCTCCCGCACGGTGCACGTCGGCGAGCCGGGCGCCGAGGAGCAGCGGGTGCACGACATCGTCCGCGCCGCCCAGCAGGCCGCGTTCGAGGCCGTGCGGCCCGGTGCGGCCTGCCAGGACGTCGACCGGGTCGCCCGCGCCCACATCACCGAGGCCGGGTACGGCGACCGCTTCATCCATCGCACCGGGCACGGCATCGGCGTCACCACCCACGAACCGCCGTACATGATCGAGGGCGAGCAACAGCCCCTCGTGCCCGGGATGTGCTTCTCCGTGGAGCCCGGCATCTATCTGCCGGGCCGCTTCGGAGTACGCATCGAGGACATCGTGACGGTCACCGAGGACGGCGGACGCCGCCTCAACGACACCCCCCGGGAGATGGCCGTCGTGAACTGACCACGCTCGGCGGGCGCCGGACAGCGGCTCCCGCGCCCCGGACTCCCCAACGGCGGACGGCGCGACCATGACCCAGGCAGCGACACCCACCGCGGACACCGTGCGACGCGTCGTCCGCTCCCTGCTCCAGGGCTCCCTGCTCCAGGACTCCCCGCTCCCGGACTCTCAGCTCCCGGACGGTGGCGGGCTCCGGATCGCGCCGGTCGCCGAGGGCGGCGAGCACTCCACCTGGTTCGTGGGCGCACGGCATGTGCTGCGGCTCGCCCCGGACCGCGAGGCGTCCCGGCGCCAGCGGCGCGAACTGCGACTACGTGACCTGGTACGCCCCCACATCGGCGTCGCCGTCCCGGTGAGCGTCGCCCACGGCGAATGGGCGAGCGGGCTGACGTACACCCTCGACACGCTGATCCCCGGCGGATCCGGCGAGCAGCGGGACGTCTCCGCGGTCGGCGAGGCCGATCTGGCGGGGCTGCTCAGTGGACTGCGCGAGGTGTCGGGGCACCAGGCCGAGTCGCTCGGTGTGCCCCGCGCGGCGCCCCGGCCCCTCGAAACGCTGCGTACCGCCGCCGAGCGGGCCGCCGAACAGCTCGCCGCCGCCGACGAGTTCGACCCCGCCCGGCTCCGGCAGCTCACCGCGGCCGGCGTCGTCCAGCTCGCGCCGCAGCCGGGCGCCGCCTTCCTTGTCCACCACGACCTCAAGGGCGAGCACCTCGTGGTCAGCGGCGACGGGCGCGTCCGCGGTGTCCTGGACTGGACCGACGCCGCCGTCGGCGATCCCACCGAGGACATCGCGGGTCTCGCCCTGGCCGTGGGTGCCCCCGCGGCGGTCCGTGCGGCGACCCTGGCCGGTTACGGGGCCCGGCCCTGTCTGCGGGGTCTGTGGCTCGCCCGCTGCGACACGCTGACCCGGCTCGCGGACCGTCTCCGCGACCGCTCCGACAGTCCGCTGCCGCTGCTGCGCGCGCAGCTGGCCCGCTCGTGGGAGGCGATCCTGCTGGAACGGGTCACGGACGAGACGTGGTGATTCCCTGCGGGTCGGCGGGGCCGTTCGCGCAGTTCCCCGCGCCCCTGAAGGATCGGGGGCGGGCGCCGCGTTCCCTGTGCGCCTCAATGCCAAAAGATTGCGCCGTTCCCCGCGCCCCTGATGGGGCGCAGCCCCCTAGGGGGCGCGGGGAACGGCGCAATCTTTTAGGGGGCGCGGGGAACGGCGCGAACGGCCCCCACCCGGCCCGCAGGTGAATCACCCCTGCAGCAGCACCACACACGACTCCCCGGGCAACCCCAACAGCCCGTCCGCGCCAGGGACATCCACCGGCTCCCACGCGGCCAGCACCCGCGCCTGACGGCCACCGAGAGGAATCGCCGCCCGCTCCGAGCCGAGGTTCACGGCCACCCGGACGTCACCCCGCCGGAAGGCGAGCCAGCGGGCACTCTCCTCGAACGCGACCTTGACGTCCGCGAGATCGGGGTCCGTGAGGTCGGCCTGGGCGTGCCGGAGAGCGATCAACTCGCGGTACCAGGCGAGCACGCGCGCGTGAACCCCCTTCTCCGGCTCGGACCAGTCGAGACATGACCGGTCGCGGGTGGCCGGGTCCTGCGGATCGGGGATGTCCTCCTCGGCCCACCCGTGGGATCCGAACTCCCGCCGCCTGCCCCGCCGTACGGCCTCCGCCAGCTCGGGATCCGTGTGGTCGGTGAAGAACTGCCAGGGCGTGCCCGCGGCCCACTCCTCGCCCATGAACAGCATCGGTGTGAACGGCCCGGTGAGGGTCAGCGCCGCCGCGCAGGCCAGCAGACCGGGCGAGAGGGAGGCCGCGAGCCGGTCGCCCAGGGCACGGTTGCCGACCTGGTCGTGGGTCTGCGTGTAACCGAGCAGCCGGTGCCCCGCGACCCGCGTACGGTCTAGCGGCCGGCCGTGCCGCCGGCCCCGGAAGCTGGAGTACGTGCCGTCGTGGAAGTAGCCCGCCGTCAGCGTCTTCGCCACCGCCGCGAGCGGGGCCCGGCCGAAGTCCGCGTAGTAGCCCTGCGCCTCACCGGTCAGCGCGGTGTGCAGCGCGTGGTGGAAGTCGTCGTTCCACTGCGCGTGCAGCCCGAGCCCGTTCTCCCTGCGGGGCGTGATCAGCCGCGGGTCGCCGAGGTCCGACTCGGCGATGAGGAACAGCGGCCGGCCCAGCTCCGCGGAGAGTCCGTCCACGGCCGCCGACAGCTCCTCCAGGAAGTGGCACGCGCGCGTGTCGTACAGCGCGTGCACCGCGTCCAGGCGCAGCCCGTCGAGCCGGTAGTCGCGCAGCCAGGAGAGCGCGCTGCCGAGCAGGAACGCGCGCACCTCGTCGGAACCGGGCGCGTCCAGGTTCACGGCCGAACCCCAGGGAGTGTGGTGCGTGTCCGTGAAGTACGGCCCGAAGGCGGGCAGATAGTTGCCGGAGGGCCCCAGATGGTTGTGCACGACGTCCAGGACGACGCCGAGACCCAGCTCGTGCGCCCGGTCGACGAAACGCTTCAGGGCCTCGGGGCCGCCGTACGGTTCGTGCACGGCCCACAGCGACACCCCCTCGTACCCCCACCCGTGCCGCCCCGGGAACGGGCACAGCGGCATCAACTCGACGTGTGTCACGCCCAGTTCCACCAGATGCCCGAGCCGCTCGGCAGCCGCGTCCAGCGTGCCCTCACGCGTGTACGTGCCCACGTGCAGCTCGTACAGCACGGCGCCCGGCAGTCCGCGCCCCGCCCAGTCGGCGCGCCAGGCGTACCGCTCCTGGTCGACGACCGCGCTCAGGCCGTCCGGTCCGTCCGGCTGCCGGTAGGAACGCGGATCCGGCAGCACCGGACCGTCGTCCACCGCGAACCCGTACCGCGTGCCGTCCCGCGCCTCGGCCTCGCCCGTCCACCACCCCGGGCGCCGCGGATCGGGCTCCATCGCGCGCGGGGTGCCCGCGCAGTGGAGCGTCATGCGATCGGCCTGTGGTGCCCACACCTCGAACTGCACGGACGGTTCTCCCTCGTCTGCTCACCGTGACCTCGCCGGTCCCATGGTGCGTCAAACGAGATCAATTCACCTTCGGATCCCCTCGATCGGACGACGTGAAACGGCCGTGCCCGGAGTGCGTACTCCCCTGAAGTGCTGTGCATTCTGGACACTCCGGCCGCGCTGCCAGACAATCGGCTGCGTGACGTCGTCCCCGGAGTTCCACACCTATCCCGCTCCCGCGCGGCTGTCGGACGCCGAGCGGGACAGGACGCTGAAGGCGCTGCGGGAGGGCGCCGCCCTGGGGAGGCTCTCGCACGACACGTTCCTCCTGCGGATGGAACTCGCGTTCGCCGCCCGCACCGCGGACGAACTCGCCGCGCTCACCGCCGATCTGCGCACCGAGAACCGCTGGTCGCGGCTGCTGTTCGGCACGGTCGAGGCGGTCTCCGGTTTCAGCGTGCGGCTGCGCCGGGCCTGGCAGGCCGAGCGACTCCCCAAACTGCTGCTGCCCCGGCCGGAGAGCCGGTACCCGCTGCGGATAGGCCGTGACCCGGCCAGCGGTCTGCGGCTCAGCCACGAGACGGTGTCGCGCGTGCACGCCGAACTCACCCGCCAGGGCGGCCTGTGGGTGCTGCGCGACCTCGGCTCGACCAACGGCACGGCCGTGAACGGGCGGCGGGTGATCGGCGCCGCCGTCGTCCAGGTCGGCGACCAGGTCAGTTTCGGCCGGATGGCCTTCCGGCTCGCGGCGGACTAGGCCGACGGGGCTCCGGGCGGCCCAGGCCCAGGTTCCGGACCACGGGCCCGGTGGGTGCAACCGCCGGCTCCGCCGAAGCCGGCCCGCGGGAGCCCGACGGGCGTGCATATTTCTATTCGCACCGACTGTTGACGTACCTCCGCGACCGTGACTCACTGTGCGTACACCATGCACACCAAGTGAACCGGTGGTAACTCGTCGCGGAGGTAGTACCCTGCCGCCACTCCTCCGCTATCCCTCCGTCGGCGAACTGGGCGTCCGGGCGGCCGAGCTCGTGAACCGCCGCCCACGGGACGCCCGGCTGCGCCAGGTGGGCACCTCCCGGGCCGGACTTCCGCTGCGGCTGCTGTCCGTCGGACACGGCAGCCGCCAGGTCCTCGTCGTCGCGGGCCCCCACGCCAACGAACCGGTGGGCGGCGCCACCGTCCTGCGCCTGGCCGAACGGGCCCTGGCCGACCCCCGGCTGTGCGACGGCGCCGACGTGACCTGGAACCTCCTGCTGTGCCTTGACCCCGACGGCTCCCGCCGCAACGAGGGCTGGCTGGCGGGCCCGTACACACTCGGCCACCACTTCCGGAACTTCTTCCGCCCCGGCTTCATGGAACAGCCGGAATGGCTGCCCGACGGCGCGGCGGGGGCCGCACTGCCGGAGACCCGTGCCCTGCTCGCCCTCCAGGACGAGCTGCGGCCCTTCTTCCAGTGCTCCCTGCACGGCGTCGACGTGGGCGGCGGCTTCGTCGAGCTGACGCGCGACCTGCCCGGCATGGCACCCCGGCTCGCGCACATCGCGACCCGCCTGGACATCCCGCTCGAACTCGCCCCGTACGACACGCTGTACTGGCCCGTCCTGGGGCCGGCGGTCTACCGCATCCCGCCCCCGACGCGCGGCGACCTCGCCGCGGCCATCACGGAGGCGGCCGTCGAGTCCACCTGGTTCCACCCGCACCCGTACGGAACGGTGACCGCGGTCGTCGAGGCGCCCATGTGGGGCGTGGCGGCCGTGCAGGACCCCTCGGCGGCGGCCGACAGCGAGAGCGCGCTGAGGGACGTCGCCCGGACCCTGCGCCGGGACACGGCCCTGCTCCAGGAACTGCTGGCCCGTATCCGCCCTCACCTGGCCACGGCAGGGGGCGCGGCCGGGGACGTCGACCGTCTCCTCGCGCCCGTCGACGACCACATGCTGGTCTGCCCCGGCCTCGCCGACTCCTGGGACCCCGACACCGGCCCGGGTACGGACGTCGCCGGTGCCGTCCGCCCGCTGCCGCCGCTCAACACGTCCGGGCTGACCGCGCTGCGCATCTCCGCCCGCCGGACAGCGCTGCGCACGGCGGGGCTGCTGCACCAGCTGGCGACCACCACCGGACAGGACCCGCACGGCGCGGCGGCCGACCTCGACCGGCTCATCGACGGCTGGTGCGCGGAGTACCACGACGGCCACGGGGCGCGCTGGATCCCGGTCGCGCGGCAGGCCGAGTACCAGGCGCGGGTGGTGCTCGCCGCGTTCGACCTGGCCCGCCGGCGGAGTGTTGCGGCGCGTCCGCCCGGCAGGCCCGTGCCGAGGGCCGAAGTACCGTTCGAGTGAGTCGGGGTGGGCCCGCGGGCCCCGCGTGCCGATGCACAGGCAATGACGAACAATCAGAAAGCGACCGCGGCGGTACGGGCCTTCCTGCTGGCCGCCTGCGCACTCCTCGTGGCGGGACCGGTGCCGGCCCGGGCGGTGGCGCTCCCGCAGTCGCCGTCGGGCGACTGGCTCTATGTGACGGTCGGCCGCGGCGAGCCCCGCTCCGGCGACCTCCGCGGCACGCTGCTGCTCTGCGATCCGCCCAGAGGACACGAGCAGGCCGCGCGCGCCTGCGAGGAACTGCGGGCCGCGCACGGCGACGTCGGCAGGATCCCGCTCAAGGACACCTTCTGTCCGATGGTCCACGCGCCGGTGTCCGTCTCCGCGCGCGGCGAGTGGGGCGGCCACGCGATCACGTATCAGGAGACGTTCGCCAACTCCTGTGTGATGGCGGCGCGGACGGGCGCGGTGTTCGCCCTGCCGCACTGACCCCGCGACCGGGGGAGTCTCACGGCGCTCCGTCCCGGGCGTGCCGTGCCGCGGCCACCACCGTGCGGCTCTGGTGCTCGACCTGCTGCTCCAGCGGCACCCAGCGCGCCCGGAAGCGCTGGGCGAAGGCCTCGCTCCAGGAACCGACGAGGTGTTCCAGGGCGGGCGCGGCATGGTCGTCGGCCTCCCGCAGCACCCGCAGGAGCATCGCCGCGGATCGCAGCGGGAGCCGTCGGCCGAACGCGTCGACGCTGCCCACGTGCGCCATCGTGGTGTCCGCCGCCGGCGGCCGGACCCAGTCGCCGGCCAGCCCGGGAACCAGCTCCAGCGCCCACCGGGCGGCACGCAGCAGCGGCCCGGCGGGGCCGGGAAGACGCGGCAGCGCGTCGGCGAGGACGCTCTCGACCTGGTGGGCGTCCTGGCGGAGCCGGCGTGCCAGCCGCCCCATCGCCGCCGCGGGCGCGGGGTGCGGCGTGGGATCGTCCACCAGGTCGCTCGCCCACATCGGCACCTCGACGACCGCGGTGAGACCGCCGTACAGGTGGGCGCGGTACCAGGTGCTCTCGCGGGCGTCGTCCGGCATGCTCAGGTACGCCGGGTCCCCGCCGGGTGCGGGCATCACATGCACCCCGGGCCCGGAGGCCGGCCAGCCGGCGGCGTCCGAGGCGCCCGTCTCGACCGGGATGTTCAGTTCCGCCGCGGACTTGCCGAACGGCTCGGCCAGCCCCGGGATGTCCCTGGTGAGCTGCACCCAGCTGCCGCCGAGGTCGGTGCCGTGGAGTGTCACCTGGAGGTAGGGGCGCAGTTCGTCGATGACCCGGATGAGGGCCAGGGTCTCGGGCGGCAGCCGGTCGGGCGGCAGCACCGAGGGCGACCACTCGGGCTGCTCGGGCCCGGCGGGGCGGAAGAAACCGAGGTGGTAGTCGAGCAGGGTGCGCGGCGCCGGAGTCACATGGAGGCCGGCGCCGTCGGGGTCCGCGCAGAGCAGGAAGTGCCAGGAGGTGTCGTCCCGCAGCCGCCGCTCGCGCACGACCCGTTCGGCCAGCGCCAGCAGGGTGGCACCGCCGACGGGCTCGTTCGCATGGGCGCCCGCGACGACCAGCACCGCGCGCTCGGCGTGGCCCACGGACAGCAGACACAGCGGCCGGCCGGCACGCGAGGAGCCGATGGGCCGGAGGGAGCACAGGCCCGGCCGGTGGGCCGCCAGAGCCCGGGCGGAGCGTTCGAGTTCGGTCACACTGGGGTAGCGCAGCTCCGGCAGGAGACTCACCCCCGACTTGGTCCACCCTGCGTCGCAATCCGCAGTACTCCACGGTCTGGATGAACTGTCAAGCACGTGGAGGGGCGCCTCCGGGGAGCGCCCAGCAGCACGTATGGGTGCCCGGGGCGCCGATGTCACCCGGACGGCGGACGCGTTCGGCGTAGGCGCCCCGGCGCCGCCCGTCAGCCGGCGGGCACCGGATCGTCTCCCACCCGCTCCAGCAGCACCACGGGCAACCGTCCGAAAAGCGCCTCCACGCGTGCGTGCCCCGTGAACTCCCGTCCGGGCGCGAGCAGATCGGTCCAGCGCCCCGCGGGCAGCGGCAGCTCGGTGTCGCGCCAGCCGCCCTCCTCCGCCAGGCGCAGCGACAGCCGGGAGACGGCTGTGACCACCTCCGCGGAGCGCGCGAAGGCCAGACAGTGCGCGGCCCCCGGGCCCCGGGCGGGCAGCGGCTCGTAGGCGGCGGACTCGCCGAACACGGCGGGGCGCCGCCGTCGCAGCCGCAGGGCGGCCGTCGTGAGCGCGGCCTTCTCGGCGGACAGAGAGCCCGTCTCCTCCGGCGGGAAGTGCGCGGGCCGCCGGTTGTCCGGGTCCACCAGGGCCCGGTACTCGGCCTCCGTGCCCTGGTACAGGTCCGGTACCCCCGGCATCGTCAGATGCAGCAGGGCGGCCCCGAGGACGTTCGCCCGCACGTACGGCTCAAGCGACCTCCTGAACTCGGCGACACGCTGCCCGGGCGCCCCGCACGGGCCCGCCTTCAGGAAGTCCGCCACGGCCTCCTCGTACGCGGGATCCTGCTCGGTCCACGCCGTGCCGAGGCCCGCCTCCCTGATGTGCTTCAGCAGCGCCTCCCGCAGCCGTTCGCCGTCCGCCGGGCCGAGCCCGACGGCGGTCTGCCAGGCGGCCCAGGCCACCTGCGGGTCCGGCGCGCCCACGCCCTCGGCGGCCGTTCGCCCGGTCACCTCGGCGAGCAGGTCGGCCCAGCGCGAGGGGGCCTGCGTCAGCACGGAGATCGCGGCCCTGACGTCGGCGCTGCGCTTCGTGTCGTGCGTGGACAGGGCGGTCCCGGTCGCGGGCCAGTCGCGCTGCACGCGCGCGCAGTACGCGTGGAAGTCCTCCGGGGACACCGCGGGGGACCCCGGCTCGCCACCCACCTCGGTGGCCGACAGCAGCGGTACGTACCGGTAGAACGCCGTGTCCTCCACGGACTTGGCCCGCAGCGCCGACGCGAGCTGGGCGAACCGGGCCCGGAACGCCGCGAACTCCGGCCCTTCGCCGACGCGCCCCAGCACCAGATCCCGTACGAGATCGACGGCCCGCGCCTCCTCGGGGACCTTGAAGGCATGCTTCGCCTCCCGCGCGGCCTCCTCGGTGAGGACGGACGCGGCGTCCCCGGAGGTGTACGGCCGGTAGACCTCCAGCCGGACGAGCAGTTCCCGCAGGGCGGTGCGCAGGGCCCAGGGGGCGCGGTCGCGCAGCACGGCGTCCGCGGACGTACGGCACAGCCGGTCCGCCTCGCGGGTGAGCCGGTCGACCTCGGCCGCCAGCTCGTGATGGACGACCTTGTACGCGGCCCGCCGTACGGTCGCCTCCCAGACGCCCCCGCGGTCGGCCTGGGGGGCCGCGAACCGCCGGTACTGGCCGAGGAGGTCCCCGGCGCCCGCCGGGTCCGTGAGGACGCCGTCGATGTGCCGCAGCGCGTCGTAGCCGGTGGTGCCGGCGACCGGCCAGGCGGCGGGCAGCGGTTCGCCGTCCGCGAGGATCTTCTCCACCACCGTCCAGCGCCCGCCCGTCGCCTCGTGGAGACGGCGCAGATACGCGTCCGGGTCGGCGAGGCCGTCCGGGTGGTCGACGCGCAGTCCGTCGACGACGCCCTCGTCCAGCAGCTGGAGGATCTTGCCGTGGGTCGCGTCGAAGACCTCCGGGTCCTCGACACGCACCCCGATGAGCTCCGAGATGCTGAAGAACCGCCGGTAGTTCAGCTCGGTGCGCGCCAGCCGCCACCACGCGAGCCGGTACCACTGGGCGTCCAGCAGCTCCGGCAGCGGCAGTTCGGCGGTGCCGGCCCGCAGCGGGAACACGTGGTCGTGGTAGCGCAGGACGTCCCCGTCGACCACGAGGTCGCCCGTCTCCGCGCCCACGGGCTGCCCGAGCACCGGCAGCAGGACGCGCCCGCCCTGGGCCGCCCAGTCGATGTCGAACCAGCGCGCGTACGGCGAGTCGGGGCCCTCGCGCAGCACCTCCCACAGGGGGTGGTTGTGACGGGGAGACATCGCCATGTGGTTCGGCACGATGTCGAGCACGAGCCCGAGGCCGTGCTCGCGGGCGGTGCGGGAGAGGTCGCGCAGTCCCTGCTCGCCGCCGAGTTCGTCGCGTACGCGCGCGGGGTCCACGACGTCGTAGCCGTGTCCCGAGCCCGGGACGGCCTCCAGGACGGGGGACAGGTGCAGATGGGAGACGCCCAGCCCGGCCAGGTACGGGATCGCCCGCGCGGCTGCGTCGAAGGGGAAGTCCGGCTGGAGCTGGAGGCGGTAGGTGGCGGTCGGCACGACAGGTGTCATGCAAACCTACGTACCCGTCTCGCGCCGTTTCGTGTCACGTCTGCGGGCGCGGCCCCGGTGGGGCCGTTCGCGCCGTTCCCCGCGCCCCTGGAAGACCGGGCTGCGCGCCGCGTCGCCCGTGCCGCTCAAAGCCAAAAGCCTGCGCCGTTCCCCGCGCCCCTGATGGGGCGCGGGGAACGGCGCGAACGGCCCTCACCGGGCCCGCACCCGGAAACGGCGCACCCCGCGGAGCGCTACGCCGGGCGCTGCAGCACCACCATGCTCCGGTCCACCAGCGACAGGCGGTCGCCCGCCTTCACCTTCGCCCCGGTCCCGGGCGCGACCCCCGCGGACCGGCCCGTATCCACGACCACCTGCCACTGCCGCCCGTGGTTGACCGGCACCACGAACTCCAGCGTCTTCGGCGAGGCGTTGAACAGCATCAGGAACGAGTCGTCGTTGATGCGCTCCCCGCGCGGCCCCGGCTCCGAGATGGCGTTGCCGTTGAGGAACACCGACAGCGCCCGCGCCTGCGTGGAGTCCCAGTCGTCCTGGGTCATCTCCTCGCCTGCCGGGGTGAACCAGGCGATGTCCGACAGATCGTCGTGGGTGCCCTCCACGGGCCGTCCGTGGAAGAACCGGCGCCGCCGGAACACCGGATGCTCGCGCCGCAGCCACACCATCGCGCGCGTGAACTCCAGCAGCTCGCTGCCGTCCTCGGGCCACGGGACCCAGGCCAGCTCCGTGTCCTGGCAGTACGCGTTGTTGTTGCCGCCCTGCGTACGCGCGAACTCGTCGCCGTGGCTGAGCATCGGCACGCCCTGCGAGAGCAGCAGGGTCGCGGTGAAGTTGCGCATCTGGCGTGCTCGCAGCTCCAGGACCTCCGGGTCGTCGGTGTCGCCCTCGGCCCCGCAGTTCCACGAGCGGTTGTGGCTCTCGCCGTCGCGGTTGTCCTCGCCGTTCGCGTCGTTGTGCTTCTCGTTGTACGACACCAGGTCGTGCATCGTGAAGCCGTCGTGGCAGGTGACGAAGTTGATGGAGGCCAGCGGGCGCCGCCCGTCGTCCTGGTAGAGGTCCGAGGACCCCGTCAGCCGGGACGCGAACTCGGCGAGCGTCTGCGGCTCGCCCCGCCACATGTCCCGTACGGTGTCGCGGTACTTTCCGTTCCACTCGGTCCACAGCGGCGGGAAGTTGCCCACCTGGTAGCCGCCCTCGCCGACGTCCCAGGGCTCGGCGATCAGCTTCACCTGGGAGACCACCGGGTCCTGCTGGACCAGGTCGAAGAACGAGGACAGCCGGTCCACCTCGTGGAACTGCCGGGCCAGGGTCGCCGCCAGGTCGAAGCGGAACCCGTCGACGTGCATCTCCGTCACCCAGTACCGCAGCGAGTCCATGATCATCTGGAGTACGTGCGGGGAGCGCATGAGCAGGGAGTTGCCCGTGCCCGTGGTGTCCATGTAGTAGCGGGCGTCGTCCATCAGCCGGTAGTACGAGGCGTTGTCGAGCCCCTTGAAGGACAGTGTCGGGCCCAGGTGGTTGCCCTCGGCGGTGTGGTTGTAGACCACGTCGAGGATGACCTCGATGCCCGCCTCGTGCAGCGCGCGGACGGCCGACTTGAACTCCAGGACCTGCTGTCCGCGGTCGCCCCAGGACGCGTACGCGTTGTGGGGGGCGAAGAAGCCGATCGTGTTGTAGCCCCAGTAGTTGTTGAGACCCATGTCGACCAGGCGGTGGTCGTTCACGAACTGGTGAACGGGCATCAGTTCGAGGGCTGTGACGCCCAGTTCGGTCAGGTGTTCGATGACGGCCGGGTGGGCGAGCGCCGCGTACGTGCCGCGCAGCTCGTCGGGCAGCCCGGGGTGCCGCATCGTCAGGCCCTTCACATGGGCCTCGTACAGCACGGTGTGGTGGTACTCCGTGCGCGGGAGCCGGTCGTCTCCCCAGTCGAAGTACGGATTGACCACCACGGAGCTCATCGTGTGGGGTGCCGAGTCCAGGTCATTGCGCCTGCCGGGCGACTTGAAGTGGTAGCCGTACACCTCCTCGCCCCATTCGACGCTGCCGCTTATGGCCTTCGCGTACGGGTCGAGCAGCAGCTTCGCCGAATTGCAGCGCTGCCCCCGCTCCGGCTCGTAGGGACCGTGCGCGCGGAAGCCGTACCGCTGGCCCGGCATCACGCCGGGCAGGTACGCGTGCCGGACGAACGCGTCGGTCTCGCGCAGCTCTATCGCCGTTTCCGAGCCGTCGTCGTGCAGCAGACACAGCTCGATCCGGTCCGCGGCCTCCGAGAAGACCGCGAAATTCGTGCCGGCGCCGTCGTACGTGGCACCGAGTGGGTACGCCTGTCCAGGCCAGACCTGCATGGATGCAACTCTTCCAGTTGTGCGACGTCGCAGAGGGCGACTCCCGCCCGAGTGTCCCCGAAACTGATGGAACCACCTAGGACTTACCTCCCTCTTACCGGTCGACCAGTGCATACGCGGTATGCCGAATCAGTGGGACTCGATCGACTCCTAGAGATGCAGGGGGAGTAGGGGGAAATGTGCGCACAATAGTGCACCGCCATCTGGGCAAGGTGGTGGCGGGCGCGGCCATAGCGGTCGCCGGAACCGCCGTGATGGTCGGAATCACCCTGCCGGGCTCGGCGGGCGCCGACGACTCCGGCGGCCAGGGGACGGGGCGGACCGCGCAGACGGCGGGTCAGGCCCAGGAACAGGGCCAGGGCGCCGTGCGGCCGGGCGTCGTGGAGCAGGCTCCGGCCGAGGGCGACCGGGGCAAGGGGCGCGACCCGCTCACCGACGACGAGACCGAGCGGGTCGAGACGCTCGCCCTGGACCGCGGGCTCTCGCGCAGCAGCGAGAACGTCGAGGGCGACAAGGGGCCGCAGCGGATCACCGTCGACCTCTCCGAGCCCGAGGTGAGCGAACTGGACGACCCGAACGCGCCGCGACGCGCCGAGGTGTCGTTCTACGACTACAAGGACGACTCGCTCGTCACCAGGACGGTGAACCTCGACACCGGCAAGGTCGAGTCGACCGACACCCAGCACGGCGTCCAGCCGCCGCTCAGCCGTGACGAGACCGTCGAGGCCGCGCGGCTCCTGATCGCCGACCCGCTGGGCGCCGGACTGAAGGCCGACTACAAGGACGCGACCGGCAAGGAGCTGACCACTCCCGACCAGCTGATGCTCAACAGCATGGTCTTCCGGGCGGTCCCGGGAACGCCGGCCTCCGTCGCGGACTGCGGCAAGCACCGCTGCACGCGGCTCTTCGTGAAGGTCAGGAACGGGTCCTGGATCGACAGCCGTGACCTGGTGGTCGACCTGAGCACCCGCAAGGTCGCCAAGGTCGGCTGAGTCTCTTCGGTCCACCGGCCTCCGTCCATCGGTCCATCGGTTCATCGGCCCCACTTCACCTTTCCCACTTTCCTGCTTGTGCAAGGGAGTAATTTCTTCATGCGCGTGAACAGAATCAGCCGCGCCCGCAGGCGGGCGGCGGTGGGCCTCTCGGCGGTCGCCCTGGCCGCCGGCGTCACGACGGCCGCGGGACCGGCCGTCGCCGAAACGAGAGCCGCCCCCGCGGCCGCTGCCGCCGACTGCAGCGCGGCGTACAAGATCGAGCAGAAGCTCGCCACCGGCACCACCTGGACGATGTGCTGGCACTACGAGAGCGAGGCCGGGCTCGTCCTGGAGAACGTCTCGTACCAGCCCAAGGGCGAGACCAAGCCGATACGGGTCCTGACCAGCGCGAAGCTCGCCCAGATCCACGTCCCCTACGACGACGGCTCGGTCGAGTACGACGACCTCACGGGCTTCGGCTTCGGACAGGGCCTGATGGAGATGGCCCCCGGTGAGTGCCCGGGCGGCACCATCAAGACCGTCAAGGTCCCGGACGCCTGGGACCCGGCGCACCCGAACGTCAAGGGGCTGTGCACCACGACCCGTTCGCGCGGCCACGCCTACCGCATGCAGGGCGACACCGCGGGCAAGGTCTGGCAGAAGCAGGGCAAGGACCTGCTCGTGTACACGGTCAACCAGGTCGGCTGGTACGAGTACATGACCGAGTGGCGCTTCCAGGACGACGGCACGATCAACATGAACGTCGGCGCCACCGGCAGCCTCTCGCCCGCCGACTACGACGCCGGTGACGGCCGCGGCTGGCCGATAGGCAAGGGCGCCAAGGCGTACGCCACCAGCCACAGCCACAACGTCTTCTGGCGGCTCAACTTCGGCCTCGACGGCAACTCCAAGAACAAGGTCGAGCAGTACGACTCCGTGGTCAGCCCGCCGGCCGCGGGCGGCGAGGCCCCGCGCAACAAGACCACCCGCACGAAGGTCACCAAGGAACTCGCGGGCGACGCCAAGAACATGCGCTGGTGGCGCGTCGTCAGCACGACCGGAAAGAACAAGGACGACCACGCCCGTTCGTACGAGTTCGTGCCGGGCGCCACCTCCAAGTACCCGGGCCGCAGCTTCACCAAGCGCGACATCTACTTCACCGAGTACAAGAAGTGCGAACAGTTCGCCAGCAACAACATCCGCAACTGCGGTACCGGCGGCGGCAAGTCCGTCGACAAGTGGGTCAACGGACAGACCCTCACCCACCCCGTGGCCTGGGTGAACATCGGCTTCCACCACGTCGCCCGGGACGAGGACCAGCAGCCCATGCCGGTCCACTGGCAGGGCTTCTCGCTGGCCCCGCGGGACGTCACCGCTATGAATCCGCTCACTCCGCCGGAGCTGGCCGACCAGAACGGGCAAGTGGAACGCGGTAGTTGAGAAACGACCTGTCCATCCGGCTGCACCGCCCGCCGCTCCCGGAGTACCCTTCCTTGATCGTTGGCTGGGGGAGTGCTCGGGGGAGCGGAAGGCGGTGTGCGGGTGGGGTCCGGAGGGCTGGAGTTGCCCCCTGGTGACGGCGGTCACGAGGGGAGCTCCGCAGATGCCCCACCGGGAGCGGTGTCCCTCGCCCGGCCGATGGAGATCGGCGCGGAGCTGGACTGGGGCGCCGAAGCCTGGCGTGAGGTGCGCACGCGCGCGCAGCGGGCCGGGCGGGCCTACATCTGGCTGAACCTCGTCGAACAGCGGCTGCGCGCGGTCGTGGCCGCTGTTCTGCGCCCGATCTACGAGCCCATGCACGGCGAGGACGACTGGGTGGTCGCCGCCGCCGGACCCGCGGGACAGGAATGGGTCCAGCGCGCCGTCGCCGTACGCGAGGTCAGCCGCCGCAAGGGTTACCTGCTCGACCCCGCCGACGACAACGTCCTGAGCTTCCTCACCCTGCCGCAGCTGCGTGAGCTGATGGTGCAGCACTGGCCGTGCTTCGAGCCGTACTTCGACGAGCGCCGGGACGTCGAGCTCGCCCTGGACGAACTGGAAGTCACCCGCAACGTCGTCTCGCGGAACCGGGCCCTGTCCGAGGCCGTCCTGGCCCAGGCCGAGCGCGCCTCCGCGAAACTCCTGGAGATCCTCGGCGCGGGCAGCGACGTACCGTCCGCCCGCCGGCTGCCCGTCGACGCCGTCGAGAACCTGGTCGGCGACCGGTACGCCGACGTGGTGGCCGTGCACTCGGACCGGGTACGGCTGCTGCGGCAGTTCCCCGCCGAGGACTTCTTCGGCGGCTCCCGGCGCCTCGACGCGATCGGTATCGGCCTGAACCTCCTCGTGCAGAACTTCTCGGGGCGGCGGCTCGTGCGGCTGGCCGAGTCCGGCTGCCGGACCCGGCTGCTGTTCCTGAACCCCGCGTCCAGCGCGGTGAAGCGGCGTGAGCGCGAACTGGGCATAAAGCGGGGTGAGTTGAGCCGGTCCGTGGAGATGAACATCCTGCACATGCGCCGGGTGCGGGCCCGGCTGCGCGATCCCGGTGCCTTCGAGATCCAGGTCTACGACGAGACGCCCCGCTTCACGGCGTACCTCGTGGACGGGGACGGCTCGGACGGTGTGGCCGTCGTGCAGTCCTATCTGCGCCGCACCCGCGGGATGGAGGCCCCGGTCCTCGTCCTGCGGGGCGGTGGCCGGGTGCTGAAGCCGGACGAGATGGGTGAGGAAGGGCTTTTCGGGACGTATCGCGAGGAGTTCGAGGTGGCCTGGGCGGATTCGCGGCCTGTGTCCTGACCGGTCCCGTTCCCCCGGCTGGCGCGCTGGCGCGGTGGCGCGGTGGCGCGGTGGTGCGATGGCCGGTAAGCGGAACGCGGTCCTCGGATTGTCAGTGGCCCGTGGCATCGTGGAGATCACTGGGGGAACGCACCACGAAGAAGGGGGCCGGCATGGCTTGGCACGGGGAGCTGCTGATCGGCTTCGACCTGGAGACGACCGGGACCGATCCGCGCGAGGCGCGCATCGTCACCGGAGCGGTGATAGAGGTCCGCGGCAAGGAGAGCGCCGGGCACCGGGAGTGGCTGGCGGACCCGGGGGTCGAGATCCCCGCGGACGCGGTCGCGGTGCACGGGATCAGCAACGAGAGAGCGGTGGCCGAGGGCAGGCCCGCCGACCAGGTGGCCGACGCGATCGCCTCGGTGCTCGTCTCGTACTGGCAGGTGGGCGTCCCGGTCGTGGCGTACAACGCGGCCTTCGACCTGACCCTGCTCTCCGCCGAACTGCGCAGGTACGGACTGCCGTCACTGCGCGAGCGGCTCGGCGGGATCGACCCGGGGCCGGTCATCGACCCCTACACGATCGACCGCTCGGTGGACCGCTACCGCCGGGGCAAGCGGAACCTCGAAGCGGTCTGCGCGGAGTACGGCGTCTCGCTGGAATCCGCCCACGACGCCACGGCGGACGCCCTGGCCGCGGCCCGGCTGGCCGCCGCGATAGCCGACCGCCACCCGAAGGTGGCCGCGCTCGGTCCGGCGGAGCTGCACCGCCGCCAGATCGAGTGGTACGCCCAGTGGGCGGCGGACTTCCAGAGCTTCCTGCGCCGCAAGGGGGACGCGGAGGCCGTGGTGGACGGCGTCTGGCCCGTCCGGCACCTGACGGACGAGCGGGTCTGAGCCGGGGTCAGCCGGTGCCGGGGCCGGCGATGCGCTCGACGCGCGGTCCGGCGAGCCGGGCGTAGTCGGCGCCGGAGGTGACCAGGGAGCGGTCGAGGCGGGCCGCGTTGAAGTAGAGGCGCGGCTGGGCCACGACATCCGGGTCGGCGACGACTTCGAGGTCCGCGTCGAAGCTGAAGGGGAGGACGGTGCCGGGCACGGAGCGGGCGAGCCTTTCCGCGGTGGCCGCGTCGCTGAAACCGGCGTAGCGGGCCGTGTAGAGCGCCTTGACCGCGTCCAGGTCCACGCGGCGGTCGCCGGGGACGACGGCGAGGACGTTGCGGGTGGTTCCGCGGTCGACCTTGACCCTGAGCACGATGCACTTCGCGGCTTCGGACTCCGGGTGGCCGCGCAGGGCGCTGACCGCCTCGGTGTTGCCTTCCGGCTCGTGGTCGATGAGCTCGTACTCGACGGAGGCGCTGTCCAGCAGGGTGATCAGACGCTCGTAGGTGTCGTGGTTGTCGTGCTCGGACATGCGGGGTCCTCTGCGAGAGCTGGCGGGGTGGGCGCGGTCGTGACGTGCGGGTCCGCTGTGGCTGGTCGCGCAGTTCCCCGCGCCCCTGAAGGCACGCTGCGCGCTGCCTTCGTCGTCCGGGCCCGGTGGGCGCGTTCTATCGCCTGACCCCAGTAGGTTCCGGTGACCAGCAGGGTCGCGCCCAGGCCCGTCAGGGGGGTGAAGTGGTCGCCGGCCAGGGCGATTCCCACCGCCGCGGCCCAGATCGGCTCGGTGCCCAGCAGGAGGCTGGCCCGGCTGGCCGAGGTGCGCTGGACGGCCCAGGTCTGGGCGAGGAAGGCGAACACACTGCAGAACAGGGCGAGATAGAGGAGTTGGGCCCAGCCCGCCGCGCCGACGTGCACGAGAGTGGGCAGGTCGCCGGAGGCGGGGATCAGGAACAGCCCGGTGCCGACCAGGGTCTGCACGGTGGTCAGCCGCAGCGGCCGGACGGCGCGGCCCACGGCCAGCCGGCCGACGAGCGCGACATGCCCGGCGCGGATCACCGCGGCGCCGAGCATCAGCAGGTCGCCGAGGCGGGGCGCGTGGAAACCGTTGCCCGACATGAGGAGGCCGACGGCCAGCAGACAGACGCCGGCGGCCGCGTAGAAGGCCGGAGGGAGTCCGCCGCTGCGGCCGGTGCGGTCCAGGAGAGGAGTGATCACGATGGTCAGGCTGATGATGAGTCCCGCGTTGGCGGCACTGGTGTGCGCGACGCCGTACGTCTCCACGACCAGGACGGCCGCCTGGGTGACTCCCAGGGGCAGACCGAGCCGGATCTCGTCACGGGTCCACGGTCCGGACTTCCGGTCGGCGGCGGCCAGGCCGAGACAGGCGAGCGCGGACAGGGCGTACCGCGCGAACAGCACCACCAGGACGGGCAGCACGGCGGTCGCCGTCTGGGCGGCCAGATAACTGGAGCCCCAGACGAGAGCGACAAGGAGGAGTACCGCATCGGTACGGCGGGCATCAGGCACGCGCTCACCCTGCCCTGTCACGACTCTGAAGCACAGAGCCAACTTCTAAAACGATCCTTTAGCATCACTACATCGGAGGGCGGACCGTGCGGAAGGCGGGGAGAGCCGAGGAGAGCCGAGGAATCTGAGGACATGGACGAACGACAGCTGAGGATCCTGCGTGAGCTGGGCGAACTGGGCAGTGTCACGGCGGTCGCCGAGGCGCTGCTGGTGACGCCCTCGGCGATCTCCCAGCAACTGCGGCTGCTGCAGCGCGCGATTCCCGTACCGCTCACCGAGCGCCAGGGGCGGCGGCTGGCCCTCACGGACGCCGGGCAGGCCCTGGCCGGCGCGGCGATCGAGGTGGAGACGGCGCTGGAGCGCGCCCGGCACACCGTCGAGGAGTTCGTGGACCGGCCGGACGGCGAGGTGTCGGTGGCGGCCTTCCACAGTGCGGGATCGGCGTTCTTCCCTCTGCTGCTGCGGGCGCTGGCCGCACCCGGCGGGCCGAGCCTGTCCCTGGCCGACGCGGACGTGACGCAGGACGATTTCCCGCCGCTGACCAGGGAGTACGACCTGGTGCTCGCCCACCGCCTCGAACACACCCCCGGCTGGCCGAGTACGGTCACCGCCACGACCCTGCTGCGCGAACCGCTCGACGTGGCCATGCCCGCCGACCATCCGCTGGCGGTCAAGCGCCGGCTCACCCCGCTCGACGTGGCCGACCAGCCCTGGATCACCGCGCACGACGGCTTCCCGGTGGTGGCCACCATCGACGCGATCGCCACGGCCGCGGGCCGCCGGCTGCGGCTGGCCCACCGCATCAACGAGTTCGCGGTGGTCGCCGAGGCGGTCGCCGCGGGCGGGGGCCTCGCCCTGATGCCCCGCTGGACGATGCGCCCGCACCCCGCCCTGGTCCTCAAACCCCTCAGCGGCGTCCGGGCCCGCCGCCAGATCGACGCCCTCCACCGCCCCGAACGCACAGCCCGCAAGGCGGTACGCACGGTCCTGACGGAACTGCACAGGGCCGCCGGCACGATCCGCGCCCGGGGTTGAGCCCTCAAGGGTGCGGAGCTGTATCAGTATGCGGCTCCGCCGCGCGGGCGCGACCAGCCACGACGGAGCCGCAGGTGACACACCGGGCAGGCCGCGGAGCGCCTAGAAGGGGTGCCAGCGGACCGTCTCGTCGCCGTCCCGCAGGGACGACACCCGTCGCTCGAACTCGGCGAGCGCCCGAGGATTGCTCGGCGCATGCTGCGCGACCCACGCACAGCTCGCAGTCTCCCGCGCCCCGCGCAACACCCCGCACCCCTCCCACTCGCGCACGTCCCACCCGTACGTCCCGGTGAACGTCTCGTACGCCTCGGCGGACAGCCCGTACCGGTCGCGGGACAGGGCCAGCACGACCAGGTCGTGTTCCCGCAGGTCCGCGGAGAACGTCTCCAGGTCGACCAGGACAGGCCCGTCGGGACCGACATGCACGTTGCGGGGCAGCGCGTCGCCGTGGATCGGCCCCGGCGGCAGCTCCGGAGTGAGCGCGGCGGCGGCCGTGGCGAACCCGTCCCGCCGGTCCCGCAGGAACGCCGCGTCCGCCGGATCGATCACGTCACCCGCGAGCCGCAGCCACCGCTCCACCCCGCCCAGCAGTTCACGGCGCGGCAGCGCGAACGCGGGGGAGGGCAGGGCGTGCACCACCCGCAGCAGTTCGGCCAGATCACGCGGTTCGGCCGGGCGGACGGGGTCGGACAGCCGGTGCCACAGCGTCACCGGGTGACCGCCGACGAACCGTGCCTCGGGCTCGGCGGGCCGCACCGCCGGGACGCCCGCCTCGGCGAGCCAGAGCGCGACGGCCAGCTCCCGCCGCGCCCGGTCGAGGAGTTCGGTGTCGCGGCCCACCTTGACCACCAGGTCACCGAGGGCGAAGACGGCGTTCTCACCCAGCGCGAGCAGCACCGCGTCCCGGCCGTCCCGGCCGTCCCGCCCGACCGGGCCGATACGCGCCTCGGCGAGTACGTCCCGCGCCTGTGCCTCGTCCATCACTCGCCTTCCATGAAGCCTCCGGCCAAGCCTGTGGCCAAGCCGTCGGCTCCCGCAGTTCCCGCGCACGGCATCGCACGCCATCGCACGCCATTCTGCCCCGGTCCGTGGACACGGCAGGACGCCGTACGTCGTCAGGTGTCCGGTGTCCCGTCCGCACTGGTGGGGGCCGTCGGCCGAGCGCGCGTGCTGTCTTGACGCGATGTCGCCGGATCACGACGATGACGGGGGCCACCGGGACGGCCAGATCGACACGAACCGCTCAGAGGAGCCGATTCCGTGACATTGGCGAGCGCGAGGAAGCGGTCAGTGAAGCGCTCACCGCGGGCCGGCGGGCCGGGCCGCCCCGTCGACCACGGCGCCTGGTTCCTGGTGCTGCCCGCGCTGATCCCGATCCTGGTGCTCAGCGTCGGTCCGCTCCTGTACGGCATCGCCCTGGCGTTCACCGACGCGCAGTCGGGCCGGACCGAGCCCACGCGGTGGATCGGCACCCTCAACTTCCAGGACCTGCTGCACGACACCCTGTTCTGGGAGTCGTTTTGGATCGGCCTGGTGTGGGCGGTCGGCGTGACCGTCCCGCAGTTCCTGCTCGCGCTGGGGCTCGCCCTGCTGCTCAACGCGGAACTGCGGCTGCGCTGGCTGGCGCGGGCGCTCGCGATCATCCCGTGGGCGATGCCCGAGGTCGTGGTCGGCATCATGTGGCGGCTCGTCTACAACCCGGACGCGGGCATCCTCAACGAGACGATCCGCGATCTGGGCCTGGGCGACGGGCGGGACTGGCTGTCGGGCCTCGCGACCGCGCTGCCCGCGGTGATCGTCGTCGGGATCTGGGCCGGCATGCCCCAGACGACGGTCGCCCTGCTCGCCGGACTGCAGAACACCCCGCACGAACTGCACGAGGCGGCCGCCATGGACGGCGCAGGCGCCTGGCGGCGCTTTCGCACGGTCACCTGGCCCGCCCTGAAACCGGTCGCGCTCGCCATCACCGCGCTCAACCTCATCTGGAACTTCAACTCGTTCGCCCTGGTCTACGTGCTGACCAACGGCGGACCGGGCGGCCGTACCCGGCTGCCGATGCTGTTCGCCTACGAAGAGGCCTTCCGCTACGGCCAGTTCGGCTACGCGGCGGCGATGGGATGCGTGATGGTCGCGGTGATCTCGGTGTTCCTCGCCGTCCAGTTGGCCGGCCGGCTGCGGGGAGGTGAGGACGCGTGAGGACGAGCAGAAGGGCCCGCGCGGGCCAGTACGCGGCGCTTCTCGCGTATCTGGTGTTCCTCGCCTTCCCGTTCCTGTGGCTGGTCTCCACCGCCTTCAAGCCGGCGCGCGAGCTGGCGAGCCTGCACCCGACCTGGCTCCCCCAGGACCCGACCCTCGACAACTTCCGGCAGGCCTTCGACGAACAGCCGCTGCTGCGGGCCGCGTCGAACTCCCTGGTCGCGGCACTCGGCGCGGCCGTGATCGCCGTACTGATCGCCACCCCGATGGCGTACGTCATGGCCCGGCACCGCACCCGGCTCGCGAAGGCGGCCACCGGCTGGGTGGTCGTCAGCCAGGCCTTCCCGTTCGTCCTGGTGATCATCCCGCTGTTCCTCGTCCTGAAGAACCTGCGCCTGATCGATTCCGTCGGCGGGCTGGTCATGGTCTACGTGGTGTGGGCCCTGCCGTTCGCGCTCTGGATGCTGGTGGGGTACGTACGGGCGGTGCCGGCCGAGATGGAGGAGGCCGCCGCGGTGGACGGAGCCGGCAAGGTGCGGACGCTGGTCTCGATCACCGCGCCGCTCCTCGCGCCGGGCATCGTGGCCACGGCCCTGTTCGCGTTCATCAGCGCGTGGAACGAGTTCTTCTTCGCGCTGGTGCTGCTCAAGACCCCGGAGAAACAGACCTTGCCCGTCGTCCTCACCCACTTCCTCGGCGCGGAGGGCGTGGCGGACCTCGGCCCCCTCGCCGCCGCCGCGTTCCTGGCGACCATCCCGTCGCTGGTCGTCTTCGCGCTCATCCAGAAACGGATCACGGGCGGCATGCTCGCCGGGGCGGTGAAGAGCTGATGCGTATGCGTATGGGGATGTGTATGGGGATGCGGTTGCGGTCGCGCGGGAGGTGGAGCGCCGCGCTCGTCGCGGGGCTGCTGGTCGCCGCCGGCTCCGGTTGTTCCGGTGACGGAGGCGGCTCCGGGGACGGGCGGATCACGCTCCGCTTCCAGTCGCTGGCCTGGCAGAAGGAGTCCGTGGACGCCAACAAGGAACTGGTGCGGGAGTGGAACGCCGCGCATCCGGACGTCCGGGTCGAGTACGTGCAGGGCTCCTGGGACAGCGTCCACGACCAGCTGCTCACGTCCTTCGAGGGCGGTGAGGCGCCGGACATCATCCACGACGCCTCGGACGACCTCGCGGACTTCGCGTACGGGGGGTATCTCGCGGATCTGCGAGGGCTGCTGTCCGAGCGGCTCACGTCCGACATCCCGGGGCGGAGCTGGGAGACGACGACGTTCGGGGACGGGGTCTACGGTGTGCCGTTCCTCCAGGAGCCGCGGGTTCTGATCGCCAACGCCGAGTGGCTCAAGGAGTCGGGGGCTCGGATTCCCACGCCCGAAAAGCCCTGGAGCTGGGCGGAGTTCAGCCGGATCACCGACGAGCTGAGCGGCGGTGACGGCGAGGGCGACGGGAAGTACGGGGTGGCCTGGCCGCTCAAGGAGCCCGTCTCGGCCACGCTCAACCTGTCGCTGTCGACCGGCGGGCAGTTGTTCCACCGCGGCGCCGACGGCAAGGTGCGGATCCGGTTCGAGGAGGGTGACGAGGTCGTGCCGCGCACGATCCACGACCAGGTCAACGTCGACGGCAGCGCGTCGGGCTCGACGCTCGGCAGCGGCGGATCCGACACCCTGCCCGGCTTCTTCGGCGGCAAGTACGCGATGGTTCCGCTCGGGTTCTCCTATCGGCAGCAGATCGTGCAGCAGGCGCCGAAGGGGTTCGACTGGCAGGTGCTGCCCGCGCCCGCCGGGGCCGACGGGCTCACCCAGGGGGTGAGTCCGCAGACGCTGTCCGTCGCCGAGGACAGCCCGCACAAGAAGGAGGCCGCGGCCTTCATCGACTTCCTGCTCCGGCCGCGGAACATGGTGCGGCTCGCGCTGGGGGACTGGATGCTGCCGACCGGGACGGAGGCGTTGCGGGATCCGGCGCTGCGGAGCGAGAAGAACGGCTGGGCCGTGGGGGCCGCGCTCGCAGGGGAGCTGCGGTCGGCGCCCGCGCAGTCCGTGCGGGGGTACCCGGAGTGGAAGGACAAGGTGGCCACGCCCGCGTATCAGGAGTACTACAGCGGGGCTATCGGCATGGGGGAGTTGCGGCGGCGGCTGGTGAAGGACGGGAACCTGGTGCTGGCCCGCTACCAGAGGTGACGGGCCGTTGCCCCGGGGCGGGACGGGTTCGGTGGGTTGGCGGTGCGGATCCGTCGTGGCTGGTCGCGCGGTTCCCCGCGCCCCCAGAAGCGCGGTGGGCTTAATTGTCTTGCACGAGACGTCTCGTCTCGCTTAGGGTCGGCGCATGACCACCCCGCATCCCGCCCCCGCCCATATCGCCATGTTCTCCATCGCCGCCCACGGGCATGTGAACCCGAGCCTCGAAGTGATCCGGGAGCTTGTCGCCCGTGGTCACCGGGTCACGTACGCGATTCCGCCCGTCTTCGCCGACAAGGTCGCGGAGACCGGCGCCGAGCCGAAACCGTGGAGGTCTACCCTGCCCTCGCCCGACGACGACCCCAGCGCCTGGGGGACCACGCTCCTGGACAACGTCGAACCCTTCCTCGCGGACGCCGTTCAGGCACTCCCGCAGCTCATCGAGGCGTACGAGGGCGACGAGCCGGACCTCGTGCTGCACGACATCACCTCGTACCCGGCCCGCGTCCTCGCCCACCGCTGGGGCGTCCCCGCCGTCTCGCTCTCGCCGAACCTGGTCGCCTGGGAGGGGTACGAGGAGGAGGTCGCCGAGCCCATGTGGGTGGAGCCGAGGAAGACCGAGCGGGGGCAGGCGTACTACGCCCGCTTCCAGGCCTGGCTGGACGAGAACGGGATTGACCTGGACCCGGACTCGTTCGGCGGGCGCCCCGCCCGTTCCCTGGTCCTCATCCCGAAGGTCCTCCAGCCGAACGCCGACCGGGTCGACGAGTCCGTGTACACCTTCGTCGGCGCCTGCCAGGGCGACCGCGCCGCCCAGGGGGAGTGGCGGCGGCCCGACGGCGCCGCACGTGTCGCCCTCGTGTCCCTGGGGTCCGCCTTCACCAAACAGCCCGCCTTCTACCGCGCGTGCGCGGAGGCGTTCGGCGCGATGCCGGGCTGGCACCTGGTGCTCCAGATCGGCAAGCACGTCGACCCGGCCGAACTCGGCGAGATCCCCCGGAACGTGGAAGTCCACGACTGGGTCCCGCAGCTCGCGATCCTCAAGCAGGCCGACGTCTTCGTCACGCACGCCGGAGCGGGCGGCAGCCAGGAGGGGATGGGGACCGCCACGCCGATGGTCTGCGTACCGCAGGCCGTCGACCAGTTCGGCAACGCGGACGTGCTCCAGTCGCTCGGAGTCGCCCGCCTGCTGCCCATGGAAGAGGTCACCGCCGACACCCTGCGCGAAGCCGTAATGGCGGTCGCCGACGATCCGGAAGTGGCACGGAAACTCAAGGTGATCCAGGCCGAGATGGCGGCCGAGGGAGGAACTTCCCGAGCCGCGAATTTGATCGAGGCGGAAATTCCCTACGGGCACGACAAGGCGCGACAGGGCACAGAAGGCCTGATCAGGTGACCGACAGCGAACCCGGAATTCCCCCGGGTCACGGTTCCATGTAATTGGTGAAGCCCTGGCGCACTTTGTATAACGGGAAGGTCATTCGGTAACGCTCGGGTAACGCAGGGTCTGTCCTGTCGGGTCATGGATCAGGTTGTTGAGTTCGACCCCTGACCCCCGCAAAAGGTTGCACGGGCATCTTCTTGTTCTTTTCCCCAACAGGTTCCTAGCGTGAGGTGAACTCGTTACGAACTTTGGGAAGTTGACCTATGCGCCGTGACATACCGCCCCTCGCAGAGGTGCGCCGCATCACCGAGAAGAAGCGGGACGCCTGGTGGACCGTGCTGCTCGTCGACCCGGTCGCCACCCCGCTGGTGCGGTTGACCGCGAAGTACACGCGGATCACACCGAACCAGATCACCTGGGGCGCGTTCCTGCTCGGCCTGGTCTCGGCGGCGTTCTTCGCGTTCGGTGACTGGCGGTGGCTGATCGCCGGCGCGTTCGTCTACCACCTGAGCTTCATCCTCGACTGCATGGACGGGAAGGTGGCCCGCCTCACCGGGCAGGGCTCGGTCTTCGGCGCCTGGCTGGACTTCGTCTTCGACCGCATCCGGGTGGCGGTGTGCGGCGTCGCGCTGATGGCCGGGCAGTACGACCGCACCGGCGAGACGATCTACATCTGGCTGGCCGCCGCGGTCGTCTTCCTCGACACGCTGCGCTACATCAACGGCCTGGAGATCTTCAAGATCCGCCACACCATGCGCAAGCAGATCAAGGCGCGGGTGCGGGCGGCCCGGCGCGCGGAGAACTCCGCGGAGCTGGCCTTCATGGAGGACCTGCTGCGCAACAACCCCGAGGCGGACATCGAGCAGGACATCCGCCAGGCGGCGACGGCCACGGTGACACCGGTGGGCACCGCGGAGGTCGCGGAGAGCGCCGAGGTCGCCGAATTCGCAGAGCGCGAGCACGCGCCGGCGGGAGCGGCAGCAACCGCGACCGCGACGGAGGCTGCTGAGGTCGAGGCTGGGGACGAGGCTGGGGCTGAGGCGCAGAACAAGGCTCCGGCCCGTGTGATCGACCTGCACCAGGAGTTCAGGCACCGCTTCCCGGTCTATCTCCGCGCCCGCTCCTTCTTCCTGCGCCACCGCATCCGTACGCACCTGGTGAGCGGTATCGAGTTCCAGATGGGCGTCTTCATCCTGGGCCCGCTGTTCGACTCCGTCATCAAGGCGACCATCGTCTCCGGGGCCCTGCTCCTCGTCTTCGAGCTCGCCATCATCTACAAGCTGCTGCTCTCCACCCGGGACTTCACGCGCACGATCGACTCCTTCGAGCGCGAAGAGGTCGCCACCGCGGCCTGACGGCCGGACCGCGCAGGGCGGACCGCGCACGGCAGCGGGGCCGGGGCACATGCCCCGGCCCCGCTGCCGTTCAGTGTTGCCGTTCAGCGCTGCCGTTCCGTACGGACCGGGCCGGTCAGACGCCGACCCTCTCACCCTCGACCGCCGGAGGCTGAGGCGGCTGCGGCTGTGTCGACGGCTCCTCGAACGACTCGTCGTGACTGAGGTCCGGCAGCCGGTTCAGCCACTTCGGGAAGTACCAGTTGCGCTCGCCGAGCAGGGCCATGACCGCCGGGAGCAGCACACCGCGGATGATCGTGGCGTCGATGAGGACCGCCGCCGCGAGGCCCACACCCATCTGCTTCATGGACTGCATGGACAGCGTGCCGAAGATCCCGAAGACGGCGACCATGATGACGGCGGCGCTGGTGATGACGCCGGCCGTGGTGACGACGCCGTGCTGGATGGCGTCCCGGGTGGTCAGCCCGCGCAGCCGCGCCTCACGGATCCGCGAGACCACGAACACGTGGTAGTCCATCGAGAGCCCGAAGAGGATCACGAAGAGGAACAGCGGCAGCCAGGTGATGATCGCGCCCACACCCTCGGCGCCCACCAGCGACGCGCCCCAGCCGTGCTGGAAGACGGCGACCAGGATGCCGTACGCCGCCCCGACCGACAGGAGGTTGAGGACGATCGAGGTGACCGCGATCGTCAGCGAGCGGAACGACAGGAGCATCAGCACGAAGGCGAAGACCACGACGAAGGCGAAGACCGGGGCCACCGCACTGCCGAGTTGGTCGTTGAAGTCCTTCGAACCCGCCACCTGACCGGACACCGGGGCCTCGACCCCGTCGACCTTGCCGAGCGTCGCGGGACGGACCTCGTCGCGGATGATCGTCAGGCTCTTCTCGGCCTTGTCGAGGTTCGAGCCGCCCACCAGCGGTACGTACACGAAGGCGATGTTCTGCGCGTCGTGCACCTTGACGTCGACCGGACCGCGTGAGGCGCCCGAACTGACCGCCTGCGCACGGAAGTCGGCGAGCGCGGACTTCACCTCCGGAGAGTTGATGTCGTCGGCCCTGACGACCACCTCGGCCGGGTCGGAACCGCCGGGGAAGGCCTCGTTGACCCGCTCGTACGTCGCCACGATCGGCAGCGAGTCGCCGAACTCCTGGTCCAGCGTGAGGTTCTGGGTCTTCATGCCGAGCGCGGGAGCGGCGATGGCCAGCAGGGCGCCCGCCGCGACGACCAGCGAGATCGCGGGCTTGGCCAGCACCACGCGCAGGACGCTCGTCCAGAAACGGCTGTCGTTGCCGGAACCGCCTTTGCTCTTGCGGCGCTTGTCCGGGTGGAGGAACGGGATCCGCCCCTTCTCGACCCGCGTGCCGAGCAGCGAGAGAACCGCGGGCAGCACCGTCACCGAGCCGACCATGGCGACCGCCACGACCATCAGGGAGGCGAGCCCCATCGCCTTGAAGGTGGCGATCCCGGTGAACAGCATGCCCGCCATCGCCACGCACACCGTGACACCGGAGACGATGATGGCCCGGCCACTGGTCGCCGCCGCGATCCGCAGCGCGGTCTCGGGGTCCCGGCCCGCGGCGCGCTCCTCACGCTCGCGTCGCAGATAGAACAGGCAGTAGTCGACGCCGACCGCCAGCCCGACCAGCAGCATCACGGAGCTGGAGGTGTCGTCCATCGGCTGGACATGGCTGACGAGCATCATCAGGCCCATGGTGGCCATGATCGCGGTGATCGCGAGCAGCACCGGCACCAGCGCCGCCACCAGCGCGCCGAACGCCACCAGCAGGATGCCGAGGGCCACCGGCACGGCGGAGAACTCGGCCTGCTGGAAGTCTTCGCCGAACGCGTCGTCGAACGTCTTGTTCATGCTGGCGCCGCCGATCTCCTCGATCCGCACCGCCTCATGGTCCTTCTGGACCTCCTCCACGGCCTTCAGGACGGGCTCCACCCGCTCGCCCGCCGTGTCCGCGTCGCCACGCATGTCGAACTGGACCAGCGCGCTGCGGCCGTCCTTCGAGATCGTCTCCGTGTCGTACGGCGAGGTCACGTCGGTCACCTTGCCGGTGCCCTCGACCGCCTTGATCACGGCGGCGACGGCGGCACGGAACTCGCTGTCGGTCGCCTTGAGACCCGTGTCCTTGCCCTGGAGGAGCACGGTCTCCCCGGCCGGCTCCTCGATCCCCGCCTGCTCCGCGATGGCCGCGGCCCGGCCCGTCTCGCCCCCGAGCTGCTCGCTGTCCTTGAGCTCGACCGTGCCCGCCGCCGAGCCGAGTCCCATCGCCAGAACGACGAACAGCACCCAGATCCCGACGGCCGCCCAGCGGTGCCTGGCGCTCCAGCCACCGGCCCGGGCCGCTATCCCCCGTACCCGCGTGTCTCGCTTCCCCATGACGGGCATGCCCCCTTGTCCTGGGTGCCGACCCCCTGCCGACACCTCCCGATATGAAGGTATGGCGCGGATAAGGGCCTCTCCTCGTGCTATCCGGTGAAGTCCTGCGGTCGGAAGTCCTCCCCCCGGACCCCGTGACCTCCGCACTGAGGAGGATGAGAGGCCCTTACATGTAAAGCCGCCCCTCGGGGGTCGCGCCCGAGCTGACCGGTCGGTAACCTGCGTTGCGCCGGCCCGGCCCGGCCCGGCGGCCGTCGTGCCCACCCCCACGGGGCACGACGGCCGCCCTAGGGTGTGCGGATGACTATGGGGACGACGACGTACGCGGCGCTGCTGCGCGGGATCAATGTGGGCGGCAGCCGGAAGGTGCCCATGGCCGAGCTGCGCACCCTTCTGGAAGGGCTCGGGTACGGCGGCGTACGCACGTATCTGCAGAGCGGGAACGCCGTGTTCACCAGCGACCACGGCGACGAGGACTCCCTCGCCGGGGAGTTGGCGGGAGCCCTCGCCGAGCGCTTCGGTTTCACGGTCGACGTGCTGGTGCGCGACCACGCGTATCTGCGGGCCGTCCTCGACGCCTGCCCCTTCCCGGCGGCCGAACTGGAGGCCAGGCAGCTGCACGCCACGTACTTCTCGGCGCCGGTCGACGCCGAACGCTTCGCGTCGGTCGACCGACAGACCTTCCTGCCGGAGGAGTTCCGCCTCGGCGACCGCGTCCTGTACCTGTACGCCCCCGACGGCCTCGGCCGCTCCGAACTGGCGGAGAGCCTGGCGAAGCCCCGGGTGACGAAGGGCGTCGTCGCCACCACGCGCAACTGGAACACGGTCGTGAAACTGGCCGAGCTGACCGGTGGGTGAGCCCGGGCCCCACGCGGCCGTCGAGGCGGCTTTCGAGTGCGTACACCCATCGTTGGGTCGTACACGCGACTGTGGCAGGCTCGGGCGTATGCGCTACATCATCATCGGAGCAGGGGCCGTGGGCGGGGCCGTCGGCGGACGCCTCGCCGAGTCGGGACACGACGTGGTCCTAGTCGCACGAGGCGCGCACCACGAGGCGTTGCGCGAACGGGGACTGCGGCTCGTGACCCCCGACGGGACACGCACCCACCGACTGCCCACGGTCGACAGCCCGTCCGCCCTCGGCGAACTGCGTGCGGGGGACGTCCTCGTGCTCGCCGTCAAGACGCAGGACAGCGTGGCGGCGCTGGAGGAATGGGGACCCGTCCCGGTGGCGGGCGGCGGTACGGCGGCCGAACGGCTCCCCTTGCTGTGCGCGCAGAACGGGGTGGAGAGCCAGCGACTCGCGCTGCGCCGCTTCCGCCGGGTGTACGGGGTGTGCGTGTGGCTGCCCGCCACCTTCGTGGAGCCGGGCGTGGTGTCGGCGGCCGGTACGCCGCTGACCGGCATCCTGCACCTGGGGCGCTTCCCGCACGGGACGGACGACACCGCGCGGGCCGTCGCCGCCGACCTGTCCGCGTCCCGCTTCGAGGCGCCGGTCGTGCCCGATGTGACGCGCTGGCAGTACGCCAAGCTGCTCGCCAACCTCGCCAACGCCATCGAGGCGGTCAGCGGGGACATCGTCGGCGAGGAGGCCGTGGCGCTGCAGGCCCGGGTACGCGCGGAGGGCGAGGCGGTGCTCGCCGCCGCGGGCATTCCGTACGCCTCGCAGCAGGAGCAGAAGGAGGCCAGGGCCGACAAGATGCGCCTCGTGCCGCTCGACGGGCAGGGGCGGGGCGGCGGGTCGTCCTGGCAGTCGCTGAGCCGTGGCACGGGCACGATCGAGGCGGACTACCTGAACGGGGAGATCGCCCTGCTGGGGCGCCTGCACGGCGTCCCGACGCCACTCAACGACCTGCTGCAAGGGCTCGCGAACGAGTTCGCGCGGGAGCGGCGTGCGGCGGGTTCGATGGAGGTGGCCGAGCTGGTACGGCTGGCCGACGAGGCGGTGGCGTAGGCACTCCCGCTCTCCGGTGCCGCAACTCCGTGACACACGGCCCCTCATATCCCTAGGGTGATGGAGCGATTACGGGGTGGGGGGACCGGAATGGTCGGAAGACAGTTGCCGTCGTTGCCGAAGATGCGCAAGGACGCGGTCACACGGCGGCTGTGCGCGTCGGTGCATCTCGACGCGGACTTCGCCCACGAGGCGGACCACAGACTTACCGGGGACGGCCTGAACGCCATGGGCCCGGCCCTCGGCGTCAACCTCGTCGCGCTCGCCCGGCACGCGCGCGTGGCCGTCAGGGCCCGCGCCGCGCTCGACCGGCAGCTCGCCTGGCTCTTCGCCGCCGGCTGGGCCGCGCTGCTCGCCGGCCTGGTCGCCCTCGTCAAGGGCCACGGGCCGATCGCGATGACCGCCGTGTACGGGCCCGTGGCCGTGCTGGCCGCCGCCTGGTGGCTCGTCCACCACGACCAGGCACGTGCCAGGGCCGCCGCCCAGGGCGTCTACCGCAGCCAGGACAAGGCCGAGAACCTCGCCCCCGCGGTCGAAGCGGCGGCCGAGGCGCGGCTGCACGAGCTGAAGCGGGCCAACGTCGTCCCGTACACCGACTCCGCGGAGCGCACCAACCCGTTCGTCGGCAGCGGCGACAAGATCAAGGAAACGCTCTGGCAGCCGATCGACGTCAGCAGGCCCGCGGACTCGCCCACCGGCGGCAAACTCACCATCCGCCCCTTCGACGCCGTCGATCTGCACACCTACGTGGCCCGGGAGATGGAGGGGGTCTCCGGCCTCGACGGGCTGCGCGCCAGGAACCGCCTCTACGTACTCGGCAGCAACGCCCTCCACCTGCCCGACCTGCTGCCCGACCGCACCCAGCACCCCCGCGCACAGATCCCCCGGCAACTCGTCCAGGCCGGCCTGCAGAGCCCCGGCGCCGGCATGCGCACGTACCTCTGCCTCGAACGTGTCGGCGAGGGCGGCCGGACCATCGTCTCCATGTACCTGCGTGCGCGACTGCACCGGCCCAGCCTCACCTGGGAGGTCGCCGCGTACGCGATCCCGCCGCTGCACGGCCGCTTCCACCGGGTGGACGCCCTGCCCGTCGCCCGCGCCGAGAGCTGGTGGAGCCTCGTCTCGTACGCCACCACGCACGTCTGGCCCGAGCTGCGCGGCGCTTCCCGGCGTCTGCGTGCCCGGCGCCGGTTCCACCGCGAGGCGGAGCGCGCCCTGGCCAGGACCCGCCGCGAGATCAAGGAACGCCATCTGGTGTACGACTACGGGGCGTTCGACAGTCTGCGCGAGAGCCTCGGCGACTGGGAACGGGCCGGGTACTCGGAGAAGACCGACGCGCAGGACTTCCTGTTCCGGCTCCAGCAGGGCGTACTGGTCGCGACCGAGCGCTTCCTGCAGGACCACAACGTCGACACGGGCTCGTTCGACAAGGCGCAGCAGATCATCAGCACCCAGACCTACAACATCTCCGGGGACATCAACGGCCCCAGCAACATCGGCAACCAGGGCCAGATCAACATGGCCGGCGGCCAGCCGCAGCCCGGGCAGGGCGGTGGCGGCCACCCGGGCGCGGGGCAGGGCGGCGGGCCGTGACCCGCACCGCACTCTCAAGGCACCCGTCCCTCGAAGAACCCGCCCCACGACGAACCCGTGCCCACGACGAACCCGTGCGCAAGGCGAACAGCACCCCGACCAGGAGCCAGGCATGAGCACCTTCAACTTCCACGGCGACATCAACGGCCCCTCCAACTTCGGTGACCACGGCCGCATCGAGGTCAACCACGGGGCGGACGCCGCCCAGTCGCTGCGCCTGGCCGCCGAACTCGTGGAGCGGCTGCGCACCGAGAACCCGCCCCTCGTCGCCCAGGCGGAGGTCGTACGCGGCGAGTTGGCCCGTGCCGAGCAGGACTGCGCCGCCCCGGACCGCGGGCGGGTCCGCTCGGCCCTGGACACGATCTCCGTGGGCGTCGCGGCCGGTAGCGGAGGGCTCGCCCTGGCACAGGAGCTGAGCCGGGTCCTCGGCCTGTGAACCCCGCCCAGCCCGCTCACAGATGATCCGGGGCGCTCACTTCGCCCGTACGACCGCGCGGGTCCCGTCGCCCAGGTCCAGCTCCAGGCCCGCGCGCAGCGGTACCGTCTGGCCGGGCCCGATCTGCTGCGACGTACCGTCCGAGCGCGTGCCCGCCCAGGTCCGGCTGCTTCGGTTCGCGATGCCGAAGCGGCCCGGCTTCGTGGGGTGTTCCACCAGTTCGGCCACCAGGCTCGCGTCCGAGTAGTCGTGCCGGGCGGGCTCGGCCTGCAGATGGTGGGCCTGCACCCGGGCCGCGCGCGGCAGCCGGATGTGGCGCTCGGTGCGCGGCGGGGGAGTGGTCACCGTCAGGCGCGGCGGCAGCACCAGCAGCGCCCCGCAACCCCAGCACGGGCGGGAGGCCTGCGCCTGGTGCTCGCCCGGCTCCGTCATGTTCTGCCGCCCGCAGGACGCGCACTCCACCACCGCGTCCCGCACCGCCCGCAGCGCGTCGCGCCACTCGGACTCCCGCACCCGGACCGCCGGATCGTGCAGCCCGGCCGTGAAGCCGCGCCGGAACAGTTCCTGCAGGGCGCCCGCGGAGGCGTCCCAGGTGGCCAGCACGGTCGCGTGCTCCATCGGATCGGGCTCGTTCGAGTCGTCCACCGGGTCGAAGACGAACAGCGGGTTCTTCCCGTAGAGCTTCCGCTCGGCGGCCTCGTCCAGACAGTGGATCGCCAACTCCCGCCTGCCCTTGAGCGGGTGATGGTTCATCAGGAACATGAACAGCAGTACGGCCAGCGAGTGCAGGTCGGACTGCGTACCGGGACGGGCGCCCGGATCGGCGCGCACCAGCTCGGGTGCCATGAACTCCATCGTCCCGGAGATCCCGCTCGCGTCACCCTCCACCACCGCGTTGTCGTTGTCGCAGACGAGGATGTCGCCGGTGTCCGGGTCGAAGAAGACGTTGCCCCAGGAGATGTCCCGGTAGGCGATGCCACGCGAGTGGAGCGCCTGGTACGCCTCGACGGTGTAGAGGCAGGCGGTCAGCAACGCACGCGTGCTGGTGCGCAGCTGGCGGCGGAACAGGGCAGGCAGTCCCTTGAACCGGTCGGGCCGCAGCCCCATCAGATACCCGAACGAACCGTGGTGCCAGGGCACGTACACCTCGGGCCACAGGAAGCGGTCGTCGTCGAAGTCGCGGGACACCAGTTCCCGTACGATCCCCTCCTGCTCGGAGGTCGCGCAGGTCGGGTAGTACCACTTGAGGGCCTTCTCGCCCGCGGACGTCTTCACCCGGTAGACCTCGCCCTGGCCGCCCGCCCCCAACATGTCGACGACCTGGACCTCCTCACCGGTCTCCACGGTCAGGCGGGTTCCGCTGTCGAGCATGCCGGTCATCTAGGTCTCCGTCCTTCGTTCGGTTTCCGTGTCGGTCACGGTCCCTGCGTCCGGTTCGGCGCCGGGTTCCGCGCCGGGCTCCGCGTCCGGCTTCGGCTGCGGGCGGGCCGCGTACGAGTGCAGGAGGGCCGCGGCCAGGGTCGTGTCGTCGCCGGAGTACCGGGAGGCGTGCCGCAGCCAGTCGGGCAGCGCGGCCCGTACCCCCTCGAAGCCCTCCGTCGCGAGCCGCCCGTCCATGTCCCCGACGAACTCCGTGAAGCCGTCGCCCGAGGCGAAACTCTTCGACAGACCGTCCGTGGACAGCACCACCAGACGCGGCACCCGCGCCTCCTCGAACACGGGCGCCCAGTGCGTCCGCACCGCGCGCCACGCCTGCGGCCCGCACAACGACTCGGTCTCGTCGCCCAGGTCGTCCTCGGCCGGGGCCAGTGGCCGGTCCACCGAGCCGTCGTGGCCCACCACCGCCAGATCGCCGTCACCGATCTGCCAGGCCGTCAGGAGCCATGGCGTCACGACCGCGCCGATCAGCGTGGTCCCGTACAGCGTCAGCTTCTCGTCGGGTCCGGGCTCGGGCAGGCCGAGGTCGGCCACCGGGCGGTGCCGCGACCAGTGCCCGAGGGCCGCCTCGCGCCAGGCCTGGACGAGGGCGCGTGGCATGTCGTTGCGGGCGTAGTTCATCAGCCGGGCGAGCCCGCCCGGCTCGTGGCAGGCGTCGGCCGCCCGGCCGAACTCCGTCGCGAGCGCGACGAACCGGTCCACGGCGAACCGTGCCCCGAGCGCGCTGCGCGCGTGCGCGGCCGAGCCGTGGCCGTCCGCCACCGCGAGGACGAGGGGATCGGCCGAGGAACCGGTCCCGGAGAACGCGTACCAGTCCTGGTTCTGCCGTTTTCCGGTCCCCTGGATGCTTTCGGCGAGGGTGGCCCAGCGCCGCACGAGTGCCGTCACCACACGTCGTCGTCATCGTCGTCGTCGAGGACCGGTGGCGCGAAGGGCTGCTTCGCCATGGGGTCCCCCGAGCCGGCGACCGGCTGCGAGGCCGCCTTGACCGCCGCCGTCGAGGCCCAGCGGATCGCCGCCGCGAGCTGCTTGGGACTGTTGGCGTCCAGCGGCTGCAGTTCCGGATTGGCGAGGAACTCCTGGAGTACGGAGCGGTCGGCGTCGTGGCCGATGGCGATCGCGACCCGGACCGCCTTGCGCCCCCAGGGTGTCGCGTCGACCGCCTTGAGACCCGCCTTCCAGTCGTCGGTCGGTACACCGTCCGAGACCAGCGCGAGGACCGGCTTCAGGGCCCGCTGCGGCATCGGCGGGCTCTGCAGCTCGCGCGAGACCAGGTGCAGCGCCTCGCCCAGGTTGGTCATGCCGTCCACCTCGACGTCCTGCCAGGTGAAGTCGTCGACGGGGACGGGAGTCTGGTGGTGCCACCTGGCCGTCGTGGAGAACGTGACCGTGCGCAGCAGCAGTTGGGCCGCCGGGTTGTCGTGGGCCACCGAGCGCATCTCCGGGACGGACTCCCGGATCGCGTAGTTGAGCCGGGCGATCTTCTCGCCCTGCATCGAGTACGAGCAGTCGAGCAGCCAGATGAAGTGGACCGGACGGTTCGCCATGGGCCCGCCGGGGATGTCACTCACTGCGTGTCCTTCCGTGGGGTGTCGGTGGGATGTCGGTGCTGTGCCGGGGTCGGTTCCGGACGGGGGTCGGTGCGCCTCGGTCGGTGCGCCTCTGTCAGCGCACCGCGTACAGGACGGCCGCGACGAGGAGCGCGCTCGTCAGGACCAGTGCGGTGACGAACAGGCCGAGGGCCATGCGGCGCCCCCACCTGATGTGCCGCGTCACGGTGCTCATGCGGTCTCCAGCTTCTTCTCCTTCGGCTTCTTCCCCTTCGGGCCGGCGGCAGGGTCGGGGCCGACCAGGGGGCCCGTGCGCAGTCCCGACGCGGCCAGCAGCCACAGCACGGGCTCGGCGGCCCGCCGCTGCTCGCTGTCCAACGAGCCCGCGCCGGTGGCCGCGTGGGCGCTGACCGCCCAGTAGCGGTCGGCCCTGAAGTCGTGGCCGAGGGCGCGGACGAGCCCGCCGAGGCCGATCTCGGTGAGCCAGGTGTCGATCCGGGCGCCGGCCACCGGCAGTGAGCCGAGCTGGTCGAGGACGTCCCGTTTGGTGACGACCGTCGCCACCGACATCCTGCCGCGCCGCCCGGTGAGCGCGGACAGCTCGCCCGCCAGCCGCTGGTACGTCTCCCAGGGGCCCTGCGGCGAGGGCCGTGCGGCGGTGGCCCGGTCGGCGTCGGCGCCGGTCAGCTTCGCGCGTACCGTCGGCTCGGCGAGCACGTCCGCGACCAGGACGACCCCGTCGGTGTGCGCGAGGTAGTGCTGGGCGCGCACCCGCTCGGCGTCCTCAAGGGACTCGCCCATCGGGTCGTAGAGGTAGAGCAGTCGGCGGCGCCGCCCGAGCGTGACGGTCAGCATGAAGGCGCGGGGCTGGCCACCGGTCGTGGCGTGCGCCCACGTTGCCTGCCGCAGCTCCTGGTTGAGGGAGTTCGCCGTCTGCCGGTCGTTTGTCGACGCGTACTCGACGCGCAGCCCGCTCCGTCGTGACCAGGCGTGCAGCCCCTCGACCATGGCGGCCATCAGCATCGTCTTGCCCGACGAGGTGCCCCCGATCAGCGGCGCGTGCACGACACGCGTGGTGCCCACCGCGTCCGGCAGCACCTGGTCGCAGTGGGGGCACAGGGCGGTGAGCCGGCCGCGGCCGGCGAGTCGGCTCGCCCCGAGCCGCTGTCCGCAGGCGCACATGTGCCGCAGTGCCCCGTAGCGCCCGGGACGCAGCCGGGCGTGCGGCTCCCGGCAGCCGGGGCAGCGGTGCACCGCGAGCGGCACCGGCCGGTAGCAGCCCGGATAGGGGCACTTGACGCGGATCCGCAGGACCGTGGCGCGACCGCGCTCCAGGCCCCGCAGGACGAGCGCGGTCCCGGCGGCACCCAGCCACACGAGGCCGAGGAGCAGGGCGAAGACCGCCAGCGCGAGCGTGAGGAACACGGTCGCGAGCGTGGCGCCCACCAGGGCGCCGAGGAACGTGCCGGGCGCGACGAGCCACATCGCCAGCTGCACGAACGAGTTGCGCTCGGGGAGCCCGTTGGAGCGGACGCCGCGGAACAGCCTCGCGGTCGTGCGCTGGGTCCACTGCCCGGTGAACCGCAGCCAGATCACCCGGATGCCGAAGCCGCCCGCCGTGGCCGCGTCCACCCACATCTGCCGCCACCAGTAGGCGAGTTCGGCCGGTTCGCCACCGCCGCTGCCACTCCCACTGCCGCCGCCGACAACCGGGATGCGGGTGTCGGCCAGGCCCTCCTGCCGCGGCCCCAGGGCGGAGCACACCGCCCGCACCCCCAGGGCGAGGAGCTGCCACAGGGCGTTGCCGAAGCAGACGGCGCCCGCGACCAGCGCGACGAAGCCGAGGACGTACTGCGCGACCACGTTCACCGGTGCTCCCGACCCTCACCCGGAGGGGGTGCCACGTCCCCGTACCGCGGGGACGGGCCGTTGTCCCTGACGCTGTCCCGGCCCCCGTCCCTGCCACCGTCCCTGCCGCGTCCGCGGCCGGTGAACCGGCCCGCGAGACGGCCGAGCGTCCCGGGCCGGTTCCAGGCCCGGAAGGCGTCGGGCTTGCCGCGGCCCGCCCGGTCGAGGCTCGACTCCACCAGCGCCAGATCCTCGGCGGGCAGTGCCCGCACGATGGGCCGCAGCACCTTGGCCAGCAGCGCGGCACAGGTCTCGTCCCACGCCGGGTGCGCGCCCGCGTGCGAACTCCAGTCGCAGAAACAGTCGGCGACATAGCCGGGGACGGTACGCAGCCGGTCGCCCACCCGGTTCGACTGTGCCGCCGCTTCGTACGCGGCCAGCAGTCCCGCGTCGCCGGAGAGGGCCAGCGCGTACAGCTCACCCGGAGGCGCCGAGCCGCGCAGCAGACGGCGCGCGAGGGCGCGGTGGACCCGTTCGAGGACCGGCGCGGGTACGGGGCGGGCGTTGGCGCCGAGCGCTGCCGCGCGCCGCACCCAGTCCAGTCCCTCGCCCTCGGTGCCGAGCAGTCCCGCGAACTCCAGCAGCAGGAGCGCCGCACGCTGTTCCGGTGCCAGTTCGGTGGTGAAGCAGCGCAGCAGGTCGGCGGCGAGCGCCGGGATGTCGCGGTCGTCGGCCGGTGCCGCGAGCGCGGCGTCGATGAGCAGGTCCCTGGTACCGGCGGCGCGGTGCGTGTCGGAGCCGAGTTCGTTGAGCAGCAGGCTCGCCTCCTGGCCCGTGGGCAGTTCACCGGGCCACACCAGGTTGAGCGCGGTCCGCAGCACGGCCGGTTCGGTGTGCGGCGAGACCCCGGCGGATCGCACCACGCCGTGGAACGCGGTCAGCCGGTCGCCCGCGCCGGCGAGCGGGGCGTGCGACGCGCACATCCGCAGATGCGGGAACCCCGGGTGGCCCCGTACGGGGAGATCCGCGACGGCCAGCATCCGCGCGGCGGACACCGGCCGGTCGCCGGCGATGGCGTCGAGCGCGCCGAAGAGGGCGATCCGCAGGGTCGGGTGCGCGGCGACGGCGTCGCGCAGCACGGCGAGATCCTCCGGGCCGACGGGGCCGACGGAATCGACAGGGCCTGTGGGGCCTGTGGGGCCGACGGGACCGACGGGACCGGCAGTACCGGCAGTACCGGCAGTACCGGGAGTACCGGGAGTACCGGCGCCGCCGTCGCGCTCGGCACCCCCGGGGGCGCCGACGCGGGGATCAGCCCCGTCGCGCATGCCGGTACGAGCGCCGATGTCGGTCCTGCTTCCGGCCCCGAAGCCGGCCTCGTACCCGGTACGGGCCGCCGCTTCCGCTCCGGGGTGCGACGGGCCCGTACGGGTGCTCCACCAGGGGATCGCCCCGTCGCGGTCGGCGGTCGCCGCCGGGGTACGCCGGCCCGGATGCCCGGCGTCCGTACGGGGCTGCGGTCCTGTCGTGGAGGGGTGCACCCGCGCCTCGGGGATGTCCATGAGGGCCTGGGCCAGGCGTGCCGCGAGGTCCGGGAGGAGGTCGGTGCAGTCGACCTCCAGCAGATCGGCGACGCGCAGCAGACCCAGTGGGCGCCCGGTCGGCGGCTGCGCCGGGTCGGCGACGCCCGAGCGGATCGCGTACCCCAGTTCCGCGCCGAGCCGCGTCCGCGCCTCGGGAGGGAACGAGGCACCGTGGACGACGGGGACGGGCCCGCCGCCGCGCACCGCCGCCGTCAGCACCCGCGCGGCGAGCGGCGCGGAGACGAAGGCGGGCACCTGCCCGTCGAGGCGTTCGAACAGCGAGGTCAGCCCCGCGACGAAGTCACCCGCCGAGGCCGTACCGGCTGCCTCCTTGTCCGCCGGCCGTGTGTCGTCCGACGGCCGTGCCTCGCACAACGCCGTGACGAGCTGCGCCAGTTCGTCCTCGGGCAGGCTGCCGGCACGGTCGCGGACCCAGTGCGTGGCCGCCGTGAGCGCGGCCGGGGGAAGAGGGACACGAGCCGTGAGCGCCGCCGCGGCAAGCGGACCGAGGTCCGGCCCGTGCTGCCGGAACAGATCGGGCCTGCCCGCCCGCCACACCAGGGCGCACACCTCCGCCCAGGGGTCCGCCACAGCCCCGGCAGACGTGGCGGGAGCAGGGGGAGCAGTGGGAGCGGGCGGCCGGGTGCAGTCGTGGACCCGGTGCCGATGCCCGTACGCGACGGTCTCGGACGACGGCAGTACGCCGATGATCTGCTGCCTGGCCCGCTCGGGCCGGCGCGTGTACGTCGTGAAGGTCAGCCGGTGCGCCTGCTCGCGCGGCAGTACCGCGCAGGCCAGTGCGATCCACTGGGCCACGGCGGCGCTGTCCCGCTCCACGAGCACGACCTGTCCGGCTCCCGGGTCGTCCGCGACCGCGCGGACATCCGCGAGGACCGCCGCGAGCCGGTCGGCGCGGGACACCGCGAAGGCCACCAGCGCCTCCTGCTGCATGAGCCCCGACGGCTCGAAGCGGTCGATCGGCTCGGGCCTGCCGTCGGCCGGTGTCGCCCGGCACCAACGCCGCGACTCCCAGGCCGCGATGGGCAGCGCACCGTCCGGCAGCCGTCCTCCGGGAGGCAGATGAAGGGCATGGGCGTGGAAGTTGCCCCACCGCCCGCTGTAGTCGACACCCGTGTAGACGCAACGGCTCAGCAGCCGTCCGCCGTCGGAGAGCTCGCTGAGACTGAACGCCGTCGGGAAGTCCGCAAGTTCGTCGGCGTCGGGCCGCGCGGGGAAGTCCCGCGGCGGCTCGTACCCGATGAGCTGCTCCGCCTCTCTGAGCACACCCTGCGGCACGTCCGCGCTGACCGCCGTGAAGCGGAAGCCGGACCCGCCGGGTCCCGGCGGCGCGGAGGTGTAGTGGAGCTGGGAGAGCGTCACCTGGACGGTCCTTTCCGTGCGTTGGTCACCGGCAGCAGCCCGCGCCGGGCCAGCAGCCACAGCAGTGGATCCTCCACGCGCAACGGCTGCGGCCCCGACTTCGGTACGTCCGCCGGGGCGTCGGCGGGCGGTGGCGCACCCAGCGCGGAGAGACCGAAGAGGGACAACTGCGCGAAGTCGCGCTCCAGTTGCCGGTACAGCGCCCCCGAGTCCCAGTCGGCCAGTTGGGAGCGCAGCTCCTCGTGCACCGCGAGCCGGTCGTCCTCGTCGAGCGTCCCGCCCTCGTGGGTGGCGCTGCTCAGCAGCGGCGAGTGCGGGTCGAGCAGCGGCCGCAGCATGTCCGTCTTCGTCACCGCCACCGCTATCGGTGTGCTCACCCGGCCGCGTGAGCCGCCCCGGCCGTGCGCCCGCAGCTGTGTCGCGAGATCCGCCGCGATCTGCTGCGGCGGTGTCTCCACGGCGGGCAGCAAAGGCCCGTCGCCGATCGGCAGCCTGTCGCGCACGGAGCCGAGTTGCAGGGGGTCGACGAGCAGGATGATGCCGTCGGCCGCGCTGAGATAGCGGGTGTAGCGGTCCACGGCGTCGGCGCCCGCGAGGTCCTCGCCCGCCGCGTCGAAGAACACGAGGGTCGTGTGCCGGCTGCCCGTACCGAGCCGCCCGCGCCGGGGCAGACTCAGCCGGTACAGCAGCGGATCGTTGAAGCCCAGCGCGGCGGGCCGGGTCGCGTCCGGCAGCCGCAGCCGCTCGTACAGGTCCTGTGCCATCTCCTTGTCGCGCTGCTGCGTGCCCTGGCCCATCGCGGCGAGCGAGGCGTCGAAGGCCTGGCCGACCCGCCGGTTCAACTCGTTGACCAGCACGGCGACATAGGTGCTCTTGCCGGACGCCTTCGCGCCGACCAGGGCGATGATCCGGCTGTCCTGCTCGCAGTAGTCACTGGGCAGATCGCTGTGGCAGGAGCCGCACACCCGTACCGTCGTGGTCACGCCACAGCCCGGACAGACGGCGGGGCCCGCGTTCGCGGCGGGCCGCAGCCTCGACACCGGCGAGCGCGGCCGGTTGAAGACCGGGCCGCGCATCCGGGCCGACGGCGGGATGCTCGGACCCATGAACTCGGCCCACACGTCGTCGCGTTCGGGCCCGCACGGCTGCGATCCGCGCACACCGCCCGCGATCATCAGACAGCGGTACGGCAGCCGGGCGGCCGACGAACGGGCGAAGCAGTAGGGGCAGATGACGGTCGTCATGGGTTCAGCGCACCACCAGGGTCGCGGGGGACGGTTCTTCGAGTCGTACGGACGTGGCGTGCGCGCCGAGCAGGAACCCGCGCAGGGTGTACGGGACGGGGCAGGGGGCCGAGTCCAGCTCGTGCTCGACCGTGCGCAGTTCCAGGAGTTCGGCACCGGCGATCCTGAGCACGGTCGTGCCGTCGGCGGGGCCGCGCGGACGAAGCGTGCCGCTGCGCGCCACACAGACGAACTCCGGCAGATGCTCCGGCAGATGCACCGGCAGCTCGGACTGCGTTCCCTCGGCGCAGGCGTCGGCACATGCGTCGGGAGATGTGTCGGGAGAGGAGAGGGTGACACGGATCAGGGGCTTGCCACGCCGCAGCATCCGGCGCGGCGCGGGCACCAGGCGGTATGCGACGGACGTGTCCGGCGGCAGCACCGTCTCGGCGGCCGACGGCAGCGCCACCACGGACCCCGAGGCACGCGGCGCGGGCACGGCCCTGATCCGCACACCACCCCGGCCGACCGGCAGCCGCAGACCCTGGCGCCGGTACTGGTGCGCGGTGACGGCCTGTTCGCCCGTGCGCCCGCCGCTCTCCGTCCAGCTGACGATCAGCAGGCCGGTGCCCTCGGGCCAGTCCAGGACCACCTGCACCTGGCCGTCCGGCTGCCGCCGCGCGCTCAGCCCGGTCACGGCGACGGGCGCCTCCACGGTGACGGCCGGCCCGGCCACGGCACGTTCCCCGAGCACGGCGACGGCCGCGACCTCGGCGTGGGTGCCGGGCGGCGGACACAGCACCGGTTCGCCGTCGTTCCGGCGGGGCCACGACAGCGGCTCGGGCAGCTCGGCGGCGGCCAACTCGGTGCCGGGTGCGGGTACTTCGCCGGGCCAGCGCACCAGCCGTACCTCCGGGGCCGTCCCGTTCACGCCGGCCTCGGCCCCCGCCCCGGTCCCGTCGCCGCCCGTCCAGGCGAACCGGATCGCCTCACCCTCGGCCGTGGCCGTGAGTGTCCGCACGGGTTCTGGCCAGCGGTGCACCGTGCGGGTCGCCCCGACGCCAAAGGAGGCGACGGCCTGTCCCTCGGGCGCGCGGTAGTGGCAGACGACCCGGAAGCGATGCGGGCCGGGCTGCAGCCCGGTGGCCGCGAACCGGCCGCTCTGGCAGGGGAGCGAGCCGGTCGTGCCGTCGGGGCCGGTGTGCTCGACCGTCACCTTGGTGGCGCCGGGCGGTGTCCGCCAGGTGCCGTCGATCCGCTCCCGGCCGTCCGCCAGAGCGAACTCGCCCACCTCGGGGGTGACCGGCAGCTCCCGCGCGACGAGGGGTACGCCGTCCACCCGGCCCTGGCGCACGGGGAGAGCCACGTAACGCACCATGCTGCCGAGCGGGATCGTCCGGTCCTCCGTGCCGCACACGCCGCCCGTGCCGCCCGCGTCCGAGGGCACCAGGCACACCTCGCGCAGCTCGGTGCTGCCGCGCCCGGTCCGCCGGAGCCGCAGAATTCGCCAGGTGATGCCGGGCTCCGCCGCATCCCAGGCCAGCACCGCTGACCCCGCGCGGAGTTCGCACCGCAGCCGCCCGGTGCGGTCGTCGTGACGGGGGCGGTGGATGCGTACCAGGCTGAACAGTGCCTTGCGGTCGTCCGCGGCGAGGCGCAGGGTCCGCAGGTACTCCTCCGTCGCGGCCTCGGTGTCACCCGCCTGCTCGGCGGCACGGGCCGCCTCCAGCGCGGCGTCGGCATGGCCCAGCCGCCGGGAGAGGGTTACCCGGAGCGTGCTGAGCGACGGGTCGCGACCGGTCGGCGGCAGCCGCTCCAGGAGTTTGCGCGCGCGACGGAGCCGGTGTTCGGCCCAGGCGTCGGCCAGCGACTCGGCGGCGGCCCGCTGCCCCTTGTCCAGGACGGGACGGACGCGGGCGGCGGCGACGAGGCCCGCGGCCTCCTCGGCGTGGACGCCCAACGACCGCGCGGTGTCGGGGTGTTGGCCGTGCGGATGGTCCTGGAGCAGTTCGATCAGCTGGTACAGCACGACTCTGCGCAGGGTTTGCGGGTCCTGCCGGTGGAGTTCGGCGAGTTCGTTCGCCAGGGTGGCCGTCGGGCCAGCGCCTCGGCCCAGGTCGGTCAACAGCGCGTGATCGACCCGCCGTTGGCCGCGGGCGCCGACCGGGACGAACAGGCCGTCCAGGACGCGCAGTCCGGCGCCGGGTCCGAAGAGTTCGCCGATGTGGCGCAGGCCGGCGGCGCGTTGGGTGGCCAGCAGGTGGGCGTAGCCGGGGGTCAGGGGGGACAGGGGGAGTGCGGACAGCGCTTGGGGCAGGCCGAGGTGATGCCCGAACTCCAGACCTGCCACCTGTACCGCTCCCCCGGTCGTGCCTGCGACCGACATCCCATCAGATTTGCGGGGTGGGAGGGGGTGGATTTCGGAATCCGGCGAGGTGGGAGGGGTTGTGTGTGCCCGGTGGGGCTGGAGTGAAGAGGACGTACCTCTCCCGTCACCGCATGGGGGCTCCGCCCCCGACCCCCCGTTGCGCAGTTCCCCGCGCCCCTGGACACCTGCGGGCCCGGTCGGGTGTGCCCCCTGACGATTGCGCAGTTCCCCGCGCCCCCAGACACCTGGGGGCGCGGGGAACTGCGCAATCGTTGAGCGGCGCCCCCACCGGCCCGCAGGCGGAGGTTCAAGTCCCCGCGGCGGCCAGAGCCGATACGGTGGCGGCCGCGTCGTAGCGGGCGAGGAGTACGCGGGCGACCTCAGGCGCCGCGCCCAGCACAGGCGCGAGCAGGTCCGCCTCGCCCGCCCCCCGCGCGACCCGGTCGGGCAACCGCCCCGGCGCGAGGAAGTACGGCGCCACAACCACCCGCGCACACCCCGCCGCACGCAACGACCGCACCACCTCCTCCGTGCGCGGCAACGATGCGGAGGCGAACGCGGGCCGCACGGCGCACCAACCGGTCCGCCGCCACTCCCGCGCGATTTCTGCGATCACCGCGATCGCCTCCGGGTCGGTGGACCCCGCCGCGGCCAGTACGACCCCGGTCGAGGACTTGTCGGCGGGGGACAACCCCGCCTCGTACAGCCGCCGTTCGAGCGCGGCCGTGAGCAGTGGCGACGGGCCGAGGACCTCGGCCTGCCTGATCCGCAACCGGGCCGGTGCCTCGTTCAGCACCGCCGGGATGTCCGCCTTCGCGTGGAAGGCGCGGGTCAGGAGCAGAGGAAGGGCCACGACGTCACGTACGCCCTCCGCCGCCAGGGACTCCAGCCTGCCCGAGACGGAAGGGAGGTTGAACTCCAGGAAGCCGGTCTCCACGCGCACCCCGGGCCGCCGCGCCCGCACCTGGCGTACCAGGGCGTGCACGGTCGCGGCATGACGCGGGTCGCGGCTGCCGTGGGCGATGACGAGGAGTACCGGTTTCGGCATGGAGGTCAGCTCTTCACCAGGAGACCGCGGCTGCGCAGCACCCACCGCTCCAGCGGACTGAAGATGAGCAGGTCGATGGCGATACCGACGATCAGGATGAGGAGGATGGCCAGGAACACCATGGGCATGCTGTTGGCCGTACGGCCGTTCTCCAGCAACTGGCCGAGGCCGACGCCGAGGTCGGGCGAGGACGCGATGATCTCGGCGGCCATCAGCGAACGCCAGGAGAACGCCCAGCCCTGCTTCAGCCCCGCGAGATATCCGGGCAGCGCGGCCGGGATCACGATGTGCCAGGTACCGCGCAGGCCCGTCGCGCCCATCGTGCGGCCCGCCCGCAGGAACAGCGGCGGGACCTGGTCGACGCCGGAGACGAGCCCGTTGGCGATCGAGGGGACCGCGCCGAGCAGGATGACCGCGTACATCATCGAGTCGTTGAGGCCGAGCCACAGCACGGCCGGCGGCACCCAGGCCACCGACGGCAGCGACTGGAGTCCCGACAGGATCGGGCCGATCGCCGCGCGCACGAACTTCACCCGCGCGACGAGCAGCCCCAGCGGGGTGCCGATGACGAGAGCCATCAGGAAGCCCAGCAGACCGCGCGAGACGCTCGTCCAGATGTATTCGAGGAGCGTGCCCTCCAGCCAGGCCTCCTGGACCTCGTCCCAGACCGCGGACGGGGCCGGCAGCTTGTAGCTGTCGGTGACTTCCGCCCACACCAGGACCTGCCAGATCACCAGCACCAGGGCCACGGCGACCATAGGGGGGAAGATCTTCTCCACGAAGGTCTTACGGAACGGAACCCTCTTCGTCTGGACCGTGTCCAGCGCGTCGAGACCGGCTTCCAGTCCGGCGAGATCCCCGCCGCTGTCCCCGGGACCGCTGTCCCCGGGACCGCTGCCCCTGGGACCGCCGTCCTTGACCGGGCCCGCCCCGGACGCGGACTCGGCGGCGCTCGTCTCAGTGCTGGCCATGACGGCGGATCTCCCCACGCAGTTGTTCGGTGATCTCGACGGACAGTTCCGCCACGGCGGGGTCCTCGATGCGGCGCGGCTGCGGGATGTCGACCGTCCACTCCCGCGCGATACGCCCCGGGCGCGAGGACAGCAGCACCACGCGCTCGGCGAGCCGTACCGCCTCGCGCACGTTGTGCGTCACGAACAGCACCGACACGTTCGTCTCGCGCCAGATACGGGTCAGTTCGTCGTGCAGCACGTCCCGCGTGATGGCGTCGAGGGCCGCGAACGGCTCGTCCATCAGCAGCAGCCGGCTGTCCTGCGCGAGCGCGCGGGCCAGCGCGACCCGCTGCCGCATACCGCCCGACAGCTCGTGCACCCGCTTGCCGTACGCGCCCTTCAGCCGGACGAGCTCCAGGAGCTCCTCCGCCCTGGTACGGCGGTCGGCCTTGGGCCGGCCCCGCAGTTTCAGGGCCAGCTCGATGTTCTTGCCCGCGGTCAGCCACGGGAAGAGGGCGTGCTCCTGGAACATCAGGGCAGGGCGGCCTTCGGTGCTGATGCCGCCCGCGGACGGCTTGTCGAGCCCCGCGACCAGATTCAGCAGCGTCGACTTGCCGCACCCGGAAGCCCCCAGGAGGGTGACGAACTCGCCGGGCGCGACATCGAGCGTGATGTCGTCCAGGACGAGCTGCTGCCCGGCGGGGCCGGCGAAGGACTTCGAGACGTGCTCGATCCGGGCGGCGTACTCCACCGACGTACCGGTGTCGGCGTCGGCGGTCTTGGCGAGGGCGGTTGCCATGGTCGTCACCTCCTGGGAACTCATGGGTGTGCGGGCCCGAACTCTCGGCTGTCCGGGCTTACTTGACGCCGAGACCGGCGTCGTCGACCGCGCTCGCGCCCTCGGCCTTGAGGACCTTGTTCAGCGGTGCGAGGTCGTAGATGCCGTCGAGCAGCGGCTTCTCCAGCAGACCGGCCTTCACCGCGTGCTCGGCCTCGCTGTTGAGGGTCGAGGCCAGCGGGTCGTCGGTGAACTGGATCGACTTCCACGCCGGGTCGATGACCTCGGCGGGCAGCTCCTTGCCGGACAGCGCCTTGAGCTTGGTGTTGGCGGCGGCCTTCGCCTCGTCCGGGTTGGCGTTGATCCACTTGTTGGTCTTCACCGAGCCGCGCAGCACGGCCTCGACGACGTCCGGGTGCGCCTTCAGGAACTTCTGCGACACGATGATGTTCGTGATCACGAACTTCTTGTCCGGCCACAGGTCGGCCTCGTCGAGCAGCACCTTGGCGCCCTCGGCGACCAGCTTGGACGCGGTCGGCTCCGGCACCCACGCGCCGTCGATGGACCCCGACTTGTAGGCGTCCGGCGTGATCTTGTTGTCCGTACGGACCACGGAGACGTCGCCCTTGCCGCTCTGGGCGTCCACCTTCCAGCCCTGCTCGGCGATCCAGTTGAGGAACGCCACGTCCTGCGTGTTGCCCAGCTGCGGGGTGGCGATCTTCTTGCCCTTGACGTCCTTCAGGGACGTGATCTTCTTCGGGTTCACGACGAGCTTCACCCCGCCGGACGCCGAACCGCCGATGATCCGCAGGCCCTTGCCGTCGGTCGTGCTGTAGCCGTTGATGGCGGGGGAGGGGCCGATCCAGCCGATGTCGATCGAACCGGAGTTCAGCGCCTCGATCTCGGACGGACCCGCGTTGAACTGGGAGTACGAGGCCTTCGTGCCCCCGAGTTCCTTCTGCAGCAGTCCCTCCTGGTCACCCACGAGTGCGGTGGCGTGCGTCAGGTTCGGGAAGTAGCCGATCCGGACGGTGTCGGCGGAGAGCTTCTTGCCCTCGGCCGCGACCTTCGTGGTGTCCTCGTCCTTGTCGGAACCGTAGCCGCAGGCGGCGAGGGTGAGGAGGGGAAGTGCGGCGGCCACGGCGATGCCGCGGCGAAGCAGTGTGGAGCCCTTGGCAGGCACGGGAGGGTTTCCTCTCGTCGGCCCGGCGGTCACGGTTCTTCAGGTCGTGGCCGGGAGGTCGGCAGGTCTTCGTCGTATCCGCGACGGCGGGCGGGGGGACGGGGCGCGCAGGCAGTGCGCGTACGTCAGCACGCACATCGTGCGACTCCGCCCTGCCCGGCACCGAGGGCGCCGCTGCCGACGCGGCCGCCCTCCTTCGCGAATGTGGAGTAGAAGTCCGTGGTGGCCGTCATGTCAGAAGTCCCACCCGTCCTCGTCCGCCTCGGCCCTGACCGGCTCCGGGGAGGCGAAGGACTCGCCGACCATGCCCGCGGTGAGCGTGGTGCCGTCCGCGGGGTCGATCAGGATGAACGAGCCGGTGCGCCGCGAGTCGGCGTACGAGTCCACCGGCAGCGGCTCGGCGGTACGGATCTTCACGCGGCCGATGTCGTTGGCGACCAGGTGGCCCGGGTGCGGGTGCAGGGACAGGTCGTCGAGGGTCAGCCGCGAGGGGATGTCCTTGACGAGGGCCTTGACCGTGCGGGTGCCGTGCTTGAGCAGCACCCGGTGGCCGATGGTCAGCGGCGCGTCGGCCACGTGGCAGACCGTCGCCTCGATGTCCTGCGTGGTCGCGGGCGCGTCCTTGGTCGGCACGATCAGGTCGCCGCGCGAGATGTCGACGTCGTCCTCCAGGAGGACCGTCACCGACTGCGTCGTCCAGGCCAGGTCGACCGGCTCGCCCAGCAGGTCGATCGAGGCGATCCGCGAGGTACGCCCGGAGGGCAGCACGGTGACCGCCTCACCGACGCGGAACGCCCCGGCCGCGATCTGACCGGCGTACCCGCGGTAGTCCGGGTGCTCGGCGGTCTGCGGGCGGATCACGTACTGCACGGGCAGCCGCGCGTGGCAGGTCGCGAGATCGTGGCTGACCGGCAGGGTCTCCAGGTGCTCCAGGAAGGTGGGGCCGCCGTACCAGTCCATGTGCGCGGACGGGTCCACCACGTTGTCCCCGGCGAGCGCGGAGATCGGGATCGCGGTGATCTCGGGAACGCCCAGTTCGGACGCGTACGCCGTGAATTCCTCGGCGATCGCGGCGAACACCGGCTCCTGGTAGTCGACCAGGTCCATCTTGTTGACGGCGAGCACGACGTGCGGGACGCGCAGGAGGGCGGCGATGGCGGCGTGGCGGCGGGTCTGCTCGACGACGCCGTTGCGGGCGTCGACGAGGACCACCGTCAGTTCGGCGGTGGACGCCCCCGTCACCATGTTGCGGGTGTACTGCACGTGGCCGGGGGTGTCGGCGAGGATGAAGCGGCGCTTGGCGGTGGCGAAGTAGCGGTAGGCGACGTCGATGGTGATGCCCTGTTCGCGTTCGGCGCGCAGGCCGTCGGTGAGCAGGGCGAGGTCGGGGGTGTCCTGGCCGCGGTTGCGTGAGGCGTGTGCGACGGCTTCGAGCTGGTCGGTGAGGACCGACTTGGAGTCGTGGAGCAGGCGGCCGACGAGGGTGGACTTGCCGTCGTCGACGGAACCCGCGGTCGCGAACCGGAGCAGCGTCGTCTCGGACAACTGCTCGACCGACAGCGGTTCGACGGGTTCGGTGGGCTCGATGGTGCTCGTCATGGCTAGAAGTACCCCTCGCGCTTGCGGTCTTCCATCGCGGCCTCGGACATCTTGTCGTCGGCGCGGGTGGCGCCGCGCTCGGTGAGCCGGGAGGCGGCGATCTCGGTGATCACGGCCTCCAGGGTGGTGGCGTCGGAGTCGACCGCGCCGGTGCAGGACATGTCACCGACCGTGCGGTAGCGGACCTGCCGTTTCTCGATGGTCTCGCCGTCCTTGGGGCCGCCCCATTCGCCGGCTGTGAGCCACATGCCGGCCCGCTGGAAGACGTCCCGTTCGTGCGCGAAGTAGATCTCGGGCAGTTCGATGCCCTCGCGGGCGATGTACTGCCACACGTCGAGTTCGGTCCAGTTGGAGAGCGGGAAGACGCGGACGTGCTCGCCGGGGGCGTGGCGGCCGTTGTAGAGGTTCCACAGTTCGGGGCGCTGGCGGCGGGGGTCCCACTGGGAGAACTCGTCGCGCAGGGAGAAGACGCGCTCCTTGGCGCGGGCCTTCTCCTCGTCGCGGCGTCCGCCGCCGAAGACGGCGTCGAAGCGTTCGGCCTGGATTGTCTCGGTCAGCGGCACGGTCTGCAGCGGGTTACGCGTCCCGTCGGGGCGCTCCTTGAGGGCGCCGCGGTCGATGTACTCCTGCACGGAGGCCACATGCAGGCGCAGGCCGTGCTTCTTGACCGTGCGGTCGCGGTACTCCAGGACCTCGGGGAAGTTGTGTCCGGTGTCCACGTGCAGGAGTGAGAAGGGCACCGCGGCGGGCGCGAACGCCTTCAGTGCCAGGTGCAGCATGACGATGGAGTCCTTGCCGCCGGAGAAGAGCACCACCGGACGCTCGAACTCACCCGCCACCTCGCGGAAGATGTGCACCGCCTCGGACTCCAGAGCGTCCAGGTGACTGAGGGCGTACGGGCTGTCGGTCCCCTCCTCGGAGACGTCGGCGACGGTCGTCGTCATGCGAGACCCCTCTCGGCGAGCAGCGCGTGAAGCGCCGCCGCGGACTCCTGCACGGACTGGGTGTGCGACTCGATGCGCAGATCGGGCGACTCGGGCGCCTCGTACGGGTCGTCGACCCCGGTGAGCCCGGAGATCTCACCCGCCGCCTGCCTGGCGTACAGGCCCTTCACATCCCGCTCGCTGCACACCTCGACCGGCGTGGCGACATGCACCTCCAGGTACGCGGCACCGCTCGCCTGGTGGCGCTTGCGCACCGCCTCGCGGCTGTCGGCGTACGGGGCGATGACGGGGACGAGCGTCTTGACGCCGTTGCGGGACAGCAGGTCGGCGAGGAAGCCGATGCGCTGGACGTTCGTGTGCCGGTCCTCGCGGCTGAAGCCGAGGCCCGCCGTCAGGAACGTACGGATCTCGTCGCCGTCGAGCACCTCGACGCGGTGGCCCTCCTCGCGCAGCCGTCCGGCCAGTTCGTACGCGATGGTGGTCTTGCCGGCGCTCGGCAGACCCGTGAGCCAGATGGTGGCTCCGGTCACTTGGTTCTCCTGGTTCATCGAGGTCGTCGAGCCGGTCACGGTCGTCGCGGTCGTCAGGGGCGTCGCGGTCATGGTCAGCCGTGCAGTCCGCACTCGGTCTTCGCGCTGCCCGACCAGCGGCCGGCGCGCGCGTCCTCGCCCTCCAGCACCCGGCGGGTGCAGGGGGCGCAACCGACGGACGGGTAGCCGTCCATGAGCAGCGGATTGGTGAGGACACCGTGCTCGCTCACGTACGCGTCCACGTCGTCCTGGGTCCAGCGGGCGATCGGCGAGATCTTGACCTTGCGGCGCTTCTCGTCCCAGCCGACGACAGGGGTGTTCGCCCGGGTCGGCGACTCGTCGCGGCGCAGTCCCGTGGCCCAGGCGCGGTACTTGGTCAGCCCCTGCTCCAGCGGTGCGACCTTCCGCAGCGCGCAGCACAGGTCGGGGTCGCGGTCATGGAGTTTCGGCCCGTACTCGGCGTCCTGCTCGGCCACGGTCTGCCGCGGGGTGAGGGTGATGACGTTGACGTCCATCACGGCCTCGACCGCGTCCCGGGTGCCGATGGTCTCGGGGAAGTGGTAGCCCGTGTCGAGGAACACGACGTCCACGCCGGGGTTCGCGCGGGACGCGAGGTGGGCGACCACCGCGTCCTCCATCGAGGAGGTGACGCAGAACTGCTTGCCGAAGGTCTGCACGGCCCACTGGAGGATCTCCAGCGCGGAGGCGTCCTCCAGATCGCGGCCGGCCTGCTCGGCGAGCGCCTTGAGCCCGGCGTCTGTCTCGGTATCAGTAGCGGTATCAGTAGCGGTATCGGTCCGAACGGCTGTCATATCTCGTCCCCTCCACCGTCGTTGCGCTGAAGTCCACGGGTCAGCAACCCGAGGAACTTCAACTGGAAGGCTCGGTTGCACGCCCCGCATTCCCACGCGCCGTGGCTCTGCTCGCCGGGACGCAGGTCCTCGTCGCCGCAGTAGGGGCAGTAGAAGGGCGCCGCACGCTCACTCATGTCAGCGACTCCTCGGAAGCGCGGGTGGCCCACGTCGCGAAGCGCTCGCCGTCCGCGCGCTCCTCCTCGAAGCGCTTCAGGACCCGCTCGACGTAGTCGGGCAGGTCGTCCGCGGTGACCTTCAGACCGCGGACCTTGCGGCCGAATCCGGCTTCGAGCCCGAGCGCGCCGCCCAGGTGGACCTGGTAGCCCTCGACCTGGTTGCCCTCGGTGTCGAGCATCAACTGGCCCTTGAGACCGATGTCCGCGACCTGGATACGGGCGCAGGCGTTCGGGCAGCCGTTGATGTTGATGGTGACGGGCTCGTCGAACTCGGGCATCCGGCGTTCGAGTTCGTCGATCAGCGAGGCGCCGCGCGCCTTGGTCTCGACGATGGCGAGCTTGCAGTACTCGATGCCGGTGCAGGCCATCGTGGAGCGCCGGAAGGTGGACGGCCGGACCCGTAGATCGAGCGCCTCAAGACCCTCCACCAGGGAGTCGATCCGCTCCTGCTCGATGTCGAGCACGATCATCTTCTGCTCGACGGTGGTCCGCAGACGGCCGGAGCCGTGCGCCTCCGCCAGCTCGGCGATCTTCGTGAGGGTGGTGCCGTCCACGCGGCCCACGCGCGGGGCGAAGCCGACGTAGAAGCGGCCGTCCTGCTGCCGGTGCACGCCGACGTGGTCGCGCCAGCGGGCGAGCGGCTGGTCGGGGGCCGGGCCGTCGACCAGCTTGCGCTGCAGGTACTCGTCCTCCAGGACCTGGCGGAACTTCTCGACACCCCAGTCGGCGACCAGGAACTTCAGACGGGCGCGCGTACGAAGGCGCCGGTAGCCGTAGTCGCGGAAGATCGACAGGACGCCGATGTGGACGTCGGCGACCTCGTCGAGCGGGACCCAGGCCCCGAGGCGCTGGCCGATCTTCGGGTTGGTGGAGAGGCCGCCGCCGACCCAGAGGTCGAATCCGGGGCCGTGCTCCGGGTGGTTCACGCCGACGAAGGCGACGTCGTTGATCTCGTGCGCCACGTCCAGGAGCGGCGAGCCGGAGACCGCGGTCTTGAACTTGCGGGGCAGGTTCGAGAAGTCCTTGTTGCCGATGACCCGGCGGTGGATCTCCTCGATGGCGGGCGTGCCGTCGATGATCTCGTCCTCGGCGATACCGGCGACGGGCGAGCCGAGGATCACACGGGGCGTGTCACCGCAGGCCTCGGTCGTGGACAGCCCGACGGCCTCCAGGCGCTCCCAGATCTCCGGGACGTCCTCGATGCGGATCCAGTGGTACTGGACGTTCTGCCGGTCGGTGAGGTCGGCGGTCCCGCGCGCGAACTCCTGCGAGATCTCGCCGATGACCCGCAGCTGCTGGGTGGTGAGGCGCCCGCCGTCGATCCGTACCCGCAGCATGAAGTACTTGTCGTCCAGCTCCTCCGGCTCCAGGATCGCGGTCTTGCCGCCGTCGATGCCGGGCTTGCGCTGGGTGTAGAGCCCCCACCAGCGCATACGGCCGCGCAGATCGTTGGGGTCGATCGAGTCGAAGCCCCGCTTGGAGTAGACCGTCTCAATGCGCGTCCGCACGTTGAGACCGTCGTCGTCCTTCTTGAACTGCTCGTTGCCGTTGAGCGGGGTGTAGTGACCCACGGCCCACTGGCCCTCACCGCGGTGACGGCTCACCTTGCGGCGGGGCGTTGCGGCAGCGGGATCCTGCGGAGTGGCGGCCATGGTTTCTACGTCCTTCGGGACAGACGGATGCGGCTCTGACCTGCGCGTACGAATGCGTACGGGCATGCGTGCGCGGCATTGCGCAAGTCGAGACAGGGGGGATGTCGGTAGTGCTGGGCACGGGGGCGTGGCCCCTGGTGCCGTGGGTCAGCGGACCGGACAGATGGCGCTGGACATGCGGCCGAGGTCGACGTGCCGCCGACTCACCAAGGCAATTCCAGTTCCAGACATGACGGAAGCGTGTCACGGCGATCTGGACACAGTCCAGCTTCGTCCAAAATGCGGACACCCTTGTCCCGGAATGCGAGACAAGGGTGGTGACGGTCACAAGATCCGGTGCGGATCACATCCCGCCAGGTCAGCCGACCCGCGCTCCGGGCCAGGGCCCGGGGGCGGCCACGTCCGGCTCCTCCTCCACCTTGGTGTCGAAGAGCTTGAAACCGCGGCGCAGGTAGTTGTCCATCGCGTGCTCCCCGTCCTTGCTGCATGTATGCAACCAGACGCGCTTCGTCGGCGCGCGCCCCGGCCGGCGGTCGGCCAGGTCCCAGGCCCGTGCGACGCCGTACGAGAGGAGGTGTCCGCCGATGCGCCGGCCGCGGAACGCCGGGATCAGCCCGAAGTAGACGATCTCCACGACGCCGTCGTCCTGCGCCTCCAGTTGTACGTAGCCGGCGGGTGTCCCGCGGTCGTACGCGACCCAGGTCTCCACGCCCGGCCGCTCCAGGTCCTCGCGCCACTGCGCGTACGTCCAGCCGAGCCGGTCCGTCCAGCGGATGTCGCCGCCGACGGAGGCGTAGAGGAAGCGGCTGAACTCGGGGGAGGGCACCTCGGCGCGGACGATCCGGACGTCACCGTCGGGCGCGGCGGCGGGCAGCCCGTCGGCCGGGGCGGTCTGCTCCAGGGACCAGGTGGTCACGGCGATGCTCATGCGGGCCAGCGAACCACGGGGACGGGCTTCCCTCCAAAGCGGGATGCCCGTCCCTGCGGCGGGTCACTGCACCGAGTCGTCGACCACCGACAGCGGGACCGAGTACAGCACCCGCTCCGGGATCGCCGGCGCCTCCCACGCGTTGTCCTTGTTCGCCGCCCACTCGGTGAGCGTCCACAGCTCGCCGGTCTCCTGCCAGTACGACAGCGACTCGGTGTGCCGGCCCCAGCAGGCGTACGACGTTCCGCCGTCGCCGCACTGCGCGGCCTTCGCGGCGCTCTCGTTCTGGCGCCAGAGCGTGCCGTGTCTGTCGCGGCTGCCCGGCGCGTAACCGGTGTACCAGTCGGCCTTCTCCGCCCCGTCCGGCTTGTGCGAGAGGACGCCCTGCAGCCCGACGGCCTTCGTCTCGTACGCCTCGTCGGCGTCCACGATGTCACCGGCGCTGCTGCCGAGCAGGCCCGCGCGGTCGCTCGCGGTGCTGTAGTGATAGCGCCAGACGCGGGCCGGTTCGGTGCCGCCGGAGCTGAACCACTCGTTCGCGACCAGGCTGTCCGGTGTCGAGGTGCGGTCCAGGGAGACCGACGCGAAACAGGGACGCCCGTTGTTGTCGCTCGCGCCGCACGCCCCGCCGGTGAGGTTGTACGAACCCATGGCCGGCAGCACGTACTGGTAGCCGCGCGCCGACCAGCCGCCGCTCACCCTGCCGATCTCGGTGCTGTTCACATCGGCCCGCAGGACGCGGTTCATGTCGAAGACGAACAGGGCGTTGTCGTGATCGGCGCCGTTCTTCGCGGTGACGATCAGCTTGTCCTGGTACCAGACCATGCCGCCGACGTGCGAGCGGACGGCTCCGAAGTCCTTGCCGCCGGAGAGCGGGGCGACCAGCAGGACCCAGCGGTACCTGAGGTTCTTCGGGTCGTTCGCGTCGATGAAGGCGACCCGGGCCAGACCCTTGTCGGCCGCGGGTTCGCCCGCCTTGTGGTCGTTGTGGGTCCAGCCCGCCAGGATGACCCGGTCGGAGCCCCACCTGCCGTCGTTGTCGGCGTCCCCGGAGGTGGTGACGGACTGCGGCAGCCACTTCTGCGTCGTGGCGTCCCCGCTGTCCCAGCAGTACGCGCGGGACGCGGTGGGCTCGACAGGCAGGGCGGCCGACTCGGTCGCGTCGCAGTCGGCCTGGTTGCGCATCGGGTGGTTGGCGCTCCTGAGGACGGCGTCGACCCCGACGGACCCGCCCATTTTGCTCTGCAGGGTGTCGAGCGTCGACTCGGCGACCAGGTTCTCGTGCAGTTGCAGCTTGCCGATCTCCGACGACGAGGTGAGCGGCTTCAGGGGGCCGGGGTTGTCGCTGCCGGCGGCCTGCGAGGTGGTGATGATGGTGGCGGCGGCGGTGAGGGCGAGGGCGGCCCCGGACAGGGTGGCCCGCAGGACACGCCCCTTGTTCCGGCGGCGATGTCTGCCTCGATATGTCATAGGTCCTCCCGTCGGCGGCCAACTGCCTCCTGCGATCCGGCGGTTGGGCCGGAGGAGACGGATGTGGGGGGCCGTGGGTTGGATGGTACGGCAGAGGGGGGCGAGCCTGGTCGAATACCCGGTAATAGGTCGGGATTGCGCCCAATGGCTCCCGCGGGGGAGTCCCGCGGGCGAGGGGGATGCCGCTGTCACCCCGGCCGGTGGTCCGCGCGGCCCGCCTCCACCGGTCCGGTCGCGGTACCCGTGACGCGTGAGCGCACCACCCCCGGAGCCGTCGAACACGGAAGCAGGTCGAGAGGGTCGGTGGGGAGGACCAGCTGTACGTCCGCCGTCTCGCGGAAACGGTACGGCCGGTGCTCCAGGACGGCTCCCAGATAGCGGCGCACCCGCGACATCTCGGCCCGTACGGTCACCGTGCGGGCCGGGTCGCCGAACATGTCGTCGGCCAGGGCCGCGGCGCTGCGGCCGGTGCGGTGCAGGGCGAGCGGGTACAGCAACTCGGTGTGGCGGGGGCTCAGTTCGTGGGTCCAGGTGCCCGCCCCGTCCGCCACGGTCACCGACCAGCGGCGCGGCCGTGACACGTCGAGCTCGATCCGGGTGGCGTCGCCCGGCGACCGGCGCCCGTCCGAGGCGCGTATCAGCCAGCCGTCGGTCAGCGGTTCCACCGAGCACAGGCCGATCGACGGCAGCCGGATGCGGTCGGTGCCGGGCGCGGCGGGCAGCGCGACCCGGTCCAGGTGCGGCATGCCCGTGACCGCGGCGGTCCAGCCGTCCCGGTCGACCGCGAGAGCGCGGCCGGTGATCCGGGCGAGGACCGGCGCGGCCACCGAACGCAGCCGGTCCAGCGCGGCCAGATGCCGTTCCCGCAGCCGTGCCTCGGCGAGTTTGGCCACCGAGTCGACCCACGCGAGGGTCGACGGGTGCATCGTCTCCCAGGGCCCGCTGACGTCCACGACACCGATCAGCCGGCCGTCGCGCGGGTCGGTGATCGGCGCGCCCGTGCAGGTCCAGGTGGCGTGCGTGCGGACGAAGTGTTCGGCGGCGAAGACCTGGACGGGGCGGCGGACGACCGCGGGGGTGCCGATGCCGTTCGTGCCGACGACGTTCTCGCCCCAGTGCGCGCCGAGTTCGAAACCGAAGCCGTCGGCCCTGTGCAGCACGGGACGGCTGCCCTCGCGCCACAGCACCCGGCCCTCGCCGTCCGCCACGACCATGATGTGGCGGGTGCTGTCCGCGACCGAAAGCAGTCCTTCGCGCAGCACCGGCAGGACGTGCCGCAGCGGGGACTCCCGTCGCCGTCGCTCGATCTCGTCGCGGTCCAGCAGGCCGGCGCGGAAGTCGTGGTCGGGGTCGACGCCGTCGCGCAGCATGCGCTCCCAGGACTCCCCGATGACCGGGCGCGGCCCGAGCGGCCCCGGCTGCCCGGACAGTATGGCGTCGCGTACCTCGTCGAGTACGCGGGCCGCCCGCGCCGCGTCCCCGGCGGCCAGCCGTGCCACGTCCGTCGGCGAGTGTGCCACCGTGTCCTCCCGAGGGGCCTGAGCGAACAGCCGACAGGGTGCGAGGGCGTTGCAACCCTCTGCAACTCTGGCGCGACGCCCGGTGCGCGGCTGAGACTTTACGACGCACGAGGGTGGTGCCGTGTCGGCGCAGTACCACCCCCGTGCCGAAGCCGGCCGGAAGACGGCTCAGGAGACGGGGCGCGCCCGCTCCACCACCGAGGCCAGGTCGAGCGTGTGCGGCAGCGTCCCCAGCGACGATCCCCAGTCCCCGCCAAGACGTGACGCGCAGAACGCGTCGGCGACCTCCGGCGGCGCGAAGCGCACCAGCAGCGAACCCTGCAGCACCACGGCGATCCGCTCGACGATCCGCCGGGCGCGCCCCTCGACCCCGCCCAGGTCGGCGAGTTCGGTCAGCAGGTTCTTGATCGCGCCGTCCAGCCGGTGATCGGCGCCGCGCGCCAGGCCGACCTCCTGGAGGTACGCGTTCAGGGCGGACGGCTCCCGCTGGAGAGCCCGCAGCACGTCGAGCGCCTGGACGTTCCCGGCGCCCTCCCAGATGGAGTTGAGCGGCGACTCGCGCAGCAGCCGCGGCATGCCGGACTCCTCCACGTACCCGTTGCCGCCCAGGCACTCCAGGGCCTCCGCCACGACCGGGGTACACCGCTTGGTCACCCAGTACTTCGCCGCGGGCACCGCGAGCCGCAGGAAGGCCCGCTCCTGCTCGCCGCCGTCGTCGTACGCGGCGGCGAGGCGCAGCGCGAGGGTCGTCGCCGCCTCCGACTCCAGGGCCAGGTCCGCCAGGACGTTCCTCATCAGCGGCTTGTCGACCAGCCTGCCGCCGAACGCCTCGCGGTGCTCGCAGTGGTGCACGGCCTGCGCGACGGCCTGCCGCATCAGCCCCGCCGAGCCGAGCACACAGTCCAGCCGGGTCGCCGCGACCATCCCCATGATGGAGCGCACCCCGTGCCCCTCGTCACCCACCCGGCGCGCCCAGGTCCCGTCGAACTCGACCTCGGCGGAGGCGTTCGACCGGTTGCCCAGCTTGTCCTTGAGTCGCTGGATCCGGAAGACGTTGCGGGTGCCGTCCGCCAGCACGCGCGGCACCAGGAAGCAGGTGAGCGTGGACCGGCCGCCCTGTTCGCCGGCGGGGCCCGCCTGCGCCAGGACCAGGAAACCGTCCGACATCGGCGCCGAACAGAACCACTTGTGGCCCGTCAGCTCGTACGTCCCGTCCTCGGCGAGCGGACGGGCGGCCGTGGTGTTCGCGCGGACGTCACTGCCGCCCTGCTTCTCCGTCATGCCCATCCCGAACAGGGCGCCGGCCTTCTTCGCGGCCGGGCGCAGGTCCTGGTCGTAGACGGTGGACGTGAGCCGGGGCTCCCACTCGGCGGCGAGCGCCGGGTCGGTGCGCAGCGCGGGCACCGCCGCGTGGGTCATCGACAGCGGGCAGCCGTTGCCCGCCTCGACCTGGCTCCAGACCAGGAAGCCGGCCGCGCGCCGCACATGCCCGCCCGGCCGCGACCAGGCCGCCGTCAGCCCCGCCGACACGCCCTTGCCGAGCAGCCGGTGCCAGGACGGATGGAACTCCACCTCGTCCAGGCGCTCACCGTAGCGGTCGTGGGTGAGCAGTTTCGGCGGGTTCTCGTTGGCCAGCGCTCCCCATTTCTGGACCTGCGCGGACCCGGAGGTACGCCCGAGGGCCGACAGCTCGCTGTGCGCCTCGTCGAGGAGCGCGGGATCGAGATGCCGGCCGACCGCCTCCACGAGGGCCCGGTCGGCGTTGAAGAGGTCGTACGCGACCAGCGGCGGAGCCTGGTTGGTCACGGTGTGGGTGCGGGCTGCCATGACTGCGAACCTACCCGCGGTGCGGCGATCGTCACCAAACTCCCGCCGCACCCCCCGTACGTCGGAGCGCCTTCGTCGTTGTCGGCCGGACGCCAGGCCGGACGTCAGGCCGGACGCGACAGCGCCGCCAGGTCGCCGGAGCCGAGCGTGTCCTCGCCGCGCGGGCTCACCGACCAGCTCGGGCTGTGGACGGTGTCCAGGTAGCGCTCGCCGAGGTCGGGGGCGATGCCCACCGACGTGAGGTCCCGTGCCCCGTGCAGGTCCATCCAGGTGGACGCCCCGCTGACCACCGTGCCGGTGGAGCCGCCGAACAGGAAGCCCCGTGCGGCCAGCCGGCGGCAGACACGGACGGTGTCCACCTCCTCCACGTGCACCACGTCGTCCACGTACGAAGCGTCGAGCATCGGCGGACGTACGCCCATGCCGAGACCCGGGATCAGCCGCGGACGCGCGGGCCCGCCGAAGGTCACCGAACCGGCGCTGTCCACCGCGACGATCCGCACCCGGCGCCGCCACTGCCAGAACCAGCGCGCGCAGCCCATCAGGGTGCCGGTCGTGCCGGCCCCGACGAACAGCACGTCCAGGTCCGGGAAGCGGCGCGCGATGGCGGGCGCCGTGGTGCGGTAGTGCGCCCGCCAGTTGCTGTCGTTGGCGTACTGGTTGAGCCAGACGTACCGGTCGTCCGAGGCACACAGCGCCCGTACGTACGCGATCCGGGCGCCCAGGAAGCCGCCGTGCAGCGCGGGCTCCTCGATGACGTGGACCACGCTGCCCAGAGCTTCCATCATCCGCCGGGTCGCCGGGTTGCAGCGCGCGTCGGTCACGCACCGGAACCCGTAGCCACGGCTCGCGGCGATCACGCTCAGTGCCACGCCCAAATTCCCGGACGACGACTCGACCAGGACGGATCCCGGTCGCAGGGCGCCGCTGCGTTCGGCGGCGTCCACCATCTCGGTGGCCGCCTTCATCTTGATCGACCCCGCGAAGTTGAACCCCTCGCACTTCAGGAAGAGCGGCAGCCCCATCGCCGCCCGCAGGTCGACGTACAGCTCGTTCTCGTTGAATTCCGAAGGATCGGAAATGACAGGCATGAGTCCCCCTCATTCATGCGGCCTTCGTGCGGCGCCGTGCCCACGTCCCGTGCGGCACGGCGCCCGCCGGTCAGCCGTGCCGGCGCAGCTCGTGGAAGAAGCCGTCCACGACGTGCGGCTCGCCCCGCCGGGCCACCTCGTCGTGGACGAACTTGCCGACCGCGAGGTCGAGGACCCCGAGGCCGAAGGGCGAGAAGATCACCGTCCGGTCGGCCGGCACGGTCACCCGCCCGGACAGCACGTCGTCCAACGTGCCGTCGATGAAGTCCCGGCCGCCGCTCAGGCGTTCGGCCAGATGCGGAGACGTCTCCGCCTTCAGGCAGTGCTCGATGTCATCCACGAAGTTGGCCGAGGCGAGCAGGATCTCGGGCGCCAGGTCGCGCAGCGACACATGCAGCACCAGCGGAGCGTGGTCGAACCACCCGAGGTCGTGGATGTGCGGAGCGCCCGCGACGGTGGCGAGGACCAGCAGATCGCTGGAGCGGACCAGCGACTCGGCACTGTCGTGCACGGTGATCCGGCCCTTGGCGCCCGACCGTTCCAGATAGCCGCGGAAACCGGCCGCGCTGTCCGCGGACAGGTCGAACACCCCGGTCTCCTCGAACGACCAGCCGGTGGCCGTGAGATGGGTGTGGATGTGGCGGGCGATCAGCCCGCTGCCGACGAAGCCGACCCGGACCGGCCGGGTGCGGCCCCGGCTGAGCCGGTCGGCCGCGAGCGCCGCGGAGGACGCCGTCCGGGTGGCGCTGATGATCGAGCTCTCCAGGCAGGCGAACGGGTAGCCCGTGTCGTGGTCGTTGAGGATCAGCACGGCCGAGGCACGGGGCAGTCCGGACGCCGTGTTCCCGGGGAAGCTGGAGACCCACTTGATGCCGTCCACCCCGATGTCTCCGCCGATCGACGCCGGCAGCGCGATGATCCGCGACGACGGGCGGTCGGGGAAGCGCAGGAAGTACGACGGCGGGTTCACCGAGTCGCCGGCCCCGTGCAGCCGGTACACCCGCTCGACGAGGTCCGCGATCTCGGACTCCCGCCCCTCCAGGGCCTGCTGGACCTGGGCGCCGGAGACGACGGAGAACGGGGGAGCGGTGAGCGTTCCAGGTGCCCGTGCCTCGGACGCATCGGACACCTCGGGTGCCTCGGACACCGCGGGTGCTTCGGCGGCCTGCGCCGCCTGTTCCGTGCCGGTCGTGCCGGTCGTGCCGGTCATGCGGTCCTCACTTCGGTCGTGGGTGTGCGGTCGGTCAGCCGGACCGGGTCGGCCAGTGCGGCGAGCACCTCGCGCGGACCCTCGAAGGGCTCCCTGCTGTGCGCGGTGCGGATGTTGTCGACGATCATCAGGTCACCGGAGCGCCACGGCTCGCGGACGGTGTGGGCCTCGTACACCTCGTTGATCCGGCGGACGACGTCCTCGCCGATCGGATCGCCGTTGCCGTGGCGGGTGTTGAAGGGCAGCCCGTCGGGGCCGTAGACGTCCATCAGGTACTCCCGCACCTCGGGGTCCATCGTCCACTCGTTGAGGAAGGCGATCTGGTTGAACCAGCAGAGCTGTCCCGTGACGGGGTGCCGGACCACCGCGGCGCGGCGCTGGCGGGTGTGCAGGGAGCCGTCGCCGTGCCAGGCGAACTCGATCGCGTGGGCCCGGCAGTACCGCTCGACGGCGGCGCGGTCCTCGGTGCCGAAGGCCTCGCCGACCGACGCCCCGATCTCGTCGTTGTACGTCCGTGTGAGCAGCCAGCCCTCCCGGGCGAACCGTTCGGTGAGGTCGCCCGGCAGCGCGTCGAGCACGGTGGGCGCGTCGGCGACGGCGGTGGCGCCGCCCCCGGCCGGCGCGTCGAGGCACGCGAACAGCATGAGAGCGGGGAACTCGACCGCGTAACTCAGCTCGTGGTGCATGCACATCTGCTGGTTGGGCGGCCACTTGGTGGAGGAGTACACGCCGTCCGTGTACGTCCGCCGGGGCGCGAAGGACTCCCGGTCGGGCATCAGGCCGGTGGCCAGGCGGCGGAACACGTCCCCGGTCGTGTCCGGGTCGCTCAGACCCAGACCGCGGACCAGGACGCTGCCGTGCTCGGCGACCACGGCGCGCAGCGCGTCACGGTGGACGGCCGCCCAGCCCGCCGTGTCCCCGGCCACGTCGGCGCGCAGGATCGGGGGACTGCCGGGACTCAGGACGACTTCGGGAAGCAGCGTCGGAGTCGAGGACGTCGAGGACATCGTGTGGTTCCTTCCGGTCTCGCGCGGTTCGGACTGTGCGCGGATGCGCGTGTGGTCGTGGGCCGGCTCCTGTGCCGGTTTCCGGCCCCGGTGCTCGGCGCGGTTCACGAGGCCTCCCGGGCCGGGGCGTCGAGCAGTCCCGCCAGATCGGCGAGGACGGGGTGGCGGGCGACGTCCTTGAGGGTGATCGCCCGGTCCAGGGCGACCGCCAGCTTCACCGCCGCCAATGAGGTGCCGCCGCGGTCGAAGAAGTGGTCCAGGCGGCCGATCCGGTCCTGCGGGATGCCCAGCACCTGGGCCCAGGCCGCCGCCAGGCGCAGCTCGCCCGGTGTGCCCGGCGCGTGCTCGCCGTCGCCGCCGCCCGCGCCGCTCCCCGCGAGGTCGAGCTCCTCGGCGAGCGCGGTCAGCGTCCTGCGGTCGATCTTGCCGTTGGCGGTCAGCGGCAGGCTGTCGCGCCGGTGGACGGCCGACGGCACCATGTACGCGGGAAGCGACACGGCGAGCCGCTCCAGCACCGTCTGCGGGTCGAGCGGCTCCGACCCGGCGCAGAACGCCACCAGACGTGTGCCGCCCGCGACCACCACGGCGCCGTCCCGGACGCCGGCCACCCGCAGCAGCGCGTTCTCGATCTCACCGATCTCGATGCGGAAGCCGCGGATCTTCACCTGGCTGTCCCGGCGGCCCAGGAACTCCAGCTTCCCGCCGGGCAGCCACCGGCCGTGGTCCCCGCTGCGGTAGAGCCGCTCACCCGGCCGGTACGGGTCGTCCCCGAACGCGGCCTTCGTGCGCTCGGGGTCGTTGACGTATCCGCGGCCGACGCACACCCCGGAGAAGACGATCTCGCCGGGCGCGCCGAGCGGTACGGGGGCCAGGTGTTCGTCGACGACGTACACGCGCACGTTGGCGACCGGCCGGCCGAGCGGGACCCGGTCCTCGTCCGGCACCCGGTCCATGACCTCGTGGTTGGTGTCGTCGCAGGTCTCGGTCAGCCCGTACGCGTTGGCCAGCCGGATGCCCGGCTCGGCCGCGAACCAGCGCTGGACGAGTTCCTTCTTGACGGCCTCCCCGGTGACCGACACACAGTGCAGGTCGGCCAGTTCGCGCGGGTGCTGCTCCAGTTCGGCGAGGACGGCTTCGAGGTACGACGGGACGACCTGGAGCACGTTGACCCCGCCGTCCGTGATGGTGTCCACGAAGCGCGGGACGTCCAGGATCACCTCCTGGGCGACCAGCAGCGTCCGCCCGCCGACCAGCAGCGCGGAGACCAGCTGCCACAGCGAGATGTCGAAGCACTGGGGCGCCGTCTGCGCGACGACCTGCCCCTCGCCGACCCGCAGGTCGTCGATCTTGGCGAGGACGTGGTTGACGAAGCCCGCGTGCTCGCACATCGCGCCCTTGGGCTCGCCGGTGGAGCCGGAGGTGAAGTAGATGTAGGCGAGCTGGTCCGCGGCGACCGCGACGCCGAGGTCGCCGTCGGAGTGGTCCTCCGCGTAGGCCGCCTCGACGTGCAGGACGCGGGCGCCGGTGTCGGCCCCGTCCAGCGTGGCGGTGCTGCGGTGCTCGGTCAGGACGAGTTCGCACCCGGCGCGCCTGAGCGTCTTCTCGATACGCCCGGCCGGGAAGTGCGGCTCGACGGGCAGATAGACGCCGCCCGCCTTGAGGACCGCGAGGACACCGGCCATCCAGTCCAGATCGCGTTCCATGACGACCGCGACGACCCCCTCGGGCCGCAGTCCGCGGGCGAGCAGCGCCCGGCCGATCCGGTTGGCCCGCGCGTTCAGCTCGCGGTACGTCCACTCCTCGTCCCCCTGGACGGCGGCGACGGCGTACGGATGGGCGGCCACCCGCTCCTCGAAGAGCTCGTGGACGCGGCGGTCCGGCAGTTCGCGGTGCGGCCCGGCCAGCCCGTCGAGCTGGAACCGGAGTTCGTCCTCACCCAGGAGACCGTGCCGGTCGTGCGCGGCGTCCGGGTCGGCGGTCAGCAGGTTGAGCGCGGTCAGGTGGTAGCCGGCGACACGCGCGGCGGCGTCGGCGTCCAGGACGTCGGTGCGGTAGCGCAGCCGCAGGACGCGGTCCGCCACGCTCACGTGCAGCGCGGCGTTCGCGGTGTGAGCGGTGTGCGCGGTCCGCCCGGTGCCGTCGTCACCGTGCGGGTCGAGCACGGCCGCGAAGGGGACCGGGGCGCCGCCCGCCTCCCGCACGGGCGGCTCCCCTGCCGGTTCGTGGGCGGCCTCGCGGACCGCCAGGTCCGCCTGTGCCAGCAGGTCGCGCCAGGTGCCGGGGCCGACGGCCAGCCGGCGGAGCAGCGGTGCCGCGCCCTTCGCGGTGACGTAGCCGGTGACGGCCTCGCGCTCACCGGAGAGGGCCGCGAGGACCTTGGCGTGTGCGGCCAGGAGCGCGGACGGCTCCGTCGTCAGTCCTTCGGGCAGCGGGACTTCGTACTCCGCCGTGCCCGGGCCCGGGTCGAGCGTCCACCTCGGGATCGTGTCCATTCTTTGTTCCCCCCTGTGTTCCGTATGTGCTGTGGTGCTTGCGGTGCTGTCAGGCGCGCCGCTGTTCGGCCGCCGGGTTCCCGCCCCAGCGCGCCCCCGGCGGTACCTCCTCGCCCTTCATCAGGAAGGAGTCGGCGGCGATCACTGCGGCGTCCCCCACGGACGCGCCGTAGTGGACGAGCGCGCCGACGCCGAGCGTGACGCCGTCGCCGATCTCGATGTGGTCGGACTTGAAGGTGCCGTCCTCCTGCGAGTGCGACTGCACCTTGCTGTGCGCGCCGAGGGTGCAGTCGTCCCCGATGGCCGTGAGCGTGCGCTCGGTGATGTAGGCCCCGTCGTCGAAGACCCGGCGGCCGATGCGGACCCCGAGGAGCCGCCAGACCACGTTCTTGAACGGGGTGCCGTTGAACACGGCGAGGTGCTTGTCGGGGAGCTTCCACAGCCGCTCCTGCCGCCAGAAGAGCGGGTCGTAGATGGAGTGCAGCCGCGGCTCCAGCGGACGGAACCGCAGGATGACCCGCTCCACCAGCACGTAGTAGCCGGTGGTGAACACGAGGCCGACGATCAGGGACGCCCCGATCAGCAGCCCGCCGACGGCGCCGTACTCCCCGTACAGGTCGAGGGCGGCGAAGCCGAGGACCGTGAGCACGAACATGTCGAACCACCGGATGAACAGGAACAGGCCCATCGTGCGCAGGTTGTGGCGGTTCTTCGCGGCGAGGCGGCGGTGCAGCTCGTCGCCCTCGCGCAGGTGGTCGAAGCGGGTGTCGCGCTCCACGGTCCGCGGGATCTCGAAGGGCGGCGAACCCAGCAGGCCGACCCCTTCGCGGACCTCCCCGTCGAGCGGGACCATGACCTTCGTCGCGAGCAGGACGTTCTCGCCCGTGCGACCGCCCACCGGGTAGGCGATGTGGTTGCCCAGGAAGCTGTTCGGTCCGATCGTCGCGCGCGAGACCCGGAACGACGTGCCCGAGAACTCGGCGTTCATGATCGACAGCCCGTCGGCGACCATCGTGCCGCGCCCGACGGTGGCCAGGAACGGTGTCTCGTGCGCCACCGCCGTGCCGAAGTTGGAGCCGGTCTGCTCGACGTGCGAGAGGTCGTACCCGATGGCCCGCAGGTAGTGGACGATGTACGAGCTGTCCCCGCACAGCCACTTGAAGAACTTGACGTTGGTCAGCCGCGCGACGGAACGCTGCACCGAGTAGTGGAAGCCGTAGAGCGGGTAGACCCGGTCCGGCTCCAGGAACCGGTTCAGCAGCCGCGGGACCACGGTCACGACGGCGAGGCCGACCACGACGAAGCCCACGAAGAGAGCGACCGAAAGGGCGAACGCCTCGGCGTAGAACCGTCCGGACGTGATGTGCCGCGCCTGCGTGTTCAGCAGCACGTCCAGCGAGGGTGCCACCGTCAGCAGCATGTACGTGCCCCCGACGAGGAGCGGCATGGTGACCAGGAGCGTCTGCAGGACGGTGGCCAGGCCGTAGCCCACCCGGCGCGCGGTGCCGCACTCCGCGGGGGCGACCCGTACGTAGTCCACGTCCGTGCGCTCGGCCGGCGAGCCGTGCCAGTGCTGCCCGGTCGGCACCGCGGCGCCGCCGTACAGCGCCGACGCGTGACCGAGCTGCGATCCGTCGCCGAGGGAGGCACCGATGTCGAGGACGGTGTTCTCGCCGACGAACACGTCCTTGCCCAGCGTGACCCGGCCGGTGCGGATGCGCCCGGCGTGCGCCTGATAGCAGAGGAAGTGCGAGTCCTTGCGGATCACGGTGTTCGCGCCGACCGTGAACAGGTCGGTGCAGACCGGGACCGCGTGGGAGAGGATCGTGACGTTCCCGCCGATCCGCGCGCCGAGGGCCCGCAGATAGAGCACGTAGAGCGGGTTGCCGGCGAACAGGACCATCGGGTTCGCGTGCACCAGCACCTTGACGGTCCAGAAGCGCAGATAGGCCAGGCTCCAGACGGGGAACTCGGTCTCCTTCCAGCGGCCGACCAGCACCCATTTGGCCACCACCGGCAGCGTGCACAGGCCGACGAAGACACCGCCCCCGAAGAGGGCCGAACGCAGGTAGACGTCCAGGACGCCGTCACCGGCCGACACCCAGGCGTACCCCTGGGCGGTGACGAGCCCGGAGAGCAGGCAGTACACCGCGAAGACGAGGAACTGCAGCGCCCCGCACAGGACGTACCGTGCGCTGCTGCCCACCGCGGGCGGCGCGGCCGGTTCCTGCGGCGGCGCGGGCGCCTCGGCCGGGACCTCGGCGAGCGCCGCCGCCAGAGTGCGGATCGTCGGGTGGCCGTAGACGTCGCGCATCGACACGGCCGGCAGGTCGGGGTGCTTCCTGACCCGGGCGCAGAAGTGTGCCATCACCAGGGAGTTGGCACCGAGGTCGTCGAAGAAGTGACTGTCGACGGGGACCTGCTCGGTGCGTACGACACCGGCGAGCACCTCCGCGAGGACAGGTTCGATCCCGTTCACCGGGTCGCGGGCGGTCACGGACAGCGCCGGAGCGACAGTCGTCACCTCAGTGGGATTTCCCACCACTTGATCTCCTTGCTGGCGATTGCTCGTACTTATGGACTGTTCGGAAGGTTTGGCACCTCGGATGGGAATACGTCGGAATCACGCCCGCAGTTTCATCGCACACCCGAATTGGTGACGAAAGATGTTCTGGTGAACCACAGTGATTCCTGTGTGACTCGGGTGTGCCGGAAGGTAGACTTGTTTCTCGCGCAAGCTGTGTGGTGGCAGGGCAGGCGAGAAGAGGATGTTCGGGAAGTGAGTGAAGTGGCCGCGTGGAAAAGGCGCGCTGCAGCACGGCGTGATCCGCGTGGGTTCCCACGCGGATCACGGGTAACGCGGCTGTGTAGGGCCCTCCTCCGGGCCTTCTGAGTCCCCCCGTGTCGCGGTGCCACCGAGCCGTCCCCACGTGCCCAGTGCAATGCAATCCGAATTGTTTCGGCGGGCTCATGAACGGGTCAAGGGCGTTTCGTCCTATGGCGCTTTTTCGCTGTTCGATGCTTCAACCGGAACGACCCTGAATGATCTCTTCCGTCCGTGCCGCCGGGGAACTCACCCGTGGAGAGTGCATGTGTGGTTGCGCGTTCCACTTCTGCAGGGCATGCAATTCGGCCGCGCGGTCATGACAGGAAAAGAGTTCGATTTCTCTTTACGATTACCGCGGAATTGCTGCCGCTTTTCCGTCGTATGACGGAACCGGATCAGTACCGTCCCGCCACCGGGTCCCGTGCGCCGCTCCCGCCCCACCCGCTCCGGTCGCGGGACCGGGGGATGAGCGCGACCCCGCACGGCGGATACCTTTAGGGCGTGCAGCCAGCAAGTGAACCCCCTCAGAGGACGTCCGGCCGTCTCCACCGGGCGCGTGCCCTCTATCGGAACGTCTCGAAGCGCAGGACCGCCTGGCTGCTGCTCAAGGACACCGTGAACTCGTGCGTCGAGTACCGGATCCTCGGACTCGCGGCGGAGGCGGCGTTCTTCACGCTGCTGTCCGTGCCGCCCCTGCTGCTGAGCATGCTCGGCCTGCTGGGCTACGTCGACGACTGGACCGGCGCCGACACCATCGCCAGCGTGGAGACCAGCCTCCTGGAGGCCTCCCGCACGGTCCTGACCGACAAGGGCGTCGCCCAGATCGCCGAACCGCTCCTGCACGACGTGATGGAGGGCGGCCGGCCCGACGTCATCTCCCTGGGCTTCCTGTTCGCCCTGTGGTCCGGCTCGCGCGCGGTGAACGTCTTCATCGACACCATCACCGTGATGTACGGCCTCGACGGAGTGCGCGGCATCGTCAGGACCCGCCTGATGGCCTTCCTGCTCTTCCTCGTGGCCCTGCTGATCGGCTCGGTGGCCCTGCCGCTGATGGTCGCGGGCCCCGACGCCGTGGTGAACGTCGTGCCGTGGTCGACGACCGTCGTACAGGTGCTCTACTGGCCCGTCGTCATCGTCCTGTCCATCGTCTTCCTGACCACGCTGTACCACGTGTCAGTACCGGTGCGCTCACCGTGGATCGAGGACGTGCCCGGCGCGCTCGTGGCGCTCACCATGTGGGTGCTGGGCAGCCTCCTGCTGCGCATCTACCTCACGAACACCGTCGAGGGCCCGACGATCTACGGCTCCCTGGCCGCGCCCGTCGCCGTCCTCCTGTGGATCGGTGTCGCCGCCTTCGCCGTGCTCGTGGGCGCCGCCGTCAACGCGGCCATCGACCGCGTCTGGCCCGCCGCGGCCACCGCCGCCGCCCGCGCCGTCAACGAGCGGCTGCGCGCCGAGCAGGCCGCCGACCTCGTGGCCCGCGCGGCAGCGGCCCGCGCCGCGCAGGCCGAGGACGGCTACGACGACCCCGACGACCCCGACATGCCCTCCGAGTTCCCGGAGCGCTGGTCCCGCTTCCTGCCCCCGGAGGACGTGACCTCCCGCTTGCGGACCCACGCCAAGTCCACCCCCAAGAGCAGCGACGAGACGCCCGGACCGCGGTGACGGGGCGCCCCCGCCGCGTTGGTCGCGGCGGGGCCGTCGGGGCGACCTCGGGGGCGTGGGCGTCAGACCTCCCACACCCCGTCCGCCACGTGCTCCCGCGCGAAGTGGGTGAAGTGGGTGAAGTGGGTGAAGTCGGCGAAATCGCGCGGCGCACGGCCCAGGACCTGCCCTGCCCCTGCCCCTGCCGTACGACGTAGGAGCACCGGACGCGGGCGGCCCGGCCGTCGGTCGGCGTAGCCTTCTGACTGTGGCCGAGCCGTACGCCGAGCAGCACTCGCAGTCGTCGCCGGCGCCGTACGGGGAACGGGCGTCGCGGCTCGCGGGTGCGGTCGTGTGGACCCGTACCGCCGTGCCGGGTGACGCCGCCCCGGTGCTGCCCGACGGCTGCATGGACCTGCTGTGGACCGAGGGCCGGCTGTTCGTCGCGGGCCCCGACACCCGCGCGTACCTGAGCGGGAGCGGCGACCCCGGAAATGCGAGGCGCTACGCGGGTGTGCGCTTCTTCCCCGGGACCGCGCCCTCCTACCTGGGCGTACCCGCCCACGAACTGCGCGACCGGCGGGTCGACCTCGCTGAGCTGTGGGACGGGGAAGAGGTGCGGCGGCTGACCGAGCGGGTCGACGCGGCGGCCGATCCCGCCGCCGCGCTGGAGGCGGTCGCCGTGCGGCGGGCGGCCGACGCCGAGCCGCCCGACCCACGCCTCCGGGCTGTCGTGGCGGCCCTTTCCGCGGGATCCACCGTCGCCTCCACGGCTGAGGAAGTGGGCTGGAGCGAGCGGCGGCTGCACCGGCGCGCGCTGGCCGCCTTCGGGTACGGGCCGAAGACCCTGGCCCGTGTGCTGCGCATGCAGCGGGCGTTGTCGCTGGTGCGGAGTGGGGTGGCGGCGGCGGACGCGGCCGCCGTCGCGGGGTACGCGGATCAGGCGCATCTCGCGCGGGAGGTGCGGGAGTTGGCGGGGGCGCCGCTGGGGGAGTTGCTGCCGGGAGAAGTGGCTCGCAGTCGGCGCGGTGTCCGACGGCAATCCTCCGCGTGCGTCGTTGACAGACCGAGTAGACCGGTCGTATAGTTCTGGACATCGGAGCGCGGCACACGTCGGCACCCTCCGCTACTCACCGAAGGAGCAGGCATCATGGGCCGTATCAAGGTCGGCACGGAGAACAGCACGGACATCGAGCTGCACTACGAGGACAAGGGGGCGGGGCAGCCCGTAGTGCTGATCCACGGCTATCCGCTGGACGGGAACTCGTGGGACGGCCAGACGTCGGCACTGCTGGACGCCGGCTACCGGGTCATCACCTACGACCGGCGGGGATTCGGCAGGTCCAGCCAGCCCTCGACGGGTTACGACTACGACACCTTCGCCGCCGACCTGAACGCCGTACTGGAGACGCTGGACCTGCGCGAGGCGGTGCTGGTCGGGTTCTCCATGGGCACCGGCGAGGTGGCCCGCTACCTCTCCGCCCACGGCTCCGCCCGGGTCGCCAAGGCCGTCTTCCTGGCCTCCCTGGAGCCGTTCCTGGAGATCACCGACGACAACCCCGACGGTGCCGCGCCCGCCTCCTTCTTCCAGGGCGTCTCCGACGCGGTCAAGAAGGACCGCTACGCCTTCTTCACCGGCTTCTACAACGACTTCTTCAACCTCGACGAGAACCTCGGCACCCGGGTGAGCGAGGAAGCGGTGCGCAACGCCTGGAACGTGGCGGCCGGCGCCGGCGCGATCGCCTCGGCAGCCGCGCCCCTTACCTGGCCCACCGACTTCCGCGCCGACATCCCCAGGATCGACGTCCCGACGCTGATCGTCCACGGAACCGCCGACCGCACCCTGCCCATCGACGCCACCGGACGGCGCTTCGCCAAGGCCCTGCCCACCGCGCAGTACACCGAGATCGACGGCGCCCCCCACGGGCTCCTCACCACCCACACCGCCGAGGTCAACGAGATCCTGCTGGACTTCCTCAACCGCTGACCGAGGCGACCGGTCTAGTTGGAGATAGGATGGTACGCATGCCAGTCATTCAGGGCGACACTCGCCGCAGCATTCTCGACACGGCGCAGCGGATCATGTCCCGCAAGGGATTCGCCGCGGTGGGGATCAACGAGGTCCTCTCCGAGGCCGGAGTCCCCAAGGGGTCCTTCTACCACTACTTCAGCTCCAAGGACGCCTTCGGTGAGGCGATGATGCGGTCGTACTTCACCGACTACCTCGCCGACATGGACCGCGTCTTCGCCGAGCCGGACACGACCTCGGCGCAGCGGCTGCTGAACTACTGGCAGGGCTGGCGCGAGACGCAGAGCCTCGACGAGTGTCAGGGCAAGTGTCTGGCCGTCAAGCTCGGCGCGGAGGTCTCCGACCTGTCGGAGTCGATGCGGCTCGCGCTGAAGGAGGGCACCACCGGCATCGTCGACCGCCTGGAGCGGGCGATCGCCGCAGGTCTGGAGGACGGCTCGCTCTCGGTCGACGGCGACGCCCGCACCACCGCGCAGGTCCTGTACGACATGTGGCTCGGTGCGAGCGTCATGGCCAAGATCCACCGGGACATCGGCGCCCTGGACGCCGCGATGACGGTCACCCGCCGGCTCCTGCACCTGTAACACCCGCCCCATCCCCGGTCCGCCGCCGTCCACCATGCTCGCCCGTGGCCGCGCGGTGTGACCGATGGCCTGACCGACAATCAAAGACGACCGGTCTATTCTGAAAGAGCCGACCGGTCTACTCACTAGAAGGAGCAATCACCATGAAGGTTCTCACCGTCCTCACCTCGCACGACGAGCTGGGCACCACCGGCAGGAAGACGGGCTTCTGGCTGGAGGAGCTGGCCGCCCCCTACTACCGCTTCAAGGACGCCGGTATCGAACTCGTACTCGCCTCTCCTCAGGGCGGCCGCCCGCCGCTGGACCCCAAGAGCAACGAGCCGGCCAACCAGACCGACGAAACCCGCCGCTTCGAAGCCGACTCCGAGGCCATGGACGCCCTCGCCCACACCGTCCGCCTCGACTCCGTCTCCGCCGACGACTTCGACACCGTCTTCTACCCCGGCGGCCACGGCCCTCTGTGGGACCTGGCCGAGGACGCCACCTCCATCCGCCTGATCGAGACCACCCTGCGCGCCGGCAAGCCGCTCGCCCTGGTCTGCCACGCTCCCGGTGTGCTGCGGCACGCGGTGAACGCGGACGGTACGCCGCTGGTGCGGGGCAAGAAGGTCACCGGGTTCACCAACAGCGAGGAAGAGGGAGTCCAGCTCACCGAGGTGGTCCCCTTCCTGGTCGAGGACGAACTCGTCCGGCTCGGCGGCGACTACTCCAAGGGTGCCGACTGGGCGCCGTACGTCCTGCGGGACGGCCTGTTGATCACGGGTCAGAACCCCGCCTCCTCCGGCCCGACCGCCGACGCACTCATCGACCTCGTCACCAAGACCGCCGGGACCGACAAGGCCGGCGTGTGAGCGTCTACGTCGTGAAGCCGCGTGAGCGGCTCGACGACCCCGCCGGGCTGGAGGCCTGCACGGCCCTGGCCCGGCGGCCCTGCCCGGCGGCGCGCTCACCACGGGCGGGGACGCGAACCTCCTGATCGCGCACCTCGACAGCCACTGAGGATTCGGCTGCCGACGTCCGCGGAAGAAGGGCCGGCTACGGGGTGTCGAGGTGGGCGAAGAGGTCCACTCCGTTGCCGTCCGGGTCGTGGACGACCGCGTACCGCATGCCCCAGGGGGCGTCGAACGGCTTCAGCTCGGCCTTGTGGCCCGCGGTCAGCAGCGCTTCGTACGTCGCGTCGACGTCCGCGGGGCTGTCGCACAGGAAGGCCGGTGCGATCCGGCCGCCGCCCGTCGGCGGTCGCCAGTCGGGGTGGAACGAACGGACCGTGTCCTCCGTGTCGAGCGCGAAGCGCAGACCGCCGGGCAGTTGAGCCTCGACGTGCGGCGCGCTCTCCGCCCCCTCGGGGAATTCGAGACCGAGACGGCGGTAGAAGGCGAGCGACGCGGCCATGTCGGAGACGACGAGGCCGATGAGATCGAATCGTGGAGTCATGGGACCACCGTAGGGACCGTGGTGGTGCGGGTCTTGAAGGAATCGGACGTTCATGTCACGGCGGCCGGCGCACGGCGGGTGACACGGACAGGGCGGCGTACTCCGACGCGTTGTCGGGGTACGCCGCCCTGGGGCGGGACGAGGTGCGGGAGCCGGCCCGCGCTGCCATGGCGGTTACTTCGAGTCGCGGTTGAACTGCGAGGCCGACCAGGAGTAGCCGAGCGCGGCCAGGCCCACGCACCAGGCCACGGCCAGCCAGCCGTTGTGGCCGATCTCGGTGCCGAGCAGCAGCCCGCGCAGGGTCTCGATGGCCGGAGTGAAGGGCTGGTACTCGGCGATCGGCTGGAACCAGCCCGGCATGGTGTCGGCCGGGATGAAGGCGCTGGAGATGAGGGGCAGGAGGATCAGCGGCATGGCCATGTTGCCGGCCGCCTCGGCGTTCGGGCTGGCCATGCCCATCCCGACCGCGATCCAGGTCAGGGCCAGGGCGAACAGGGCGAGCAGCCCGAACGCCGCCAGCCATTCGAGGACCGTGGCATCGGTGGACCGGAAGCCGATGGCCACACCGACGGCCCCCACGAGGACCAGGCTGGCGAGCACTTGCAGGACGCTGCCGACGACGTGCCCGATGAACACCGACCCGCGGTGGATCGCCATGGTGCGGAAGCGGGCGATGATGCCCTCGTTCATGTCGGTGGCGACGGACACCGCGGCTCCGATCACGGTGCTGCCGACGGTCATCATCAGGATGCCGGGGACGATGTAGGCGATGTACTCGGAGCGGTCCGCGCCGCCGTCCCCGATCCCGGCGCTCATCACGTCGCCGAAGATGTAGACGAAGAGCATGAGGAGCATGACCGGGGTGAGCAGCAGGTTCAGGGTGAGGGACGGGTAGCGCCGGGCGTGCAGGAGGTTGCGGCGCAGCATGCTGGCCGAGTCGCGGACGGCGAGGGAGAGGGTGCTCATCGGACGTTCTCCTTGGGCTGGTTGCTCTGGCCGGGGACGTCGGCGGTGTCGCCGGTGCTGCTGCTGGTGCTCGTGCTGGTGTTGCCGGTGAGGGCGAAGAAGACGTCGTCGAGGTCGGGGGTGTGCACGGTGAGTTCGTCGGCTTCGACGCCGGCGGTGTCGAGCCGGTCGAGGATGGCGCGCAGTTCGCGCTGGCTGCCGCCGCTGGGGATCTGCAGGGCCAGAGCCTCGTCGTCGCGGGTCACTCCCGCCAGGGCGGAGGCGGCGGACCGGTAGGAGTCCGGGTCGGCGAAGCGCAGCCGTACGTGCCCGCCGGGGACGAGCCGTTTCAGTTCCTCGGCGCTTCCCTCCGCCGCGATGCGCCCGTTGTCGAGTACGGCGATGCGGTCGGCGAGTTGGTCGGCCTCTTCGAGGTACTGGGTGGTGAGGAAGACGGTGACGCCGGTGGTGACGAGTTCGCGGATGATCTGCCACATGGTGTGGCGGGAGCGGGGGTCGAGGCCGGTGGTGGGTTCGTCGAGGAAGATGATCCGCGGGCTGCCGACCAGGGTCATGGCGATGTCCAGGCGGCGCTTCATGCCGCCGGAGTAGGCGGAGGCAGGTTTCTTGGCTGCCTCCACCAGGTCGAAGCGTTCAAGGAGTTCGGCGGCGATGCGCCGCCCCTCCTTCTTCGGCAGGTGGTGCAGGTCCGCCATGAGCAGCATGTTCTCCTCACCGGTGATCAGCCCGTCGACCGCGGAGAACTGCCCGGTGACACCGATCACCGCCCGCACGGCCTGCGGTTCGGCGCCGAGGTCGTGGCCGCCGACCCGCAGCGCGCCGGAGGCGGGGTCGGGGGAGACGAGGGTGGAGAGGATGTTGACGACGGTGGTCTTGCCCGCCCCGTTCGGGCCGAGCAGGGAGAAGATCGTTCCTTCCGGGACGACCAGGTCGATGCCGTCGAGCACGACCTTGTCGCCGTAGGACTTGCGCAGCCCGTTCGCCGCGATGGCCGGGTCGGTCATGAGGGATGCTCCTTCGAGAACTGCGGATCAGGGACTGCGGATCAGGGACTGCGGGTCGAGGACTGCGGGGCAGAGGCTGAAAGTGCGGGTTGTGAGGGCCTGGGAGGGCTCGCGGGTCAGAGACTGCGGGCGGTGATGTCGCCGTAGGACGTGGTCGCGTGGATGTTCAGACCGGCGGCGCCGTCGGAGTTCTTGAGCGCGTTGTTGATCCGGCCGAAGGCGGTACCGGCGTCCAGGGAGGCGGAGACGCCGCGGGCGGCGCCGACCGACACCTCGCCGGCCTCGGTGCGCAGCACGACCGTGCCGCGCACGGCCTCGGTGATGCGGATGTCGCCCTTCTGGACGCTGATCTCCGCCGGACCGCCGAGGCGGCCGACCGAGATGTCACCGGCGAGCAGGGTGAGGCGGGCCTCCGCGGTCTCGTCGAGCTTGACCGAACCCTGCGCCCCCTCGAAGGCGACGTCACCCAGCCGTCCGACGCCCCGGAACTCGGCTGCGGCCGTCTTCGCCTCGACGTGGGAGCCGGCCGGGAGCTGGACGGTGACCTCGACGGACCCGGAGTTGCCCAGGATCCGGTTCTTCGCCGGTGCGGCCTCGATCCGCAGGATGCCGTCGCCGTATGCGACCTTGATCTGCTCGGCCGCCTTCACGTCGCGGCCGTTCGAGGCGTTCGCGGGCAGGACCTCGACCGTGGTGTCGGCCCGGTCGGCGGCGATGAACCGGATGCGTCCCGCGGGGATGTCGAGGACGGCGGAGACCTGGGTGGCGGTGTCGAACTTCTGCATCGTGCTCTCCTCGGTTTGGTTGTCCGTTCGCCCGTTCGGCGTTTCCGACATTGGAAAAGCTACGTTGCGTTCATGATTACGGCAACGATGCTGTTGCGCACAGATATCTTAAGCGCAGGTCAGGGCCGATATATCGTTGCGGTCGGTGAGGACTTAACGCAACGACAGGGGTGGTGTTCGTTGCAATGTGCCTGGAGTGAACGCTATGCTCAAGGCGCCAGGCACGACCGAGGACCACGAAGGAGACCGCGATGCCGGGAGGCAGGCTCACCCAGCAGGAACGCCAGCAGATCGCGCTGGGGCTGGCCGACGACCTCGCGTACGCGGAGATCGCCAGACGTCTCGACCGCCCGACCTCGACGATCACTCGCGAGGTCATGCGCAACGGCGGCCCTCTCGCCTACCGCGCCGACCTGGCCCACCGGGCCACCGAACACCGCGCACACCGGCGCAGGGAGGCAGCGCCCAAAGGGCGGGAAGCGCCTCCGCAGGCCCACGGCCGTGACGCCGAGGCCGTACGCGAGTACGTGGAGGTGTTCACCACCCTCATGATGCAGTCGGGTCTGCCCAAGATGACGTCCCGGGTGCTGGCGCACCTCTACACCACCGACGAGGGCAGCCTCACCGCGTCCGAACTGGTCCAGCACCTCCAGGTCAGCCCCGCGTCCATCTCCAAAGCGGTCACACTCCTGGAAAGCCAGGGCCTCATCCGGCGGGAGCGGGACGAACGCCGCCGTGAGCGCTATGTCGTCGACAACGACGTCTGGTACGACGGGATGATCGCCGCCGCCAAGTCCCACGCCCAGCTCGCCGAGACCGCACGGCAGGGCGTCAACGTCCTCGGCCCCGACTCCCCGGCCGCCGCCCGCCTCGAAGGCATCGCCCGCTTCGTCGACTTCGTCGGCGAGGGCATGACCCGTGCCGCGGAACAGGCACGTGAGGTCCTCTACGCGAAGCCCGAACCGCCCGCCGGACCCACGCAGTAGAGAACTGGAGCCCGCCCTCATGGCAGCACAGCACCCGAAGCCGAGTGCCCTTCCCCCCTCCCGCCCCCGAGTCCTCGTCTACACCCGCACCACGGACTACCGCCACGACTCGATACCCGACGGCACGGCCGCCGTACGGTCACTGGGGGCCGCGCACGGCTTCACCGTCCACGCGACGGAGGACCCAGGCTTCTTCGACGCCCCCGTGGGCCCGTACGCGGCCGTCGTCTTCCTCTCCACCAGCGGTGACGTCCTGACACCCGCGGGCCGGGAGCACCTGGCCGCGTACGTCGAGGCGGGCGGCGGCTTCGTCGGGGTGCACGCGGCGGCCTGCACGGAGTACGGCTGGCCCTACTACGGCGAGTTGCTGGGCGCCCGTTTCGCCCGGCACCCCGACCACCAGCCGGGCCGGGCCGTGGTGGAGGACCACGATCATCCGGCGACCCGGCATCTGCCCGCCGCCTGGGAGTTCACGGACGAGTGGTACGACTTCCGGACCAGCCCCCGGGGTGCGGTACGCGTACTCCTCTCCGCCGACGAGACCTCGTACGACGGAGGCGGAATGGGCAGCGACCACCCCCTCGCCTGGTGTCGCGACCAGGGCGCGGGCCGAGTCTTCTACACGGCCCTGGGCCACGCCCCGGAGGCTTACGAGGACGAAGCCTTCCGCACCCACCTACTGGGCGGAATCACCTGGGCAGCCGCCTTCTGACGGTTGGCGGGGGCCTGCAAGGGGCGCGGGGAACGGCGCGGCCGGCCACGACGGACCCGCACATCCCGTACGACGAGGCCCCCGCCCCGCTCACCTCACCGCGCCGCCGTGCTCGCCCGCGCAACCAACCGCGTCGACAACTCGGTCCGAGTCCCCTCCGGCTGCTCCCCGGCCATCATCCGCACCAGCAAGCGCAGCGCGACCGCCGCCATCTCGGAAAGCGGCTGCCGGACAGTGGTCAAGGCGGGCGAAGCCCACCGCGCCTCGGGCAGGTCGTCGAACCCCACCACACTGACATCGTCCGGCACGGACAACCCCCGCTCCGCGAGGGCACGGTACGCACCGAGCGCCATCCGGTCCGAGCAGACGAAGACGGCCGTGGGCGGCTCCGGCAGATCGAGCAGCTCCAGCATCCTGCGATGCGCGGAGCCCTCGTCGAAACCGCCGTACCGCAGGTACTCGGACCGATGCCGCACCCCCGCCGCCGCGAGCGCCGAGCGGTACCCCGCGACGCGCGCGCCGCTGCACGTCCTGCGGCGGTGACCCGCGATGACGGCGACCCGTTCGTGACCGAGCGAGAGCAGATGCTCGGTGGCGAGCACCCCGCCGTGCCAGTTGGCCCCACCGACCGAGACGACACCCGACGGCGGTTCGAGCGCCGGGTCGATCAGCACGAACGGAATGCGGTGCTGCTCCAGCCAGGCGTACTGGGACACGCTCAGTTCGGCGAGGTTGAACAGCACCCCGGACGAGCCCCGAGTGGCGAGCTTGTCCAGCCAGCCACGCTCCGGACGGTCGACCCTGGTCCGCGTCAGCCCCGCCGAGACCACCACCTCAAGACCCGCGTCCTGCGCCGCCTCCTCGACCCCGTGCAGGATCGCGCCGGCCCAGGGGCTCTCCAGCGAGTGCACGACGAGGTCGACCAGACCCGGCGACTTCGCCGCGTCGAACCGGGGTCTGCGCACGTAGCCGAGCCGGTCGAGTGCCTCCGTGACCCGGCGGCGGGTCTCCGGTGCCACGTCCTCACGGCCGTTGACCACCTTCGAGGCCGTGGGTACGGACACCCCTGCCTCGCGGGCGACGACCGCGAGGGTCGGTCCCGCCACGCTCCCGGTACGCACCATGGAGCCCACCTCTCCGGCCCCGTCCCGAGGGCCCGCGAAAGTTTCGGATAGAAAGCGCTTCCTACCGTGGTCCCTACAGTAAGGCCGTGTGAACTCGCCGTGGAAGAGCGGGTGCTAGGTGGAATTCCACGGAGCCGAAAGTCTCGAAATGCCGGACATACTGGTCGTGTTCGGCTCGCTGAGGGGTTACAGGAGCAGCTTCCTGAGCGGTTCGGTGAGCGGTTCGGGGCGGACGGCACGTCCGACATCGGCACCCCGGGGCTGCGGAACAGAGGGGTTCTGTGATGCGGTGCCCGAGATGCGGTGACCGTGATGCGGTGGAAGCGCGGTTCCCACGCGCCCGGAGCTGGAGCGGTTTTTCTTCCTCGACGGTGACGACCGCGATCTATTCGGGCGACGTCGTACGGACGCGCACCGGCTGGGGATGGCGGTGCAGATCTGCACGGTCCGCTACGTCGGCCGGTTCCTGGGCGAGGAGCCGCTCTCGGTGCCGTGGGAGGCCGTGGAGTACCTGGCCGGGCAGCTCGGCATCGCGGACGCCTCGTGTGTGAAGCGGTATCCGGAGCGCCGGTCGACGGTGTACGAGCACGCGGACCAGATCGCAGGAGCGGTTCAAGTACCGGGACTTCACCGACCGGCGGTGGGGCCGGGAGTTCCGCGGCTTCCTGTACGGGCGGGCGTGTACACACGCCGAGGGGCCGGTGGCGCTGTTCAACCACTCGGTGACGTGGCTGCGCAAGAACCGGGTGCTGCTGCCCGGGGTGTCGGTGCCGGCCCGGCAGGTGTCGGAGGCCCGCACGGTCGCCGAGCGTCGGTTGTACACCGACGACGAGGCCCTGGGCTGATCGGTCAACCGTTGGGTTCGGCTTGTCAGTTGTTCCCCGTGGGGCTGAGCCCGGAACTGTGGGCAAGTGTCGCAAGCATCAGCGCTGATTCCGCATGGAGCGTGATGCGCACCGGTGTGAAGGTGGTGGCGTCCACCGGCGACTTCCCGGTGCCAGGATTGCGGGCGTAGCGCGGGTGGGCGCCTCCGCTGATCTGCCAGCGTATGCGGTGACCGACGGCGAAGCGGTGGGCGGTGGAGCTCATCGGCACGGTGATCTGCGACGGCTCCTGCCCGTCCGTCCGTAGTCGGCCGAGCCCGTCGCAGATGTTGACGGAGCGGCCTTGTGTGTCCACGTCGCACAGGCGGGTGAAGACGTCGGCGTGGCCGGTGTCCGTGGAGATGCTCAGCCGTGCGGAGACCGGGCCGAGGATGTCCATGGGCTCGGTCAGCGCGGGGCCGGTGAAGGTCAGTACGTCGTCCCGGATCTCCAGGGTGCTGTTGTCGCGAGGACCGGCCGTACGGGAGAGCAGCGGGCCGCCGAGAGAGGGGGTGGGGTCGCTCGGGTCGTAGCGGAACGACATCAGTGGTGCGGATTCCGTAGGAGCCTGCTGGGTGAGGTGCTTCTGTCCGGTGGGAAACCACGGGCCGACGACCGTGGCCGGCGGCCAGTCGTCGATGTCCCGCCAATCGTCTTCGCCGCCGACGTGCACGCGCACCCTTGTGGGACGGAGGCCAGAGGGATCGGCGTACAGGTGGGCGCGGAGCCAGGCGAGGCTCTCGGCGAACACCTCGGGCCACCCCTGCTGCAGCGCGGATGTGTGGGTCCAGGGGCCGACGAGCAAGGCGGTCTCGCACCCGGCCTCACGTAGTCGGCGGTACTGCTCGAAAGTCTGGTCGCCCAGCACATCATGCCATCCGGTGATCAAACTGGTCGGCACCGTCAGCCGCTCCGCCGCCGCTGCCAACGACGCACCGCGCCAGTACGCGTCCTCGGCATCCGGGTGCGACATCACACCGTCCAGCCAGGGCACATCGCCCCCGAGGGCGGACGCGTGCGCCCCGCGCAGCGGCTGCGCGGTGGTGACATCACGCAGGCGCCGCTGCAGACGCAGAGTCGCCTTCACGAACGGTGCCATCCCCTGGTGCTGGTACGTCATACCGACGCCGACGGCGAGAGCGTTCTCCAGGCGGAGCGCACCATGTGCGTGGAACAGGGCGTGAGGATCATGCAGCCCCACCTGCACCACCATCGCCTTCAGCTCCGGTGGCGGGTCCACGGCGAGGGCCCACTGCACGTATCCCAGGTAGCTGGGGCCGACGGTCCCCATTGTTCCGTTGAACCAGGGTTGCTCGCGCAGCCAGGACACTGTGGCCTGGCCGTCGGCGGCCTCGTTGCGCCACAGGTCGAACTCGCCGCCGGAACCACCGGTGCCGCGGCAGCTCTGCAACACCACGTGGAAGCCCTGTTCGGCGAAGAGCACGCCGTACATGGGAGACCACGGCAGGCCCCTGCCGTACGGCGAGCGCACCAAGAGGGTGGGGAAGTCGCCCTCGGCGCGTGGGAAGTAGTGGTCCGTGATCAGCGGGCTGCCGTCGGCCGCCGGCGCCAGCAGTCCCGGCTCCCACCCGGCATCGTGCCGCTTGGCCGGGAGGCCGCGCCATGTCGCCCTCATGATCCGTGAGGCCAGTGGCGGCCTACCGGAAGGTGGTGCCCAGGTCGGCCTCGCCGCAGGACCGTGCGTGCGTGCTGCCATCGTCCCCTCCTCTTTATCCGTACGATGTACGAGAATAGACCATGCTTGGATGCGACCCGCAAGGGCCACCTCGGTCAACGGAGGGAGCGTGGACCATGCCACGTGCAAGGAAGGCCGGCACCCCGGGCGTCGACCCTGAGCAGCTCTGGCTGAGCTCCGCCCAGCCCCGTAGGGGCCGCAAGCCCTCCTACAGCCGAGAGGCGATCGCGGCGGTAGCCGTCGCCCTGGCGGACGCGGAGGGGCTCGAAGCGGTCACCATGCGGAACGTCGCCGCAGAGGTCGGAGCCGGTGCCATGTCGCTGTACAGCTACGCCCCCGACAAGGAGACGCTGCTGGAACTGATGGTCGACCACGTCAGCGGCGAACTGCCGACCGCGAACACGCCCACCGGCGACTGGCGTGCCGAGTTGAAAGCCATCGCCCACCTCCAGCGCGCCCACATGCTGCGACACCCCTGGCTGCCCGCCGCTCTGGCCGGCCGCCGCATCCCCGGCCCCAACACCCTGGCCTTCCTGGAACGCGCGCTTGCCGCCCTGCGGCCCACCGGGCTGGACGGTGCGGCGAAACTGGAGGTCTTCGCCCAACTCACCGCATTCGTGGCCGGATGCGTCGCCCATGAGGTTGCGGGGGGCGCAGCCTTGCAGTCCCCCGACCGAGCCGCAGCCGAAGCTCGCTACCTCGCCGCTGTCGCCGCGGACGGCCGTCACCCCGAACTCGCCGAGGCCCTCGCCGCCCCCGGACGCCCCCTCACGCCCGAAGCCACCTTCACCCGGTTCCTCAACCGCCTGATCGACGGCCTGGACACCGACTGATCCCGCTCCGCCGCACCGTGCCCGCCCGGTCGCCCTGGCGGCGGCGAGGGTCCGCTGCCGCTGCGGTCCCCGGGTGCCGCGCGGCTACCGGCCGGCCCGTCCCGGGGTGAGCACCGCCGATCTGGTGGGGCAGCTGGTCACCGACTTCCTCCTCCGCGTGCCGCTGCACCGGCTCGCCGACGCCCACCGGGCGCGCTCGCACGTCTACGAGTTCGCCTGGCCGTCGAACGTACCCGGTCTCGGCGCCTGCCACGCCCTGGAACCGGGCTTCGTCTTCGACACGACCGACGTACCCGAGACGGCGAAGCTCGCGGGCCCGGGGGCGCCGCGGTCCCTCGCCGACGAGATGCACTCGGCGTGGGTACGGTTCGCCGTCATGGGTGACCCGGGCCGGCCCGCCTGGGACGACACCCATCCTGTACGGGTCTTCGGGGCGGGCGGGCCCGAGGTCGAACGGGGGCCTCGGGACCGGGAGATGGCCCTGTGGGAGACCGGGTCCCCGGTCCCCACCGGGGCCGAGCGCGACCCGGTGTCGTCCGAGCCGGGCGTAACGCCCAGAACCGCGATGCGACGGCTTCGCGGGCGGGGTGGAGTGCGGAGGGCCTGACGGCGACCCACCTCGCTCGGGCCGGGGCAGGTGCCGCGTCAGCGTTCGGTCGCCGCCGGGTTCCGCTGCGACTCCCGGCTCCTGGTGCTCGGCGGGCGCCGGGTCAGGACGAGCGGGCCGCTCTCGGTGATGGCGACCGTGTGCTCGGAATGAGCGGTGCGCGAGCCGTCGGCCGAGCGGATGGTCCAGCCGTCGGGGTCGTACACGATCTTGTCGGTGCCGGCGGCGAACCAGGGCTCGATCGCGATCGTCAGACCGGGGCGCAGCTTCCAGCCGCGGCCGGGACGCCCGTCATTGGGGATGTGCAGCTCCTCGTGCATGGTGCGGCCGATGCCGTGACCGCCGAATTCGAGGTTGACCGGGTAGCCGTACTCGGCGGCGACCGAGCCGATGGCCGCCGAGATGTCCCCGAGCCTGTTGCCCGGCCGGGCGACCTCGATCGCGGCCTCCAGGGCGACCTCGGTGGCCTCGATCAGCCTCAGGTCCTCCGCGGCCGGGGTGCCGACGACGACGGAGAGGGCCGAGTCCGCGGCCCAGCCGTCGACGGTCACGGCCATGTCCATGGTCAGCAGATCCCCGTCGCGCAGCGTGTAGCTGTGCGGCAGCCCGTGCAGCACGGCGTCGTTGACGGAGAGGCACACCACGTTGCGGAACGGGCCCTTGCCGAAGGAGGGCTCGTAGTCCCAGTAGCAGGACTCCGCGCCGCGCTCCTTGATCCGGCGGCGGGCGTGATGCTCCAGATCCAGCAGGTTGACCCCTACCGCCGCGAGGTCACCGAGCTCGCCCAGCACCTGACCGAGGAACTGTCCGGTGACGTGCATACGCTCGATGTCTGCGGCGGATTTGTGCTCGATCACTGCGTTCCTCGATTCCCCTGGGCGGCCGACCGGTATATTTATACCAGAGGGCGGAGTGGTTGCCCGCCGGACACCGGCGCCTCTAGCATGTGCGGATGGTCCGCCATCCGCTCGCCCCCGAACAGATCGAGGCGGGCCGACGTCTCGGGGTCGCGTTGCGCTCCGCCCGCGCCGGACGCAGCCCCGTCGAAGTGGCCGCGGCGGCGGAGATCTCGCCGGAGACCCTCCGCAAGATCGAGACCGGCCGCATGCCGACGCCCGCGTTCGGCACCATCGTCCGGCTCAGCGAGGTACTCGGCGTACCCCTGCCGGAGCTGGCCAGCATCTGGCGCACCGATCCCGCCCTGAGCGCGGCTTCCTGATCTCCTCGTCTCTGTAACTGTCTCTGCAACCGTCTCTGTGACTCTTCGGTGCGCCTTCGCCCCGCTCACAACCGTGAGCGGGGCGAAGGCTGTAGGTGTGCCAGGTCAAGTCGAGCCGGGTCCGATCAGGGCAGGGTCCATTTCTGGTTGGCGTCGGTGTGGCAGGTCCACAGGTGGACGGCTGTTCCGTCGTTCCACGTGCCGCCGGACGCGTCGAGGCATTTGCCGGACTGCGGGTTGCGTACCGTGCCGTCGGACTGGGTGGCCCAGGTCTGGGCGCCCGAGCCGTTGCAGGTCCACAGCTGGATCCTGGTGCCGTCGGCGCCGGCTCCGCCGCTCACGTCCAGGCACTTGCCGAGCGCCTTCAGTGTGCCGTCGGCTCCGGTGGTCCACTTCTGGGCGGTGGATCCGTTGCAGGTCCAGATCTGGACCTTGGTGCCGTCGGCGGTCTGGGCGTTGTCGATGTCCAGGCACTTGCCGTTCACGCCCTTCACCTCACCCGTACGGGGTCCGGGGTCCTGCCCGCCTCCGTCGCGCTTGACGCGGATGTCGCGGAAGGACACGTCGTCGCCGTCACCGTGGTTCTGGATGCCGATGTGCCCCTGTCGCAGACTCCGTGCGGGGTCGGTGTTGGTGAAGTCGTTGATCTTGCGGCCGTTGAGGAAGATCTCCAACCGCTCTCCGGTGACCCGGAGTTCGTAGGTGTTCCACTCGCCCGGCGGATTCAGCGCGGCGTCCCGTGCGGCGACGTCGGCGGACTTGAAGCCGTAGACGGAGCCCGTGGTGCGGTCGACGGCGTCGGTGGCGTCGATCTGGATCTCGTAACCGTTGTCCACCGCCGTCCACGGGTCGTCGGAGGCCGGGAAGCCGATGAAGACACCGGAGTTGTCGTCGCCGGCCATCCGCCAGTCCAGCTTGAGGGAGTAGTCACCGGTCAGCTCCTGGGCGTTGTGCCAGAACAGCCCCATCCCGCCCACGGAGGTGAGGGTGCCGTCCGCGAGAGCGAACTGCCCCGGCCCGGCCTGCTTCCAGCCGGTGGTGGACGAGCCGTCGAACAGGGACGTGTAGCCGGTCTCCGGGCGGCAGTCCGCGTCGGTCATCCCGGCGGCCCAGCGGACACCGCCGAGGAGGTGGCGCCGGAAGCCGGGATCGGCGTACGACTCGTCGGTGTGCCCGCCGCCCGTGTAGAAGGCCCGGCCGCCCTGGTAGTCCTTGCACCAGGCGATCGGATGGTCGCCGGACATGTTCCCGCCCGAGTAGCTGGACTCGTCGAGCGAGGCCAGGACATGGGCGGTGGTACGGGGGTTGGTGCGGTAGTTGTACCACTCGTCCGTGCGCTGCCAGGTGCTGCCCAGGTGGGCGGTGGCGTCGTGCGCCCGGTCCTCCACCTTGACCGTGGCGGACTGGATCGCCGGATGCGAGTGGAAGAGCGCGCCGGCCAGACCCTCGTAGAAGGGCCAGTCGTACTCGGTGTCGGCGGCGGCGTGGATGCCGACGTAACCGCCGCCGCCCTGGACGTAACCCTCGAAGGCCGTCTGCTGGGCGGCGTTCAGCACGTCACCCGTCGTCGACAGGAAGACGACGCTCTTGTACTGGGCGAGGTTGCCGGTCGTGAAGGTGCCCGAGTCCTCGGTCGCGTCCACGGTGAAGTTGTTCGCGCCGCCGAGGGCGCGCAGGGCCGCGATGCCCTCGTCGATCGAGTCGTGGCGGAAGCCCGCCGTCCTGGAGAAGACGAGGATCTTGTACGCGGGGTCGGCCGCCGCGAGGGGCCGTGCTTCAGCGGTGACGGACGGGCTCACCGCTCCGGGCAGCGCGGCTGCCTGCGGGGTCAGACAGAGCGCGGCGCCGACGAACAAGCCGAGGGCGGCTTTCAGGCAGGTTTGTAGTGGGGTGTGCACAGAGATACGCATGGTCGGTCTCCTCCCTCCTACGGCAGGGTCCATTTCTGGTTGGCGTCGGTGTGGCAGGTCCACAGGTGGACGGCCGTTCCGTCGTTCCAGGTACCGCCCGACGCGTCGAGGCATTTGCCGGACTGCGGGTTGCGGACGGTGCCGTCGGGCTGGGCGGCCCAGGTCTGGGCGCCCGAACCGTTACAGGTCCACAGCTGGACCTTCGTGCCGTCGGCGGTGGCTCCGCCGGAGATGTCCAGACACTTGCCGAGCGCCTTCAGCGTGCTGTCGCTCCCGGTGGTCCACTTCTGGGCGGTGGATCCGTTGCAGGTCCAGATCTGGACCTTGGTGCCGTCGGCGGTCTGGGCGTTGTCGATGTCCAGGCACTTGCCGTTCACGCCCTTCACCTCACCCGTGCGGGTCGCGCCGCCGGAGGTGGTGAAGGAGAACTCGTCCACGTCGAAGAGCGCGCCGCTGCCGCCCTTGAAGACGAGGTGGAGGGAGGTGGAGCCGGTGGGCTGGTTGCTCAGTGCGGCCGTCACGTCCTGGAAGGTCTCCCAGCCGCCGGTCACCGGCACGGTCGCCGTGCCGAGCAGGGTGCCGGTCGTGGAACCGGCGCGGACCTCGATGGTGCCGCCCGCGCCCGCCGAGGAGACCCGGGCGGTGAACCGCGTCGCGTTGCCGAGGGCGTACGGCTCGAAGGAGATCCAGTCGTTGTTCTCGATGTTGCCGACGGTCTTCCCGCCGTGGGCCGGGCCGTGGGAGATGACGTCGACGCCCGCGGAGTCGCCGTAGTGCTCGCCCTGCCGGTGGCTGGGCTGGACGACGTGCTGGTCGTGCGCGGTCAGCGCGGGCTGGCCGCCGGCGCCCTTGTCGGTGTACTCGGCGTCCAGCACGCCGAAGATGTTGGCGTTGGGATCGTGCTCGCCGTCCGCCAGGGTCTGCAGCGTCCCGGTGCAACCGGTGGTCGAGGTCTGCGGATGGCCGTGGCTGTCGTGTCCGACGATGAAGGTGACCTTCACCTTGGAGCAGTCGATCGTGCCGTCCTCGGGGTCGGTCACCGTCACCTTGAACGGGATGGCGTCGCCGAAGTCATGGATGCCGCCGTCCAGGGGCAGGTCGAGCTTCACCGTGGGCGCGGTGTTCCCCACCGTGATCTGCACGGAGGCACTGCCGGACTTGCCGGTGCTGTCCGTGACCGTCAGCGTGGCCGTGTACTGGCCGTTGGTCGCGTAGGTGTGGGAGGGGTTGGCGGCGGTCGAGGTGGAGCCGTCGCCGAAGTTCCAGGCGTAGTCGAGGGTGTCGCCGTCCGGGTCGGTGCTGCCGGCCGAGGAGAACGTGACGGCCAGCGGCGCCTTGCCCGAGGTGACGTTCGCCTTCGCCTGCGCGGAGGGGGCGAGCCCGCCGGTGACATGGTCGATGCGGTACAGCGCGGAGTTCGCGTCGCCGTTGAAGTAACCGGTGCCGTAGTCGAGGACGTACAGGGCGCCGTCGGGGCCGAAGGCCATGTCCATCACCTGGGTGCCGGTCCAGGGGACGGAGTTGATCGACTGCACGGTGCCGTCGCCGCTGGACTCGATGCGCTTGATCCAGCGGCGGCCGAACTCACCGGCGAAGAAGTCGCCGTCGTACTCCTGCGGGAACTTCACCTCGGAGGTGGAGTCGGCGTCGTAACGGTAGACCGGGCCGCCCATCGGGGACTCGGAGCCGTTGCCGAACTCCGGGACGGACGCGCCGTCGTAGGGGATCCAGGCGGGCTGGACCGGAGGCAGACTGGTGAGGCCGGTGTTGTTCGGCGAATTGTTCGTGGGTGCCGCGCAGTTGAAGGCGGACCCGGAGGTGCCGGTGGCGAAGTTGTAGTCGATGTAGGCGTCGTTCTTGCCGGTGCAGTACGGCCAGCCGAAGTTGCCGGCTTTGGTGATCCGGTTGAACTCCACCTGCCCGCCGGGCCCGCGGGTGGGGCTGGCGGTGCCGGCGTCGGGGCCGTAGTCACCGAGGTAGACGATGCCGGTGGCCTTGTCGACGCTCATCCGGAAGGGGTTGCGGAAGCCCATCGCGTAGATCTCGGGACGGGTTTTCGCGGTGCCGGACGGGAAGAGGTTGCCGCTCGGTATCGCGTACGAACCGTCCGCGCTGACCTTGATCCGCAAAACCTTGCCGCGCAGGTCGTTGGTGTTGGCCGAGGAACGCTGGGCGTCGAAGGCGGGGTTGCGGGTGGCGCGCTCGTCGATGGGGGTGTAGCTGTCCGAGGCGAACGGGTTGGTGTCGTCGCCGGTGGACAGGTACAGGTTTCCGGCCGCGTCGAAGTCGATGTCGCCGCCCACGTGGCAGCAGAGACCGCGGGAGGCCGGTACGTCGAGGATCTTCTTCTCGCTGGCCGGATCGAGAGTGCCGTCGCTCTTCAGGACGAACCGGGACAGCCGGTTGACCCCGTCGAAGGGGGCGAAGTCGGCGGCGCTGCCGTCGGAGGGGGCGTCACCGGCCGGCGTGCTGAGCTTGGGCGCGTAGTACAGGAAGATCTGCCGGTTGGAAGCGAAGCCCGGGTCCACGGCGACGCCCTGCAGCCCTTCCTCGTCATGGCTGTAGACGTCCAGCTTGCCCGCGACGGAAGTGGTCCCCGCCGCGTTCGTCAGCCGGAGCGTGCCGTCCCGGGAGGTGTGCAGGACCGAGCGGTCCGGCAGCACCGCCAGGGTCATGGGCTCACCCGTCTCGGCCACGCCCTTGGCGAGCGTGACCTGCTGGAACTCGACGGCCGCCGCCTTCGGTTCGGCCACCTTGCGTTCGCCGGCGGGATCCGCGGGGTGCGCGGCGGCCGGGGAGATGGGCAGCAGACAGCCGACGGCACAGGCCACGGCGGTCAGCAGATGACGGACACGTCTGTGTCCGAGCGGTTTCGTGCGCACAGAGGTCTCCCAAAGTGGGGTGGGATGACGGCAGTCCTCACGGACTGCCAAGCGGTGCACAGGCGCGCGCCGTCGCGCCGTCGTGACCGGTCGCAGCTCTATGACCGGTTCATTTCAAGGAAGTTAGCGAGCTTTGTCGAACGCCGTAACCCATCGAGCAGAAGTTCCCGACACTTTTTCCCCACCGAGGACAAAGTGGCTCACGCCGGTCGGCGCTTCGGGTGGGGGCGCTTCGGGAGGGGCGTGGCCCCGACAACCCGGGCGACGGCCTCGCGGTCACACTCGAACTCATGCTCTATGAGGACGTGCTGGTCGTCCTGAACGGCGGCGACATCGTCTCACTGCTGCCGCAGAGCGGCGACTGACGGCAAAAGCCTCAAGCGCCGTGCGCAGTGGGAAGCCGGCCCGGCCCCACACCTGTGCGAGCGGTGCGGTCAGTTCGGCACTGGACCGCCCGGCCAGACCGATGACTTCGCCCCGCCCGTGGACGGCCGGCACCGCACCGCACCGCCTGCCGTACCCACCTCCCACTGCATGCTCGACAACTCAGGAACAAGTCTTCAGGCCTCAGGAAGAGGTTTTCAGGCGTTGCGCGAGCAGGGGCGTGGCCTCGGTGGGATCGATGTCGCAGATCAACAGGCCGGGCTTTCCGTAAGGCTGATGGCTGAGCAGCGTGCCGTCCGGCCGCACTACGGCGGATGTCGTGGGCGACCCCGGGCTCGCGCAGTTGACGGCCGCGATGTAGCAATTATTCTCGGCGGCGCGGCATAGGAATGCCTTCTCGTGGAAGGAGTTTTTCGGGTCGGCGAATTCAGTCGGCTGGAACGCGCCGGGTTCTGCTTCGCTGTAGTGCGGGTGGAACACCAGCTGGGCGCCGTTGTGAACAGCCCAGCGTACGGTCTCCGGATAGCGAAAGCCCTCGTGGCAAATCACGATGCCGAAGCGGAAGCCGTCGACTTCGAATATGCGGCGATCGCTGCCCGCCTCGTAGATGGCATCTTCTTCCGGGGCGAGCTGCACCTTGTCCTGATAACCCGCTCGACCGCCGTCGGGCCGAAGCACGAGCGTGGTCAGACGTGGCTTGTCGGAAACGTACCGCTCCGTACCGAGCACCACGTGGATGTGACTCTCCCGCGCGGCCTGGGCGATGCGCTCGTGCGCGGCTTCCAGGAAGGTGGCGCTCACGGCCTTACGCGATTGCGGCGGCCATGGGTAGCCCGGTATGTACGCTTCCGGAAAGCACACGATATGCGCGTCGGCAGCGGCGGCGGCTCTGACCGCGCGCTCGGCTCGCACCACGGAGTCTTCTGGATTCTCGGGAATTTCGAGGTTGGCGAGCGCGATACGAAGTTTTGTCATGCGACTCATTGTGCTGCACAGCTCGGACACCCGAGGGCGAGTCGGCTGCACTACCCAGCGGCCGAACCAACGCCTTCGGTAATGGTTCGTGCCGCGGCCGGCTGGGGTGCGGGGCTGTGAGTTCGTGCGGCCAGGGCCCGCGAGGGGCGCGGGGAACTGCGCGACCAGCCCTCACCGGCCCGCAGAGCCGCGACCACCGAATCGCACCCACCCCGGGCGGAGCCCTACCCCAGGTGGAGCCCTACCCCAGGTGGGGCCAAACCCCGGGCGGGGCCCTACCGGGGCGGCGCCCACACCGCCCCCACCGCGGCAGCGATCCGCGAAACCGCCTCCGGCCCCACCCGACAGCACCCCCCGATCAATCGCGCCCCGGCACGCTCCCAGCGGACCACCTGCTCCGGCGCGAAGGTGGAGTGCCCCCGCCAGGTACGCGCCCCCGCGTCCCAGGTCTCCCCGCTGTTCGGATAGACGACGACCGGCTTGCCCGTGACCCGCACGGCGGTCGCCACGGCGGTGTCCACGTCCTCGGGAGCGCAGCAGTTGACACCGACCGCGATCACCTCGTCGGCGTCGGCGGCCACCGCGAAAGCCTCCTCCAGCGGCTGCCCGGCCCGCGTCCGCTCACCGGCGACGCTGTACGACAGCCACGCCGGTACGCCGAGTCCGCGCACCGCCCGCAGCAGCGCCCGCGCCTCGTCGACGTCCGGCACGGTTTCCAGGGCCAGGACATCAGGGCGAGCATCGGCCAGTACCTCCACACGGGGCCGGTGGAAGCGCTCCAGCTCCGCCACGCTCAGCCCGTACCGCCCCCGGTACTCGGAGCCGTCCGCGAGCATCGCCCCGTACGGACCCACCGACGCCGCCACCCACAGCGGCCGGCGCGCGCCCTTCACCCCGGCCTGCCGAGCCGCCTCCCGGGCGAGTTCGACACTGAGCCCGAGGAAATCGGCCGCACGCTCACCGGAGATGCCGCGCCGGGCGAAGCCCTCGAAGGTCGCCTGGTAACTGGACGTGATCGCGACGTTCGCGCCGGCCTCGAAGTAGGCGAGGTGCGCCTCGGTGATCGCCTCCGGTCGCTCCACGAGCAGCCGCGCGGACCACAGCTCGTCGCTCAGATCGTGCCCGGCGGACCGGAGCTGATTGGACAGACCGCCGTCGAGAACGACGGTGCCGGCGCCGGTGGCGAGGACTTGGGCGAGGGGGTGGGCCGCCCCGGGAGAGCTGTCGCTGGTCATGCGTCGACGCTACGCGCACCTAGGCTCTGGGCTCGCCGCGCGGACCGCCGTCGTCGTCACCCCGGTAGGCGTGGAGCCCGGCGCGCAATAGTTCCCGGCACAGCGCATCGGCCACCTTGGTGCGCTCTGTGATCACATCCGGCTCCGCGTGGGGTGGAATGCGGAAGCCGTGCTCGTTCGGGGTCAACTCAGGTCCGGCCAGTTCAGGAGGTTCTCCAGGGTGGTGCGGTCGCCCTCGCTTCGCAGGGTGTCCAGGGGGAGGCGGCCGTGCAGGGTGAGCAACAGCCCGCTCGCGGTGCCGTGGAGGGCGGCGTCCGCGCCGCGTTGGCCGTCGGTGACGAGGTGTGACCCCGACTCCGATATGTCGAGCATCCATGACTCGCCCTCAGCCGCGTGCAGGCTGATCAGGGTCGGCTCGTGCGGCCAAGGACCGGCGGTGCCGTGGCTGACGCCGATGAACTCGGCGACGCCGTCGAGTGCCACAACCACCGGTACGGGCACGGGAGTTCCCGTCGCCAGCTGGGCGTCGAAGGCGTGGACAGCGGCCTCCTGCACCTGATGGCGCGCCACGGCACCGCTGTTCGTCGGGACGTCGGAGTCACCCCACCACGTCCAGCAGTCCACCGCGGCACCCGCGGCTCGCAGGGCGGCGATCAGTTCCTCGGTGGCCGCGGCCGAACGCGCCAGGAGGTCGGCCGACAGCGTGTCATCGCCCGACACAGCGGCCTGTGTCACGGCCTGTGTCATGACCGGCGCCACGGCCGGAGGCTTCTCGCTGGGGCCGGCCGCGACCGCCGCCGCCCAGAACCGGTGCACCTCGGTCACGTGCTCGACGAGTTCACGGAGCGACCAGTCGGGACAGCTGGGTACGCGGACATCAAGGTCGAAAGAACCGGCGACGCTGTCGCGCAGGGCGGCGGAGCGGTCCTCGATCAGGGCCAGCAGGTCTTCGAAGGAAGGTGTCTGGGTCATTCCTGCTTCCTATCACCCGCCACTGACAGTGGTGTTGCCGTCACCGGATCCGAGGCCGACTCCGGCAGAGGGTTTTCGGATCGCCGCCGGATCGCGCCGGATAGTGGCGGATCGCGCCCGATCCGTTGACCTCCTCGTAACACGCCCTTACCTTTTCGGCGTTCGGGATGACAGATGTTGTGCGAAATGCCGAACATTTCTGTTCGCTTTTGTGTCCCCCCACCCCGAGAGGCAGTCAGCATGAGCCGCGACGACGATCTGCCCGAGACTCCGGGCCGCAGACGGGCGCTGAAGGGCGCCCTGGCCGCAGGCGCCCTGCTCGCCGTGCCCGGCATGGCCGAAGCCCAGGCCGCGGACCCGACGGGCCGCCCCGCGGACCCGACGGGCACCCCCGCCGACGCAGTGGGCGCCCGGTACCGCAACCCCCTCGTCCGCAACCGCGCCGACCCGCACATCCACCGCCACACCGACGGCTTCTACTACTTCACGGCCACCGCGCCGGAGTACGACCGGATCATCCTGCGCCGCTCGCGCACCCTCCGCGGGCTCGCGACCGCCACCGAGACCGTGCTGTGGACGAAGCACCCGAGCGGTGCCATGGGCGCTCACATCTGGGCGCCCGAGATCCACCACATCGACGGCAAGTGGTACATCTACTTCGCCTCGGCGCCCGCCGAGGACATCTGGGCGATCCGCATCTGGGTCCTGGAGAACTCCGGCCCCGACCCCTTCAAGGGGACCTGGGTCGAACGAGGTCAGCTGAGGACTGCCTGGGAGACCTTCTCCCTCGACGCCACGACCTTCACCCACCGTGGCAGCCGCTATCTCGCCTGGGCGCAGCACGAGCCCGGCATGGACAACAACACCGCGGTCTGGCTCTCGAAGATGTCCGACCCGATCACACTGACGGGCCCTCAGGTGCGGCTCACCACACCTGAGTTCGGCTGGGAACGCGTCGGTTACCGGGTCAACGAGGGCCCGTCGGTGATCAAGCGCAACGGCCGTCTCTTCATGACGTACTCGGCGAGCGCCACCGACTTCAACTACTGCATGGGCCTGCTCACGGCGGACGCCCGCAGCGACCTGATGGACCCCGCGAACTGGGCCAAGTCGCCGACCCCGGTCTTCACCAGCAACGACACGACCGAGCAGTACGGCCCCGGCCACAACTGCTTCACGGTTGCCGAGGACGGCCGCACCGACGTGCTCGTGTACCACGCCCGCCAGTACAAGGAGATCGTCGGCGATCCGCTGAACGACCCCAACCGGCACACCCGCGTACAGCGGCTCGGCTGGAAGCGCGACGGCACCCCCGACTTCGGCATCCCCGTGGCCGACGACCGCCCCGTGCCCGACGCCCGGTCCGCCACCGACGCCCGGTCCGCGACCGACGGCCACCCCGCGACCGCCATCCCCCCGAAGGAGCGTGCCTGAGATGAGACGCCTGTACGCCGTACTCCTCGCCCTCTGCCTGGCCCTCGCCGGCGCCCTCGTCACCGCGGGCCCGGCCCAGGCCGCCGCCCAGACCGTCGTGAACGGCACGCAGTTCACCGACACCAACGGCAGCCCGGTGCACGCCCACGGCGGCGGAGTCGTCAAGGTCGGCTCGTACTACTACTGGTTCGGGGAGAACCGGAACTCCGACAACACCTTCCGGTACGTGGACGCCTACCGCTCCACGGACCTGAAGAACTGGGAGTTCCGCAACCACGTCCTGACCGAGGCGAGCGACCCGGAGCTGGCGACCGCGAACATCGAGCGGCCCAAGGTCATGTACAACGCGTCCACCGGCAAGTTCGTGATGTGGATGCACAAGGAGAACGGCGTCGACTACGGCGAGGCCCGCGCGGCGGTCGCCGTGTCGGACACGGTCGACGGCAACTACACCTGGCAGGGCAGCTTCCGCCCGCTCGGCACGCACATGTCCCGTGACATCACGGTGTTCGTCGACACGGACGGCGCGGGGTACATGGTCTCGGCAGCCCGCGAGAACTACGACCTGCAGATCTACCGGCTGACCGCCGACTACACCGGAATAGCCAGTCTGGTCGCCGACCCCTGGCACGGCGGTCACCGCGAGGCGCCCGCGCTCTTCAAGCGCAACGGCGTCTACTTCATGCTGACTTCGGGGGCGACGGGCTGGAGCGCCAACCAGCAGCAGTACGCCACGGCGACCTCGATCGCGGGCCCCTGGACCGCGATGGCGAACGTCGGCGACTCGACGACGTACAACTCGCAGACCGCCTTCGTCCTGCCGGTGCAGGGGAGTTCGGGTACTTCCTACCTCTACATGGGCGACCGCTGGGGCAACTCCTTCGGCGGTACGGTCAACGACTCCCGTTACGTCTGGCTGCCGTTGGGCTTCCCCAGCTCGACCACGATGTCCATGTCCTGGTCGCCCGAGGTCACCGTCGACACGGCCGCCGGGACCGTCACCGGGACGAGTGCCACGTACAACTCACTGATCGCCCGCCACTCCTCCAGGTGCGCCGACGTCACCAGCCAGTCGCTGTGGGCCGGCGCCCAGATCAAGCAGTACGCCTGCAACGGCGGCGCCAACCAGAAGTACTGGTTCAAGTCGGTCGGCAGCGGCTACTACCAGCTGGCCGTGCGGGGCAGTTCCCTGTGCGTGCAGGAGAACGCGAACACTGTCACACAGGAGAACTGCAGCGGTTCGGCGACCGCCCAGCAGTGGTCGCTCACCACCACCGGCTCCTATGTGAACATCAAGTCCCGCGCCACCGGTGAGTGCCTGGACGTGAACGGCGCGTCCACCGCGGACTCCGCCGCGCTCATCACGTACACCTGCAACGGAGCGACCAACCAGCAGTGGACCAGGGGAACGTGAAACCCGCTCCCGCCCTCTAGAAAGCGCTTGCCATTCGGGGTACGGTCCAGCCGTCGCCAGGGCCCGTCCGGTGCACGACATGCCGGACGGGCCCGCCACGAACCACCCCACGCACCACTCCGCGAACCGCACCCTCGCCGCAAGCGCTGGACCCGATGGACCTGTTGGAGGAGTCGCGTTGAGACGCACGACGATCACCCTGCTGGCCGGGCTGACCCTCGCCTCGGCCCTGTCCGCCACCCCGGCCCTGGCGCAGAGCCCTGGCGCCGGTGACGGCTCGGGGCCAAGGTTGGGGCTGGGGTTGGGGCTGGGGTCGGATCCGGGGCTGGAGCCGGGGATGGGGCTGGAGAACTGCACCGCCGGCGCCTGCCACTTCGATGTGCCGCCCGGCACCTACGACGTACGGGTGCGGCTCGGCGGTGAGGCCGCGGCGAGCACCGGTATCAGCGGTGAGACCCGGCGCACCCTGCTGGCCGAGACGCCCACCGTGGCGGGTGAGCCCGTGACCCGCGGCTTCACCGTGAACGTCCGTACTCCCGAGGGTGAGCCCACCGGCCCCGACGGCACCGCCGGACTGGACCTGGCCGTCGGTGGCTCGGCGCCCGCGCTCGCCGACATCCGCGTCACCCCGGCCGGCGGACGGCACACCCGGCAGATCTTCCTCGTCGGCGACTCCACGGCCTGCGACCAGCCCGGCGAGCCCTACTCCGGCTGGGGCCAGCAGCTTCCCCAGTACCTCCGCAAGGGCGCCTCCGTCGCCAACTACGCGGATTCCGGGGAGAGTACGGTCACCTACCTCGCCAATCCGCGGCTCTTCGCGACCGTCCAGCCGCTCATCCGCAAGGGCGACCTGGTCCTCATCCAGCTGGCCCACAACGACAAGCAGACGGACGAGCCGACGTACCGCGCGAATCTCGAAACGCTCGTGGCAGGCGTACGGGAAGAGGGGGGACGTCCGGTTCTGGTCACTCCCATCGTCCGTCGCTGGTTCAACAGCGACGGCACACTGAACAACGGCACAGCCCTGCTGGTCAACGGCCTCGGGGTGGACCACCCGGCCGTCACCCGCTCGGTCGCCGCGGCCCACGAGGTCCCCCTCATCGACCTCACAACCAGGACGAAGACCCTGGTGGAGTCGCTGGGCGTCGAGGGCTCCAAGGCGTTGTACCTCTACGACGAGAAGCGCGACAACACCCACACATCGACGCGGGGCGCGACGGCGTACGCGAAACTCGTCCGCGACGAACTCCTTGCTCAAGGCCTGGTGCCCGAGCGCCTTGTGAGGTGAGCTGGACGCCTGGGGCGTCCCGACCGGAACCGGGGCGTCTCAGGTGTACATCCGTGGGGCGCCCCACGGATGTACACGCCCGGCCCCGACAGGGGTGCGGTTGTTGTGACGACGTGCGGCAGGTACCCCGTCAGGGGGTGAGGTTGCGACTGGGCGGGGCCGGGTTCCGTCAGGGGCGCGGGCGTTGTGACCTCGTGCGGCCAGGGCTCCGTCAGGGGCGCGGGGAACTGCGCGACCAGCCCTCACCGGCCCGCAGAGCCGCGACCACTGATCGCACCCACCCCCCGGGCGGGGCCCTACCCCAGATAGGGCCAACCCCGGGCAGGGCCCCACCTGGGCGGCGCCTGCATCGCCCCCAGCGCGACGACCCCGATCCGCGAAACCGCCGCCCCACCCGACGGCCGCGGGACCGCCTCCGCCGGACGGCGTGGCATCTCGGCGTGGCATCTCGCGGGGCAGCCGGAAGAACCGCCGCGCGCTCCGGACGAAACCGTGTTCCCGTGTTCTCTCCTGGCCTGTCATCCCACAGCCGACCGGAGCCCGTCGGCCGGCCCCGTCCGACGGGGCCCCGCGCGAAGGCCGGAACGCTTCGGCCGGGGCCGAAGCGTTCCGGCCCTAGCGTTGCGCCATGGATCCCACCTGCGCCGCCTTCGCCGCGCTCCATCACTCCGACGCCGACGCCCCGCTGCTCCTTCCCAACGCCTGGGACCACGCCTCGGCGGCGGCCCTGGCCGCGCAGGGCTTCGCGGCGATCGGGACGACCAGCCTGGGCGTCGCCGCTGCCGCCGGCCTGCGTGACGGCTCGGCGGCGACCCGAGACGCGTCACTCGCGCTGGCCCTGGCGCTGGGACAGGGCCCCTTCCTCCTTTCGGTGGACGCCGAGGGCGGGTTCAGCGACGACCCGGCCGAGGTCGCCGAGGTGGCCCGCGAGCTCGCCGCCGTCGGGGCGGTCGGCATCAACCTGGAGGACGGTCGCGCCGACGGCACCCTGGCCCCCGTCGAACTCCACGCGGCAAAGATCACCGCGGTGAAGGCCGCCGTGCCGGGGCTGTTCGTCAACGCCCGCACGGACACCCTCTGGCTGGGCGACGGCGACGGCGACGGCGACGGCGGAGGACGCGGACGCGGACGCGAGACGATCCGTCGCCTCGACGCCTATCAACTGGCGGGTGCCGACGGCGTGTTCGTCCCCGGGCTCGGCGACCCGGCCCGGATCGCCGGCCTGGTCAAAGCCCTCGATGTGCCCCTCAATATTCTCTACTCACCCAAGGGACCGCCCCTTCCGGACCTCGCCGAGCTGGGCGTTCGCCGCGTCAGTCTCGGGTCTCTTCTCTACCGGCGTGCCCTGGGAGCGGCCCTGGAGGCTGCCGCCCTGATCAGGGCGGGGCTGCCCGTCGAGGGGGCCGCCCCGGCGTACGGGGAGGTGCAGGCGCTGGTTCGGCCGGGCGGCCCCGGTCTGCGCGGCCCCGGCCCCGGTCTGCCCGGCCTCGGTCTGCCCGGACCCGCCCCGTCCGAGGGGGCTTCCTGGTAGCGTTGATGCTTTCGTGGGTATGAAGCTCTGTGGACTCCGACCGGCGAGGGACCCAGGAATCATGGACATCCCCGGTAGTACGGGCAACACGGGTGGGAAGCGACTGGCCGCGGCCGTCGTGATGCGCGAGGGCCTCGTCCTGCTGGTGCGCCGCAGTGAGACCGAGCGGTTCCTGCCCCGGGTGTGGGGCGTGCCCTGCGGGAAGCTGGAGCCCGGCGAAAGCTCCGAGGACGGTGTGCTGCGGGAGCTCAAGGAGGAGACCGGGCTGCTCGGCGAGGTCGTCCAAAAGGTCGGCGAATCGTCCTTCGTGAGCGAGTACCGCGGGCAGGAGATCAAGAACTGGCAGGAGAACTTCCTGGTCAGGCCGCTCTCCCGGCAGATCACCCTTCCTGAGCCGGACCAGGACCACCGCTGGCTGAGTCCGGACGAGCTGCACACCGTCGACATCGACGACTACAACGTCGACATCGTGCGTCAGGCCCTCACGAACTCACGAACCTACGAACTTACGAACTTCTGAGCAGCTCCGCCAGTGCGTCGAGCTCGCCCAGGTAGTCGTCCACGTCCAACGGCACCTTCGGTACGGTCCCCGGGTGGGGCCCCGCCGCCGTGAACACGTCGGTGTGCCGCCGCCGTCCGTTCCCCGTCTCCAGGAAGAGCGTCACCGTCGGCTCGGCCGAGTCGCACCACGCCCGGTGCAGGGTGTGCGCGGGCAGGGCGTAGGTGCTGCCCGCCGCGTACTCCGCGACCTGGGTCAGCCGCAGCCGGGCCGGGCCCGTGGGCTCCAGCAGCCAGTCCGCCGAACCGTCCGCCAGGGACTCCTGGTAGCGGTCCGCCTCGATCCCGCCGTCGATCGTGCCGGCGCTGCGGGCGTCACCGCGAGCGTCGATGCGGGCGTCGATGCGGGCGTCACCGCGGGGCGCGTACAGCTCCATCGCCAGACGCCCCCGTACGACGGCAGAGGCAAGCGGGGAACGGTGGTTGTGGATGTCCTCCTTGCCGATCGCGCCGCGGCCCGGATGCCACAGATGGGCGCGCAGCATGTGACGGGGGCCGTCGTCGATGAGCAGGAGCTTGTCGAAGCCGAGGACGTGGCGGTACGAGAGCCGGGCACAGCCGTGCGGATCGCCCTCACCGGAGGCGAGTTCGGCGGTCAGTTCCAACAGGCGCTCCGGGGTGCCCAGTTCGGCTACCACCGAGCGGGCCGCCGACAGCCGTGCGTGTTCCGGCAGTTCGCCGTCCAGCGTCTCGGTCAGCAGTTGCCGTGCCACCAGGATCTGTCGGCCACCCATGCACGTTCCTCCCGGCTCAGCCATTCGGTTGGTGGATCAACGGTTGATACATCCATACGGCATGCGCCCGCAGTGCCGAAAGGCCTTGATAGGTCATCCACATGGGGCGGCGCAGCTCATTGGTGTCGTCGCGCACCCAGGTCCATATGCCGTCGCTCTGCCCGGCGTACACGGCGCTCGCCGCGCCGTTCAGCCGCTCGCGCCACTCCTCCTCCATGCCGTCCTCGCGTGCGACGTCGCGGGCGCCGGGGGTGAGCAGGGCGCGGACGATCCAGGAGGCCGTGAAGTGCCGTACGTTCAGGACCTCGTGGCGGGTCGGGTCGTCGGTGCGCGGCCTGCGTACGTCCTCGCGGAGGTTGGACAGGTCGAGGCAGGCGTCGTGCGGGGCGTCCGGGCAGGCGAGTAACCAGCGCACGCCGTCCTCGCGGGCAGCGCACGCGTTGACGCTCTCACTGCCCAGGACGCGGGCGGCGCGGTCCAGGGCGACCACCGCCTGAGCCGTGTGCAGCGGGGACGGCGGCCCGTGGAGGGGCGCGAGCCGGTAGCCCCAGCAGCGGTGGTGCCGACGGCGCGGATCGGTGACCGCGCCCTCGACGAGGGCTTCGCGCAGCAGGGGCAGCACCGGGGAGTCGGGCGCAGCGCGCAGCAGACCGCGCATCACGGTCGTCAGGACGTGCGTCAACTCGCGGCCGGCAAGATCGAGTTCGTGGGTGAAGCGCGTCTCGCAGTGCGCCACCTCCTCGGCGAGTCGCTCCTGTGAGGCTCCGGCTCTGGCCAGCGCGCCCAGCACCAGGGCGGTCACCTCCGGGCGGGCCTGGGAGCCCTGCGTACGCGCCGACCAGCCGCCGTCCGGCAGGCGCAGCCGCCAGAGCGTGTCGATCAGATCGCCCGCGCCGACCCGCCCCTCGGGCATTCCGAGGTCGAGCATGATGTGCAGTCCGTACGCGGTGCCCATGGAGGTGGGCCGGCCGGGACCGCTCTCACCGAGGGAGTGCGGCCAGCCGGTGAGACGTCCGCGTACGGGGTCGTCGACCACGCAGATCTGTCCGGCGAGCGTGCCGTACGCGGCGGAGAAGAGGTCTGGCAGCGGTCCGGGGCCCGAGAGTGCCGACTCGGACGCGTGTAACTGGCCTAGGGCTACGGGCGTGTTGCCTTCGCTCCTGGACCGGAGCAGCGCCGCCGAGAGCCAGGCCGCCAGGGCCGTGCCGAGCCCGCTGACCGCGGCGATGGTGTAACGCGCCGTCTGTCCACCGATGTTGTCCGGCAGGACACCCACCAGGGACTGGAACACGGCGTAGCCGGCGGCGGCGGCGCCGAGTCCGCCCAGCCATCGGACGAGGCGGGCGGGGCGTGGCCCGTGCGGTATGTGCGGCTCGGGGTCCGGTCTCAACGAGCCGCCACGGGCATGTGGTTGGGACATGGTCCGCTTCCTCCCCCCGAGGCGGCACGTGGCATCTGCGAAGCTTTCAGTCTAAGTGGTTGGCGGGACGTGTGGGGTCGCTCTGCCGGGCGCCGAGAAGACGGTCAGGGTGTGGGACTGCCTGGTCGGGAAGCTGTCCGTCCGATCGCCAGGCGGTCCCGGGCTACGGCGCCTGGGGCGATGTGGGCTCTTCGCCGGGCGGCTCTTCGCTCGGTGACTCCTCGTGTGGCCAGTGCTCCAGCGTGACGTGGAGGGCGTCGACGGCACGGTTCCATGACGTCCGTACGTCTCTGGAAGCGCCGAAGGCGCCGGTGGCCTCCAGGGCGCAGTAGCCGTGGAAGGTGCTGCGCAGCAGGCGTACCGCGTCGGTGAGGTCGGGCTCTTCGAGGCCGTACGCGCGCAGCATTCCGTGGGTGACCTCGGCGGTGCGGGCGAAGGCGGGGGAGGTGGCCGCGAGGCTCTGGTCGATACGGATCTGGGTGGCCGCGTACCGACCGGGGTGCTCCAGGGCGTACTCGCGGTAGGCGCCGGCGAAGGCGGCCAGGGCGTCCTTGCCGGCGCGTCCGGCCACCGCGTCGGCGATCCGGTCGATCATCTCGCCGCCCGCGAGGAACGCCAGCCGGGTCCGCAGGTCGTGCAGGTTCTTGACGTGCGAGTACAGGCTCGCGTCCTTGACTCCGAACTTTCTGGCCAGTGCGGAGAGCGAGACGTGCTCGTACCCGGCCTCGTCGGCGAGGTCGGCGGCCGCTGCGACGACCCGCTCGGTGGTGAGTCCGGCACGGGCCATTCTCGGCAACCCCTTCCAGGGGTGTCTGGGGATGTCCGGCCAAGAATAGCGATCACGGCCTCTGCCCGTCCCGCCACCGCATGGGGGCTCCGCCCCCGAACCCCCGTCGCGCAGTTCCCCGCGCCCCCAGGTACCCGGGGGCGCGGGGAACTGCGCAATCCATTAGTGCCTGACGCTGACGCTGTCGGGGATCTCGGTCACGACCAGGGATCCGGGTGGTATCCGCCTATGTTGCCGCCCACAGGAAACAATGACGCGGTCCAGATGTGTGAGGCGGGTCAGGCTGAACGGGGTCAGCACGCGGTGCACGTGGAGGGCGCCAGCCGCACCAGGTGCGCGATGCGGGCCGGTTCACAGCGGTGCAGGACACGAACCCTGATGATGCGGTGCTCGGTGAGGGTCGGGGTCCGGCCCGGACTGGTGTGCAGGCGGGAGGAACGGTCGCGATCCCGCCCCGGCCGAACTGCTGGTAGCGGCTCGCCCAGCGCTGGGCGGTGGTCGGCGAGACCTGGAAGTTCCGCGGCCCGGCGCAGCGGCCAGCCGTCCGTGACCACGCAGCGGGCCAGGCGCAGGCGTCCGGTCTCGGTCAGGGGTGCATGACGGTGGGGCACGAGGGCCCCTCTGTTGCTGTTGCTGGTGCAGAGATCGCAGTCCACACCAGGCAGAAGGCCCTCACCCATTGCAAGATCGATCAGCCGTGCGACCTGTCACCGTCCGCAACATCCCGGAACAGAACAATTAGACGTTGGCCTGGCAGGCGGCTTGGGCCAGCTTGGTGCGGAGGGTCCTGCTCCGCTCCGCGGGCTTGAGCGCGGTGCTCCGCGGAAGGCCCTTCGGGGTGATGTCGTAGCGAGCGAGGTCACCCTTGGAGATCTCGTCGGGCAGGTTGTTTCCGATGCAGGGGATCGCCATGAGGACGATGTGCGCCGACCCTTCGTGGCCGGGCAGCAGACGGGCGCGCAACGCCTCGCTGTAGGCCCAGGTGATCGTTTTACGATTGCCGCTCTTCGGCGAGACACGGCCCGGGTTCTGCGGAGCGGCCAGGGACTCGTCGTACAGGGGGAAGACCATCCCCTTTTCGCGGAACCCCTCACCGGGCGGCAGGTACACGGAGAAGCCGATGTTGACGGCGTGGTCCGAGGTGGCGGCCAGTTCGGTGCTGGGCTCTTCGACCCCCGGGTAGCGCTTCCGCGTAAATGTTCCCAATTTAGCGCGCTCGGCCGGGAATTGCGGGCCGCACACCTCCTCACTCGCCAATTCCAGGCCCTCGTAATTGGTCGCCGGAATAACGAAGGCGTCGGCGATGAACTGATTGCCGCTTTTCTCGTCGGAGAGCAGGCCGGCCACGTCCCGCCGCCAGTCGGGCGGCTGCTTGATCATGCGCAGCCAGCGGCCGGTCACCCACTCCTGATGCTCGGTGGAGCCGGTGTCGTCGAGGATCGGATCGCCGAGGCAGTAGTCGGTGAAACCCACTGAGCAGTCAGCCGGGAAGCGACCATTGGCGGGAAAGGCACGCCCGGGTCCGCTTCGACTGTTGTTGCCCAGCTTCCCTGACGTCATGCCGACGTACGGGGCGCCCTGGGTACGGGCGTTGGGGCACGCCGCCTTGGGCAGACCAGGTCTGTCGACGGGGGAGAAGAGACTCACCACAGAGACGATCAGGACCAGCAGGCCGAGTGCGCCGGTGACGATGTTCCATCGCTCGGGCGCGGCCACACTCTCTGTTCTCGGCGCACTTCCGGCGGGCCGGTGCGCCAGACCGAAGGCGAGCGCGATAACCGCGACGGCAGCGATCATGCCGTCAACCCTCAGAACCTGCATACGGCCGTATAGAACACCTTGATCGACGAGGAAACCCCGGGCGATCAGTGCGGCGAGCGCTAAACAGGTCAGCACTGCAACCGGCCACCACCTGCGTAAAATCCGATCCATGGCCCACCCCCGAGTCCAAGGCTCACGCTCAGCGCAAGCAAGGGGCAGAGGCTAGCAGTGAAAACCCTTTCTATGTGCCGAACGTATGGCAGTAATTCAATTACGGGCCACGCCGTCCGGATTGACGACTCCGGAAAGCACCGCCGCCCGCCGTGTAATCACCGCGGGAAACCCATGATCGGCTGACGCGGTTTCGGACATGACGGTGCAGGATGCGGGCTGCGACCCAAGCGCCAGCGTCCCCCCGGCTTGCCGTCCCGCGGGATACCACTCCTCGAAGTCCTAGTCGCTCCACAGGCCGTTGTGATGGTCGCGGATGGCCATGGCGCCATGGCCGTGGTGCCCCTGGGGTTGCTCGCCCGGGCGACCCGCACGGTCAACTCGGGGATTACGCGGCCGGTACGAGGGCGAGCACACATCTCGGGGCCTCCGGAGTCCCGGGGCGCCAACCGTCCCATCCGTACAGATCGCCGAGCCCGCGATTCCCGGTACCGCAGCTACGAACGAGTGAACGCCACCGCCACGTCAGCCACTCCAGTCCCATGGGTAGCGCCAGTCACGAACGAACCCTTCGCCCAATGGTCACCGACTCATCGGGGCCACGATCAGCGGGCTGACTGACTCGCCAGTGATGCTCTGAACAGGGACAACGCCATACTTCAGCAGCACATCGCCCATGCTGGACAAGTCTCATTCTCAAGTTTTCCGACAGCGTCAGGCACTTTGGCCCGCCCTCACCGGACCCGCAGACGAGACAGTGCCCCGTCCCCGCCCCTGGGGCGGCGTCAGCCGATTGGCGCGTACAGCACACCCAGTTTGTCGATCTCCGTGCCCGCCCGGCCGCTGAAGCCGGCGATCTGCCAACCGGTCGGGGCCGTGTACGTCACCGCGTCCGCCGTGGCCGAACCGGCCGACATCGTACGGGACTTGTCGGTGGTGAACGCCGCCGAGAAGATCCGCGTCCGACCGTCCTTCTGCCCCTGTGTGAGCTTCACCGAGGTGAGGTGTTCGCCGGCGGCAAGGGTGAGGGAGGCGGCCGTACCGCTCGTGCCGCCGTGGGTCAGCGACGTACCGCCGTCGAGCGTGAGCGACACCGCGTCCAGGCGCGAGCCGCCTCGGAGGGTCAGCGTGCGGGGCGAGGGCGTGGCCGGGAGGTCGTCCGCGTCGTTGAAGGCCGTGCCGTGCGGGCCGCCGAAGAAGTCGCTCGCCCGGAGCTTCGCGGGCAGGGCCCAGGAGAAGTCGACGGTGTGCGGGAAGTGGTCGGACAGGTTGCCGCCGGCTGAGTCCAGGAACTTCGCCCACTCGTTGTTGTAGCGGGTGGCCGAGAGGTTCACCAGGCCGCTGCCGCGGTAGAGGACCTTGTCCACCACCTCACAGGTGTTGGTCGGCGCGGTCGTGGGGCAGACGATCGCGTCGCTGCCCTGCGTGGGCGCGCTGCCGCCGCGGGCCAGCTGGACCCACGCGTCGGTCAGACCGTTCTCGCTCGCGAGGGTACGGATGTTGTCGCCCGAGCGGGTGTAACGGGTGTTGGTGTCACCCATGACGACGACCGCGTTGCCCGCGGAGTTGGCCTGCACGAATTCCGAGAGCTGCTCGATGTTGGCGCGCCGGGCGGCGAGGGCGTCGTCCGTGTCGTCGGCGTTCGTGTGTACGTTGTAGAGGTCGACGAAGACACCCTCCGCGAGCCGCACCCGGGCCAGCGAGAAGCCCTTGGGCGTAAGGCAGTTGGTGCCGGTGCAGTCGTTCCACCGCACCCGCTCGAAGTCCTCGAAGGTGTAGTCCGAGAGGGTGTTCAGACCGTCGCCGAAGGGCACACCGCCGCTGGTCGCCGTGCGGTACGGGTGGTTGTCGCCCGCGTACAGCGCCGCGTGGTAGTTGAAGTCCTCCTGGACGTTGACGATGTCGTACGCGCCCAGCCGAGGGGCGAGCAGCGGGGTGTTCACCTCCGGATTGCCGGAGCTGAGCCCTTCGGGGAGGCCCGCGACGTTGTACGTGAGGACGTTGAAGGTGCCGGAGGAGGGGGCGGCGGCAGCCGCTTGAGCGGGGGTGGCCGTAGCGGTGGTGGTGAGCCCGGTGACGGCCAGCGCGGCGGCCATCAGGGTGCCGATGAGTCTTCTCATGGTGGGGGTGCCTCCAGTCGGAGGGTGCGTGGGAGGAGTGTGGGGACCGGTGCGACGTGGGGGAGCCTCAAGACCAACTAGTGTGACGTACAAGGGTAGTTGTGGAAACTGTGGGAGCAGAGGCGAGCCGCCGTGCCGGAGTCGCCCGGACATCACTCCCATGTCGTCCGGTGTTCATGTTTCACATCGAGTCTCCATAGCGCGCGACCGCACCGGCGGCGCTGGACACAGGAGGCCGACATGGGGCACGGACACAGTCACGGGCACGGGCATCACCACCACGGTCACGACCACCAGGGTCACGACCACGGCCACGAGAGTGCCCCTCTCCCCGCGGCCTTCGACACCTCCGTACCCGACGAGGCCCTGACCCCCGAGCAGCAGTCACGCCGTTCCATGCTCCGCCGCGCGGGCCTGCTCGGTGCGGGTCTGGCGACAGTGGGCGCGTTCGGCGCGGCGGCGAGCGGGACGGCCGCCGCACAGACGTCGGCAGGGGCCCGGACGTCGGCCGGCGCGCGCACCTCTTCCGGTGGCCGCAAGGGCAACGGCTTCCTCTGGCTGGCCGGTGACCACCACATCCACACCCAGTACAGCAGCGACGGCAAGTACCGCGTCGTCGACCAGGTCCGGCAGGGCGCACGGCACGGCATGGACTGGCTGGTCATCACGGACCACGGCAGCGTGGCGCACGCCAAGATCGGCGTGGACAAGGTCAACCCGGACATCAAGGCCGCCCGCGAGGCGTACGAGGACACCCTCGTCTTCCAGGGCCTCGAATGGAACATCCCCGGCGCCGAGCACGGCACGGTCTTCGTGCACCCCGGCAAGAACGAGGTCTCCGTCCTCAAGCAGTTCGAGACCGACTACGACGGCAGCGTGAAGAACGCCTCCGACTCGACGCCCGCCAACGAGGCGCTCGCCGTCGCGGGGCTGGCGTTCCTCGGTGAGCAGGTCCAGCGCCGCAAGGTCAAGGACGCGCTGATGCTCGCCAACCACCCGGCGCGTCGTGGTGTCGACTCCCCGCACGAGATCCGCGCCTGGCGCGACGCGACCTCCCCGAGCCACCAGATAGCCGTCGGCTTCGAGGGCGCCCCCGGCCACCAGGCCGCCGGCCTCCCCGCCCCCCTCGGCATGGGCCGGGCGCGCGGCATCTACGACAACAACCCGAGCGCCAACTCGTTCGCCGGCTACCCGCTGGAGAGCTACCGCACCTGGGGCGGCTTCGACTGGATGACCGCCACGGTCGGCGGCCTCTGGGACAGCCTGCTCGCCGAGGGCAAGGCCTGGTGGATCAGCGCCAACTCGGACTCCCACCAGGTCTACGCGGACACCGCCGCGCGCGGTGGCGGCGACTTCAACACCGACGGCCGCTACGGCGACCCGGTGTACAGCGGCCAGATCGACACCACCCAGGGTGACTACTGGCCCGGCCAGTACAGCAGGACCCACGTCGGCGCCGAGGACTTCTCGTACGCCGCCGTGATGGACGGCATCCGCGCCGGACGCGTGTGGGTCGACCACGGCCAGCTCATCAGCGGCCTCGACGTCCGGGTCTCCGGCGGCAGCCGCTGGGCGACCCTCGGCGGCGCGCTGCACGTCAAGAAGGGCACGAACGTCACACTGACCGTGGACATCGCGCTCGCCCAGGACGCGAACTGGGCCGGTTTCATCCCGAAGCTGGCCCGCGTCGACGTCATCCAGGGCGATGTCACCGGCCCGGCCGCCGACAAGGACACTCTCGTCGCGCCGACCACGAAGGTCGTCAAGTCGTACGAGGTCGACAAGACCACCGGCACGGTCCGGATCACGTACGCCCTCGGCCGCGTCGACCGCCCGCTCTACCTGCGCCTGCGCGGCTCCGACGGCAAGCGGTCGGCCGTCGGTTCGCGGGGTGCGGCCGTCGACCCGGCGGGCCCCGCGATCGACGTCGTCGGCGACGCGGACCCGTGGAAGGACCTGTGGTTCTACTCGAACCCGGTCTGGGTCCTGCCCGCGTGAACCGTCCGGCTCACATCAGCACGATCGACGCCGATGTACGTGAGCTGCGCGCGGCCGACCACCTGCTGCTGGAGCTGGCAGCCGAATTCGCCCTCCTTGAGAGCGCGTTCGGCTGCACCCACCTGGTACGCGGGGAGCGACCGAGGGTGATCCTGTCGTTCACGACATCGACCGAGGACACCGCGCGACGCCTCACGGCGAAGGGGTACGAGGTGACGGCCGGCGCTCCCGACGAGGTGGGCCGCGCCGTCGTCTACCCGGGCTCACCCGAGCTGACCGGCACCCTGACGATCGCGGAGCTGTTGGCTCGCTCCGCGATCAGCAGGGTGGTGGTGCTGGGCGCCCCCGGCGAGCCGCCGCCTTCGCAGCCGGTGGTGACCCGGGACCACGTACGGCCGCAGTGGCAGGACGGCGAGCTGGTCCTGACCCTGCAGTCGGCCGTGGGTGGCGTACTGGTCCCGTTCGAGGTACCGGACCCTACGCCGTGCTGCGCGGACCACTGAGGTCGAGAACGAAGTCCGCCCACGCGGTGGGGGAGAGGGTGAGCTGCGGGCCGCGGGTGTTCTTGGAGTCACGGACGTGAATGGTGGCGGGGCAGGCGGCGACTTCGACGCAGTCGCCCTGGCTGCCGCTGCTGTACGTCGACTTGTGCCAGGCGAGGGCTACCTCTACGCAGTCGTCGCCGTCGCTGCCGCTGTAACTGCTTTTGAACCAGGCGCGTTTCGTGGTCGTGCTCATAGCGCTCCTCGCATCTCCCGGAGCAGGCTCACGGAGTCGTCGGGTGTGAGAGCCTGTGAGCGCATCTTGGCATACCGCTGCTGGATCAAGCTGATCTCTTTCCGGTCGGCGATCAGCACACCGGTCTGCTGCCCTTCCGAGTACGCGAACCACTCGTTCTCCGAGGTCTCCAGCAGCTGCACAGGCCCGTCCAGGCCCGAGTGTGTGGTCTGCCGGAGCGGCATGAGCTGCAACTCGATGTTCCAGTGCCGGTCGTTCACCTGCAGCAGATGGTCGATCAGTTCTCGCGTGACGTCCTCGCCGCCGGTGTGCCGCTCCAGTACAGCCTGTTCGATGATGAAGCTGAACGCTGCGGGGGGCTCTCGCCGCGTGCCGAGCAACTCCTGGCGAGCGAGACGCGCGGCCAGACGCTGCTCGACCTGTTCTTCGGTCGGCAGCGGCGGCACGCTCCAGATCACCGCACGAGCGTAGGCGTCGGTCTGCAACAGCCCAGGCACTACCCGGCACTCGTACGTATGCAGGGTGATCGCCTGCTCCTCCAGGTCCGCCCATCTGCGGAACCAGGACGCCAACCCCGGCTGCCGCGTGGCGTACTTCGCCGCCGCCCGGAGCACGCCGAACGCATCCAACACCTCCTCCGCGCGCTCGACGTACACCCTCGGCGGCAGCCGCCGCCCCTGCTCGATCGACGCCACCGTCCCCGGCTGGTACCGCACCAGCGGTGCGAACTCCTCCTGCGTGAGCCCCGCCCGCTTGCGGAAAGCCTTGTGGACCAGACCGAACGTCTTCAAACTGTCCGACGGTTCGGGCTCGTTCGCCGTGCTGTTGGTCATGAAGCAATCGTCACGGAAAGTCACTCCGACTGTCCACAGAGTGAACTCGTACGGGGTGCACCGTACGAGTGTCGGTGCTGGTGGACGGCCCCGCCGACCGGGACCTTTGGCCCATGCAAGGACACATCGGGCTCCAAGTCCCCGTCACCGTACGTACGTTCACCCAGCTCTTCAGCTGCACGCCCCGAGGGGCCCGGCTAGCGCGCCGACTGGTCGCGAACCGGATGGACGTGTGGGGTCACGCGTACGACAGCGAGGCGAGCGAATCCGTCACCCTGGTCGTCGCCGAGCTGGCGGCCAACGCGGTGACGCACGGGCGGGTCAAGGGCCGTGACTTCCGCGTACGGATGGTGATGCGGGCAGGCGAGGACGTCGTACGGGTGGAGGTGGCCGACGGGCTGACCGAACGACTCCCCGTGCTGCGGGAGTCGCCCTGCCCCGGTGAGGAGGACGAGGGCGGACGCGGGCTGCTGCTGGTGGACGCGCTGGCCGAGCGGTGGGGGACAGCCCTCTGTACGGGAGGGGCGTACAAAACGGTGTGGGCGGAGGTCCGGGTTCCGGCCCGTTAGGGAGTGGTCGGCTGGAGTCGCCGACCCATGACTGAGCCCGGATCCACCGGCTTGCTTCCCGGTTGATCGTTTCGGGTTGGGCTATCCGTTGTGTGCTTCGAGCTCGGTCGCCAGCGTCTGCTGGCCGGCCGCCCACGACGCCAGGAGCGCCAATTTGTCAGCGGTCGGTGTACCCGCGGGCGCGGTGTAGACGTTGAGGTGCAGGCCGGGTTCGGCGGGCAGTTCCAGGGACTCGACGTCCAAGTCGAGCTGACCCACGATCGGATGGCGCAGACGCTTGCGGCCGGACCGGCGCAGCCGCACGTCCTGCGATTCCCACCGCTGCCGAAACGGCTCACTGCACGTTGACAGTTCGCCGACCAGGGCGATCAGCTCCTCGTCGTGCGGATTGCGACCGGCTTCCATGCGTAGCTTCGCGGCCACGTCACCGACAATCCGGTCGTAGTCGACAAAGAGATCTCTGGCCGCCTCGGGGTCCAGGTAGACGAACCGCGCTGTGTTCGCGGGCCGTCGTGGGTCGGCCAGCACCGGTGAATACAGCGCGCGAGCGAGTTGATTCATGGCGAGCACGTCATAGCGGCCGTTACCGATCCAGGCCGGCGCATCGGAGATCGCGTCGAGCACCTGCTGCAGCGTCGAGCGCACCGTCACGGCGGGCCTACGCCGGCGTGGGCCGCCGGGCGCCCTGGATCGGTGTGCGAGGTGGAGCAGGTGGTCGCGCTCGGCCTCGTCGAGTTGCAAGGCAGAGGCCAGCGCGTCCAGCACGCCATCGGAGGCACCGGCGAGGCTGCCGCGCTCCATGCGCACGTAGTAGTCGACCGATACCCCCGCCAGGAGTGCTACCTCCTCGCGGCGCAGACCTTTGACCCGACGGTTGCCGCCGTAAGCGGGCAGGCCCGCCTGCTCGGGTGCGATGCGGGCGCGACGCGAGCTGAGAAACTCCCGGATCTCGGTCCGTGGATCCATTGTGGCCATCCCTTCACCGTAATCCCGTCCCGCAGTCTGTCCCGCGGTCTAAGGAGTACCCGTCGCGGTCGTCGCGATGCCGCCGTCCACCGGGATGATGGCGCCCGTGAGGTAGGACCCGGCCCGGCCGGCGAGAAACACGGCGATACCCGCCATGTCGTCGTCGCGGCCGAGTCGGCGCAGAGGGGCGGCCGCCGCGATCGTGTCGCCGATGGCATCGAGAGTGGTCGCCATCATCCGCGAAGGGAACACTCCCGGTGCTACCGCGTTCACCGTGACGTGCTGTGGGCCCAGCTCTCTGGCAAGTACCCTGGTGAGCTGATGAAGTGCCGCTTTGCTGCTGGCGTACGAGTAGTTGGGCGACTGGGCGACGTGGATGGCGGCGATACTGCCGATGTTGATGATCCGCGCGGGATCATCGGCGGTGCCCGCCTTACGAAGTGCCGGAAGCAGCGCCTGTACCAGCCAGAACGGCGACTTGAGGTTGAGGTCGATCACTGTGTCCCAGGCCTCGTCCGGGAACGTCTCCAGCGGCTCGCGCCACATCGCTCCCGCGTTGTTGACAAGGATGTCCAGGCATTCCGAGTCGACCGCGACAAGATCAGCGAGGCGCTGGCACTCGTCGTGCCTGGACAGGTCGGCGGGGATTGCTCGAACGTCGCCGAATTCGGACAGTAGATGCTGTGCCTCCGCGCATGTGTCTGCGTTGCGTGAGCTGATGACCACGCGGGCGCCCGCCTGGAGAAGGCCGCGCGCTATCATCATCCCAATGCCCTTGGTGCCGCCAGTGACAAGGGCGTACTTCCCACTCAGATCGAAAAGTTCTGCGTGAGTGGTGAATTGGTTGTCCGTCATTGGTCTCCGTCCCTTCTGTCGTGGAAGAATGCGCCGACACGGTCACGCATTTGTGGCAGCTGAATGGAAATGATGGGGTTAAAGCTGCACTGCGTGTCCCATGAGTGTTGTCGGCGCTTTCGACTCGACCAGATTGACAGGCGTTTTGGATGACTGGGAGACCCTGGTGATACAGGTACTGTGAGAGCCCCCTTGCCTGGCGCGCCGGGCCAGGCGGGCGGGCATGTCGATTTTTGAGGCGGGCAGCCGGACGTGCTCCCCGTACGCGATCGGGTTCGGATCATCGAACGCGGATGAGACCGTCGCCGCGAGTTGTGAAGCGGCCAGGACCGTCCTCGGTCAGTCAGCCGCGGTCCACGAGCTGTTTCAACTTCGCCCGCAGCCCCTCGACCTTCGACTTGTCGGTGCTCAACCCGGCCGCCGCAGCCACCTGGGATTACTCTTCGGCCGCGCGCCCTGGGAAGCCGCAGGGCGGCCGGTATGTGATACCGGGGAAGTAGCGGCTCCATTGGGAACGGGTGATCGCGGCAGGGCTTTGGGCACAGATGTGCGCGATGGCCTGCACGGGATCCGTCTGCCATATGCGGGCGCTGGGGTTATCACTGCCGGTGAGCAGAGTCCGTCCGTCGGGAGCAAAGGTCACGGCATTGATTGCTCCGCCGTAGCCGGTGATGACGGCGTTTAGTTCGACGTGACGCAAATTTGCGGTATTCCAGAGACGGACACTTCCGTCGTAACTGCCGGACGCCAGCTGACGGCCGTCCACACTGAGGGCTACTGATATGACAACGTCGGAGTGGCCGTCAAGGACAGACAGGATGGCTGGGTGGCCAAGGCGGGTGATGTCCCAAAGCCGTATAGTTTGGTCGTCACTTCCGGAGACGAGCGTGTAGCCGTCTTGGCTGAACATCAGAGAGGTGACGAAGTTGGTGTGGCCCGTAAGGACGGAGAGGCGGACGGGTCGGTCGGGCCGCCGCACATCCCACAGCTGTACGGTGCGGTCGTCGCCGCCCGTCGCCAGCATCTTCCCGTCTCTGCTGTAGGCCACAGCTTTGACGTTGAGACGGTGGCCCCTCAGTACAGCCTGTGAGGTAGGGCGGTGACGGTGGCTGACGTCCCAGAGCCGGACCGTGTGATCATAGCTTCCGGTGGCGAGCGTCTTCCCGTCCGGGCTGAAGGCCACCGAGAACACCGTGTCGGTGTGGCCCGCAAGCGTGGCGGTCAGCACGGGGCGACTGATGTCGGACACGTTCCACAAACGCGTGCTGCGATCGTAGCTACCCACCGCCAGGGTCCGGCCGTCGGGCGAGATCGCTATGGACGCCACTCGGCCGGCGCGGCCGGTCACCCCCGTTCTTACCGGCCGACCGCTGACGGAGGTGTCCCAAAGCTGTACGGTGCCGTCGTCGCCGCCTACAGCTGATCTGTGCCCAGCGCTGTCGAACGCCACTGCTGAGACGCTGGCACGGCTGCCGCGCAGTGGAATGTCGACAGCGCTGAGCAGACCGTTGCGGGCTTCGGGAGTAGGGGAGAGCTGGTAAGCGGCCATCATGAGTTGAGTGCGGAGCCCCGGTTGGCGCACCCGCAGGGTGAGCGCTTCAGCCGCAACCGTGCGGGACAGAATGTTGTTTCGCTGCTGGGTGATGCGCTCCTGTGCATGCAGGGCATAGCCTGCAGCGCACGTGGCCAGAAGAGCCGATACCGCTAAGAGAGCGACGATGCGACGCAGCCTCTGCGTGCGGCGCCGGTCGCGCAGTCCCCGCTCGTGCTCCGCAGCCAGGCTCGCCTTGACGAAGGTCCGCTCAGGTTCCGTGAGCATGTCGTGGTACCACATGTCGTCGGTGAACTCACTGGCCATGGCCAGCCGCCTCCCTCGGTAGAGGGCGTCCGGGTCCCGACCGAGGGATTCCCATTGAAGAACGGCCTCGGCGAGCTGCCGATGGCGACGCAAGCTGTCGCGGTCCTCCGCCAGCCACTGGTGCAGTCGCGGCCAGCACCGGATCAGAGCCTCATGGGCGATGTCGACATGGGCGTCGTCAAGGGTGAGAATGCGGGCCCGGACCGCGCGCTCAAGGACGACGGCGACGTCGGCAGCCTGCGTGTCCAGCTCACCACGCGGCAGTCGGCGTTTGGTGTCCTCCGTGCCTTCGCCCAGGGCGGTCAGGCGCAGGAAGAGCTTCCGGGCAACGCGTTGCTGTGGCGGAGTGAGGGAGCCATGAAACTCTTCCGCAGTCCGGGTGAGCGCGCCCTCCATACCACCCGTGGCTTGATATCCGTTCAGCGTGAGAGCGTTGCCACGACGTCGGCGCCAGGTCTCCAGCAGGGCGTGCGCGAGCAGTGGCATCACGCCGGGTCGACCGTGAGATTCGGCAACCAGTGCCGCGACGAGTGAGCCCTCGACACTGAGCCCCGCGCGAAGCGCGGGCTGGACCACAGTTTGGCGTAGTTCCTCCGCTGTCATGGGCCCGATGGTGATGTGTCCGCGTGCCAACGCGGTGATGAGGTCCGCGTGGTGGGTGCAGTGGACGTAGAAGTCGGCGCGGACCCCGAGCACGACGCGGCAGCGGCTGTTCGGTGCCTGGGTCGCCGTGAGGAGCGCGGAAATGAAAGAGGCCCGTTCCTCCACACTCCGGCACAGCGTGAAGACTTCCTCGAACTGGTCGATGACAAGAATGATTTCGGCGCCAGACGGCTGCCCGGCCAGAATCTGCCGCGTGACCCGGTGCAAGTTGGCGGGTTCGGCGCCGAGTTCGGAAGTCATCTGGCCGGCAGTGGTCTGCGCCGGCGTGGCCAACTGGACGGCGCACTCCTCCAGCGGATGCGGCCCGGGAGTGAAAAGCACCACGGTCTTCTGAGACTCTTCGGCGCGCAGCCGGGGCAGTAATCCGGCCCGCAGAAGCGACGACTTGCCCGAACCCGAAGCGCCGAAGACCGCCACGAGCCGCTCCTCCGACAGACGGTCCAGCAGGTTCTGAGTCAGGCGGTCCCGGCCAAAGAAACGCTCTCCGTCCTCTGGCTGGAACGCTGCCAGCCCTGGATACGGCGGAGCCGGTTCGTCCATAGCGACGTCCCGGCCGCCGGTCTGTCCCGTGTCTACGTCTACTGCGAGCTCCGCCGCCGCACCTTTCCACAACAGCTCCCACTCCCGTTCGTCGCCATCGCACGCACGAACGTACGCGAGGGTGACCGCCATCGAGGGCAACGCGCGTCCTGCGGCGGCGTTGGCCAACGTGGTGACCGAGTAGTGCGTGCGCCCGGACAACACTCGGTAGGTAGGACTGCCTGCCCTCTGTCTCAACTGGCGCAGGGCCGCGGCGAACCGCAGCACCGCTCCGTCTCCGCTGTCCAGCGGGCGTTCACTGCGCGCCACTGTCACCCCTCCCCCGTGCGACTGATCATGTCCGGGGCATTGTCTCCCATCTGTTCTTCCGGCGAAGGACTTCCGATTCCGGACAACCCGAGTCAGCTAATTTCACTGGGGAACGGGGCGCCGGAACTGCTGTGAGCACGGTGCAGGTGACGATGCCCGCCGGCCACTCCAGGCGGCAGCAAGCCAACAGCGGACCGCGTCACAGGGCGTCGGCCATAGCTGTCGCCCAACGTGTGGGGCCAGGAACTCAAATGGGGGCTGACGATGAAAATCAAGCCGGGTGCGGTCGCCGTACTGCTGACAGTCCTCGCCGTAGCGGGGTGCGGAGGCCAGAGTCCACCTCCCGCACCGGGGAGCGGCGACTCCGCCCATGAACCGGCGTCCGGAGACATGAACTCACTGGACTATGCGGAGCAATTGCTCATTGGCCGGTGCATGAGCCGCCACGGTATCCCCTACGTAGTTCCGGCACCGCGAGATCTCTTAGCTCAGCGCTCGTTCCCCTACGTCGTCGACGACATCGCATGGGCCCGTGCACAGGGCTATGGGGGAAAGGAGCAGCGCCGGATCGGGGTGCTGAGGGAAAGAGATCCGAATGAGCGCTACTTCCGGTCCCTGTCCGCGCACGGCCGGACCGAGGCACTGACCGTGCTGATGGGGGCACAGTCGAAAGGGGTGTCTGCCAAAGCCCCGACCGGTATGACGTTGACCACCAGTAATCACGGCTGCATCGCCGAAGCACAGCGCGCCCTGTACGGCGATCTCAACACGTGGTTTCGGGTGCAGGTCGTGACGACCAATCTCCAGCCCCTATACGTTCCGAAAGTCCGAGCGGACAGCCGATACAAGAAGGCCCTAGGGCAGTGGGCCAGCTGCATGAAGGCCGCCGGTCAGCCCTACGACACTCCGGGCCAAGCGCGGGAAACCGCAGCGAAGCGCGCGGCGGCTCAGTCTCCGGAGGAGGCCGACAAGTCCTCGTCCCATATCGCCGTCGCTGAAGCGACCTGCGCCCGTAGCACCCCCCTCAGCAAAGTTGTCGCCGACCTTGACCGGTATTACGGCGACCGGGTCCGTGCCCGGTACAGGAAGGACGTCACCGACAAACGGCGGTTGCAGAACGCCGCGCTGCCACGCGCGCGGGACGTCATCGCCCGCGAGCACGGATGACGACAAACACCACGCACGAACAGGCGTGTCCGAGCACATTCTCGAATCTCAGGAGAAGCAGCCCATGAAGAACGTCCGCGCGTCGCTGATCACCACACTGGTTTCAGCCCTCGCTCTTACTGCTTTCGCCCTCGTTCCCACCGCGCACGCTGACAGCCATGACGTCCCCGCAGCGCCGCATGTCGCGATGGACATCGACGGCAAATACCAGGTCTGGGGAGACACCAACTACACCGGTATGAGCTGTGCCTGGATCAACGACGACATGGACTGGCGGACCTGCCCCAACGGAACGAACTTCAACGACCTGGCATCCGCATGGCAGAACCGCGGCTTCGCAGGAAGTTATGGCTCCGTCCGCGTCTTCGAAAACATCGGCTACGGCGGTGCCTCGACATGCGCACCCAACGCTTCACAGGGAAATATCCCGTGGGAGTGGAACGACCGTATCTCCTCGCACTACTGGACGAACTGCTGACGTCCACAGGGGTATGGCACAGGGCAGCATCGTCAGGTAGAGCAAATCCTGCCGTGGCGCGAACGACCGGTCACCTGAACGGCGACGCCAACAGAAAACGCTGACAGGCGGCTCACCAACCTCTCGCGCCAAGGGCGCGGCCCCCGATCGGGGGCCGCGCCTGTCGTCATGCCAAACCCCGCGTACGCCGGCCTCGGTGAGGCAGAGGCGGATCATGGGGAGGCCCTTTCGGCCACGGTCGGGGTGTTGACGGTGGTGCCGTGGCGGCGGGGAATCGCGGTGGCCGGGTTGAGCACCGACGAGTCGAAGGTCGAGGGCTGCGGGCGAAGTTGATACGGCTCGTGGACCGCGGCTGACTGACCGAGGACGGTCCGGGCCGCTTCACAACGACCGGCCGGCAGGACGGAGTACAAGCGTCAAGACAGCTACGGGAGCAGGGCCCTTCTCCCTGGATTCGGGCCCGGCGGGAGGAGGAAGCCGCCCGGAGGTGTCCGCACCCGCCCAGCGGCCCGGACGGTGCGGTACGCACGCGCCTGGAGTACGGGCACGGGCGGCTGCCGGCGACACTGTTCGGCACGGTCGTCGTGCGCCGGTGCGCGTGGCGGGCACCTGGCATCAGCAACCTCCACCTCGCCGACGTGGCGTTGTCCCTGCCCCGGTGGCGGGCAGTCGGCTGGAACTGTGGTGAGGGTTCCAGCCGACGCCGCTCCCCCAAGTAGAAGGTAGGGGGGCGGGGGCGTGAGAAGTCTCCACTTCCCGCCGCGGTCGTCGCCTCTTCGCGCCCCGTGTACCAAGTGACTTCCGGATACACCGATCGATATAACGTTATATGCCCGGCGAACAGGGAGCAGCCCCATGAACGGTGGCGCTTTACACGTACACCAGGCCAGTGTCGGCGAGTTGCAGACCGCCGCGTCGACGGTCCTCGCTCCGCTGGCCGTGACAGCCGTGACAGCCGTGACAGCCGTGACGGCTTCGGATGCCGAGGGGCATGGGAGGGCGTTCCGGGCCGACATCGACGCGGCGGCGGTCGGGCGCGTGGCGGTGGCGCGGATCCGGGGCTCGGCTCATCTGGTCCGGCGGTCGACCCGGGCGATCTCGTCCACGGACCCCGAGCTGCTGAAGATCACCCTGCACGGGTCGTCGGAGCCCGCCGCGGTGGATCAGGGCGACACCCGGACCCGGGCGTATCGGGGTGACTTCGTGGTCCTCGACATGACCCGCCCGTACCGCATGGCCGTCGCCGACGGCTGTGACGTGATGGCCGTCGGTATCTCCCGTACCGAACTGGGGCCGCACGCGATGACGGTGGCCGATCGGGCAGCCCGCCGCCTGCCCGCCGACACCGGTGCGCAGGCGGTGTTCTCCGGGTTCCTGCGCGGACTCGGTACCCACCTCGACGAACTGGCCGGTCCCGCACAGGCGCACGTCGGCGATGCCCTGGTGTCACTCCTGATCGCGGCCTTCACCGAGACGGCGCCGGGCCGGACGGACACGGCCACCGAACTGGTCGACCGCATCCGTGTCTATGCCCTGGCGAACATCTCCGACCCGTCCCTGTCCGTCGAGTCGGTCGCGGCGGCCCACGGCATCTCCGCCCGCCAGCTCCACCGCCTGTTCGGCCGCTCCGGTACCCCGTTCGCGACCTGGCTGCGCGCCGAACGCCTCGGCCGCGTGCGGCGCGACCTCCTCGACCCCGCCCACGACAGCCGTACGACGGCCGCGGTGGCCGCCCGCTGGGGCATCCACGACCCCCGCCACTTGGCCCGCGGTCTCAGGACCCACTACGGCCGAACGGCCCGCGAACTGCGCCTCGACAGGTGACGGCGGGACCGGCGGGGAACAACGCGGAGCGGTCCGGGCTTCCCCCGTGGAGGCCCGGACCGGTGGTTCACGCGTGACGCGGCATCCGTCTACGGCGCGGGTCCTACGACACGGTTCCTACGGCTGGAGCGTGATCGAGTTGATCGGCGTCATGTCCTTGTCGATGAACCAGCCGCTCGGCAGGTTCCCCTCACAGCCGTTGCCGTCGTAACCGGTGCAGGTGCTCATGGTCGCGCCGCCGGTCTGGTTGTTCATGATGCGGTACGTGCCGAACATGCCGCTCAGGTTGTAGGTCCCGTAGTCGTAGTAGACGTGCGACGGCTGATCGTTGTTCCAGCCCGCGCCCGGGTAAATACAGACGTAACCATCCTGGCAGCCGTGGTAACTGGCGGCTGAGGTGGCGGCGTTGGCGGCGGTCGAGCCGACGGTGGTCAGTACACCGAGTGCGAGTGACACGGCTGCCGCGGCCCTGGCGATCCTGCGCATGGAAAGTCCCCTCGTAAGTGGTCGGGTTCGTCACTCAACGTATGGGGGACCCGTCCGGCGCGTACCTGACAGATGTCAGGAGCGGACCGCCGCGGTGACGCCGGACGCGGCTCAGCCCGCGTCGATCCTGTCGACGGCGAAACGCGCTCCCGTCTGCACGCTGCCGTTGACGTGGTACCTGAGATGCGCCGCCGTGCTGCGCCCGTTGCCGCACACCGGGTCGCCGGTGTTGCAGAACTCCTTCGCCTTCGCGCCGTAGAGCCCGCTCGCCGTGTTGATCGTCCTGTCCGACAGCTGAAGCGGGTTGCCGAAGACCACGACGGCCTTCACCCGGGGCGCGAGATCGGTGGGGATGGTCCGGCCGGTGCCCAGCGTCGTACGGATGCCGAGGGCGATGTCGGTGACGCTGGCGCCCTGCGAGTAGCCGCCGAGAACGAACGAGGTGTCGGGGCAGTTCGCCGCGGTGGACCTGACGTGGTCCGTCATGTCGGAGGCGCCGGGCCCCGCGCTGGTCTGCGAGAAGTTCGCCGCGTAGTCGACGGCGTGCGAGGTGACCGACTTGCCCGGCAGTCCGCTCTTGACGTTCCTCACCAGCGGCGCTCCCACGATGCCGAGCCCGGGGGCCTCGCCGCTGCCGCGGGCGAAGACCACCTCGACGTCGGAACACGGGGCGGCGGAGGCCATCGAGGGCAGCAGCGTGAGTCCGGCGGCACCGAGAGCGCCGGCGACGCCGACGGACACGATCGTCAGCTTGCGACGTGATGCGCGATGAGACATGGCGGTACCTCTTTCCTGAGCGGTGGCACGAGCGCTCTCCACGGATCCGTTCGTCGAGCGCAACAGCAACGTAGGAAGCCCCGCGCCCTGTACGCATCGGTGGAATCACCGGTCGCCCACCGGTGGGGCCCTACTGGATGGCCGGTCGGCAATAGGGGGAATCGCGCCCGAGCACGTCCGTCGCTCGTTACGCTCGACACAGTGGGGCCACAGGGAACCGGTGGGGCCACAGGGAACGGTGGTGCACGTGAGTGGTGAAACCATGCGGGCGGACTCCGACCACCGGGCCGGTCACCCCGCTGTCGGCGACGAACCGCCGCAAGAGCGCACCGAGTTGACGCAAGGCCTCCTGCTGTTGCACGACGGTCCGGTCACCGACGCCTACAACCTGCTCCTCCTCGCCGCCACCGCCTCGCGCACGACCGACCCGGCCCGATCACGTACGGCTTGCGTACACGCCACACTCGCGGCCTGGGCGGGCGGTGACCGCGACGGGTACCGCAGAGCCCTCGACGCGCTGTGCGCCCCCGCCGGTTCCCAGAGCGCCGCACAGCACGAAGCGGCCGGACGTGACCCGGCCGACGCCCTCTGGCGCGACTACCGCGACGGCATGCGCTGCGTGGTGGATGGCGACTTCCGCCGTGCCAACGCGCTGCTCCGTCCCGTGCTCGGCGTCCTGACAGCCCGGACCGACGCACCCGGCCTGATGTCGGCCGGCACGATCGCCCTCATGCTGGGCGACCTCGCGACGGCACGCCAGGTGCTCGGCATCGCGCTGGCCACCGCCCGCGCCGCGGGATCGACGGCACTCGTACCCCGCGTCCTTGAGCACCTCGCCTACGCCGAACTGCGTGAAGGCAGCTACCACCAGGCCCGCGTGCACGCCGAGGCCGGTCTGGAAGCGGCCGGCGAAGGCGGGCAACACAACGTGGTGGCCGGCCTGTCGGCCGTGCTCGCGCTGGCCGCCTCGATCGCGGGCGGGCCGGCCACCGTCGCCACCCACGCCCAGGCGGCGCTGCGCACCGCTCACGCGCACGGACTCAGCCAGACGAGCACACTCGCCGAATGGGCGCAGGCCCGCGCCGACCTCGGGCACGGCGACGCCGAACATGCCGCCGCCCGCCTGGCCCCCCTCGTCCAAGGCGGCCCACGACAGGGGCATTTCGGCCTCTGGGCGATGGTGATCCCCTGCTATGTCGAGTCCGCCGTGCTCGCGGGCCACGACGTCGACGCGGCGGGCCTGATCGACCAGTACGCCGTGTGGGCGGCCATGGGGGCGGATCCGCAGGCACCGGCGTTGCTGGCGCGTTGCCGGGCACTCGTGTCGAGCGACGGGCGGACCGGGGAACTGTTCACCGCGGCACTGGCGGAACACGAGAAGGCCAACGGTCCCTACGAGCACGCCCGGACCCAGCTCGCCTACGGGATGTGGCTGCGTCGCAGGCGCCGCCCCGTGGAAGCGAGGCCCCAACTGCGCGCCGCGGTACTGGGGTTCGAGCAGTGCGGCGCGGACGTGTGGGCCGAGCACGCCCGCGCGGAACTGCGTGCGGCGGGGGACACGCTCACCACCGCACCCGAAACCGGCTCCCTCGGTCTGCTCACCCCCCAGCAACTGCGCATAGCCCGCTCCGTGGCGGAGGGCGCGACCAATCGCGAAGTGGCTCAGCAGCTCTCGATCAGCACCCGCACGGTCGAGTACCACCTGCGGAACGTCTTCACCCAGCTCGGAGTCCGCTCCCGGAGCGCCCTGACCCGGCTTCTCGGGGCGGAACAACCAGGACACTTCTGACACTTCTGAGGGAGCGTGAGGCACGGGTGTCTTGAGTGCCATAGGTGTCCGCAGTGCCATGGGTGCCATGGGTGCCATGGGTGCGGTCCTGCAGCGTCTGTTCCACGGCGTCCCGCACCCGGGCGTCCGCGCGCCGCTTGTGGCGGTCGCGATCGCGGCGGCGGGCGAGGGGCTCGGCATGTCCTCGCCCCACGACCCCGGGTCGTTCACCGCGGCCCGCTGCGCGGCGGCGGTCCGCGCTGGCACGGCCGCGGTCCTCTCGGGCTGGACGGGGATCGTGGTGCGGGTGGACGACTTCTAGGACTCGCCTCCTGTTTCCAGCCCGGCCCCTGCCTCCGGCGCCGTGAACACGAACGAGAACTCGCTTGGCCGCGCACGTAGTTGATACTGCGGCAGCGTTCCCGGCCCGCAGGACTGTGAGCCGATGCCCTGCTGGCCGTGGTCGAGGTTGACCCACACCGTGTCGCCGGGTGCCAGGTCCGTGAGATGGTCCGCCGCGTCCAACTGCTCGCTCGTCCAGCGGCGGGCCGTGAACCAGAACGCCGCCCCGCCCTCGACGCGCAGGGCCGGGAAGTCCGGCCCCCGGTCGATCTCCGCCCAGCGGACGTCGGCGCGCGCGCCGTTCTCCTGCGGGCGGACGTACGGCGTCTGCAGGTCGTCCACCGTGGACTCCCAGCGGCCCAGCATCGCGGCCGTACCGGTGTCCGGGTACGCCTCGCCGGGGCCGCCGCCGTGCCACCTCACCCGGTCACCGGCGGACAGCCCGAGGCGGACGCCGAGCCGCGGCAGCGGCACCTGCCAGTCACCCTCCGGCGTCACCGACACGGCCAGCTTCAGCCTCGTCCCGTCGGAGGTCCACCGGTAGACCGTGCGCAGGGCCAGGTCCGCGGCGGCCGGCGCCACCCGGGTGCGCACCGTCAGGGCGTCCTCGGACAACTCCACCGCGTCCAGGCGGTGTTGCATCCGGTGCAGGCCGAGCTTGCGCCACAGTACGCCGTAGCGGATGTCCGGCTGCCAGGGCGCGCCCTCGTCGTTGTCGGTCGGGGCCCGCCACACGTCCAGCTTCAGGTCTAGGACGTCGATCCCCCCGACGGCCGCCAACTCGCCCGTGCGGGCGGCGAACACGGCCGGTCCGAGCGTGATGCCTCCCCGGCCGTCGAGGACGGGGCGACTGCGGGCCGCGACACCGGTCGGCTGCGGTGGCGTACACCGCAGTTGCACCCACGCCACCACATGCCCCTTCGGTCCCCAGGCCGTGTCCCCGGCGAGCACCGCCCGGACCGTCCACCTGGTCTCGGTCCCGCGCGCCTCCACCGGAGGCTCGGGCAGCTTCACGTCGGCGGAGTCGCCCGGCCCGAGCGCGGGCACGGTCAGGGTGCCCGTCCCCACCGCCTCGCCGTCGACGTCGTACGACCACTCGAAGGCCAGCGCCGACAGGTCGGCGAAGTCGTACCTGTTGGCGATCCGGACCACGCCGTCGACGCCGTCCCCCTCCATGCGGACCGGCTCGACGACCTTCTTGTACTCCAGGAGTCCCGGCGAGGGCGTGCGGTCCGGGAAGACCAGCCCGTCGCAGACGAAGTTCCCGTCGTGCAGCTCCTCGCCGAAGTCACCGCCGTACGCGAAGCCGTACCGCTCGTCCTTGATGCCGTGGTCGATCCACTCCCAGACGAAGCCGCCCTGGATCCGGTCGTGCGTCTCGAAGAGCCGCTGGTAGTCGGCCAGTCCACCCGGTCCGTTGCCCATGGCGTGCGCGTACTCGCACTGGATGAAGGGGAGTCGGCGGCGCTTGGCGGGACCGCCGTCCAAGCCCCTGCCGATCCGGTCGACCTCCGCGTGGTCCGCGTACATCCGTGAGTACACGTCCGTGTCACGGCAGTTCCAGTCGCCCTCGTAGTGGATGAGCCGCGATCCGTCCCGGCCGCGGATCCACTCGGCCATGGCGGTGAGGCCGCGGCCGGTGCCGGCCTCGTTGCCCAGCGACCAGATGACGACCGAGGGGTGGTTCTTGTCGCGCTCGACCATGCGGGCCGCCCGGTCCAGGAGCGCCGGGGTCCAGCGGTCGTCGTCCACCGGGTTGTCGCGCCAGGCCTGCTCGGTGAAACCGTGGGTCTCCAGGTCGCACTCGTCGACGACCCACAGTCCGTACTCGTCGCACAGGTCGAGGAAGGCCGGGTGGGGCGGGTAGTGCGAGGTGCGTACGGCGTTCAGGTTGTGCCGCTTCATCAGCAGCACGTCCTCGCGCATGGTGTCCAGGTCCAGGGCGCGGCCGTGCTCGGGGTGCCACTCGTGCCGGTTGACACCCCGGAAGAGGACGGCCCGGCCGTTGACCTTGATCAGGCCGTCCTCCAGCGCGACCGTACGGAAACCGATCCGCAGCGGGACCCGCTCACCGGGCGTGACCAGCGTGGCGTCGTACAAGTGCGGTGTCTCTGCCGTCCACGGCCGTACCGGTACGGTGATGGCCTGTCCGGTCTCGACATCGATGTCCAGGCCCGGCACGACGATCCGGCCGTCGACGTCGGAGTCCACGCACAGGGTTCCGGTGCCCTCACGATGGTCGTACGAGGAGTGCACGAAGAAGTCGAGCGCGCTGTCCGCCGGCCGGTGCAGCAGGGTGACGTCCCGGAAGATGCCGGGCAGCCACCACTGGTCCTGGTCCTCCAGGTACGAGCCGGCCGACCACTGGTGGACCCGGACGGCCAGCACGTTCCCCGCGGGCTCCAGCAGGTGCCCGACCGCGAACTCGTGCGGCAGCCGGGACCCCTTGAACTCCCCGATGTCCGTGCCGTTCAACCACACCCGGGCGCAGGACTCGACCCCGTCGAAACGCAGGACCGCGCCCCCGGTCCCCGCATCCGAGACATCGGGCCAGTCGTCCGGCAGGTCGAAGAACCGCAGGTGGTCGCCGGTCGGGTTCCGGGTCGGCACCCGCGGCGGGTCCACCGGGAAGGGGTAGAGGTGGTTGGTGTAGATCGGCGCACCGAACTCCCTGTCGTCCCCGCCCTGGAGGACCCAGTGCCCGGGTACCGTCACCTCCGCCCAGTCCCCGGAGTCGTACCCCCGCCCGGCGAAGGAGTCGTCCTCGGCGTCGGCTGTCGCGGACAGGCGGAAGCGCCACCTGCCGTTCAGTGACAGGGAGGCGGCGTCGGAGGCCGCGTACCACGCCCGGGGCGGCAGCGCGCCCCTCCCGGGCGAGACGTCCTCGACGTACAGGAACTCGGGGGACGTGGACGAGGTGGTGCGGACAGACATCGTTCTCCTAGGTCAGCCCTTGATGCCGGTCTGCGCGACCCCCTGCACCAGCCAGCGCTGGAGGAACAGGAACACGAGCACCAGGGGCAGGATGGACACTGCGGTGGCCATGAAGATCAGATGGAAGTTGACGGTCTGATTCGTCATGTACGAGGAGAGCGCGACCTGCACGGTCCACGCCTCCTGGTCCTGGCCGATGACCAGTGGCCACAGGAAGGCGTTCCAGCCGCTGATGAAGGTGATGGTCGCGATCGCGGCGAAGAAGTTCAGCGAGTTGGGCACGACGACGCGCCAGTACGCACCCCAGTACCCGAGCCCGTCCACGCGCGCCGCCTCCTCCAGTTCTTTGGGGAACCCCAGGAAGTACTGCCGGAACAGGAAGCAGGTGAAACCACTGAAGAGCCCCGGAACGATGAGACCTTGCATACTCGACACCCAGCCGAGCGACGAGACGAGCACGAAGCTCGGTACGAAGGTGACGGCGGCCGGCACCATCAGGGTCACCAGGACCGCGTAGAAGATCTTGTTCGCGTGCCGGTACGGGATCCGGGCGAGGCCGTAGCCCGCGAGCGAGCAGACCAGCAGGGTGCCGACGGTGTGCAGGACGCCGACCACCGTCGAGTTCCACAGGGACCGGCCGAACGGGACCGTCGGGTCGTCGAACAGCTCGGTGACATTGCCCCACTGGACGGTGGTGGGGAACCACTGCCAGTTCTCGCCGGTGATCTCGGCGTCCGTGGACAGGGCGTTGCGGACGATGAGGTAGAAGGGGACGAGGAAGAGCAGGGCGCAGACGGCGGTGGCGAAGTAGAGGCCGGCGGAACCCAGTACGCCTCGTCGGTCGCGCCTGCGCCCGGGCCGCTCGGAGCGCTTGGACAGCTCGGGCCCATCGGGTGGCTCGGCATCGGCCCTACGGGCCGGAACGACGGTCGTCACCTGGAGTCCTCCCCCTTTCCGAAGCCCAGGAATCTGCCCTGGAGCAGGGTCACCCCGCAGATCAGCAGGGTCAGGATGACCGCGCCCGCGCTGCCCGCGCCGTAGTCCTGGTCGTCGCCCAGGGCCGTGTAGTACAGCTCGACGAGTGGCGGGCGGCCCCACGTCGTCTTGGAGAGCAGATTGAAGAATTCGTCGAACGCCTGGTACGCGGCCACGAGCAGCAGCAGGATCACGGCCGTCGAGGTGGCCCGCAGCTGGGGCAGGGTGATGTGGCGGAAGGTCTGCCAGCCGGGCTTGGCGCCGTCGATCGCGGCGGCCTCGTACAGCTCCGGCGGGATGTTCTGCAGGGCCGCCAGGAAAAGGATCATGTAGAAGCCGGCCTGGAGCCACAGGCGGACACTCACGATGACCAGCCAGTACCAGGGCGGGTCGGGGTCGGCCAGCCAGGCGATGTTCTCGACCCCGAACCAGCCGAGGACCGTGTTCATCATGCCGAAGCGGACCCCGCTGAAGAGGGACATCTTCCAGACCAGCGAGGCGGCGACGAAACTGCACGCCGTCGGCAGGAAGAAGACCGACCGGAAGAACGCCTTCATGAAACGCAGCCGGTGCACCATCAGCGCCAGACCCAGCGACAGGGCCCAGGTGACCGGCACGATGATCGCGGCGAAGACGGTGAAGGTGACGAGCGAACCGGTGAAGTCGCCGTTCGTCAGCATCAGTTCGTAGTTGTCGAAGCCGATGAACTTGTCGGGGGTGACCGTGTAGCGCGCCTCGAAGAAGCTGAGCCAGGCGCTCCACCCGATGGGGATGTAGACGAAGATCACCAGGCCGATGAGGAACGGGCCCGTGAAGATCCAGAAGCTGAGCGTGCTGCCCCGCACGCCCCTTCGCCGCCGCCCGGCCCCGGAGGTCTCCGCCGGGACGGGGCGGGTGGTGTCGTCATGCTTCGTGGTGGTCGGCATGCCGCTGCCTGTCCGTCGCCCGTTGTCCTTGTCCGTTGTCCGCCGGCCTAGCCGAACAGCTTCTTGAGTTCGCGGTCGACCTTCACGTCCGCCGCGTCGAGGGCCTTCTCCGGGTCCATGCCCTTACGGACCGAGTTGGCGATCACTTCCTCCAGCGCCGTGATCATCGCCTGGGTCCAGGAGATGTTGTCGAAGCGGCCGTAGTCGGTGAAGAGCTTGACGCCCTCGGCGGGCAGCCCCGACTTGAGCTTGGTGGCGGACGCGGCGAGCGAGGTGCGCGGCGGTATGTGGAAGCCGTAGCTGAGCGCCCAGTCCTCCTGGTACTTCTTCTGGTCGATCCAGAGCCACTTCACGTACTCCTTGGCCAGATCGACGTGTCTGCCCTTGGCGTTGACGAACATCGACCAACCGCCGTTGTAGACAGCGGGCTCGGCGCCGGAAGCCGCCGACGGGAAGGGGAAGATGCCGAGGTCGTCGCCGAGGGCCTTCTGCATCACGGGCATGGCCCACATGCCGCACCACTGGATCGCGGTGAGTCCCTGGACCAGGGCCGAGGGGTCCCAGTAGTCGGCGGGGGCGTCCAGGAGCAGATGGCCGCTGGTGAACATCTTGCGGTACACCCTCAGCGCCGCGGCCACGTCGTCGGTGTGGTACGCGATCTCGTTCCGGTCGTTCAGCTGGTCGGCGCCGGCCGCCCAGACCAGGGCGTAGTTCGTCGACACCATGTTGTTGCCGATGAACAGGCCCTTCACCTTGTCGGTGGTGAGCTTGTCGGCCGCCTCGGCCAGCTCTTCGAGGGTCTGCGGCACCCCGAGGCCCGCCTTCTCCAGCAACGACTTGCGGTAGAAGAAGAACTGCGGGTCGTCGATCATGCGGACGCCGTAGACCTTGCCGTCGACCGTGTGCGACTTGATGTCCGCCGGATTGAAGTCGTCCTTGACCGGGCCGAGGATGTCGTCCAGCGGCGCCACCTGACCGCTCTTGATCAGCTGGAGCTGGGGGTGGAACTCGAAGACGTCCGGGGCGTTGTCGGTGAGCAGCGACGAGAACAGCTTGCTCTCGAAGTTGGTGCCGGTGATCCACTGGGTGGTCACCCGGGCCTCGTCGTAGGCCTTGGCGTACCGCTTGATGGCCTCCTGCGTACCGGCCTCGCCGTACGCGTGGAAGTACTGCACGAGGCTCTTGCCCGAACTGCCGCCGCCCTCACGGCCGTTGCTGCCGCCACAGGCGGCCAGTGGGCCGAGGGCGGCGAGGCCCGCGGCGGCCCGCAGTACGGAACGACGATCCCAGTTGCTGCTGCTCGGTGCCGACATCGCGACGTCCTTGTCTCTTGTACGGCTGCGGCTCGAAATCGCTGTGCGGTGCGGGACGTTAACCTTCGGCTAATGCTTCGGCAAGGGGTTGGACGAAGCCTGTTCGAAGCGTTGCGGGGCGTCCGGAATGCCGGACGCAAAGGTGTGCGGGCCATGCATCGATGACTCCGGCCCCGTTGTCCCCAGTGTCCGGGCCGGACCGGTTTCGTGCTGACTTTGCAGATGTACACGGTCGCTGCGAAGGTGCTCGGCGCGGGGGGAGACCGTCACGAAGGTGCTCGGCGACTGGCGTCGTGCCCAAGCTGCTCGGCGCACAGGTGCTCGTCGCGACGGCAGGTGTCACGCGAGGGCCGTCGCGAAGGTGATCGTCACGCGGGCGGCGCGGTACGGCTCCTCGTGGGGGCGGTTCGACGCACGGCGGCGACCTGGCCGTCCGTGGCCTTCGGAGTCTTCGCGGCCTTCGGAGGCTTCAAGCCCGCCGAGTTGAGGGCTCCTTCGAGTGCGAACGTCGCCGCGCCCAGGCAGACCGGGTCCGTGGGAATGGGGGAGAGGACGATCTCGGTGCCGGCCAGCGGCCGTTTCAGCGCGCGCCGGGCCACGGCCTCGCGCACCTCCCGCAGCAGCGGCTCGCCGAGCGTGGCCGCCACCCAGCTGCTCAGTACGACCACTTCGGGGTTGAGGAGGTTCACCAGATCGGCGATGGCGGCGCCGAGATGGCGCGCGGTGTCCCGAAGCACCTCGACGGCCACCGGGTCCCGCTCGGCGACCGCGCGGGCGAGCGCGTCGATCGTGGCCGTCTGGTCCTCGGGGTGCAGCAGCGCGCTGTCGGGGCACGCCTCCCGCAGGTTCAGCATGATTCCCGGCGCCCCGACATACGTCTCCACGCATCCGTGGTTGCCGCAGTGGCACAGCCGCCCGTCCAGCACGAGGGTGGTGTGGCCCCACTCGCCCGCGCTGTTGCTGACACCGCGGTGCAGCCCGCCGCCCAGGACGAGTCCGGCGCCGACGCCCGTACCGAGGTTCACCACCACGGCGTCCCCGCGCCCGCGCGCGGCCCCGAACCACAGCTCGGCGACCGCGCAGGCGCGCAGCGGATTGTCCAGATGGAGGGGGTACGCGATGTGTTCCGCGAGCAGGTCGAGCAGCGGCACGTCGTGCCAGTCCCAGTTCGGGGCGTACTCCGAGACACCGGCCTCGCGGTCCACCTGCCCCGGCACGCTGACGCCGACCCCGAGGACGCGCGCGCCCTCGACACCGGCCTGCGCGACCACCGAGCCGACGGCCGAGGCGACATGTCCGACGACCTCCTCCGGGCGGATCTCGCCGGGGCGCATGTCCTCGTCGGCGCGGGCCAGCACGTCCAGCGCGAGGTCGAACAGCTCGACACGGACGTACGTCTCCGCGATGTCGACGCCGATCAGCGCACCCCCGGACGCGTTGACGGCGACGAGGCCCCGCGGGCGGCCACCCGCGGAGTCCTCGAAGCCGACCTCGGTGAGCATCCCGAGATCGAGCAGCTCACCGACGAGCGTGGCGACCGTGGCGATACTCAGTCCGGTCGCGGCGGCCAGCTCCTGCCGGGACGTGGGCGAGTGGGCGATGATCTGGCGCAGCACCCCGTAGCGGTTCGCGGTGCGGATGTCGCGTGATGTGCGCTTCACCAGAACGTGCCCCCTCGATCCCTCCACTCCACGGCCGGCCGAAGATCGGCCCGCGCCAGGCCGTTGGCGCTACCCGACGGCCCCGGCGCCGCGCAAGGCTATGACCGCCGCGCCCTTTCGACAACCCCTTAGGAAAGGGGCTTTACAAAGTCCCTCGCGGCCTCACGGCTGCGCGGCCTCGCGGCCTCACGGCCTCGTGAAGGGGCGGTGTCGATCGGCGCGCGGGAATTCCTACGAGTTCAGGTCACGCGCGATCCAGCCCGGTGAATCGAGCCGGATCGTATTGTCCCCGACCAGTACGCGAAGAGTCTCCTCGACCGCCGTGAGCGAGGCGGCCCCCGGCACGCCGCTCACCTGCTCCTCCCACTGCTCGCGCATCTCGTCGAAGATCGCCTCACCCTGCCGCAGCAGGGAGAGCCCGTGCTCGGTGACGCGAAGTCGCATCAGCCGACGGTCGGTCGCGTCGGGTTCGCGCACCACGTACTCGCGCTCCTCCAGGACCGCGATCGTCTTGGCCGCGGCCTGTTTCGTGACCGACATCCTGCGGGCGAGTTCGGAGGCGTTGTCCGCGCCGGACAGGATCGAGTGGAGGGCGAAGTCGTGCACCGGCCGGACGTCCTCGTACCCGCGTCGGGCGAGTTCGGCGGTGGCCTGATCCGCCAGGGTACGGAAACCGGCGAGCAGGAGCAGCGCGAGGTCGGCGCCTGATCTGGGCATGTCGCCAGCATACGGCCACCCTTGACTTCGACAACTTGGTTGTCTACCGTACTGGACAACCAGGTTGTCCATCTAGGAGTTCCCCGTGACCACGACCATGCCCTCGGGCGCGACGCTGCCCGGCGTCACGCACCACCTCGCCGACGTCAACGACACGCGACTGCACTATGTCTGCGCGGGCGCCACCGGCTCGCCGATCCTCCTGGTGCACGGCTGGCCGGAGACCTGGTGGGCGTTCCGCAAACTGATACCGCTCCTCGCGCGGTCCCACCGGGTCCTCGCCCTCGACCTCCGCGGATTCGGGGACTCCGGCAACGCCGCGGACGCCGCGTACGGTGAGGCGGTCGCCGCCGAGGACCTGCACCAGCTCGTCGAGCACATCGGCGCGGGCCCCGTTCACCTCGTGTGCCAGGACATCAGCGGCGGCACCGGCTTCCGCTTCGCGGCGACACACCCCGAGGACGTCCTCAGCTTCACCGGAATCGAGACGACCCTGGCGGGGTACGGACTCGAAGCCCTCGCAGACGTGAACAACTCCGGTTCCTGGCACGTCGGGTTCCTCGGCGCTCCGGGTGTCCCCGCGATGCTCCTGCCGGGCCACGAGCGCGAGTTCCTGGCCGACTGGGCCTTCCCGCTGATGAACGGGACGGAGGGCGCCCTCACCGCGAGCGATGTGGACGAATTCGTACGCACCTACGCGCGCCCGAATGCCTGGCTGGGCACGGAGGGCCTGTACCGGTCCCTCTTCACGGACGGCGGCGCGACCAGGGCCCTGGCCGAGTCGCGTCCGCTCGCTGTCCCGGTGCTCACCGTCGAGAGGGCCGGCCATCCCTTCACCGAGAACACCTTCCGTCAGGTGACCGCCGGTGAGATCACCGCGGTACACCTTGAGGGAGTCGGCCACCTTGTCGCGCAGGAGGCTCCGGAAGCGCTCGCGGCGACGATCCTGCAGTTCACCGCACGCGTGGACGAGGGGCGCGACTAGAGGGCTTCTGATGGATCTCCGCGGCGTCGCGGCGCCCGCCACGCTCCCCCAGCCTCCGGCCGGGGGGACCCCCACTCGCCGCACCGGGCACAGACCCAAGTACGTCCAGTACGCGGGACTGCGCCCGGCACTCCCCCAGCCTCCGGCCGGGGGGACCCCCAGAGCGCGCACCGAACGCCGCTCCTTCCCCACGGAGATCCATCAGAAGCCCTCTAGACGTGCCGCAGAGGGCCGGGACCGCGGCCCGGCTGATCAAGGGCGCGCGGCCCACCGTGGCCGGTGACGCCGCTCACGGCCCGAGGAGCGAACCCACGAACGCGTTCCGGAACGTCCCCGTCGGGTCGAGGTCCGCGACCAGGGCCGTGAAGTCACCCATCCGCGGATAGCGCCCACGCAGCTCCGAAGCCTCCGCCGTGAACACCTTCCCCCAGTGCGGACGCGCGTCGAAGGGCGCGAGTGCCTCCTCCAGCCGCCGCACCACGGGCAGCACCGCCGCCGTGTCCTCGACCCAGGTGAAGTGGAACGCCACGGTGTCCCGCCCGTACGCCGGACTCAGCCACTGGCTGTCGGCGGCGACCGTCCGCACCTCGCAGATCTGCAGCACGGGCGCGACCGTCCCGCGGATCGCGTCGACGGCGTGCAGGGCGTCGACGGCGTACGAACGCGGCAGCAGGTACTCCGACTGGAGCTCGGCCCCGCTGCTCGGGGTGAACTCGGGCCGGAAGTGCGGCAGCCGCTCGTGCCAGGGCCCTGGCACGCCGAACTGCTGCGTGCAGTTCACGGCGGGCATCCCCGGCACCGGATGCATCGCCTCGGCGGCGGGCTCGGCCCACGGGAAGCCGTCCCACGGCACGTCGGTACGCCGCTTCACCCACGCCTGCACGAACCCCGACTGCCGCCAGTCGGTGAACAGACTCACGCTGTACGCCGACGCCGACACCGTCTCGAAGTCCAGCCCGGCGAGAGGCAGCCGGCCGAACACATGCTGGGCGACCTCGAAGTCCGGCTCCAGGGCGAGGGTCAGCGCGGTGACGACACCGAGTGCGCCCAGCGAGGTCACGGCGCCGTCGAAACGGGCGTCGTCGCGGTCGATGGTCAGGGTCGATCCGTCCGCGAGGACCAGCTCGACCTCCCGTACGGGGGAGGCCAGCGAGCCGTTCGCGTTGCCCGAACCGTGTGTGCCGGTGGCCACCGAGCCCGCCACGGAGATGTGCGGCAGCGAGGCCATGTTGGGCAGGGCGAGCCCGTGTCGCTGCACCGTCCGCGCCAGCTCCGCGTACCGGACTCCGCCGGCCACCCGGACCGTACGGGTCGCCGTGTCCACCTCGACCGACGGCGGGAGCGCGGTCAGGGAGAGCAGGACGCCCTCGCTGCCCGGGTCGGCGATCAGGTTGAAGGAGTGCCCGCTGCCGAGCACTCGCGCGTGGGCGCTGCGGGCCACCAGTGATCGGAGCGCGTCCAGTGAGTGTGGGCGCTGCAGCTCCTTGGCGGAGTATGTGATGTTCCCCGCCCAGTTCCTCAGGGCCTCGGTCATCCCTCGTCCTCCCGCCAGAAGTCCTGCCTGGAACCTACCTCGCCGTGATCGGGGTGTCGTCCGCGGGCCGGTGGAGGTCGATCGCGCAGTTCCCCGCGCCCCTGCAGAGCGGGGCTGCGCCCCGGCCCTGTTCTCCGGCTGCGGCCCGGTGGGGGCGAGCCGCGCGGCCAGCCGCAGCGCACCCGCACCGACTCAACCACCCCCAGCCGGCGGCGCCCCCGTCCATTGACCCCCTCGCGCCACGGGACCTACCGTAGAGACCGGTTGCTACAGAGGCGTCACCGACCGGGAAGGTCACCACCCTTGCGCCCACCCCCCACCGCCCTTTTCGCCATGACCGCCCAGAACGTGCCCCAGATCTTCCCTCCAGAGGTGCTCGCCCGTCTGCGCGCCGCGGTAGAAATCGATCCCACTCTGACGGTCGAGAGCTTCGCCGACCCGTGTGCCGGGGGTGCACTCGCCGACACCGAGATCCTGATCACCGGCTGGGGCTGCCCCCGTATCGACGAAGCCGTCCTCGACACGGCCCCCGCGCTCCGCGCGATCCTGCACGCGGCCGGCTCGGTCAAGGACCTCCTCTCGCCCGCCGTCTGGGAGCGAGGCATCGTCGTCTCCTCGGCAGCCGACGCCAACGCGCTGCCCGTGGCCGAGTACACGCTGGCCATGGTCCTCCTCGCAGGCAAGGACCTCCTCGCCCAGCGCGACCGCTTCCGCACCCGACGGGCCTTCCCGCAGGGGGAGATCGTGCCGGGCATCGGCAACTTCGGCCGCCGCGTGGGCATCGTCGGAGCCTCCCGCATCGGCCGGCGGCTCATCGAACTGCTGAAACCCTTCGACCTGTCGGTGAGCCTCGCCGACCCGTACGTCGACGCGACGGAGGCCGCCGCCCTCGGCGTCCGGCTGCTGCCGCTCGACGACCTGCTGCGCACCAGCGACATCGTCACCGTCCACGCCCCGCAGACCCCCGAGACCCATCAGCTGATCGGCCGCCGCGAACTCGCCCTGATGCCGACGGGATCCGTGCTGATCAACACCGCGCGCGGCGGCCTCCTCGACCACGACGCCCTCGTCGACGAACTGCGCGCGGACCGGCTCGGGGCGATCCTCGACGTCACCGACCCGGAGCCGCTGCCCGTGGACTCGCCGCTCTTCGACCTGCCGAACGCGTTCATCACCCCGCATCTCGCGGGCTCCCAGGGCAACGAGGTGGCCCGGCTCGGCCTCGCGGTTACCCAGGAGGCCGAACGGCTGGCGCACGGAGGGGAGTTGGCCCACGCCGTCGACCACGCCGTACTGGAACGCACGGCCTGAATCCGGGGCGGCGGCGACCCCGGGCCGCCCCCACAGGGCGACCGGTGCACACCGGAGGGCCGACGCACATCAGAGGACCGGTACACACCAGCGCACCGGTACACACCAGAGGAGGAGAGCCACCGGTGGCCGAGAAGGCGGCACCCCTGCGGATCAAGGACGCCTCCACGGTCCGGGACGTGGCCGCGCGAGCCGGTGTCTCCGCCTCGACCGTCTCCCGGGTGCTGGGCGGTACCTACCCGGTCGCCGCGACCACCCGTACCAGGGTCCTCAAGGCGATGCGCGACCTCGACTACGTGGTCAACGCCCACGCCCGCGCGCTCGGCGGCTCCACCAACAAGACGGTGGCGTTCGTCGTGGACGACGTCACCGGCCCCTTCTACGCGCACATCGCACGCGGCGTCGAGGAGCAGGCATCGGCCGAGGGCAGGCTCTGCATGCTCTGCACGACGCACGGCGACCCGCAGCGCGTCCTCGCCGTGGTCGAGACCATGCGCGAACAGCGCGCCGACGCCGTGATCGTCGTCGGCGGTGCCTGGGAGGACAAGGCCTACCAGGACCGTATGACGCACTTCGCGCACGCGCTCGACCGGGCGGGCTCGCGGCTCGTACTGGTCGGCAGGCCACCGCTGGGGCCGGGGGTGCCCGCCACGGTCGTCGAGTACGACAACGAGGGCGGTGCCTTCGCGATGACCACCCACCTGCTCACCTCGGGCCACCAGCGCATCGCCTACCTGGGCAGGGTCCCCGGCCTGTCCACCAGCTCCCAGCGCATCGACGGCTTCCGGCGCGCCCACGAACTGCTCGGGCTCGCCCCGGACCCGGACCTGATCCTCGACGGCGCGTTCAACCGCTCGCACGGCTACCGGGGCGCCCGTGAACTCCTGGCGTCCGGAGCCGAGTTCACGGCGTTGTTCGCGGCCACCGACATGGTCGCGGCGGGCGCGCTGCAGGCGCTGCGCGAGGCGCGCGTGCGGGTGCCCGACGACGTGTCCGTGGTCGGCTACGACGACGTGCCGCTCGCCCTCGACCTCTTCCCGGCCCTGACCACCGTCAACGTCCCGCACGAGGAACTGGGCCGCGCCGCCGTCCGGCTGGCCCTGCACCGCGCCGAACTCCCCGAAAGCGGGCACCTGGTGCTCGGCACCCACATCGTGCTGCGGGACTCGACGCGGCGACCGGGACACTGACTGCCCAGACCCGCTCCCCGCTCCCCGTGCCCGCTCCCCGCGCACGGTTCCCGCTCCCCGCTCCCCGTGCGCGGTCCATTTTTCGCCGTGCAAGACAACCGGTCTCTATGAGATCCGCCGTCCGATAGACGCCTATTTCGCACTCGCCGGTTCGAAATCCCGTGCAAACACGGCCAGTTGGCCCGGATTCCCAGTTTTCTCTGCCCGAAGTCTTGCCGACCCCCGGCACCGGTCCTAGCTTCCATAGAGACCGGTTTCTAAGACGCCTTCGGACGGTACGACCCGAGCGGCGGCCGGTCCTCCCTGCCTCCGCCATGTCCTGATCGTGCCCTTTTACCCAGCCCTCGTCCCTCAGGAGCCGCCATGCCCCACTCCCGTGTCCCGCGCCGCGCGGCAGCGCCGGCCGCCGCCCTCGTCACCGTGCTCGCTCTCACCGCGACGGCCTGCGGCGGCTCCGGCGATTCCTCGGACCAGTCGAAGGGGCCGGTCACGATCGAGTACTGGAGCTGGACGGAGACCAAGAACGTCGACCCGGTCGTGGCGAGGTTCAACGCCACCCATACCGACATCAAGCTCAAGTTCGTCAAGCAGGCCGACAACCCGGGCACGGCCCAGAACCTGCGCAACGCGGTCGCCGCCCAGAAGGACGTGCCCTGCCTGGTGCAGAACTTCGGCGAGGTGCCCAGCCTGGTCGGTGAGGGCCTGCTGAGCAGCGTCGACAAGGAACTGGAGCCGTACCTCGACCGCTTCAACCCGGCCGCGCTCCCGAACGTCCGGGCGGGCGGCGCCTATTACGCCGTACCGACCGGCTTCAACCCGACGTTCATGATGATCAACCGCTCGGTGTACGACAAGTACGGCATCGATGTGCCCAGGACCTGGGACGACGTGATCGCCGCGGGCAAGAAGCTCAAGAAGCACGACGTGTACGTCATGAACCTGGCCGGTGAGGACCCCTCCACCCTGGTCAACCTCGTCCAGCAGGCGGGCGGCACCTGGTACGAGCAGAAGGGTGACAGCTGGCGGATCGACTTCCTGTCACCGGAGTCCCGCGAGGCCGCCGACATCGTCCAGCGACTCGTGGACGGCGGTCTGGTCGCCAACCGGACCTACCAGGACCGGCCCGCCCTGATCAGCTACTTCGACTCCGGCAGGATGGTCTCGCTGCCCACGCAGACCTGGCAGCTGCAGAACTACGAGCTGAACTACAAGAAGTCCCTCGGCGACTGGCAGCCCATCGACCTGCCCCAGTTCTCCGACGCCAAGGAGTTCACCACCTCCTCGTACAGCGCCAACAACGGCGTGCTCGTCCCCAAGGGCTGCGAGCACGTCGAGGAAGCCGTCGAGGCGGCCGTGTGGATGAAGACCACCAAGGCCGGTATCGACGCCACCTACCAGAAGGACACCAAGCAGTACGAGTGGCCGGGCGCCCTCAAGGACGTCACACCCTGGGTCGACTCGGTGGTCACCGACAAGCTGTTCGGCACCCACAGGTCCGAGGCCCGCGGTGTGATCCTCAAGTCCGTCGACCACGCGAGGAGCAACTGGACGGTGGGGCCCAACTACACGGGTGTCTTCGCCGAGTTGCAGGACCAGTGGGCGAAGATCGTGACAAGGAGGATCACGGTCGAGCAGGCTCTGGAGCACTTGCAGGAGTTCACGGTCGACGACCTGAAGTCCAAGAACATCAACGTCGAGGGCTGATCGGCGTGGCAGCCGTCACCGGGTCGCCGTCCCGGGCCACGCGTCTCGGATGGCGACGGATCATGGCCCTGAAGGGCGCCTCGTTCACGGTCCCCTTCTTCCTCGGGTTCGCCCTGTTCACCCTCACACCCCTCGTCATGGCACTCAAGGAGAGCCTCTACCGGGAGAAGGGCTCGGGGCTCGGATTCGGCGCGAAGACCGTCGAGTTCGTCGGTCTGGACAACTTCGTCGAGGGCTTCGCCGACGAGCGCTTCTGGGCCTCGATGCTGCGCGTCGGCCTCTTCGCGGTGATCAGCATCCCGCTCATCCAGGCCGCCGGTGTCGGACTCGCGCTGCTGCTCGACGCGGCCTCGCAACGCGTCGCCGACCGCTTCCGCATCCCGCTGCTGATCCCGTACATGATCCCCGGCATCGTCGCCACGCTGATCTGGATCTATCTGTACAGCCCGGTGGTCGGACCGCTCACCCCGTTCTTCGAGCTGTTCGGCATCGACGCGAACTTCTACGGCGGCGATCTCATCTGGGTGTCCATCGGCAACCTGATGGCGTGGAGCGGGATCGGCTTCAACATGCTGATCGTCTACTCGGCGCTGCGCTCGGTCGACGCCAACGTCTACGACGCGGCCCGCATCGACGGCGCCTCCGAGTGGCGGATCGCCTGGTCGGTCAAGGTGCCGCTGGTCCGCCGCTCCCTGGTGCTCACCACCGTGCTCAGCATCATCGGCACCCTGCAGATCTTCAGTGACACGATGCTCTTCAAGTCCATGGCACCGGAGACCGTCACCCGGGACTTCACCCCGATCATGGCGATCTACGACTGGGCTTTCCAGCAGGGCGACTTCCACTACGCCTCCGCACTCTCGGTCATCCTCGCCCTGGTGGTCGGCGCCACGTCCGCACTGTTCTACCGCCTCACGAACAAGGCCCCCACCTCATGACCGTGACTGTCGGCCCCTCACCCTCACCCTCACCCTCACCCTCACCCTCACCCTCCACGTCCGCAGCCCGGCGGGTGAAGCGGGGCACCGCTCCCCGCGGGGGAACCGGCCCCGTCCGGCACTCCCGCCGGACCAGGGCCCTGGTCCTCGGCGGCGTGGTGTTCTTCACGCTCTACTCGCTGGCCCCCGTGTGGTGGCTGATCGTCTCGGCGACCAAGAACCAGTCCGACCTCTACACCACCAACGGCCTGTGGTTCGCCGACCTGCACTTCACGGACAACCTCAAGGCGCTGTTCACGTACCAGGACGGCATCTTCCTCAAGTGGCTCTGGAACACCCTCTACTACGGGGTGCTCGGCACCGCGGGCATGACCCTGGTCTGCGTCGCCTGCGGCTACGGGCTGGCGATGTACCGGTTCCGCGGCCGGGGCCTGCTGATGGGCTGCGTCATCGGGTCCTTCCTCGTCCCGCACGCACTGCTCACCATTCCGTCCTTCCTGCTCTACACGGACCTCGGGATCGTCGACAGCCCGTTGGCGATCATCGTGCCGAGCCTGTTCAACGCCTTCTCCGTCTACCTCGCCAAGGTGTACGCGGAGGGCGCCATCCCGCCGGAACTCCTGGAGGCGGCCCGGATCGACGGGGCCGGTGAGTACCGGATCTTCTTCATGGTCGGCGCACGCCTCATGTCCACGGGCGCGGCCACGATCTTCCTGCTGGGTTTCGTCGGTTCCTGGAACTCGTTCTTCGGGCCGCTGGTGTTCCTGCGTACGCCGGAGAAGTGGACCGTGATGGTCGGCCTCTACTCCTGGCTGAAGGTCAAGGTCGACACCTCCACCGACCTGACCGGCATGGTGGTCGTGGGCTCGCTGCTCTCCCTCGTCCCGATGGTGCTCCTGATGATCTCGATGCAGCGCTTCTGGCGCTCGGGCGTGACGCTCGGCTCCCTGAAGTAGTCAACCCCCCTTCCGCCGCTGGTTGTTGTGAGGATTCCGTATGCCCGTCACCAGAAGATCCGTCATGGCCGGAGCCGCCACCGGCACCGGTTCCCTCGCGCTGACCGGGTGGTCCTGGACGGCCGCCGGGCAGGCATCCGCAGCCGGGGACGACCAGGAGCCCGCCGAGGGCACCGGGCGCCTCGACCTCCTCGACTTCGGCGACCCGGACTCCGAGTCCGCGCACCACCTCGACGCCCCCGGCTCCGCCGTCGTCAACGGCAACGCGGGCGACCGGGCCCGCGTCGCGAAACCCCTGGCCACCCCGGGGATCAGGACCGGCGACCTCCGCTTCACGGTGCGGGTCGACCCCCTCCACCAGAACTACCTCACGGTCAAGTTCTGGGGCGGCGACAGCTCCCCGTACAAGACGATCGCGTACATCGGCGGCCGGCAGATCGGCTATCGGCGTTCCGGGGACTACGAGGCACTGAACACCGGCACGGTCCGTCCGCTGCCCGGCCGGTTCTTCTACGCCACGGTGATGCTGCCGCTGGAGCACACCAAGGGCAGGGAGCGGGCCGAGATCACCCTGCGTACCTATGACGCGGCCTTCAGCGCCATAGTCACCGGCGACTCGCGCGGCTATTTCCGGGCGTACACCCACACCGGCGCGTACCTCGACGTGAGCGACGAGCCGCAGGCCGACTTCACACCGCCCACGGACACGGTCGCGGACGTGTCCGAGACGCAGAAGCAGGCACTGGTCGACGGCTATGTGACCGGGCAGGTGAAGCTCTTCGGCACGTACTCGGCGAAGGTCGACGCCTCGGCGACCGCGCGGCTCAGCATCGTTCGCTACCAGGACGAACTCCGCTTCTACGCCACCGCGCTGACGCGGTCGAGCTGGTGCCCGGCGAAGTCCGCCGCCGAGCGCAAGGCGGCCCTGCTCCGGGTCTTCAAGTGCGTCGACAACCACACCGGGGACTACTACGCCGACACCAGGCTGCTGGCCCGCGGCGGTCACCAGGGTGACTGGGGCGGCTACTACGGGGCGCTCGGCGAGGCGCTGTACGTCGTGGAGAACCTCATCGCCGACGACGACGTCCTCGGCCGCCAAGCCTTCGAGGCGTTCCTCGACGAGCCCTTCACCACCGGGACGAGCGAGGGGGAGACCTCGATCGAGGACGTCGACCTCGACGGCTCACCGCTGACCCGCCGGGCCGCCTGGGGCCGCGTCCTGAAGGCCAACTTCGATTACGCCCGCTCCCGGCTCTCGTACATCTACAACCAGGTGATGTACACGTACGAGGGCGCCTGGGAGGCCCACGAGGGGCTGCGGGTCATCGGTTCGCAGTTCTACGAGGGCAGGGCGCGCGCCCATCGCATCGCGGGCGAGGCGCTCGGCTGGCTGCCGTTCCTCGGCGAGGAGGTGCTCGTCGGCCCGGACGGCCAGGACCTGGACCTCTTCCACTCGCTGTTCCAGCACGACACCACGGCCCGCTGGACGGACGACTACATCAAGTACGTGATCAAAGGGCTGGCCAGGTCCAAGCTCGACAAGAACGGTGACGTGGTGCGCCGACTGCCCCTCGGCAGGCACTACACGACGATGACGGAGGCGGGCCACACCCGCGAGAACGGCTATGTCGCCAACTACGGCGAGGCCACGAACTACCTGCCCGAGTGGTTCCACCGCACCTGGGGGCACGAGGGCGACGAGGACCTGAACGACCGCATCCTGGAGACGGCACTGCGCAACCTGCACGCCCGCTCGCTGGCCCGGATGACGGACCTCGACGACAACCTCAAGCGCACGATGCGCATGGAGATGGTGATCGACGAGCGGAACACCAACTACCCGGGCTTTCCCGGCTATGTGCTGCGCATCTCCGAGGGCCGCATCCTCAACTACGTCTCGCTGTCGCGGCACATGGCCGAGCACGCCGACCGGTACACCGCGAGCCGCTGGGCGAGCACGCGCGCGTACGCCCGCGAGGCCGTCGGCTTCGCCCAGCAACAGCTCGCCGACCACCAGTACTTCAGCTCCTTCGCGGCCGTCACCGGCAAGAACAAGTACGACCTCACGCTCGGCGAGACCTACGCCTACCTGAAGTCCCACGAGCCGACCGGAATCGTCCACCCGCACACGGACTTCGCCCACTACACGGCCGCGGAGCTGGACGCCCTGGCCGTGGACGAGCGCGACCACGAGCGCTTCGCGTGGGTCGACGTCGACTGCATGTTCGTGACGCTCAGGGACGGAGACCTCCACCTGTGGGGCCAGCTCAACGAGCGGCAGCGGGGTTTCGCACGCAATGGACGCCTCCACGTCCGGCGGGCGAACCATGACCACATCGTCCAGATCAACACCAATGCCCGCTTCCGGTACGAGGACTACTGGGCCCGCATGGACAACATCGACGTCGACTTCATGGAGGACCAGCAGACGGCTGACTCCTCGGCACCCCAGGCGCTGGCGGGCGAACTCGCGCCGATCACCTTCCAGCCGGGCGTCGGCACGGTGCACCGCGAGAACTTCGAGGCCGACCACGCGTACTCGGGCTACCCGGACCTGCTGACCGCCCGCTACGGCCGCTATCTCTTCGTCTTCAACACGACACGGAAGGCGTACGGGAACGAGCGGGCGTACGAGGTGGAGGTGCCGTCCGTCCTTGAGCGGACAGTTCTCGACCTGGTCACCGGCGAGGACCTGCCGGTGCGCGGCGGCACAGTGCGGGTGCCGCCCAGGACCGGCCTGGTACTGCGGCTCCCGACCGACCGGGTAGCCGAACTCCCGCCCGCGCACGTCGACTTCGTACACACCCTGCCCGGCGACGGCTCGGTCACGGTGACCTGGCAGACGACCGCGGGCGCGGCGCACTACGAGGTACGGCGGGCGACGCGCCGCAGGGGCCCGTACGAGGTCCTGTCGGCGAACGAGAGCGGGCGGCACTTCACGGACACCTCCGCGCGCCCCGGCGAGACGTACTTCTACACGGTCACGGCGGTCAACGACGGCGCTCGCGGCTGGACGTCGCACAGCATCCGGACCGAGCTGCCGAAGCCCGCCTCGCCCGGACTGCGGAACTCGGGCTGGCGGGACGACGCCCTGCACACCGCACGGCCGGGCAGCACGGCGGTGCGCGGCTCGACCGTCCGGGTGCTCGGCGCGCGGGGCGACGGACTCGGCGAGGGCGACGACTACCGGGTGTCCTCGCGTGACATCGAGGACCAGCTGCACTACGTGAGCCGTCCGCTGGCCGGGAGCTTCACCCTCACGGCCCGCGTCACCGGAGCGCACGGGCCGCTCACCGGACTGATGCTCCGCGACCGCGTCACCGCCGACACCCGGCACCTGTTCTTCGGCGCGGACGACGACGGGCAGCTCGTCCTCCACCACCGCACCCGCGACAGCCGCCACGACTGGCAGGACGACCCGCGCTCACCGGTCACCCGCCGGCTCGCCGGGCAGAGCCTGACCGCGACGCCGTACCTCCGCGTCGTCCGCGACGCCGACACCCACCTCGTACACGGCCAGGTGTCACCGGACGGCACGACCTGGATGACCGCCGCCACCCTCTTCACGCCCTTCCCCCACGCGGTCCACGCGGGCTTCGCGGCGACGGGCGACGCGGTGTTCGCGCAGGTGGCGGTGGGTGTGCCCGGGGAGACGGGGTGACGCTGCCCGGGTCTCTCCCGGGGTGCCCCACCGGCCCGGGAGGGCCCCGGCACAGGCCGCTCCGGAGGCGGGGCATACCGTGAGGAGTCGAACACGGCCGTCGGGAGCACGCCGCAGGGAGCGAGGAGGACGGGATGGGCAGCCGAACCGCGCTGGTCGAGGACCTGATGGAAAGGTTCCCGCACGTACCGCGAGAGGCGGTCTTCAAAGAAGACCTGCTCCGCGGGGGTGTGGCCTTCGACGACTCCGCGCTCAGCGACAACGAGGGCGGCGACGTCAAACCGAAGTCCTACTTCATCTTCTCCTTCGACCACAGCACCCTGCCCGAGCTGGGCGAGGCCGCCCTGCGCCGGCCGCCCGAGGAGATCATCCTCACCGGTGGCCCGTACGACCTGCGGAGGACCGTCGTGTCCGTCCGCGTGAACCCCTCCTCGCCCTACCGGGTCGCCGCGAGCCCCGACGGCATGCTCGGGCTGTACCTCGACGGGAAGCGGATCTCGGACGTCGGGGTGCCGCCGATGCCGGAGTACTACCGGCACAAGCTCTCCAACGGGAAGTCCGTCATGGAGGTGGCCCCCACGATCCAGTGGGGCTACCTGATCTACCTGACGGTCTTCCGCGTCTGCCAGTACTTCGGCGCCAAGGAGGAGTGCCAGTACTGCGACATCAACCACAACTGGCGCCAGCAGAAGGCGGCGGGCCGCCCGTACACCGGGGTGAAGGACGTCGACGAGGTCCTTGAGGCGCTGGAGATCATCGACCGGTACGACACGGCGAAGGTGTCCACCGCGTACACGCTGACCGGCGGCGCGATCACCTCCAAGCTGCAGGGCCGCGACGAGGCCGACTTCTACGGCATGTACGCCAAGGCCATCGAGGAGCACTTCCCGGGGCGGTGGATCGGCAAGGTCGTCGCCCAGGCGCTGCCCCGCGACGACGTGCAGCGCTTCAAGGACTACGGAGTGCAGATCTACCACCCCAACTACGAGGTGTGGGACGAGTACCTGTTCAAGATGTTCTGCCCGGGCAAGGAGCGCTACGTGGGCCGCGACGAGTGGCACAAGCGCATCCTGGACTCGGCGGAGGTCTTCGGCGCGCGCAATGTCATCCCCAACTTCGTCGCGGGCGTGGAGATGGCCGAGCCCTTCGGGTTCACGACGGTCGACGAGGCGATCGCCTCCACGACGGAGGGGCTGCGGTTCTTCATGTCGCAGGGCATCACGCCCCGCTTCACGACCTGGTGCCCCGAGCCGACGACCCCGCTGGGCAAGGCCAACCCGCAGGGCGCGCCGCTGGAGTACCACATCCGGCTGCTGGAGGCCTACCGGTCGACGATGGACGAGTTCGGGCTCGCCTCGCCGCCCGGATACGGGCCGCCCGGACCGGGCAACGCGGTGTTCTCGGTCAGCTCGTTCATGGACAGCCTCCCGGCGAACGCGCCGGTGGGGGAGGAGAAGGAAGCGGGTACGGACGAGGTGCCGGTGGCCTGAGGGCCAGGGCGGCCGACAGGGGGCGAAGGGCGGGGCGAGGTGCCGGTGGGGACGTACGTCTGAGGCCGGTGGGCCCGGTGGGGCATGAGACCGGCGGTAACCGGATGTGGTGGTGCCGCTTGTCAGTTGTGCGGGAAGCGTGAAAAACTCGCCCGGTCGCGAGACGTCCCCCGCAACTCCCGTATTGAACGGGTGAGTTGACCCCACTTGAACCCCCATCTGGATGCAGGTGAAACCCCCACCCATGCCAGACCTGCCGACCCCTCAGGACGCCGCCGAGGCAACCTTGTTCTCGGAGTGCTGGGACGCGGTTCTTTCCTACGCCGACCTCTGCACCGGCGGCTCCGCCGACGCACGCCCCCTGGCCTCCGAGGCCTTCTCCCTCGGCATACGCGAAGCGCGTGCCGCGGAGGCCCAGACCGGCGGCAGAAGCTTCGGACGCCGGGCACGTACGCCCCGGCTGCCCCGCATACCGCTCCTCCTGACCGCCGTACGACAGACCACCATCGACTGGGAGGCCCAGGGTCACGGCGACCGACTCGTACCCGAACTGCGTCTGTGGCTCAACTCCGAGCACGCCGAGCGCTTTTCCGGCCCGCCCCTGCACCGGCCGCTGGCCCTGCGCGGGCTGCGGGACATGCAGGAACCGGACGCCGCGCTCCTGTGGCTGAGCGAGGTCGAGGCCATGCCGACGGCCGCGGTGGCCCGCCGGCTCGGCCTCGATCCGGCGGGCCTCGTCGAGGAACTGCAGCAGGTGCGCGGGGTGTTCCGCGACCGCTGCCACCGCAATCACCTCGACACCCCGCTCTCCGAGGAGTGCCGCAGCTATGCCCGGCTGCTCGACGCGGTCACCCGCTCGCCCGCCGCCGACGTGCCGGACGACCTGTCACGGCACCTGGCGCGCTGCGTCGAGTGCGCGGAGGCCGCCGCCTGTCTGAAGCACAGCGGGGGCGGGCTGCCGTCCGCGCTCGCGGGCGGAGTGATCGGCTGGGGCGGCCTCGCCTACCTCGAACGGCGGCGCAGGGCCGTCGAGTCGGGGCTCAGCCGCAGTGCCGCCGACGACACGGACGAACCCGCCGCCTGGATGCGGGAGAGCGGCGGCCGGGCCCGGATCGGGCGCGCCGGGCTGCTGGCCGTGGCCGCCGGGGTCTCGCTGCTCGCACTCGTCGTGACCCTGGTGCCCTTCGGCTCGGGGGACGACGGCACCGAGACCGCCGCGGAGTCGGGCCGGCAACCCGTGGGGGAGCAGGTGCCCTCGTTCGACGGCCTGCCGTCCGGCTCCGGTTCGGTGGGCGAATCGACGTCGTCCACGGCGTCCCCGAAGACGCCGAAGTCCAGCGCCGGCGCGGGGGCCGGTACGGGGCCCTGGTCGGAGAAGGAGGCCCAGGGCGACTCGTCGTCCTCCGCCGAGCAGGACGGCATCCAGCCCGATCCCAGCGAGCCCGCCGTCTGCCACGCCAGGTACGACCTGGTCAGCGAGTGGCCGGACGGATTCCAGGCCACCGTCATCGTCAAGTCCGACTACGCCCTCGACACCTGGCGCGTCGGCTGGACCTTCCGCGACGGACAGAAGCTGACGCAGATGTGGGACGGCGGCTTCGACCAGAAGGGTTCCCGGGTGTCGGCGAGCGCCGCCGACTACAACAAGTCCGTCGCCGCGGGCGGCTCACTCGCGGTGGGCTTCCTCGCGTCGTGGCGCGGTGAGAACTCGGCGCCGGTCGACTTCACGTTGAACGGGCGGAGCTGTACGCACTCCGACTGAGCGGAGCGGAGCCCCGCCGCCCCCGTGTCCACCGTGACCATCGCGGACACGGGGGCGGCACTCGATCTCGGCCGGATCGAGCAGTTCCAGCGGACGGCCGCGCGGACGGCCGCGAGACGCCGTTGTGCCCGTGGCGTTCCAAGAGCAGAACCGGACAGATCGCATATGCTGCTGGATCGTTTCTGCGCACTCGGGGGCGGTAAGACGAGAGGATCGGCGGCCGAGTGGAGCGCGGACGCCTTTCGGTGAAGTACGCCTTTGACTCGTTTCAAGGTGACTTGTGCCCGTCTCGGGCGACAGACAAATCATTATGCCCCCTGGCAGCGGTTGCCCTGATTCGCCCTGTACTGGAGAGACATGCCTACCGGACGCTTGCCAGGCGAGTGGGCGCCCCTCGGCGGGTGCCTGCCACGAAACGGGGGTCTCGTGGACAAGTCCAAGAGAGAGGCGTCCTCGGACGCCGGGCGCGGTGTCGGGGGCGGCAGCGGTGCGGTGCTCGGAGGGTCGCTCCCGAAGGGCGGGGGAGCGATCCGGGCGATCGGCGAGAAGTTCGCCGCCGATCCGGTGCACGGCACCGGCCGGCTGTCCGTACCGATCGTCACCAGCGCGGCCCGGGAACTGACTCCCGCGTTCTCGCTCACCTACGACTCGGGCTCGGGAAACGGCCTGTTCGGCATCGGCTGGCAGTTCTCCCCGCCGATGGTCGCCCGCCGTACGGACACCGGCCTGCCCCGCTACCGCGACACCGCCCCGGACGTCGCCGCCGAGGACGCCGATGTCTTCCTGCTGACCGGCGGCGACGACCTCGTGCCGTTCCCGCCGGGGGAGGGCGGCGCGGTCTCCGCGCACCCCGGCTACCACGTGCGCCGCTACCGGCCGCGCGTCGAGGGCGACTTCGCGCGGGTGGAGCGCTGGACGCGCACCGCCGACGGCGACGTGCACTGGCGGACACTGTCGGCCGACAACCTCCTGAACGTCTACGGACGCGACGGGGCGTCCCGTGTCGCCGATCCCGCCGATCCGCACCGGATCTTCAGCTGGCTGCTCTGCGAGACCCGCGACGACCGGGGCAACGCCGTGCGGTACGACTACCGGGCCGAGGACGCCGAAGGAGTCGACACCGCGGCGCCGCACGAGCAGGGCCGGGGCGCCCCGGACAGCCTCGCGCGCGGTGCGGGCCGCAGCCTCCACCGTGTGCGGTACGGCAACCGCGTCCCCCTGCTCGACGGGAACGGCCGCCGGCCGGTGGACGTGACCCCGGACCAACTGCGCGACGCCGACTGGATGTTCGAGGTGGTGCTCGACTACGGCGACCATCCGGGCGAGGCCCCCACACCGGCGCCCACCGCACCCCGGCTGTGCCGCGCCGACCCGTTCTCCACCCACCGGCCGGCCTTCGAGGTACGCACCTACCGGCTGTGCCAACGCGTACTGATGTTCCACCACTTCCCCGACGAGCCCGGGGTGGGCCAGGGCTGTCTCGTCGCCGCCACCGCCTTCACCTACCGGGCCGCCCCCGACGCACAGGGCGTGCCCGGCGACCCCCGGCGCGGCCACCCGGGCGGTTCCTTCCTCGAATCGGTCACCGTCAGTGGCTTCCAGCGGTCCGCCGACGGCGGATACACCGGGAGCTCGCTGCCACCCCTCACCTTCACCTACACCCACGCGGAGATCAGCGCCGAGGTTCGCCACCTGGACGGCGACAGCCTGCAGAACCTGCCGGCCGGGCTGGACGAGCGGGCGTACGACTGGGTGGACCTGGACGGCGAAGGGCTGTCGGGCGTGCTCAGCGCACAGGGCGGCGCCTGGTACTACAAGCCGAACCTCGGCGACGGCAGGCTCGGTCCGGTGCGCCGTCTCGGCACCCAGCCGTCCCTGCGACTGAACCGCTCGGGCCCTGAGCTGACCGACCTCGACGGGAACGGACAACTCGATCTCGTACGGCTGGACCGGGAGCCGCGCGGCTTTCACACCCGGACCGCCGACGGCGCCGGCTGGGAGCCCTTCACCCCGTTCGCCTCCGCGCCGGCTGTCGACCTCGACGCCCCGTCCACCCGACGCCTCGACCTCACAGGAGACGGCCTCGCGGATCTGCTGACCTGCGAGGACACCGGTGTCGTCTGGTATCCGGGGCTCGGTGCGCGGGGCTTCGGCCCCCCTCGGGGCGCCCCGCATCCCGACGAGGACGGGGCGGGACCGCGCCCCCTGATCGGCGACAGCACGCACACACTGTTCCTCGCGGACATGTCCGGCGACGGCCTCACCGACCTGGTGCGCGTCCGCGACGGCGAGATCCGCTACTGGCCCAACCTCGGACACGGGCACTTCGGCGCCCCCGTCGTCATGAACGACGCCCCCCGCCTCGACACCCCCGACGGCTTCGACCCCGGCAGGGTGCGGCTCGCCGACGTCGACGGCTCCGGCACGACCGACCTGCTGTACGTGGGCCGGGACGGTGTACGGCTCTGGTACAACCGCTCCGGCAACGGCTGGGGCCCCGCCCACCGGCTGCCCGGACTGCCGCACCTCGGCCACCCCGCCCAGGTCCGCGTCGCCGACCTGCTCGGCAACGGCACCGCCTGCCTGGTGTGGTCCTCGCCGCTGCCCGCCGACGCCGACGACCCGCTGCGCTACATCGACCTGATGGGCGGCACCAAACCGCACCTGCTGACCGGCGCCGACAACCACATGGGCGCCGAGACCCGGGTCCGCTACGCCTCCTCCACCGCCTTCTATCTCGCCGACCGGCGCGCCGGACGACCCTGGCACACCCGCCTGCCCTTCCCGGTCCACGTCGTCGAGCAGAGCGAGCACATCGACCATGTCCGGCGCACCCGCTTCACCAGCCGCTACTCCTACCACCACGGCTACTTCGACGGCGTGGAACGAGAGTTCCGCGGCTTCGGCCTGGTCGAACAGCACGACACCGAGGCGTACGAGGGGTACGCAGCCGAAGTGGCGCGGACGGGCGGCGCCCAGGAGACCGACCCCGCCCTCTTCCAGCCGCCCGTCACCACCCGCAGCTGGTTCCACACCGGCGCCCACCCGGACGGCCCCGACCTCCTGGAGCGGCTGACCGGCGAGTTCTATCTCGGTGAGCGGCACCTGCCGGCCCCGGAACTCCCCGACGGCCTCGACCCCGCCGAACTGCGCGAATGCGTCGGGGCGTTACGGGGCCGTCCGCTGCGCACCGAGGTCTACAGCTTCGACGGCTCCCCGGACCAGGAGCACCCCTACGCGGTCACCGAGAGCGCCTACGCCGTCGAGCGGCTCCAGCACCGGCACGGCGCGGCGCGCCCGGCCTACCTCGTCAAGGACCGGGCGACGATGACCCGTACCTACGACCGCGACCCCTCGGACCCGCGCGTCGCGCACACCGTCGTCCTCGACCACGGCCCGCACGGAGAAGTGCTGAGATCGGCGTCGATCGTCCACGGCCGCCGGGTCGCCGATCCCGCGCTGCCCGCCGAAGTCACCCGGGACCAGCGCCGCACCCACATCACCTGCGTCGAGACCGACCACACCCCGGACCTCGACACCTCGGTACCGGTACCCGTGCACCGGCTCGGCGTCCCTTTCGAGAGCCGGGACTTCGAGATCACCGGCCTCGCGCCCGCCGGCGCCGCCTTCACCCTGCGGGAGCTGCGCGAGGGCATCGGCCGGGCGACACCGATCGCCTACGAGGACGACGCCGACGGTACGGGCGTCCAGCGGCGCCCACTGGCAGTGTCCCGGCACCTGTTCCGCTCCGACGCCCTCGCCCCGCTGCCGCTCGGCCAGTGGGACACCCGCGCCCTGCCGTACGAGAGCTACGGACTGGCCTTCACCGCACGGTTCGTCACCGACCGGTACGCGGGGCAGATCACCGACGCCGACCTGACCGGGGCCGGCTATGTGCGTCTCACGGGCGGCACCGACTGGTGGATCCCCTCCGGTACGGCGGTCCATCCGCCCGGTGACCCGGCCCTCCGCTTCTTCCGCGCCGTCGGCGCCCGGAGCCCCTTCGGCGTGGAGACGGTCACCGACTTCGACGCCCACGACCTGCTGCCGGTCCGGCACCGCGTCGTCCAGGCACCCTGGAACACCGTCGAACTGACCAACGACTACCGGGTGTTGGCGCCGTTCAGGCTGGCCGACCCCAACGGCAACCGTGCCGAGGTCGAGTACGACACGCTGGGCCTGGTCGTGAGGACCGCTCTGCTCGGCAAGGAGGGTGCCGGCGAGGGCGACACCCTCGCCGACCCGACCACCCGCCTGGAGTACGACCTCTTCCACTGGTCGGACCACAGGAGCCCCAACTTCACCCGCGTTCTCGCCAAGGAGCGGCACGGCGACCCGGCCTCCCCACTGCGGGAGTCGTACGTCCACCTGGACGGCGGCGGCACACCGGCGCTCACCAAGGCCCGTACCGCCCCAGGCGAAGCGCTCACCACCGGCCCCGACGGCAGCCCCGCCACGGTCCACGCCGACCCCCGCTGGATCGGCAGCGGACGCACGGTCGTCAACAACAAGGGCCTGCCGGTCAAGAGCTACGAGCCCTACTTCAGCCCCACCCACGCCTACGACGCCGAAGAGGCGATGCGCACCATCGGTTCCACCGCGATCCGCTTCTACGATCCGGTGGGTCGGCTCGTCCGCACCGACCTGCCCGACGGCACCTTCACCCGTACCGAGTTCGGCCAGTGGGCGAGCATCCTCCACGACGCCAACGACACGGTCAGGGACAGCCGTTGGTACGCGCAGCGGGGTCGCCCCGACCCGCTCACCGAGCCCGAACCGCAGGCCGACCCCGAGCGCCGGGCCGCCTGGCTCGCCGCCCGGCACGCGGGCACCCCCGCCGAGACCCACCTCGACAGCCTCGGCCGTCCGGTCCTGACGACCGTGCGGTACGAGACCGGAGCGACGGCGTCGGTCCGTGGCGCGACCGACCTCACGGGCCGCCGCACCGAGCTCTTCGACCAGCTGGGCCGCGCCGTGGCGTCCGGCTTCACCGGGATGGCGGGCACCCCCGTCCTCGCCGACAGTGCCGAACGCGGCCGCCGTTGGACCTTCACGGACATCACCGGCGCACTGGTGCGGACCTGGGACGAGCACGGCCAGGTGCTGCGCGCCGAGTACGACGAGCTGCACCGGCCGGTGAGCGGCCTGGTCCGCGCCGGCAGTGGCCAGGAGACGGTCTTCCAGTACACGGTGTACGGCGACCGGCACCCCGAGGCCGCCGAGCGCAACCTCCTCGGCACCGTCCACCAGTCCTTCGACCCCGACGGCAGCACGTGTGTCCAGCGCGCCGATCTGCACGGCATCCCCACCGAGGTGGAACGCCTCTTCACCCGCGACCACACGAGCGACCCGGACTGGCGCCCGCTGACGACCGCCACCACCTACGCGGCGCTGCAGACAACGGCGGCGCCCCTGCTGCTCACCGCCGAACCCTTCACCGCCACCTCCAGCCACGACGCACTCGGCCGCCCGGAGCGGCTGACCCTCCCCGACGGCACCGCGTTCGTCCCCGCCTACGACGAGTCCGGGCTGCCCGCCTCGATCGCGGCGCACCTTCCCGGCGGGGCGAGCCCGGTCACCTTCCTGGAGGAGCAGGACTACGACGCGCTGGGCCGTCGCCGCTTCGCCCGCTTCGGCAACGACGTGACGACCCGCTACACCTACGACCCGGCGACCACGCGGCTGACCGGTCTGCTCACCGGTTCACCCACGGCCCCGCTCCAGGACCTGCACTACACCTACGACCCGGTCGGCAACGTCACGCAGGTGCGCGACGACGCCCAGCAGACCCACTTCTTCGCCAACCAGGTCGTCACCCCGGCCACCCGCTACGAGTACGACGCGCTCTACCAGCTCGTCCGGGCCTTCGGCCGCGAACACGCGGGCGGCGCCAACGACACCGTCCGCACCGACGCCGACGTCGAGGCGGTGGACCGGCTCCCGCACGTCAACGACGCGGCGGCGGTCCGCACGTACAGCGAGAGCTACGAGTACGACCTGCTAGGCAACCTCACGGCCCTGCGGCACCGTGCCGCCCAGGACCTGTGGACCCGCCGCCACCGCTACGCCTACCAGGCCGACCCCGCCGACCGCACCAACCGCCTGCTGGCCACCAGCCGCCCCGGTGACCCGGAGGCCGGCCCGTACACCGCCACCTACGACCACGATGTTCGCGGCAACATGACCCGGCTGCGTACCGCCGCCCCCGACGAGCTGGTCTGGGACGCGTTCGACCGGCTGCGCCGGGCGGACCTGGGCGGCGGCGGAACGGCGCACTACCGCTACGGCGGTGACGGGCAGCGCACGCGCAAGGTGATCGAACGCCCCGGCGGGGAGATCGTCGAGCACCTCTACCTGGGCCCGCTGGAGATCCACCGCCGCCGACAGGGCACCGCGGCCCCCTTCTACGAGCGCCACACCCTGCATCTGTCCGACAACGCGGGCCGGGTCGCGCAGATCGACATCAAGCGCCGCGACGACCGGGGCGCCGATCCGGCGAACCCGCTGGACACCCCCCTGGTCCGCTACCAGTACGGCAACCACCTCGGCTCCGCCACCCTGGAGACGGACGACACCGGCCACCCGATCTCGTACGAGGAGTACCACCCGTACGGCACCACGTCCTACCGCAGCGGTCGTCCCGACACCGACCTGAGCCTGAAGCGCTACCGCTTCGCGGGGAAGGAACGGGACGCGGAAACGGGCCTGTACTACGTGGGGGCGCGCTACTACGCGCCGTGGCTGGGGCGGTGGACCAGCGCGGACCCCGGGGGGTTCGTGGACGGGCTCAACCTGTACCGGTACTGCGGCAACAACCCGGTGATGTTCACGGACCCCGACGGGCGGGAGAAGCGCAAACCGAAGCCGGGCGCTCTCAACCCGGCGGGCGAGAAGAGCGTTTTCCTCGTCAGGGTGCCCAAGGGGCGCAAGGCGACGGTGCCGACCGGAGCCGACTTCGAGAAGGCGTATCCGCCCGACAACCCCACGCATCCCTACACGCCCGGCAGCGCGGTCTTCGCGCGCTGGGGCCGGCAGAAGGACGGTTCGCGCTACCCGATCTTCAACGCCGAGTGGCTCGACCCGCAGACACTCAAGCCACGGCTGCCGCGGGTGGGCGAGCCCGGCTATGTCACCAGCTGGTCGAGCCAGCCCGATCCCCAGTACGGCACCCCGGGCGATGCGAGCACGATCAAGACGATCAAGGAGCATGTCTCACCGCGGGCGCAGGACAAGCTGGTCGGTGACGCGGCCCGCGCGGAGTCCGGGTCCACGCCCACCATGGTGTCGCCGAAGGCGGTGTCGGACACCAAGACGCCCGCCGACAACGCGGCGACGCGGGCGCTGAAGGCGCAACTGGCCTCGGGGAAACCCGTCGACCAGGTCGAGGGCATCGCCATGCCCGGTCTGGGGCGGATGAATGCGGCCAACAAGGCGCACGGCTCCCCGATCCCGCAGGGCTCCGCCGAGCGCGCGACGCTGGCGCAACTGGGCTACAAGTTCGAGGACGAGAGGCTCGGCGAAGTCCAGGACAAGATCGCCGCGCGTACCTCCGGCGGCTCCGCGTCGACGGGGGCCGCGTCCACACGCGGCCGGCAGGTCGCGGCCGGCGCGCGCGGCACGGGCAACGCCGTGGCTCAGGCGCTGATCCCCGGGTTCGCCGAGGCGGCGATCGCCGGCACGTTCATGGAGTCCTTCGTCATCGGCACCCTGGGGGTCACCTCGGGTTCGCTGCCCGCAGTGGCATCCGCGATCTCCGCGGCGCCGACGACGTTCGCCTGGTCCGTCACCCTGCCCGCGATCGGCGGCGCCGTCGTCGGCAACGTCATCGAGTCGGGACTTCGCGATGCCGGGGCGGGCGAGAAGCTCTCGCTGGGCGGTGCCGTCGCCGGAGCGGCCCTGACGGGCGCGGCCATCGGCACGCTCGTACCGATCCCGGGCGTCAGCACGGTGGTGGGGGCCGCCGCCGGGGCGGTGGTCGGGGTCGTCGGCTTCGCACTGAGCCGATGGTTCTGAGTCGAGCAGAGGAGTCCGGACGGAGCCGAACGCTCTGCCCGGACACGCGCACCAGGCGCACCACGCACATGGCGCACACGACGAACGCGAAAGCGAACCGAGTACCGATCAAGCGGGGGAAGGCGAACCATGCAGGCGACGAGCGACAGATTCCACGTCCGGGGACGCGTCATCAGCGTCTCCGGAGTGCCCTACCCCGGCCTGACCGTCCGGGTCTTCGTCAAGAGTGGGAGTTCCGCGCAGGAGCGTGAGGTCGGGGAGCCCGCGACCACCGATGAGGACGGGCGGTACGCCGTCTCCTTCCAGGGGCAGGGTTTCACGGAGGACTCGGCCACCCAGTCCCTGTGCCGCATCAAGGTGTTCAGCGGACAGGAGCGACTGGGCGACAGCCCGTACGAGCGGCTGGAAGAGAACACCGTCATCGACCTGACGGTTGACCGCGAGCCCGCCCAGAAGCCGTTACGCGTACACGGTGAGGTGCGCGACCGGGCGGGAAAACCGCTCAAGCAGGGCAAGGTCGAAGCGCTCGACCGCGACCTGCGCAGTGAAGAGCGGCTCGGCAGCGCGCAGTTGCGGAGCGGGACGTACGAGATCCGTTACAGCGAGGACCAGTTCAGGCGCTCCGAGAAGGACAGCGCCGACCTCGTGCTGCGCGTCCTGGGAGCCGACGGCGCCGAACTCCTGCGCACACCGGTCCGGTTCAACGTCCCCGACGACCTGGAGTGGAACCTCACCCTCGGCACCCGCGACTACCCCGGAGCCTCCGAGTGGGAAGTCGTCAGCACCGAACTGAGCCCGCTGCTCGACTCCGTACCGCCGGTGGAACTGCGCGAGGACGACCGGTTCCAGGACATCACCTTCCTGGCGGGGGAGACCGGCCGCACCCCGCTCGCGGTCGGCGTGTGGGTCGGCTGCCACCGGCTCGCCGCCAAGACCGCCCGGGAGAAGGTGCCCCTCGCCGCCGAGGAGTTCTTCGCCTTCCTGCGGCAGGGCCAGCCCTCGATCTTCAGCGAGTCCCTCCTCGACGACATCAAGGACCCCCAGCGGATGGCGCGGTTGGAGGACACGACGCTGCGCGCACTGTCCGAACTGGCCATCGAGACGCAAAAGGCCCTTCTGGAGACGGCCCTCGCGGACAATCTCGTCCCTGTCGCCGTCGAGGACCGGATTCCGGCCGTCCTGGAGACGCTCGCCAAGATCAAGCTGCGGTACACGGGCGACACCGTGCTCGGCGACGGCCAGGGCACCGTCGGCGACCTGGTCGATCTGACCCCCGACGCCGCCGAACACAAGACGGCCTTCCTGGAGGCCTTCTCCTCGTTCTCCGGATCGGCCGACGACTTCTGGGACAAGGTGGCCGACGACGAGGTGATCCCCGCGGCGACCGTGCCCCGCGTACGGCTCTCGCTGGAACTCGGCGGCCTCACGCGCAACCACGTCCCCCTGGTCGGCGCCCTTGCCAAGCGCTTCAGCGGCCTGACGGCAGGATTCACACACGCCGCACAGGTCGCCGAGGAACGCGGAGCGTTCGAGCGCTCCCTGGCCCGGCTCTCGCGGGACGAGTGGGAACGGCAGCTCCAGGAACCCGCACCCGGCGGCGGCCCCATCGGCGTCCCCGACGACATCGAGGGGAACACCCCCGAGGAGAAGCGGCGCAACTACGCCGCCGGCCTCGACCGGCAGTTCGAACGTGCCTTCCCCACCGCGTCGTTCACCGGCAAACTCGACCGCGCCCGCGACGCGGGCAGAGCCCTGGCGGCCGGGACCCCCGAGGACGACCGGCAACTCGTCCACTTCCTCGACCACAACCCGGCCTTCGAACTCGACCGCGTCCGTCTCGACCACTACATCGACGAGACACCCGGCGCACTCGACGGCATCCCGGACCCCGACACCCTGGTGACCGACCTGAAATCGGTCCAGCGGGCCTTCAAGCTCGACCCCGCCTACTCCTCCGTCAAGATCCTGCGGGACCGGGGGCTGGACTCCGCGCAGGCCGTCTACTTCCTGGGCCGCGGCCAGTTCACCGCCGCCGTCACCGGCGCGGCAGCGGGACGCAACGGCATCCTCGCCGACCGGATCGCCGCCGCCGAGGACACCGCCGCGCTGTCCGACACGGCCGCCGAGCGGCTGTACCGCAAGGCCGAGAACATCTACGCCCAGTCCCTGGCCCTGTACGGCGACTACAACCTGGCCGTCGCCGGTGCCACCCCCTTCGCCCTGCCCGACCAGAGCCCGGACGCCGCCACCCAGGCGCAGATCAGCACCCTGCCCAACCTGCGGACCCTGTTCGGCTCCGTCGACTACTGCGCCTGCGGTCCCTGCCGCTCCGTGCACAGCCCTGCCGCGTACTTCGTCGACGTCCTGCGCTATCTCGGCCAGCGCGGCACCCAGGGCACCGGGCCGCACTCCGGTCAGAGCGTGCGGGACGTACTCCTGGCGCGCCGCCCCGACCTGGGCGCCCTGGAACTCAGCTGCGAGAACACCGAGACGCCGCTGCCCTACGTCGATCTGGTCAACGAGATCCTGGAGGACGTCGTCGCACCCCCGGCGCCCGTCCTGCTCGACCCGGCACTCGCCGCCGAACTGGCCGCGGGACAGATCTCCGGGGAGCTGCGGGCCGGCCTGGCCGCCCGGGGCATCACCGTCGCCGCCGACGCCCGGGTGCAGGCCCCGGACAGCCGCGGCCGGTGGACCGTCCGCGACAGCCGTCACGCCTACACCATCTCCCGCCACCAGGTCGACGGCGGTGACGAACTGCGTGTCCTGGTCTCGCGTCAGACCTTCGCCTCGGCCCCCGAACTGCGGGCCGGCCCCGAATACACCAACCAGGAGGCCTACCGGCGGCTGCGCCAGGAGGTCTTCCCGCTGCACCTGCCCTTCGATCTGGCCCACCTCCAGAGCCGCGCCTACCTCGACCACCTCGGTGTGCCCCACCCCGACCTCCTCGACCTGCTGCGCCGCGGTGGCCCCGGCGCGCTCAGCGCGCCCCAGCTCGCCGCCGCCCGGCTCGGCCTGACCGAGACGGCCCGGCTGATCGTCACCGGGAACCTCCCCGGACGCGAGCCCTGGGAGTTCTACGGCCTCGCCGAGACCGACAACGACATTCCCGACCCCGACGACCCCTCCCGCCGCGTCACCGGCACCTGGATCCAGGTCCTCGGCAATGTCCCGGTCCTGCTGCACCGCACCGGCCTCGCCTACACCGGCCTGCTGCAACTCCTGGAGACGGCCTACGTCAACTCCGCGGGAAGCCTGCGGATCGTGCGGCCGAGCGAGGGCGACAGCGCCGAGTGCGACGTCTCCGCCTTCACCGTCGGCGGGCTGGACGCCGACGCGCTCGACCGCGTCCACCGGTTCGTGCGGCTGTGGCGGGCCCAGGCATGGACGATGGCCGAACTCGACGTGCTGCTGCCGCCGAACGAGGACACGCTCACGGCCGCCGCCACCCCGATCGCCCCGGGGGTGATCACCGACCGGGCGCTGCGCGAGCTGGCCGGGCTGCTGCGGCTGCGTACCCGTCTCGGCCTCGCCTGGAGCGAGGTCCGCAGCCTCTTCCGGGGGATCGAGCACCGCCCGCACCGCGTCTGGGGCGACGAGGGAGCGGCGCAGGCCGAGACGCAGTACCAGCGCCTGTTCCGCAACCGGCTCGTCGGCGCCGTCGCCCAGTTCCCCGCCGACCCCGCGGACATCACCGGCACGGTCGGCGACCACGTGCCCGGCATCCTCGCCGCCTTCCGTGTCCGGGAGGGCGACCTCCGGCTGATCCTCGACTCGATCGAGGCCACCGCCGGCACCCCGCTCGACCTGGACCTCCTCGGCGCGATCCACCGCGTCGCCGTCGCCGCCAAGGCACTGCGGCTGACCGTGGACCAGCTCCTGCGGCTCGTCCGCCTGTCGGACGACGACCCGTTCGGCGGCCCGGACGACCTGCTCGCCCTCGCCGACCTCACCGCCCTGGTGTCCGGCTCCTCGATCACGGTGGCCCAGCTCGACCACCTGCTCGCCCACCGGAGCACCCCTGGTTCCGCGACCGCGCTGGAGAACAGGACCGTCACGGCGTTCCTCACCGAACTGCGCACCGGCCTGGAGAAGATCACCACCGAGCTGCGCGGCAAGGCGGAGGAGAGCCCGGAGGCATACGTCCGGGCCCGGCTCGGACTGCTGCCGGCGCTCGTCGCGGACGCCGACCAGGTCACCGCGCTCGCCCTCGCCGACGGCAGCTGGCAGGGCACCCGGGCCGATCGGGACGCGCTCATCGAGCGGTACTTCACCGGGATCCTCGACCTCGCCGAAGCCCGCGCCCGCCTCGCCGCGCTGCCCGCCGGGCTCACCCCGCCCGAGCGCCAGCAGGCCGTCGACGCCCGCTTCGGCCACGTCCAGCCCGCCCTTGAGGCCTACCTGCTGACCACCCGACGCGCGGCGTACGTCGCCCAGCAGAGCGCCGACCTGCTGCGCCTGAACGTGCCCGCCGCCACGGCCCTGCTGAGCACGCTGCGCCTGCCCGGCGCCACCGGCACCCTGCTCGCCGACCTCGGCGACCCCCGCCTCCTGGAGCGGCTGCCCGACGGCGGTTACCGGCACCTGCCCACCGAAGAGGAGTTCCCGGCCGCCTTCCGGGCGCTGCGGCTGCTGCACAAGAACGCGCTCGTCGTCACCGCACTGCGTCTGACCGCCGCCGATGTGGAGTGGTGGCTGACCGACGGCCGGGCGAGCGGCCTGGGCTGGATGCACCCCGGGGACTTCCCGGTCGACGACACGGGCACAGCCGTACCCCTGCGGCAGTGGACCGCCCTGGTCGGGTTCTTCACCTGGCGGGCCGCGCTTCCCCCGGCCCCGCTGACCGCGCTGGAGTTCGCCGCCCGGGTCCTCGACCCTGCCGTGCCCACGGCCGCCGTCCTCACCGACCTGGCCGTCCTCACCGGCTGGCTGCCCGCCGACCTCGACGCCCTGGTCACCGCCTTCGGCTGGCTCGATCCGGACACAGGACTCGACGAGGTGAAGGTGCGCCTCGCCGACCCGGACCAGCTGCCGCGTCTGGCCGGCGTGGCCGCCGTACTCGCACGGGTCGGTGTGGGCGCGGCACGGGCCCTGTCCTGGGCGGTCGCCGAACCGGGGGAGGAGACCGCGGAGAGCCTCAAGCAGACCGTGAAGGCGAAGTACGACCTCAGCCAGTGGCAGGACGTGATCCGGCCGCTCCAGGACCTCTTCCGCGAGCGCAAGCGCAAGGCCCTCGTCGACTGGCTCGTCGCGCACCCCGCCGACGCGCTCGGCCAGACCTGGAGCGACAGCACCGGGCTCTACGAGTACTTCCTCATCGACGTCGAGATGAGCCCCTGCATGCTCACCTCGCGCCTCAAACAGGCAGGCGCCTCGGCCCAGTTGTTCGTACAACGCGTCCAGCTGAACCTGGAGCCGGACATCCTGGCCTCCACCGAACTCGACCCCCGCTGGAAGCAGTGGACCTGGATGAAGCGCTACCGGGTCTGGGAAGCCAACAGGAAGGTGTTCCTCTACCCCGAGAACTGGCTGGAGCCGGAACTGCGCGACGAGAAGTCCCCCTTCTTCCGCGAGCTCGAACAGGAGCTCATGCAGAACGAGGTCACCGCCGACAGCGCCGAGGACGCCTTCAGGACATACGTCGAGAACCTCGACAAGGTCGCCAACCTGGAGATCAGGGCCCAGCACACCGAGGTCGTCAGTGCCGACGAGACCTATCTGCACGTCGTCGGCCGTACCCGCTCCAGCCAGGGCGCCGAGTACTACTACCGGCGCCAGGTGAACGGGGCCCGCTGGACGCCCTGGGAGCGGATCGACCTGGAGATCGGCTCCGGCCACCTGGTGACCGCCGTGCACCACCGCCGGCTCCATCTGCTGTGGCCGCAGTTCCTGGAGCGGGCCGTCGCGCAGAGCACGGTGGCCACCCCCGGCGCCAACTCCTTCGCCACGCTGCCGCAGCCGGACAGGTTCTGGGAAGTACGCATGTTCTGGAGCGAGTTGAAGAAGGGCCGCTGGACCCCCAAGGTCCTCTCCGACCGGGCCGGTGTCATCTGGCAGTCCACCGCGGGCGCGACCACCCCGCGCAACATCGCCCTGCGCGCCCGTACGCTGCCCGACGGCATCCGCACCCAGCTCCATGTCAGCCGCGACACGAGCCAGACCGCACCGCGCAGCCTCATCGCCTTCGACAAGACCGGCCGCCAGATCAACCTCACCACCCCGGCCCCGCGTTACGAGCACCTCGCCTCACCGGCCCAGAGCCGGCTGACCGACGGGCTGATCCAGCACGACACCCGGTCGCTGTACTTCTCGTACAACTCGTTGTTCGAGAACACCCTCAAGCCGCACTTCTTCCCCGCGCACTCCCAGGCCCTCTCGCTGTGGCTGGCGAACAACGTCGAAGCCGGCTCGACGTACTCCGTCATCGACTCCACCGCACAGAACATGCCCGTCGACGGCGAGTACGGCACCTCCTTCCTGTGGGACTCGCGGCGCACCTACCAGATGTCGTTCTCCGCCTGGACCTGGTGGTTCTGGTTCTTCTCCAGCTGGGGCGGCTGGACCTGGGCCAATGTCCGCTTCGACATCCACTACCACCCGTACACCGACCTGTTCGTGAAGGAACTCAACACCGGCGGGGTCAAGGGCATCCTCAACCGGCGCATCCAGACCGACCCGCACAGCGTGCCCGGCGCCCCCGCCCCGTTCGACTTCGCCGCCTACCAGCCGACCGAGTTCAACGTCCCGCGACCCTGGCCCGTCGAGGAGGTCGACTTCAGCTACCGGGGTGCGTACGCCCCCTACAACTGGGAGCTGTTCTTCCACGCCCCGCTGCTGCTGGCGCAGAAACTCGCCGCCAACCAGCGGTTCGAGGAAGCCCTGGAGTGGTTCCACCACATCTTCGACCCCACCAGCACCGACACGGCCACCCCCGACCCGGACACCCCCCAGCAGAAGTTCTGGATCACCAAGAAGTTCTACGAGACGACGACCGCCCAGTACCAGGCACAGCGGATCGAGAACATCCTGCGCGCGATCGCGCAGGGCGACGCCGAACTGCGCGCCCAGGTCGCCGAGTGGCGCAACAACCCCTTCAACCCGCATCTGATCGCGCGGATGCGGACGGTCGCCTACCAGAAGAACGTACTCATCAAGTACGTCCAGACCCTGATCGCCTGGGCCGACCAGCTGTTCGAGCAGGACACCATCGAGACGGTCAACGAGGCCACGCAGCTCTACGTCCTCGCCGCCTCCGTGCTCGGCCCCCGCCCACGCAGTGTCCCGCGCACCACACCGGACGAGGCCAGGACGTACCACCAGCTCCAGACCGACCACATCGACGACTTCGGCAACGCCCTCGTCGAGATCGAGAACCTCCTCGCGGACACCGACGCCGGCGGCGTCGAGGGCGACGCGGAAGGGCCGGAACTGCCCCGCCTGGACGTCCTGTACTTCTGTGTCCCGAACAACAGCAGACTCCTCGGCCTCTGGGACACCGTCGAGGACAGGCTGTTCAAGATCCGCCACTGCATGAACCTGGCGGGCGCCGAGCGCACCCTGCCGCTGTTCGAACCCGAACTCGATCCCGGCGCCCTGATCGGCAGGGCCGCGGCCGGCGGCGACGTCACGGCGGCCGTCGCCGACCTCAACGCACCCCTGCCCCTCTACCGCTTCTCCTTCACGATCCAGCAGGCCAAGGAGATGTGCGAGGAGGTCGGATCCCTCGGCGCCGCCATGCTCGCGGCCCTGGAGAAACGGGACGCCGAGGCCATGGCCCAGCTGCGTTCCACCCACGAACAGCAGGTGCTGAACCAGACCAGGCTCGTCCGGGTCGCCCGCATCGAGGAGGAGACCCGCAGCCGGGAGAGCCTGGAGGAGGGCCAGAAGGTCGCCGTCAAGCGCCGCGACCACTACAGGAGCCTGCTTGCCGACGGCTGGAACGGCTGGGAGAAGGCCTGGCTCGGCCTCACCATCGGCGCGTTGGGCCTGGAGGCCGCCGGTGCGGTCCTCAACCTGCTCGCCGCGCCCACCGCCCTCATCCCCAAGGTCACGGCCGGCGCCTCCGGCTTCGGCGGCTCCCCGCACGTGACCCTCACCGTCAGCGGTCAGCAGGTCAGTGACTCCCTCGGCAAGACCGCCGACGCCCTCAAGGGCCTGTCAGGCATCGCCCAGCTGGGCGCCGGCATGACCAACACCATCGGCTCGTACGAACGCCGCGCCCAGGACTGGCAGTTGCAGCGCGACCTCGCCGACCAGGAGATCGTGCAGGCGGACCGGCAGATCACCGCGTCGAAGGTACGGATCCGCATCGCCGAGCACGAACTCACCGAGCACGACAGACGGATCGAACACGCCGCGGGCGAGGACGAGTTCCTGCGCGGCAAGTTCACCAACCAGGACCTGCACGACTGGACCGTCACCCAGCTGTCCACGCTCTTCTTCCAGAGCTACCGGCTCGCCCACGACATGGCCCGCCGCGCCGAACGCTGCTTCCGCTACGAACTCGGTCTCGCCGACTCCGACTACGTCCGCTTCGGCTCCTGGGACAGTCTGCGCAAGGGCCTGGTGTCCGGCGAGCGCCTCGCCCACGACCTGCGCCGCCTGGAGACGGCGTACTACGAGCAGAACCGCCGGGAGTACGAACTCACCAAGCATGTCTCACTGGCCCTGCTCGACCCGGTCGCACTGCTGCGCCTGCGGCAGAACGGCGAGTGCTTCATCGACATCCCCGAGTCGGCCTTCGACCTGGACTACCCCGGCCACTACTTCCGTCGCCTCAAGACGGTCGGCCTGACCATCCCGTGCGTCACCGGTCCCGCCACCACCGTCGCCTGCACCCTCACCCTCACCGGCAACCGGCTGCGCAAGGACGCCACGCTGCTGGCCGGAAAGTACGCGCGGGACACCGCCGGGGAGGATCCCCGCTTCCGTGACGAGGTGGGCGCGGTCCAGTCGATCGCCACCAGTACCGCCCAGGACGACCAGGGCCTGTTCGAACTCAGCTTCCGTGACGAGCGATACCTGCCCTTCGAGGGCGCGGGCGCCGTCAGCTCCTGGCAGCTGAGGCTCAACAAGGATCTGCCGCAGTTCGACTTCGCCTCGATCTCCGACGCCGTACTGCACCTGCGGTACACGGCACGGGAGGGCGGCGCGGTCCTGCGCACCCAGGCCGCCGCCGAATTGCGCCAGAGCCTGAGCGAGTCGGCCCTCGCCGAGTCCCGGCGCGGCCTCTACCGGGTGCTCGACCTGCGCCGCGAGTACCCGGACGCCTGGTACCGCTTCCTGCGCCCGTCCGGCACGAACGACGACCAGCAACTGGACCTCGGCGACCTCACCGCCCGCCTGCCCTTCTTCACCCGCGGCTTCACCTCGCACAAGGCCCGGGGCATCGAGATCGTCGTCCACCCCGCCGACCCGGCCCACACCTTCGAGGCCCAGCTCTCGCCCCTGGGCACGGAAGCGGCGGACCTGCTGCCCATCGGCCCGGACCCCACCTTCCAGGGCCTGCATCGAGGCACCAGGGATCTGACGGGCGGCGAGGTCGACCTGGACGACTGGACGGTGAGACTGCGCCGCACCGGAGCGACGGACTTCCGGTCGCTGCCGGTGGACGCCGTGACGGAGGTGTTCCTGATCGTCAACTACACGGTGGCGTAGGAAGCCGGGGCGGAGCAGGTGCGAGGGCGCACCTGCTCCGCCGGGTGCGCCGTAATTCGATGGCGCCGGGGGCCGGGCAGCTCTAAGCTCCGTTCTGTTGGAGCGGCGGCCGGTGGTTGCCGCGGATGACCCTGCTCGGTTCCAGGAGGTGTGAACGATGGCTGTCATGGCGATGGGCACTGCCCGCATCCGGAAGTGCATCGAATCCACCTCTGTGGTCACCGGCTGACAACCTTCTTCTCCGCGCCCGAGTGCGCGCGGCCGGGGCCACCCTTCGAAGGGTCACCCCTTGTCTTTCTCTTCTCCTCTTCCCTCTCCTTCCGCGTCCTCGGCCCACCCCCTCCTGCCCTACGGCTGGGACGACGAGTGGGCCGCTGCATTCGCCCCCCACCTCGAACGCGGGTTCGTGCCGGGGCGGGTCGTGCGGGTCGACCGCGGGCGGTGCGACGTGATCACCCCGGACGGGCCCGTGCGGGTCGACACCGAGTTCGTGACGCCGAACGACCCGCTCCGGGTCATCTGCACCGGGGACTGGGCCGTCGTCGACCCCGGCGGGGACCCCCGCTACGTACAGACGTATCTGCCGCGTCGTACCGCCTTCGTGCGGTCGACCTCGTCCAAGCGGTCGGAGGGGCAGATCCTCGCCGCCAACGTGGACTTCGCGATCATCGCGGTGTCCCTCGCGGTGGAGCTCGACCTCGGCCGGATCGAACGGTTCCTGGCCCTGGCCTGGGAGTCCGGGGCCCAGCCGCTGGTCGTGCTGACCAAGGCCGACCTCGTGCCGGACGCGGTGGGCCTGGCGTACCTCGTGCAGGACGTCGAGACCGCGGCGCCGGGCGTGCGGGTGCTGGCCGTCAGTGCCACGGACGGGGACGGGCTCGACGTGCTCGGCGCCGTCGTGTCCGGCGGGACCTCCGTCCTGCTCGGCCAGTCCGGCGCGGGCAAGTCGACGCTCGCCAACGCGTTGCTGGGGGAGGATGTCATGGACGTCCGGGCGGCGCGTGACGTCGACGGGAAGGGCCGGCACACCACCACGACCCGGAATCTGCTGGTGCTTCCGGGCGGTGGCGTACTGATCGACACCCCCGGCCTGCGCGGGGTCGGGCTCTTCGACGCCAGTAGCGGTGTCGGGCAGGTGTTCGCCGAGATCGAGGAGCTGGCCCAGGGCTGCCGGTTCCTCGACTGCGCGCACGTGGCCGAACCCGGGTGCGCGGTACTGGCCGCGCTCGAAGCCGGGGTACTGCCCGAGCGGCGGCTCGAAAGCTACCGCAAGCTCCTGCGCGAGAACCAGCGGATCGTGGCCAAGACCGACGCGCGCGTCCGCAACGAACTGCGGCGGGAGTGGAAGCGCCGGGGCGCGGAGGGACGGGCCGCGATGGAGGTCAAGCGCGGTAACCGGACCCGGCACTGAGGTGCGCGGGGGGTGGGCCGGCCCGCCCACCCCCCGACCCACCGGGGCGTCGGCAGCGCCGCGTCCGAAATCCGCCAGCCCGCGCGTCGGCGGGGGCGCAGACTGGAACGGTGATCGACGAGGAGACCGGATACGGAGCCGTACGCAGCCGGGACGCCCGGTTCGACGGGGCGTTCTTCTTCGCCGTGCGGACGACGGGCATCTACTGCCGCCCCAGCTGCCCGGCGGTGACGCCGAAGCGGCAGAACGTGCGGTACTACGCCACGGCCGCCGCCGCACAGGGCTCGGGGTTCCGGGCCTGCCGCAGATGCCGCCCGGACGCCGCTCCGGGGTCCGCCGAGTGGAACGTACGCGCCGATGTCGTGGGCCGTGCGATGCGAATGATCGGCGACGGAGTCGTCGACCGCGAGGGCGTCGCCGGGCTCGCGGTCCGGCTCGGCTACAGCGCCCGCCAGGTGCAACGGCAGCTCACCGCCGAACTGGGCGCGGGCCCGGTGGCCCTCGCCCGCGCCCAGCGCGCCCACACCGCACGGGTGCTCCTGCAGACCACGGAGCTGCCGGTCACCGAGATCGCGTTCGCGGCCGGATTCGCGAGCGTGCGCCAGTTCAACGACACGATCCGGACCGTGTACGCCTCCACACCGACCGGGCTGCGCACCCCCGCGCACCGCGGTGGGACGCGACCGGCGGCCACCCCCTCCGCGGGCATCCCGCTGCGCCTCGCCCACCGCGGCCCGTACCGGGCCGCCGCCGTCTTCGACCTGCTGGGCGCCGAGGCGGTGCCGGGCATCGAGGAGGTGACGGGCGCCCCCGGGTCCCGCACCTACCGGCGGACCCTGCGGCTGCCGTACGGCACGGGCATCGCCGCCGTCGGGGAGCGGCTGTCCGACGCGTCCGCCCACAGCAGCGGCTGGCTCGACGCCCGACTGCACCTCACCGACCTGCGCGACCTCACCACCGCCGTCCAGCGGTTGCGCCGCCTCTTCGACCTCGACGCCGACCCGTACGCCGTGGACGAGCGGCTCGGCACGGACCCGCGGCTCGCCCCGCTGGTCGCCGCCAGGCCGGGACTGCGCTCGCCCGGCGCCGCCGACCCGGAGGAACTGGCCGTACGCGCGCTCGTCGGACCCCGCGAGGCCGAGCGGCTCGTGCGGGCGTACGGGAAAGCGCTGGACTCGCCCTGCGGGACGCTCACGCACGTCTTTCCCGAGCCCGCCTCCCTGGTGGAGTCGGGCGGCACCCTGGGCACCCTCGCCGCGGCCCTCGCGGACGGCGGCCTGCGGCTCGACCCGGGCGCCGACCGCCAGGCGGCTCGGGCCGCCCTGGACGCCCTGCCCGGCCTGGACGCCCACGTCGTGGCCGTCATCCGCACCCGTGCGCTCGGCGACCCCGACGTGGGCCCGCCCGGAGCGCCGGTCCCCGACACCTGGCGGCCGTGGCGTTCCTACGCCCTGCGCCACCTCGAAGCGGCTGCCCAGCAGCCGGGAAGCGAAGACAAGTGACCACGTATCACACCTCCCTCGACAGCCCCGTCGGTGAACTCCTGCTCACCGCCGACGAGTCCGGAGCACTCACCTCCCTGTCCGTGCCCGGCCAGAAGGGCGGACGCACGGTCGGGCCCGACTGGCGGCACGCGCCGGAGCTCTTCACGGAGGCCGAGCGGCAGCTCGCCGCCTACTTCGCCGGTGAACTCACCAATTTCCGGCTGCCGTTGCGGGCGAGCGGTACCGAGTTCCGCGCGAAGGTCTGGGACGCCCTCGACTCCGTTCCCTACGGCACGACCACCACGTACGGCGAGATCGCCGCGCGCATCGGGGCCTCGCGCATCGCCGTGCGGGCCGTCGGCGGAGCGATCGGCGCCAATCCGCTGCTGATCGTCCGCCCGTGCCATCGCGTGATCGGCGCCGACGGATCCCTCACCGGATACGCGGGCGGGCTGGAGCGAAAGGTCCAGCTCCTCACCCTCGAAGGCCGCTGAGGCGCCACCGGGCGAGTGCCGGCCGTCCCCGGCTAATCCTCCAGACCCCAGCTGTGGATCCGCCGAGGATGGACACGGATCAGCTCCTCGCTGAAGTGCGGGCCCAACTCGTGGGGCCCGGTCAGGAGTTCGGCGTCCCCACGGATGTCCACTCCGCGTACCGTCCAGGGCCGGAGGCTGACGATGTCGTCGATGACGAGACCGACCTTCGGATTCTTCTGGAGATTGCGCCACTTCTTGGTGGTTCCCATGGCATAGCCGCCGATGAGGATCGTCCCGTCGTCCTGCGGATGGAAGCCGACCGGGTTCGCCTGCGGCTGGCCGTGCTGGTCGACGGTGGCGAGGCGGCCCAGCCGCTGGGATTTTAGGTACGCCCGTTCGGCTTCACTGAATGCGGTCATGTCAGCAGCCAAACACGGTTTCCGCGCCCCGCGCACCGGATCCTGGCCCCGGGCCCCGGTACCTGTATCCCGCGGGCCCTCTTCGGGCTCCGTCGGTGGGAGGCAGGAACGCATGGTCGAGGTCGGACGAAGAGACGCCTGCCGGGCCCTGACCGCCCTGGCCGGCGCGCTGGCGCTCACCCTGACGGGCACGGCCGCGGCGCACGGAGGGCCCCCGGCAGCCCCCGAGCACTGGACCGGCACCTGGGAGGCCGCCGCCTCCGGCACCGCGGCCCCGCTGCCCGGCGCCTCGATCCGTAACGTCGTCCGTACGAGCGTCGGCGGTACGGCCCTTCGGGTACGGATCTCCAACCGGCTCGGCACCCTGCCGCTGGTCCTCGGCGCGGCCACCCTGGCCAGACAGCGGCCGAACGCGCCCAAGAGCCCGAACGCCCTCTCCGGCACCATGCGCACCCTCACCTTCGGCGGCCGGAAGAAGATCACCGTGTCGGCCGGCAAGGACGTCGTCAGCGATCCCCTCACCCTGAGCGTCCCCGCCGCCACGAACCTCCTCGTCACCCTCCACACCCCCGGCGACTCGGGCCCCGCGACCTACCACCGCGACGCGCTGCAGACCAACTTCCTCGCCCTGGACGGCAATCGCGCCGCGCAGGCTGGCGGCGCCGCCTACAAGGCCACGACCACCTCCTGGTACTACGTGACCGGCGTCGACGTACTCCGTCCGCAGGCTCCCGGGAGCGTGGTCGCGCTCGGCGACTCCCTCACCGACGGCTCCGGCTCCACACCGAGCGCCAACCGCCGCTGGCCCGACCGGCTCGCCGAGCGGCTCCGCGCCCTGCCGGCCGACCGGCGGCAGGGCGTACTGAACGCGGGCGTCGCCGGCAACCGGCTGCTGCTCGAAGGGCGCGGGCCCAGCGCGCTGGCCCGGTTCGACGCCGATGTGCTCTCCCGCACCGGGGTGCGCACACTGATCGTGATGGAGGGCGTCAACGACATCAAGAGCGCGCCGAACCAGACCGACCCGGCCGCCCTCGGTGCCGCGTACCGCGAGATCGTCCGGCGCGCCCACGCCCGCGGCATCCGGGTCGTCGGCGCCACCGTCACGCCGTTCGGCGGCCACGGCGGTCACACGGCGGCCCGCGAGCGCGTGCGCCGGTCGGTCAACCAGCTCATCCGTACCGGCGGGCTCTTCGACGCGGTCGCCGACTTCGACGCCGCCGTCCGCGACCCCTCCCGGCCGGACCGGATGCGAGCCGCCTACGACTCCGGGGACCATCTCCACTTCAACGACGCGGGCATGCGCGCACTGGCCGACAGCGTCGATCTCACGGACCTGGCCGGTCTCGCGGACCTGCCCGGCCGCGCCGGGTGACGCACGGTGCGGGCGGACCCCAGCGCGGGGCCTCCTCGTTCGGCCCGACGGCCCGACGGCCCGACGGCCCGACGGCCCGACGGCTCGACGGCCGCGATCCGCGGACCCGGGCGGCCCCCTGTCAGCCCCAGATGACGGCTCCCAGCCACGCTCCCGCGACCAGCAGACAGGCGAACAGCTCCACCAGCACGCTCGTCCCGCCCCGGCGCATCACCCGGCGCACGGAGGTCATCGCGTCCCCGTGGCTGCCGAGCCGCAGCCGTTCGGCGAGGTAGACGCCACCGAGGCAGCCGGGTACCGCGCCGAGCACCGGCACGAGGAAGAAGCCGAGGAGCGCGCCGACGCCCGCGTACACCGCCATGCGGGGGGTGGCGCCGCTCGCCCGCAGACTGCGCGGCGGCAGCCACCAGCGGATCACCTGGGCGACGAGGAGAACGCCGGTGGCGCCCACGAGCACACCCCAGGAGAGCGCCCGGGGATCCTCGAAAGCCCACCACAGGACCGCGGCCCACACGAGCCACGACCCCGGCGCGCCGGGCACCAGCACTCCGCTCAGGCCGAGCAGTATCACCACACCGACCAGCAGGAGTTCCCACGCTCCCATCTGCCCAGGGTGCCCCAGTACGGAGGAACCCGCAGGTCAGTCCTGTGGGCCCCGGGCCACCCAGCCCTTCTCGTACGTGTGCCAGCCGAGCTGGAGGCGGGTCGCCACGCCCGTCAGCTCCATCAGCCGCTTCACCCGGCGCTGTACGGTCCGCAGCCCCAGGTCGAGCTGTTTGGCGACGCTCGCGTCGGTCAGCCCGGCGAGGAGCAGGGAGAGGATCTCCAGGTCGGTGCCGTCCGGCCCGTCCCGCTCCTCCTCGACGACGGTGCCGGGTTCGCCGGGCGTTGCCGGCATGCCCAGGCGCAGGGGCAGGGCGTCCCGCCACACCGACTCGAACAGACCCGACAGCGATTCGAGCAGCCCGCTCGCGTGGACGACGAGCGCGGCGGGTTCCAGGGCCTGCGAGGTCAGCGGCACCATGGCGAGGGTCCGGTCGACGATCACCAGCTTGGTCGGCACCTCGTCCACGACCCGTACGCGCTCGTCACGGCCGAGGGCCGCGGACAGTTCGGCGATGCCGCCCGGCAGGTGCAGGACCGACCGCTCGACGACCACGCGGTAGCGGACGCCGCGGCCGGCGGCCTGCTCCTCCGCGTCGTTGTCCGTCCCGGAGACGACGACGGGGTTGCCGGTGACCAGGGCGCACACCTCGTCGCTCGCGCCGAGCTGGAGCTGCAGGAAGCGCTGGGCCACCGCGGCGGCACCTGTCACCACCTCCACCAGGTCGACCGCGGCGGGTTCGGTGGCCTGCGCGCGGTACTCCTCGGCGAGCACCGCCGCCGTCAGTTCGGCCTGGTCCAGCTCGTGGCGCCGCTGGGTGAGCAGCGCGCCGAGCGCGACGCCGGGCGGCGCGGCGACCCAGCGGCCGGAGCGCGCCGACGACTGGGCCGCGAGCCCGTGCCGTTCCAGTCCGCGCAGCGCGCGTTCGGTGTCGTGTTCGCCGAGTGTGAGCCGACGTGCGAGATCGGGCACGTCGGCGGCGCCCACGGACACCAGGGCCCGGTACGCCGACTCATGTGTGTCGTCCAGCCCCAGTGCAGCCAGACCTGTCGCTTCGAGCATGCGGCGACGCCCCTCCCCGAACACCGGCCGTGGCGGAAAACGGCCACGGCGTAAAACCGCCTCGGCACATCATCGCCGTACCGTCCGTGTCTCTGCCAAGGTGGCGCCGGGACGGTACGGGGCACTGCCCCGGCGAGGACTGGCGCCAACCCGCGCGGACCGGCCAATGATCGAAAGAATGTGGGCCACCGCGGATGAACGGGACGGCAGGTGGAACTTGTCCGGTGTACACAGCTCGGCCTCAGGTGAGCGGGTCGCACTCGGGGCCGGACCGGCCGGTTCCGCGAGGGGTCCGGCCGCCCAGACCGTGACGTGGGCCGCCGGAGCCCGGTCACACAGGCGCCGCCGGGTGGTTCTCCCGTGGGGGGTGGGACTGCCCGGCGGTCCCGTATCGCTGGTTTTTGCCGATGCCCCGTTTTCATCCGGCCTCAGCGGTGGACAATTACGGGCATGAGCCAGCAGGGGGAGAGGCCGACCGGTCAGCAGGACGACTGGTGGGGGCAGCTGTACGACGACTCCACGGGGGACACCGGGCCGGCGCCCGCACCGGACTCCCTGGACGACCGCTTCGCCTCGGCGACAGACACGGTGGGCACACCACCCACCCAGAACCCAGGCGTCCCGCCGCCGCGTGAGGCCCACGGGCAACGGCACGACGAGCCCCCACGACCAGCACCCGGCGCACACCCGCCGGGGCGGCCCGTGGACGGTTCGGCGGGGCTGAGCACCGAGCCCGGTGAGGGGCGCGGGGAACGGCGCGGCCGGCCCTCACGGCCCGCACCCGACGTGCACCCGCCGGGGCGGCCCGTGGATGGTTCGGCGGGGCTGAGCACCGAGCCCGGTGAGGGGCGCGGGGAACGGCGCGGCCGGCCACCACGGCCCGCACCCGACGTGCACCCGGCTGGGTCGCCCGTGGATGGTTCGGCGGGGCTGAGCACCGAGCCCGGTGAGGAGCGCGGGGAACGGCGCGGCCGGCCAGCACGGCCCGCACCCGACGCACACCCGGCCGGGCCGCCCCCGGACGGCTTCGCGGAGAAGATGCCCCCGCCGTGGTGGCCCCCGAGCGCACCGGCCGCGGAGAGCCGGGGCGGCGCCGCGAGCGACCCGCGCGACCCCGTGCCCACCGACCCGGCCCCCGCCGAAGCCGAAGGGGCGGGGACGGACCCCCTGTGGCGCAGCGGACTCCAGCGGCAGCGGGCCCCCTGGGAAGCCCCGCCCGCGGACCCCCCGGGCCCGACCACCTTCGAGCAGGGCCAGGGCCCCACAGGGTTCCGCACGCCCGCAGCACCGCCCACAGCCATGTCCGCGGAAGTGCCTCCGCCGGCCTCGGAGGCGGCGGGACCCGGCAAGCGCCCCTCCGCCGCGGCCCCACCCTCCAAGCCCCCCGGCCGCCCGCCGACCATCGCGCCCCCGCCCACCGGCGCCGACACCCCCGCCGCCCCGCCGTCCGACCGGGGCAACCAGGTCGATCAGCCCGTCCTGCGGGTGCCCCGAACCCCCACCCCGCTCGACCACGTCGGCTCCGGCCCGCCCACCTACGACGCCGAACCCACCGCGCTGCCGCCCGCGGACCCGGACGACCTCGACGACCTCGTGGCCGACACCGTGCTGGACGGGGCCTCGTACGGGACGTACGCCCTGCGCGCCGTGTCCGTACGCGGGGACTCCGCCAGGTTCCGGGGCGAGCCGCGCAGGGACTCCCTGCTCACCGCCCGCTTCGGCACCGGCGACGACGCGCTCGTCCTGGTCGCCATGGCGACCGGCGCCCGCGCCACCCCCGACGCCCACCGCGCCGCCGCCGAGGCCTGCCAGTGGATCGGCAGGGCCGTGGGCCGCAGCCACGCGCGGCTGGCCGAGGACATCAGGGCCGCCCGGCGCGGCGACCTGAAGTCGGGCCTGCACCGTCTCACCGACCGCAGCCTCGGCAGACTGCGGGCCGGCGCCGTCGAGCGGGGCCTCGAACCCGAGGAGTACACCGCGAGCCTGCGCTGCCTGCTCCTGCCCGCAGACCCCGAGTGCCGTACGCGCGTCTTCTTCGGCGTCGGTACGGGCGGTCTGTTCCGGCTGCGGGACGGTGAATGGCAGGACATCGAACCGCGCGTCGCCGACACCACGGGCGAGGCCGTCGTCGGCTTCGGATCGCTGCCCCACGGGACGCCCCACGAGACACCGCGCGACGCGCCCCACGAGACACCCGACGGTGACCGTCTCACCATGGACCTGGGCATCACCACACCCCCGAGCCCGTACGAACCGGCGCCCGAACCGCCGCCCCGCGACCCCTTCCGCTTCCGTGCCTCCGTCGCCCGCCCGGGCGACACGCTCCTGCTGTGCAGCGGCGGGCTCGCCGAACCCCTGCGCGGCGAGCCGCGCCTGGTCGAACACCTCACCGCACGCTGGTCGGGGAGCGAGCCGCCCGGCGTCGCCGCGTTCCTCGCGGACAGCACGGTGCGGGTCAAGGGGTACGCCGACGACCGGACAGCCGCCGCCGTTTGGGAGGCGTAACCGCGCCCGCTGTGAACAGATGGGACCCGAGGGGATCCCGTGACAGCGAAGGGCGTGTGACTCATGGCCAAGCAGAACGTCGCCGAGCAGTTCATCGACATCCTCGTCCGCGCCGGCGTCAAACGCCTGTACGGAGTCGTGGGCGACAGCCTCAACCCGGTCGTCGACGCGATCCGGCGCAACTCCGCCATCGACTGGATCCATGTCCGGCACGAGGAGACGGCGGCGTTCGCGGCGGGCGCCGAGGCCCAGATCACCGGCGGCCTCGCCGCCTGCGCGGGTTCCTGCGGTCCGGGAAACCTGCACCTCATCAACGGCCTGTACGACGCCCACCGCTCCATGGCCCCCGTGCTCGCCCTCGCCTCGCACATCCCCTCCAGCGAGATCGGTCTCGGCTTCTTCCAGGAGACCCACCCCGACCAGCTGTTCCGTGAGTGCAGCCACTACAGCGAGATGATCTCCAACCCGCGGCAGATGCCCCGCCTGCTGCAGACCGCCATCCAGCACGCGGTCGGCCAGGGCGGCGTGAGCGTCGTGACACTGCCCGGCGACATCGCCGACCAGCCCGCCCCGGACAAGGCCGCAGAGACCGCCCTCGTCACCTCCCGCCCCACTGTGCGCCCCGGTGACACCGAGATCGACAAGCTCGCCGCGATGATCGACGCGGCCGACAAGATCACGCTCTTCTGCGGCAGCGGCACCGCGGGCGCGCACGCCGAGGTCATGGAGTTCGCCGAGAAGATCAAGTCCCCGGTCGGGCACGCCCTGCGCGGCAAGGAATGGATCCAGTACGACAACCCGTACGACGTCGGCATGAGCGGACTCCTCGGGTACGGCGCCGCCTACGAGGCGACCCACGAGTGCGACCTGCTGATCCTGCTGGGCACCGACTTCCCGTACAACGCCTTCCTGCCGGACGATGTCGAGATCGCCCAGGTCGACGTGCGGCCCGAACGGCTGGGCCGCCGCTCGAAGCTGGACCTCGCGGTGTGGGGCGATGTGAAGGAGACCCTGCGCTGTCTCACCCCGAGGGTGAGCCCGAAGACCGACCGCCGCTTCCTCGACAAGATGCTCAAGAAGCACTCCGCGGCGCTGGACGGCGTCGTCAAGGCCTATACGCGCAAGGTCGACAAGCACGTCCCGATCCACCCGGAGTACGTCGCCTCGGTCCTCGACGAACTCGCCGACGACGACGCCGTGTTCACCGTCGACACCGGTATGTGCAACGTGTGGGCGGCCCGCTACATCACGCCCAACGGCCGCCGCCGCATCATCGGTTCCTTCTCGCACGGTTCCATGGCGAACGCACTGCCGCAGGCCATCGGCGCCCAGTTCACCGACCGGGGCCGCCAGGTCGTCTCGATGTCGGGCGACGGCGGATTCTCCATGCTGATGGGCGACTTCCTCACCCTCGTCCAGTACGACCTGCCGGTGAAGGTCGTCCTCTTCAACAACTCCTCGCTCGGCATGGTCGAGCTGGAGATGATGGTCGGCGGGCTGCCGGCGTACGGGACGAGCAACAAGAACCCCGACTTCGCCGCCGTCGCACGGGCCTGCGGTGCCTACGGCGTACGCGTCGAGAAGCCCAAGGAGCTCGCGGGCGCCCTGAAGGACGCCTTCAAGCACAAGGGCCCCGCCCTCATCGACATCGTCACCGACCCGAACGCCCTGTCCATCCCGCCGAAGATCAGCAAGGAGATGGTCACCGGCTTCGCCCTGTCGGCGTCCAAGATCGTCCTCGACGGGGGAGTGGGCCGCATGGCGCAGATGGCCCGCTCCAACCTCCGTAACGTGCCCCGGCCGTAGGCCCTGTCCGGAGGGCTTCTGACGGATCCAGGCTCCGGCCGTCAGTCGGCGGGGACCCACTTGCGCTCCGAGCCTTCCGTTCCGTACCAGTAGCGCGGCAGGCCCTTGATGGCACTCGTACGGAACGGACGGCCGTGGTCGTCGATGCGGGCCGTGCCGGTGCGTCCCTCGGAGGACCAGTCGAGCTCCAGGTACCAGTCGCAGCCGCAGTTCTCCGTCTGCGCGGTGACCAGCAGTACCTCCGGGTCCGAGGCCGACACCCGGTAGGGCATGCGCACGGCCGGGATCGGCGTGCCGGTGTCGTTGCCGGGCACCGCGCGGGCGATCGGGCGGTCCTTGTCCAGGTCGACGGCGAAGGAGCGCGGGGTGATCGAGCCGCCGCAGCCCTGGTCCATGGCGTAGACGGTGCCGGGATCGGGGGCGGTGCGGCCGACCACCCGGACCCGCAGATCCGTCAGGACGACGGCGGTCGAGGTCCGGCCCTGCACGGAGATCTCCACGTTGGTCTCCCGCCCGTGCACCGCGCCCTGGGTCGCCGCCCAGGTCCCGGCGTCCTGCGGAGCCGGTGGCGGCGGGACCTGCCCCGGGTCCTTGCGGATGACGTAGTCGTGGCCGCAGCCGAGCTTCCACGCCTGCGAGTTCGCGGTCCAGGTGAGAGGTGCGGAGACGGTTCCGCCGCCGTTCGGCTTCCGCTTGCCCTTCGTGCCCTTCGTGCCCTTCGAACCCGAAGTCGCGCCGCCACGAGGGGACTTGGACGCCTTGCCCGTGGCGCCGGCCGAGGGCGACGCGCCGCTCCCGCTGGGGGACGGGCTCGTCGACGGGTGGTGACGGGTGTCCGAGGTGGCCGTCGTGGGGGACGGGCGCACGGTCCCGGAGGCGTCGTCGGAGGGCCCGTCGCCGGAGAGAGCCGACAGGCTGCCCAGCGTGAGAAGCAGCGCGGACGCCGCCGCGACGGTGACGGTGATCCGCCGCCGGTACCAGACGGGCCGGGGGCGCGCGGCGGCGCCGGCGGGGACGGCGTCGGACACGAGGCCGTCGCCGGAGTCGTCCACGGGGTTCGCGGCGGCGGGCGCGCTCGCGACGGCCTCGCCCGCGGGGTCCGGCTCATCCGGCTCATCCGGCTCGTTCGTCTCGTTCGGCTGTGGTCCGTCGTCCTCCGTCGTGTCCGGGGCCGGGCCCTCCGACGGGCCGGGCACACGTGGCCGCTGCCGGGCCGCGACCGCCAGAATCCAGCGGCGGTGCAGTTCGAGCCGCTCCTCCGGCGTCGCCCCGCACAGTGCGGCGAACCGCTCCACGGGTGCGAAGTCGAGCGGCACCGCGTCGCCTGCGCAGTAGCGGTGCAGCGTCGAGGTGTTCATGTTCACCCGGCGCGCCAGGGCGCCGTAACTGCGATCCGTCCGTGCCTTCAGACGTCTCAGCAGTGCCGCGAACTCCTCGACGTCCTCGTCCCGAGTCGACACCGTTCCCCCGTACTGGTCGTCCGTACTGGTGGCGCCCCGGCCGAGGGGCCTGTCCCGGCCCGGATGAGCATCCCAGGCACTCCATATACCTGCACGTCAGGAGGGCTGGGATGGTTCCACCGTGGCGGAAAGGGCGCCGCCTGTTGCGCACGCCCCGAGTGACGGCTGATGCTTCTGGTGTCGCACCGACCGCCGCCGGACCGACCAGCCGGCGGCAGCCCACGACGGGCCTTCGCGGCAACACCCACCACTTGTGCAGGCGGCTCGGTTCGCCGTGCACAGAACGGCCATGCACACAGAACGGCCCTGCACACAGATCGTGCAGGCACTCGCACCCAGGGGGACATCCAATGACCAAGCGCACCCGAGGCGTGGCGTTCACCGCACTCGCCGCCGCGGCCCTCGCCGTCGGTACGGTACTCGCCGGCCCGGCCGGTGCCGTCGTGAACACCTCGGTACCCGTCTCGGTGACGTCGAGCGGCACGCCCAGGTTCCTGTCGGCCTCCCAGCTGCCGCCGCACCCCTCGTCCGCCTGGACGGCGGGCAGGGTCACCCCCGGTGTCCCCGACGAGCTGGTGTTCTGCCTGGAGGACGCGCTGCCGGGCTACGACTCCTCGTACCGGGACTTCCGGACCGACCTGGAGACCAACGCCCAGCAGCTCACCATCGTCGTCGGCAGCAACGCGAAGGCCGATGCCCTCGCCAAGCGGCTGAACAAGGAGATCAAGGCCTGCGCGGCCAAGGCGGAGCAGGCCGACCCCGAGGTCGAGGCCACATGGAAGGACTACGGCACGTTGCCGGTCGAGGAGGGTGCCCATGTCTACGGGGTGCACACCGACACCTCCTGGGGCGCCACCGACATCAACCTCTACTCGGTCGGCCGGGACGGCCGGGCCGTCACCGTCGTGAAGTGGGGGCAGATGGGTGACTTCTCCGACGCGCCGGTGAAGGCCTTCAAGAAGACGACGACCACCGCGGTCAACAAGCTCCACTGACCGCCACCTGAGCCGGGGCCGCCCTCACGCGACGGGGGTCGAGAGGGCGGCCCCTACCGGTGCGACCGACCATCGCGCCGGTCATGACAGAAGTGCAGCAGCAGAACGGGGAGTACGGACCGATGAACAGCAACAACAGCGACAGCAGCGCCGCCGGCACCGCAGCACGCGGACGGGGACGCCGTGCCGCTCTGATCGCCGGCCTCGTCGCCGCGACCGCCCTGCCGCTCGGGATCACCGCGTCGGCCGAGGCGACCTCGGCCGACGCGACGGCGCGGACCGCCGCGTTCCGCTCGGTCGGCGGGCAGCCGTCGAACTCGGTGACCCGGATCGCCGACTTCTACGGCGCGTACATCGACGCGCAGAGCGGTCCGGGCGAGGGCGGGAACCTGGTCACCGAGCTCCGGAAGTACTACGTGCACGCCGACTACCGCAAGGAACTCGCGGCCTGGGAGGACAAGAACCACGCGGACGGCGTCCTGCGGGCCCAGAACGTGCCGGCGAAGTGGACGGTCACCGACAACGGCAAGGCGGACCACTCGGAAGCGGTCGTGACGATGACCTGGGGGGACAGGACCACGACCGAGCTTGTCGTCGACATGAACCGTGACCACGAGATCATCCACATCGGGGACAGGGGAAGTGGCGCCAAGTAGGCACGTAGGCACTTAGGCACTAGGCACGTGGGCAAGTAGGCAAGTAGGCAGCAAGTAGGCGTATAGGCAGGGGCACAGGCGGCGGGCAGTCGGTCGGGGGGCCGGCGGATCCAGCACCCCCGCCGGTCCCCGGCCGACTCGCGTACGGCCGGTGCGTCAGGTGGCTGTCGGCGGATGGACCGAACGCCGACGACCGTTCCGCCGGCCGGAGACAAGGGCTCGAAGCGGTGTGCGCCCGTCCGGTGCACCCCCGTTCCGCGCGGCAGCTGGACGGCGCCGCCTCCCGCGCGGGAGCCGCCTTCCCCGCCCGGGTCGCGGCCGTCGTGGGAGGCCATCGGCGGGGTCGCGGCACCATCTCCGGCGGTCCGCCCGCCGCGTACCGGCCGCCGGTCGACCGGCGCACCCCGCGTCGTCAGTGCGTTCTCCGACCGTCCCGGCGCTGGACGGCGCGCGTCGTACGGGGCCAACAACCCACGTACAGGCAGTGGTTGAAGAATCGACATGACTGCCGGGTTTCCTGACGGGGCATGCATTCCGTGAACGTGTTCGAGCAGGAGGGGTACCGAGAGCGGCGGGGGTCATGAAGAGGTATGCGCGAGGGGGCGGTCCCGTCTTATCCGGGGCCTTCTCGGCGGAGACGGTGAATGCGGCCACGACCGTGGAGGACACGGCGGACACGGCGGAGATCGCGCTTGATCAGCACGGTCTTCAGGAAGGTCTTCAGGAAGGTCTTCAGGAAGGTTTCCAGGACGGCTTGTCGCAACTCAGGAGCAGGCTCCGGCGCTGCGATCTCCGGGCCGTGCCCGAGGTCCGCAGAGCGCTGCGGGAACTGCTCGCCCACTGGGGGAGGCCCGGCAGGTCCGAGACGGCAGAACTGCTCACCAGCGAGATAGTGACCAACGCGCTCGTCCACACCGACCGGGACGCGCTGGTGACGGCGACCGTCGGCCCGCGCGGACTGCGGGTGGAGGTACGGGACTTCGAGGGGCGCAGGCCGAGGCTGCGGACACCGAACCCTGACGAGGGCACGCACGGCAGGGGCCTGATCCTGGTGCAGTCGCTCGCCGACGCGTGGGGCGTACGCGTGCACGGGGTGGGAAAGGCGGTGTGGTTCGAACTGGATGGGGGCGCGGCATGAGATGCCGCGCCCCCATCCGGAGTCGAGGCCGTCGAGAGCCCCGGGTCCCGCTCAGCCGAACTGCTGCTCCAGGTCCTTCAGCTTGCGCTCAAGGGAGTCGAGCCGTGGGAGGGCCATTGTGTCGTCCTCCGCGGTGAGATCGACCGTCCCCGAGTCCCCGCTTCGGCGGACCGGCTGCAACGAGGGTCGGGCGCGTGAAGGTAGTTCCGGCGTTGATATGGCAGGCTCCGAAGCGACCTGGGCGGCCGTCTGGGCCGACTGGAGTTCCGCCTGACGGCCGCCGCGGCCGAGCACGCCGCGGTGGCCGCGGGTGATCGCCTTGATGCGGGCGCGGTCCAGCTTCTCCTGGTCGCGTCGGCGCAGGCGGTTCTGCTCCTTGTCCCGCTTGTCCTCACGTACTTCCTCGACGGCCTCGTCCAGGCTGCGCACGTTCTCAAGCAGCATCAGCGACCAGGCGCCGAAGGTCTCACGCGGGGCGCGCAGCCACCGTACGATCCGGATCTGCGGCAGCGGCCGGGGCACCAGGCCCTGCTCGCGCAGGGCGGCGCGGCGGGTCTGCTTCAGCGCGCGGTCGAACAGGACTGCGGCCGACAGGGACATGCCGGCGAAGAAGTGCGGGGCTCCCGCGTGGTCGAGGCCCCGGGGGGCGTGCACCCAGTTGAACCAGGCAGCGGCGGCCGCGAACGTCCACACGAGTATCCGGGAGCCGAGCGCCGCGTCACCGTGGCTGGCCTCGCGCACCGCGAGTACGGAGCAGAACATGGCCGCGCCGTCCAGGCCGAACGGCACCAGGTACTGCCAGCCGCCGGTCAGGTTCAGGTTCTGCTCGCCGAAGCCGACCAGGCCGTGGAAGGAGAGAGCGGCGGCGACCGCGGCGCAGCAGAACAGCAGTACGTAGGAGGCGGTGGCGTAGACGGCCTCCTTGCGCCTGCGACGCTCTTCCGTGCGCTCCCACGAATCTTCGGCGCGGGTCTTCTCCCCGGCGCGCTTGCCACGCGCGAGCACCGCAACCGCCGCCAGCAGGCCCAGGAGCAGCACGGCGCCGGGTAGCAGCCAGTTCAGCGATATGTCGGTCAGTCTCATCTGGGGTCCCTTGCATTGGGATAGGGCGTAACGCCCGTCATAGTGGCCCAATCCCGCGGGTCCTCAGGGAGTTTCGGGGCAAGAGGCCGCCAGATAAGTGCAAGGGGATGCGCGTGGGCGGCATTCTCCTCGAACTGCCGCTTGAGGGGCGGGAGTTGAGTTCGAGTTAGATTACCCGTACGGGTGGTTCCACGGAAAGTTCCTGCGCCAAGTGAGGATATTGTGAACCAGCCGTGACCTCAGTACCCGCGTCCATGGCGGAGAACCCGGTCTCAGGCCGAGTTGATCTTACTGGATGCGGAAGGTGGTCCCGCGCGGGGCTCAGACCGCCGCCTCTGCCGCCTGGGCCGTCAGCTTCGCGATGCGCACGGCCTCGGTGTTGCGGGGGCAGTTGGCGCAGGTGTCCTCGGCGTCGAGGGTGTAGTAGAAGCAGCAACTGGCCCGGTCCCTGGTGGGCAGGCACTCGCCGTTCGAACCGGTCACCTCGCGGAAGCCGGCCGTGCCGACGTACGGCTTGGTGGTGCCGGGGAACAGCAGCTCCAGCTCCCGCGTCGCGCGCTCCTGCTCGCCGAGGAGACCGGCGACGTAATAAAGGCTCTCGACGACCTCGTCCGTGGCCATGGCCCACAGGGCGCGGCCCCTGCGCCGCATGCGCGGGGCGAAGCCGCTCAGGACCGGCTCCAGATGCTCGGCGACGGCGGCCCTCACCTCGGCGCGCAGAGCCTCTTCGTCCCGGACGACGCGGGCACCGGGCAGTGTCGCCGCCGGGTCGTCCGGGAGGCAGGCGAACTCGCCCACGCGCACCGCGATACGGCCGGGCATGCGCTGGAAGGTGACGTCCTGCACGGGGAAACGGGGGACGCGGCGCAGTACGAACCACGGAACCGTGATCAGCAGACAGGCCGGCCAGGCGTACCGGTGCAGACCGAAGCTGGCGATGACGTCCGGGCGGGCCCGCTGTCCGTGGTCGGCCAGGACCTGCTCGTCGTCCCATGCGAGAAAGGACTCGAACTCGGGCCCCGCCTCCGCGAGCCTCGCGACACCGACCCGCCCGCCACCCGTCGGGGCGGGTTCGCCCGGGGCGAGTTCCGTCACGCCCAGGGCCGGGAACACCTCGGTCATTCGCGTGTACGCCTCGGTGAGGGCCGAGTGGGCCGGGCGCGCGCCACCGGTGGTCACGGGCGCTGTCACGGCCGGGGCGGTAGCGGACATGCGAGGACCCCGTCTCTCGATCTTGGGCAAGTAAGGCTTACCTTACCCGATAGGGTCGAGGTTTACCCTGTTCTGTCGGGGTCACGACGGACCCCACCCGACATTGACACCCGCACACCCACCACCAGCGCCAACCCGGAGGAGGCTCCCGTGGAGAAGGCCGGTTCGCGCGAGGGGTACGGCTCTGCCGGGGACTCCTCGAAGGCGCGTCCCACGGGGGTGCGTCCGACGGGGGCGCGTCCGAGGGGGGCCCGTCTCACGGAGACGGGCCCCACGGAGACTCGGCCCACGGAGACCCGGCCCGGGGAGGGGCGTACCGGGGAGACGCGTGACGTGGCGGGCCGCCCCGGGGGCGCCGGCCTGCGGGTACCGCCCCAGGCGCGCTCGGAGGGCCGTGCCGAGGCCCTTGCCGTCGGCCCCTCTCCCGCGACCCCGCCGGTTCCCGCCGCCCCCGTCGCGCACGCCGCCCGCGGTGAGCACACCCACAGCGAGACGCCGATTCCCCAGCCGCGGGTGACGCGCGAGGGCGCCCGGGACCCGCGAGGCCCGGGCGGCACAGGCAGCGCCGCACGGCCCCAGGGTTCCTCGGGAGCCGGCGGGGGCCTGCCGGGCGGGGCATTCCCGGGCACGAGTGAGGCCCCCGCGAGCGGGACCCTGGCGAGCGGACCGTCCATGGGCGTTCCCAGAGGTGGCGCGCTCAGCTTCACGGACGGTGCCCGGCGCGCCGGCACGCACGACGCGTCGACCGCCGTGCCCGGAACAGAGAGCCGCCGGACCGCCACGAGCGCCCCGGATCTCCGCGAAGCGACTGCGCCTCCCGGCGCTCCCGTGGGCCCGGAGGCTCCGGGTGGAGCGGGCGGCGCGGGTGGCGTGGGTACTCCCGGCGGCCGGGGTGTGCCGGATGTCCGTGCGTCCTCGGCCCCGGGAGTCCTGGGTGGTCCCGGCCGCGCCACGGCGGCATGCGGAGCGCCAGGCGCCCCCGGCCCTGCCGCAGCCCCGGAGGCCCTGGGCGGCCCAGGCGTCTCCGGCGGCCGAGGTACGCCGTCAGGGCGCCGGGTGCCCGATGCCCGTACGGCCTCGATCGGCCCCGCGCCCGCGTCTGCGCCCGCCCCCACTCCTGCCCCCGTCCCCGCACCTGTCTCCGGGCCCGCCTTCGCGGTCGCGGCTCCCCGGCCCGTGATTCAGCGGCTCTCCGTCCGTGGGCAGGTTCTTGACGCGCTGCGGTCCGCTCTCGTCGCCGGTGACCTCGCCCCCGGTGAGGTCTACTCCGCCCCCGCGCTCGGCGAACGCTTCGGGGTGTCGGCGACCCCCGTGCGCGAGGCCATGCAGCAGCTCGCGAACGAGGGGGCGGTCGAGGTCGTACCGAACCGCGGCTTCCGTGTCATCCGGCGCGGGGCCCGTGAACTGGCCGAGCTGGCCGAGATCCGGGCACTCGTCGAGATGCCGGTGATGCTGCGGCTGACCCGTACGGTGGCGGCCCCCTGCTGGGCGGAGCTGCGCCCGCTCGCCGACGCGACCGTGACCGCGGCGGCCACCGGCGACCTCGCGCGCTACGCCGAGTCCGACCGCGTCTTCCACGCCGCGGTCCTCGCCCTCTCGGGCAACCGCCAGCTGGTACAGCTCGCGGACGACCTCCACCGCCGCGCCCAGTTGCCCCTGGCCGGGGCCCCCACCCGGCGTCCGCGCGCCGATCTCCTCGCCGACGCGGCGCAACACGCGGGGCTGCTCGACGCGTTGGCCGCGCAGGACGTTGCGGTGGCGCAGGGCTTGATACGGGACCACTTCGCGGGCGCGTAGCGGGTACGCGTCGGGCCGCCGCCTCGATCGTGCCCAAGGCCTCAGGGCCCTGACGTCCTGGGCCCTGAGGCCTTGGCGCGAGGCGTCGTTCATCCGTGGGCCCGGTGGGGGCTGGTCGCGCAGTTCCCCGCGCCCCTGAAAGACGGCGGGTCTGTGTGCCGGGCGCCTGCAGAGGTCGGCGGGTCTGCGTGCCCGGTGCCTGCAGAGGCTGGCGGGTCCGCGTGCCCCGCGCCCCTGAAAGACGGCGGGTCTGCGTGCCGGGCGCCTGCAGAGGTCGGCGGGTCCGCGTGCCCCGCGCCTCTGGGAGACGGCGGGTCTGCGTGTCTCGCGCCCCTGGGAGACGGCGGATCCGCGTGCCCGGTGCCTGCCGCACGAGGCGGGTCCGGGTCCGGGTCCTCCGAGGCTGCTCGGGAAGGCGCGTCCGTGGCCCGGCGCGGGCGCTGGCGTCACGCGGTGGCCGCCGGTGGTGCCAACTGGTCCGCCAGCCAGGTCGGTACGCCTCCGAGGAGCTTGAACAGCCGCCCCGCCTCCGCCCGTAGCCGGGACGCCTCCGGTTCGGTCTCCGCGTCGGCGAGGGACGCCAGCGCCGGGGCGGTACCGACGAGGTAGCCCAACTCCTCGCGGATGCGCAGGGATTCGGCGAAGCCGTGCCGGGCCTCCGCCAACTCGCCCTCGCGCAGCGCGAGTCCCGCGAGGTGACGCCAGGTGAAGGACAGGAGCAGCGGGTCGTCGTGCGCGGTGGCGCCCGCGTGGGCCCGGCGGTAGGCGGCGCGCGCGGACTGCGGCGAGTGCGCCAGGTTCTCCGCGAGCAGGCCGCGCCGGAAGTCGAGCAGCGCCCGCCCTCTGGCACCCGGCGCGATCAAGGCCGCCGCCCGGCCGAGCGCGGCCCGTGCCTCGTCGGCGCGGTCGCGGACCGCCAGCAGCGTCGACGCGTACGCGAGCTGCCCCCGCTCGCACGCCGCCGCGCCCCGCTCGTCGTCGCTCTGGGCCAGCGCCTCCGCCGTACGCAGCGCGTCCTCCGCCTCCGCCCACCCCTGCTCGGTGTAGAGGCAGCGTTCGACGAGGAGTGAGGCTCTCTGGAGAGCGGCCGATGCCGTGTGTGGTTCCAGGAGAGCGGCCGCGTCGGCCCAGCAGGCGCGCGAGCGCAGCCGCCATATTGCGGTCTGGAGTGGATCGTCCCCTGCAGTCGTTCCGTAACCAGACATGGCGGGATGCGCCACGTTGCCCTCCCCGAGCACGCCATTGAGCTGTTGAGTGGTGGCGGCATCTCAGCACGAATGAGCGCGCCCGGCCAAGGGGGTAGGTGAAGGATTTCACAAAGTCGTGGGTTGGAGAAGACACTTGACGCACGTTCCGGGCCTCCGCTCGCACCCGTGCGACGGGAGTCCCACCGCCCGCAGCGCTGTGACCTCAGCTCATCCGCAGCGCGAGGAAGAAGTCCAGCTTGTCCTCAAGCCGGGAAAGATCTCGGCCCGTCAACTGCTCGATACGCCCGACCCGATAGCGCAGCGTGTTGACGTGCAGATGCAGACGGGCCGCGCAGCGCGTCCAGGACCCGTCGCAGTCGAGGAACGCCTCCAGCGTCGGGACCAGCTCGGCGCGGTGCCGGCGGTCGTACTCGCGCAGCGGGTCCAGCAGCCGGGCCGTGAAGGCGCGGCGCACGTCGTCCGGCACGAAGGGCAGCAGCAGTACGTGCGACGCCAGCTCCTGGTGGCCCGCCGCGCACACCCGCCCGGGCCTGGCCGCGGCCACCCGCCGCGCGTGCCGTGCCTCCTCCAGGGCGCCGCGCAGGCCCTCCGCCGAGTGCACGGCAGCGCTGACGCCCAGCGTGAGCCGCCCGTCACCGTCCAGTCCGGCCGACAGCGGCTCGCGTACCGCTTCCAGTATCGCGTCGGCCAGCAGGCCCGTCTCCGAGCCGTCGTGCTCCGAGGAGACGGCCGGCAGGGGGACGAGCGCGATGGCCTCGTCGCCCGTGTGGGCGACCGCGATCCGGTCGGACGGCTCGGGACCCGACGACAGCGGGTCGACCAGGATCTCCTCCAGCAGCGCCTGCGCCACCGGACCGCCAGCCGGACCGCCAGCCGGACCTCCCGCGGGCCCCTCGGTCCGTCTGCCACCGCCGCCGGACTCGGCCGGGGAGCCCGCGGGCCCGCCCTCCGCCTCGTCCCATTCGACGCGGGCGACCACGACCTGCCAGTGCGGAGCCGCGCCCAGTCCGGGCAGCAGTACGGGCGCCGCGACCCGCAGCCGCGCCGCGATCTCGGCGGGCGCGGCACCGGTCCGCACCAGCTCCAGCACCTCCTGCGCGAGCCTGCGCCGCACGGTGCGCGCCGCGTCCCGTCGGTCCCGCTCCACGGCGATCAGTTGCGTCACGCCCTCCAGCAGGTCGAGCCGCTCCTCCGGCCAGTCCCCGGCGTCCGCCTCCACGGCGAGCAGCCACTCCGACAGGACCGTCTCGCGTACGTCGCGCGTCCCCGCCGTAGAGCGTCCGCCGCCGCGGACCGGGAACAGCGAGTACGTGGCCGGGCCCACCGTCACCCGGTACGGGCCGCGGCGGCCCGTGCGGACCGCCGCCAGGTGCTCACCGGCCAGCGTGGCGCAGACCTGCGCGGGCAGCTCGGTCTCCGCGAGACGCGAGCCCGCGATGAGGCGCCCGACGGGGGAGAGGACCCAGGCACGCAGGTCCAGGTCGGTACCGAGCAGGTCCAGGACCACGTCCGGGCCGCCGCCCGCCGGGCCTGAGGTCATCATCCGGCGGTGCCGGTCCACCACGGCCGCCAGGTCCCCGGCACGCTCGCCCGACACCTGCCGCACGACGTGCTCGGTGATCGTCGCGAAGGCCACCGACTCGTTGACGGCGAACAGCGGCAGCCGGTGCTGCGCGCAGGCCGCCACCAGGTCCTCCGGGATGGCGCCCAGCTCGGCCTCGCCCGCGGCCAGCGCCGTGACCCCGGCGCCCGCGAGGAGCCGTACGAAGGGCTCGGAGTCGGCCGGGCCACGGCGCCAGGCGAGCCCGGTGAGGACCAGCTCACCGCCCGACAGATAGCGGCTGGGGTCCCGCAGGTCCGTGGTCATCACCCCGCGCACCGTGCGGTCCAGCTCGTCCTGGCCGCCGAGCAGCCGCAGGCCCAGCGCGTCCGTGTCCAGCAGTGCGCGCAGCCGCATCTCGTCGCCGCCGTTCTGTCTCGAAAAATTACGATGGATGGGGAACCGATGGAGGGGGCCGAACCGATGAAGGGGCGAGAGGAGGACTCATTCCGGCCGGTGGCCGACGCGCAGCGGACTGCGTCCGACGTTTCCGAGGGAAAGCCGAGAGGTTACTGATGACCTCCGTTCATACGAATCTACAAGATGCGCGCCCTGGCCAGCCAACTCCTTCATGGTTTCGGTGACTGACCCCATTGGTGGAACGGGCTGTGTACTGGCTCCCATCCACGTGAACAACTCATGAACGAGCCTGGGCCGCCGCACACGATCTGGCTTGATCAGCACCATCAACGAGACGAAGAAGAGAGCCGGTCATGGACTTCCTTCGCCCCGCCAGCTGGGAGGAAGCGCTCGCCGCCAAGGCAGCGCATCCCACAGCTGTGCCGATTGCGGGTGGCACCGACGTGATGGTCGAGATCAACTTCGACCACCGCCGGCCCGAGTACCTGCTGGACCTCAATCGCATCGGCGAGTTGGGCGACTGGGAGGTCGGCGAGGAGTCGGTCCGCCTGGGCGCCTCGGTCCCGTACTCGGCGATCATGGACAACCTCCGCGGCGAGCTGCCCGGCCTGGCCCTGGCCTCCCACACCGTGGCCTCCCCGCAGATCCGCAACCGCGGCGGAGTCGGCGGGAACCTCGGCACCGCCTCCCCGGCCGGTGACGCCCACCCCGCCCTCCTTGCGGCGGGCGCCGAGGTCGAGGCCGAGTCCGTACGGGGTTCACGGCTGATCCCGATCGACGCCTTCTACACCGGGGTGAAGCGCAACGCGCTCGCCCCCGACGAGCTGATCCGCGCCGTCCACATCAAGAAGGCGGACGGCCCGCAGCAGTACTCCAAGGTCGGCACCCGCAACGCCATGGTGATCGCGGTGTGCGCCTTCGGCCTCGCCCTGCACCCCGCCACCCGCACGGTCCGCACCGGCATCGGTTCGGCCGCGCCCACACCCGTACGGGCCGAAGTCGCCGAGGAGTTTCTGAACGCGGCGCTCGAAGAAGGCGGCTTCTGGGACAACGGCAAGATCATCACCCCGTCGGTGGCCAAGCAGTTCGCCGAGCTGTGCTCCGGCGCCTGCAACCCCATCGACGACGTCCGGGGCACCGCGAGCTACCGCCGCCACGCGGTGGGCATCATGGCCCGCCGCACGCTGACCTGGACCTGGGAGTCGTACCGCGGCACCGCCGCCGCCACGGAGGGAGTCGCGTAATGCGCGTCAGTTTCACGGTCAACGGCCGTCCGCAGGAAGCCGACGACGTGTGGGAGGGCGAGTCCCTGCTGTACGTGCTGCGGGAACGCCTGGGCCTGCCGGGCTCGAAGAACGCCTGCGAGCAGGGCGAGTGCGGCTCCTGCACGGTCCGCCTCGACAACGTTCCGGTCTGTTCCTGTCTGGTCGCGGCCGGGCAGGTCGAGGGCCGCGACGTCGTCACGGTCGAGGGCCTGGCGGACTTCGCCAAGCAGCGGGCGGAGCAGCACGGGGGTTGCGCCTCCCGAGCCCCCGGAGCCCCGAGCGTCCCCGGAACCTCAGGAGCCGCGGGGGCCCCTGGCGCCTGCGGTACGCCCCTGGACGCGGCCAAGCGCTGGGAGGCGCGGCCCGCCGACTCGCAAACCGGTGAGGGCGCCGAACTGGCGCCCATCCAGCAGGCGTTCATCGACGCCGGAGCCGTCCAGTGCGGCTTCTGCACCCCCGGCCTGCTGGTCGCGGCCGACGAGATGCTGGAGCGCAACCCGACCCCGACCGACGCCGACATCCGCGAGGCGCTCTCGGGCAACCTCTGCCGCTGCACCGGCTACGAGAAGATCATGGACGCGGTCCGCCTGGCGGCCGCCCGGCAGGGAGAGGTGGTCTGACGATGGCGACCAACACAGCTCCCGTCGGTACTCCCACGAAGGTCACCCAGGGTTCGCGGACCAAGGGCGGCATCGGCGAGTCCACGCTCCGCCCGGACGGCACCCTCAAGGTCACCGGCGAGTTCGCGTACTCGTCCGACATGTGGCACGAGGACATGCTCTGGGGCCAGATCCTGCGCTCCACGGTCGCGCACGCCGAGATCCTCTCCATCGACACCGGCGAGGCCCTCGCGACGCCCGGCGTCCACGCCGTCCTGACGTACGACGACCTGCCGACCGCCGTGAAGACCTACGGCCTGGAGATCCAGGACACCCCGGTACTCGCCCACGGCCGGGTACGCCACCACGGCGAGCCGGTCGCGATCGTGGCCGCCGACCACCCCGAGACCGCCCGCCGGGCCGCCGCCAAGATCAAGGTGGAGTACCGGGAACTGCCGGTCGTCACGGACGAGGCCTCGGCCACCGCGCCGGACGCCCCGTTGATCCACGAGGGCCGCGACGACCACCACATGGGCCACGTGTCGCACCCCAACATCGTGCACCGCCAGCCGATCGTCCGCGGTGACGTGGAGGCGGCCCGTCGGCGCGCCGATCACATCGTCGAGGGCGAGTACACCTTCGGTATGCAGGACCAGGCCTTCCTGGGCCCCGAGTCGGGCCTCGCCGTACCCGCCGAGGACGGCGGCGTGGACCTCTACGTCGCCACCCAGTGGCTGCACTCCGACCTGCGCCAGATCGCCCCGGTGCTCGGCCTGCCCGAGGACAAGGTGCGCATGACGCTGTCCGGCGTCGGCGGCGCGTTCGGCGGCCGCGAGGACCTCTCGATGCAGATCCACGCCTGCCTGCTGGCACTCCGCACGGGCAAACCGGTCAAGATCGTCTACAACCGCTTCGAGTCCTTCTTCGGCCACGTCCACCGCCACCCCGCGAAGCTCCACTACGAGCACGGGGCGACGAAGGACGGGAAACTGACCCACATGAAGTGCCGGATCGTCCTCGACGGCGGCGCGTACGCCTCCGCGTCCCCGGCCGTCGTCGGCAACGCGGCATCCCTGGCGGTCGGTCCGTACGTCCTCGAAGACGTCGACATCGAAGCCATCGCCCTCTACTCCAACAACCCGCCCTGCGGCGCCATGCGCGGCTTCGGCGCGGTCCAGGCGTGCTTCGCCTACGAGGCGCAGATGGACAGGCTCGCGGACGCGGTGGGGATGGACCGGGTCGAGTTCCGGCGGCTCAACGCGATGTCCCAGGGCACGCTGATGCCCACCGGCCAGCCGGTCGACTCGCCCGCCCCGGTCGCCGAACTCCTGCGCCGCGTCAAGGCGATGCCCATGCCGCCGGAGCAGCAGTGGCTCGCGGCCGGCGAGGCGGCGGACGTCCGTCAGCTCCCCGGCGGCCTCTCCAACACCACCCACGGCGAAGGCGTCGTTCGCGGTGTGGGCTACGCGGTCGGCATCAAGAACGTCGGCTTCTCCGAGGGCTTCGACGACTACTCGACCGCCAGAGTCCGTATGGAGGTCGTCGGCGGCGAGCCCGTCGCGACCGTGCACACCGCGATGGCGGAGGTCGGCCAGGGCGGGGTCACCGTCCACGCGCAGATCGCCCGCACCGAGCTGGGCGTCGCCCAGGTGACGATCCAGCCGGCGGACACGCAGGTGGGGTCCGCCGGTTCGACTTCCGCGTCCCGCCAGACGTACGTCACCGGCGGCGCCGTGAAGAACGCGTGCGAACTCGTCCGCGAGAAGGTCCTGGAGATCGGCCGACGCAAGCTCGGTACGTACCACCCCGCCTGGGCGACCGCCGAACTGCTCCTGGAGGGCGGCAAGGTCGTCACCGACGGCGGTGAGGTCCTGGCCGACCTGGTGGACGTACTCGAAGACGAGGCGGTCGAGGTCGAGGAGGAGTGGCGGCACCGGCCGACCGAGGCCTTCGACCTGCGCACCGGACAGGGCAACGGCCACGTCCAGTACTCGTTCGCGGCCCACCGCGCCGTTGTCGAGGTGGACACCGAACTCGGTCTGGTGAAGGTCATCGAACTGGCCTGCGCGCAGGACGTCGGCAAGGCGCTCAACCCGCTGTCCGTCATCGGCCAGATCCAGGGCGGCACGACCCAGGGCCTCGGCATCGCGGTCATGGAGGAGATCATCGTCGACCCCGTCACGGCGAAGGTCAGGAACCCCTCCTTCACCGACTACCTCATCCCCACGATCCTCGACACGCCGACCATCCCCGTCGACGTGCTCGAACTCGCCGACGACCACGCGCCGTACGGGCTCCGTGGCGTCGGCGAGGCCCCGACCCTGTCGTCGACCCCGGCCGTCCTGGCGGCGATCCGCAACGCGACGGGTCTGGAGCTCAACAGGACACCGGTCCGCCCGGAACACCTCACGGGCACGGCGTAGTTGACCCGTCGTCCTTGCGTGCAGGCGTCCGCCGTCGCGCGTGAGCACCCGTTCCACCGCTACGCCGGCCCCGGTGCCGGGTGACCGTGTATCCCACGGCACCCCCGGCACAGGTGCGAGTGCAGCACCACGTCTCGTCTCGGGCCGTCCCCCGGGTCGTGCACCTTCCCAAAACCCGCGCAAGCCGAAAGCAGGGCGCGGGTGCCCCTATGAACCTTGGGAGAAGGCACCATGACCCAGCAGTCACTTGAGCCCGGGACCACCGCCGACGACGCGGGTGAAGGAACCCGCGTCCCGGCCGGCCGGTCCTGGCTCGACCGCTACTTCCACATATCCCTGCGGGGGAGCACGGCCGCGCGCGAGGTGCGCGGCGGCGTCACGACCTTCATGGCGATGGCGTACATCCTCCTCCTCAACCCCCTGATCCTGTCCGGCAAGGACGTGGCGGGCGACACGCTCGGCCGGCAGGCCCTGATCACCGCGACAGCGTTCGCCGCGGCCTTCACCACGCTGCTGATGGGCTCCTTCGGCAAGGTGCCGCTTGCCCTCGCCGCGGGACTGTCCGTCTCCGGCGTTCTCTCCTCGCAGGTCGCGCCCCAGATGACCTGGCCGCAGGCCATGGGCATGTGCGTGATGTACGGCGTGGTGATCATGTTGCTCGTGGTCACCGGGCTACGCGAGATGATCATGAACGCGATCCCGCTGGCGCTGAAACACGCGATCACGATGGGCATCGGTCTGTTCATCGCGCTCATCGGCCTGGTGAAGGCGGGCTTCGTCCACCAGGGCGAGGCGACCCCGGTCTCGCTCGGCGCCACGGGCGAACTGGCGGGCTGGCCGGTGCTGTTGTTCGCCGTCACGCTGCTCGCCATCTTCATGCTGCAGGCGCGCGGTGTTCCCGGCGCGATCCTGATCGGCATAGTCGGCGGAACCGTACTCGCCGTAGTCCTCAACGCCCTCGACGTCATCGACCCGAAGCAGTGGGCCAGTGGCGCGCCCGAACTGCACGGCAGCGCGGTGTCGATGCCCGACTTCTCGGCCTTCGGCGACGTCGAGTTCGGCGGCTGGGGCGAGGCCAGCGCGGTGACGGTCGGCATGATCGTCTTCACGCTCGTCCTCGCCGGGTTCTTCGACGCGATGGCCACCATCATCGGCGTCGGCACCGAGGCGGGTCTCGCCGACGGCAAGGGCCGGATGCCGGGCCTGTCCAAGGCGCTGTTCATCGACGGCGCGGGCGGCGCGATCGGCGGGGTCGCGGGCGCGTCCGGCCAGACGGTGTTCGTGGAGTCGGCGACGGGAGTCGGCGAAGGTGCCCGCACCGGGCTCTCCTCCGTCATCACGGGCCTGTTCTTCGCGGCCTGCCTCTTCCTCACCCCGCTGACGGCGATCGTCCCCGGCGAGGTCGCGGCGGCTGCCCTCGTCGTCATCGGCGCCATGATGATGATGAACGCCCGCCATGTGGACTGGGCCGACCGCGCCACCGCGATCCCGGTCTTCCTGACCGTCGTGATCATGCCGTTCACGTACTCCATCACCGCGGGAGTCGCGGCCGGAGTCATCAGTTACGTCGCCATCAAGATCGCTCAGGGCAGGGCGCGGGAGGTCGGGGCGTTCATGTGGGGCCTCACGGCGATCTTCCTGGTCTTCTTCGCGCTGAGCCCGATCGAGAGCTGGATGGGGGTCCACTGAGCGTTTCGCTGGGGGCGGGGTGACGGATCCGCGCCCCGGTGGGGGCTGACCGCGCAGTTCCCCGCGCCCCTCAAGGGAGGAGCCGCGCCCCAGCTTTCGCCCCCTTCAGGGGCGCGGGGAACTGCGTGGCCGTCGACAGCGCGCCTGCGCCCTTCAGGGGTGCGGGGGACTGCGCGGCCAGCCACGACGCACCCGGGCCTTTCAGGGGTGCGGGGAACTGCGCGGTCAGCCGCAACGCACCCGTAGACGGCAGGAGACCGAGAGATGCTGGACATAGCAGAAGACCTGCGGCGGTGGGTGGCGGAGGGCCGCGACTTCGCCGTGGCCACCGTCGTGGCCGTCGGCGGAAGCGCGCCAAGACGCCCCGGCGCCGCCCTCGCCGTGGACGCCGCCGGCACGGCGATCGGCTCGGTCTCCGGCGGCTGCGTGGAGGGCGCGGTCTACGACCTGTGCCAACAGGCGTTGGAGGACGGGGAGTCGGCCCTCGAACGCTTCGGGTACAGCGACGAGGACGCCTTCGCGGTGGGCCTGACGTGCGGCGGCGTCATCGACATCCTGGTGACCCCGGTGCACGCCTCCTCACCGCTTCGCGACGTGCTCACGTCCGCGCTCACCACAGCCGCCGACGGAAAGGCGGCGGCGCTCGCACGCGTCGTCTCCGGCCCGGCGGAACTGCGGGGCCGCGCCCTCCTCGTACGCCCCGACGGCCCGTACGAGGGCGGCTTCGGCGCGCACCCCGAACTGGACCGCACGGTGGCGGAGGAGGCGCGGGCCTTCCTGGACGCGGGCCGCACCGGCACCCTGGAGATCGGCGAACAGGGCTCCCGCTGCGGAGCACCGCTCACCGTGCTGGTCGAGTCCTCGGTACCGCCGCCCCGGATGATCGTCTTCGGGGCGATCGACTTCGCCTCGGCCCTGGTCCGCATCGGCAAGTTCCTCGACTACCGCGTGACGGTCTGCGACGCGCGTCCCGTCTTCGCGACGGCGGCGCGTTTCCCGGAGGCGGACGAGATCGTCGTCGAGTGGCCGCACACCTACCTGGAGCGCACGGAGGTCGACGCCCGTACGGTCCTGTGCGTCCTGACCCACGACGCCAAGTTCGACGTACCGCTCCTCGCGCTGGCGCTGCGGCTGCCGGTCGCGTACGTGGGGGCGATGGGCTCCCGCCGCACGCACCTGGACCGCAACGCGCGGCTCCGCGAAGTGGGCGTGACTGAACAGCAGTTGGCCAGGCTGCGGTCGCCCATCGGCCTCGACCTCGGCGCCCGTACGCCCGAGGAGACCGCCCTGTCCATCGCCTCGGAGATCGTCGCGAACCGGCGGGGCGGGAGCGGGGTGTCGCTGACCGGCGCGCACACGCCGATCCACCACGACGTGTCACCGATGCCGATGCCGATGCCGACTCCGGTGCTGACTCCGGTGCCGAGGCCGGTGCCGAGGCCAGTACCCACGCCGGTGCGGGACATGGGTTCGATGGCCTGACCAGGCAGCTCGGCCGCCAGGTGCGGGCGCCGGACGCGGCCGTCAGACGTGGGCGAGGAGCCGTTCCAGCGGCGGCGGCGTCCGGTCGAGGTCCAGGCTCGCGACGAGTTCCTGCGCGTACTGGGCCTTGCGACCGGCGTGGGTGCCCATGAAGCGGTGGAGATGCTGTTCCACGGTCCACCCCCGCTGCGCGGGCTGGTTCTGGAGGGTGCGGAACGCGCGCAACTCGCCCTGTTCCGCCACCACTTGCTGAATGACGTCGGCGCCCAGGGAACGGATCAGTTCGTCCTCCAGGTCCGCGCGGCACAGAAAGAAGCCGAGCGACTCCAGCCCGTCGGTCGTCAGGTCCGAGCCGATCCCGGCCCGTTCGAGCGCGCGCCGGAAGAACCGCTCCTCGGCCACGTCGCACAGACCGGCGAGCCGCACGTCGAGCCCTTGCGGCCCGCACAGATCCACGAACCTCCCGACGCTCATCGCGCCCCCGAGCGGCACCACCGAGACCCCCTCCTCGTCGAGGTCCCGGCCGTGCCGGGCGGCCAGCGCCTCGACGGCGACCCGGTCGCTGCCCCCCTCGACGAGCACGACCGTACGCAGCCCGGCGTCGGCCGCCGCCTCCCGCGCGCGCACGCCCGCTTCCACCGCCCCCGCGCCGCCGGCGGCCCACTGGACGACTGCCTTACGGAACCGCCCCATGTCGTTCATGGGTCCTAGTCTCGCAACTCCGAGCGGACTCGTTCCACACACTTTTGCCATGACGCATCGCGGGATCTTGCACGTTTCTCGGACACTGCCTCGACCCGGGTTTCCAGCGTGTCCTCCTCCTCGACCGCCCAGACGGTTCCCGAGACTCCCGGCTGACGGCTGACGGCTGACGGCTGGTCACGGGTTACGGCCGACGGCTGACGGGCCCGGCTCTCAGGGGTGTGACAGCAGCCGGTCCACCGCCCGGCCGAACATCCACCGGCCCGCCCGCCCCAGCACGGGGTCGAAGACGCGGGGCAGCCCTCGCACCCCCAACTCCTCCCGCCACAGCACCTGCGAGCCGCCGCCCGCCGCCGGCCGTACCTCGATCTCGGCCCACCCGACGACGAGGCCACCGCGTTTGACGAGCCGGCACAGCCCGGGCGTACGGTCCAGGGGCGGTCGCCAGACGACGACCTCCATACGGTCGTCGAACGCCACCGGCCCCACCCCGGTACGCGCCACGAAGACCGTGCCCGCCCCACGAGGCGGCAGCGTGACGACCCGGACCCGCGTCAACGGCACCACATCGGCATGCCGCTCCCACAGAGTGAGCCGCCGCCACGCCTCGTCGGCATCCAGGGAGGTGTCCCGTCGCACATGAAAGAGAGTCACGCGGCGATCGTATGCACTACGCGGAGCGCTCAAGGTCTCAGTCCGCGCGGACGTCGGTTCGGGCGCGGGTGAAGTTTCGGGCCTGCCATGTGTCCTGGATCACGCGTCGCGTGTTGAGGGTGGGACGGGGGCAATTCCCGTACCTCACCACGACGCACGCGCGACGAATGCGAGGATGAGGCCAGCCATGACTGCTGGGTGGGGTGTTCGCACGGTACGGGCCGCGGTCTTCGCGGTCGTCTGTGTGCTGCTCGCCGCCCTCGGCCACGTGCTGATGTCCGGCTCCCCGGTGGCCTGGTGGACGATGGCCGGCGGGACCGTGGCGACGGGCGGCGCGGGCTGGTGCCTGGCCGGCCGGGAGCGCGGACTCCCCCTGGTCGTGTCGGTGGTGGTCGTCACCCAGGGCCTGCTCCACTGGTCGTTCTCGCTCGCGGGGTCGATGGAGGGGGCGATGGCGGGGCCGGTGGCCTCCGGCCGGGGGGTGGGCGCGGCGCACACATCTTCGTCTTCCATGGACGCCGCGGACACCATGGACGCCATGGACATGGGGTCCATGGTGCACATGGGCTCCGGACACATGGCTTCGGAACACATGGGCGCGGGACACGTGGGCGCGGGCCACATGGGCTCGGGTGCCATGAGTCAGTCGGCGCACGACATGGACGGAACGTCCTCGCTCGGCATGCTCGCCGCCCACCTGTTGGCCGCGCTGCTGTGCGGTCTGTGGCTGGCGTACGGCGAACGCGCCGCCTTCCGTATCCTGCGCGCGGTGGCCGGACGGCTGGCCGCACCCCTGCGGCTGCTGCTCGCGCTGCCCACGCCCCCGCACCGCCCGCGTATTCGCGTCCGCCGCGGTCCCTCCGACCGTTCGCCGCGGCGCCTCCTTCTCGTCCACGCCATCACTTCTCGGGGTCCGCCCGCGGGGTCCGCTGCCTGTTGAGACAGCCGGATCCCCGAGGCGTCGCCACGCGCGCCTCGGGCGTCGGCCGTACCTCCGTGTACGGCCGTGCCCCCTCGCCGGACCGACGTGCGAGCGCGCCATCGGTCCGGATCACGGATGACCCGAGAAGGACACCTGGTGATCACGCCTGCCCCGCCCGTCCCACACGACGGAAGCAACAGAAGCGTCGCAAACAACAGAAGCGACACAGGCATCGCAAGCGACAGGAGCGGCAGTGGTGGTGAGACGGCGGCATCCGTCGACGAGTCGATAACCGCCTGGGCGCTGGCCGCCCGGGGTGGCGACCCGGACGCCGTCGAGCGTTTCGTGCGCGCCCTGCACCGTGACGTCGTGCGCTATGTCGCGTACCTCTCCGCCGACCCCCAGGCCGCCGACGACCTGGCCCAGGACACGTTCCTGAGGGCGCTCGGCAGCCTGCACAGATTCGAGGGCCGCTGCTCGGCCCGAACATGGCTGCTGGCCATCGCGCGACGTGCCGTGGTCGACAGCCTCCGGTACGCCGCCGCCCGGCCGCGCCTGTCCGACGTACCGGACTGGCGGCTGGCGGTCGAACGGGCCCAGCCGCGCGGCCTGCCCGGCTTCGACGACGGGGTCGTGCTCCTCGATCTGCTGGCGGCGCTGCCGGACGAGCGCCGTGAGGCGTTCGTTCTCACGCAGATGATGGGGCTGCCCTATGCGGAGGCGGCCGCTCTCAGCGACTGCCCCGTGGGAACGGTCCGTTCCCGCGTGGCCCGCGCCCGAGCCACCCTCATGGAGCTGCTCGCCGCAACCGACCCACTCCCCACCGCGCCCTCACCCGCGGCCCTGGCTGCTTGAGGAGGCCGGCGGAAGGGGGTGTCGGCAACCGGTGTCGGCATCCCCTTCCGCGTGGCTCACACCTTGAGCTTGATTGCTTCCAGCCAGAGGTCGTTGTTGTGGGTCCCGGAGTAGGTGAAGTCGTACCCGGACTCGGGGGCGTCGCATTCCATGCCGAGCCAGGCGTCGTCGTGGACGTGGGCGGTCTGGCAGACGCTGCTGCTGCCGCCTCCGACGTTGATGGTGAACCCCAGCATGTTCGGGGCGTCCTTCTTGGTGCTGCCGACGTAGTTGTCGATACCGTCGGCGGCTCCCGACCACGGGTCGGGGAAGTGCCCCTCGCCGTTGGTGGACCCGGGGTTGTGGACGAAGGCGGCGCTGCTTGTGCCCTTGGTTCCGGACACGGCGATGTTGACGGCCTTGAGCGGTGTCTCCTCGCCCACGGTGCCGGCCGTCTCGCCGTCGCACACGGCGTCGGTCCAGCCCTGGCCGGACACGTAGGCCCGGTAGCAGATGTGCCGTCCGGTCGGGTCCTGCGCGGCGAGTTCCTGGACGGCGGTCGCCGCCGTCCTCTCCGGGGCCTTGGCCTCCTTGTCCTCGGATCCGCCGCCCCCTGCCCCGGCTCCTGACCCGCCCGCCTTCTGCGTCTCGGTCGCGGCCGGGGGTGTCGTGGGGACGGACGACGGGGCCTTCGGCGCTTCGGGGGACGCCGTGGGACTGCTGGGCGGCAGGGTGCTGATGCCGGCTTCCTGCAGCTTCTCCGTGGCGGCGCTGCGCACCTGCGGCTTGTAGGCGATCCACAGCATCACGAACGTGATGGCGAGAGCCAGGAAGACGCCCAGGAAGGTGGCGAGCCAGCGCGGCAGGAAACTTCGCTGGACGTAGGTGCCTTCCACGTCCAGCGGGTCCACGCCGGACCGCTGCAGGGCGAGGGTGTAGGGGCGTGACTCCTTCGATCCGAACCAGATGATCTGGCGCGGCTTCAGCGTCGTCTTCACGAACGCCGCACGGCCCGGGTCGATCTGCACATTCGACGGATGGATGTCGTACGACAACTGATCGCCGTTGTCGCTGCCGCTCACCGACGCCGTCAGCTTCGTATTGCCCAGGTTGTCCACCGCCAGCTTCGGACGACCCCGGAAACGGCCCTTCACCGTCGGCGGCACCAACTCCGCCCGCACCTCCGTGAACGGGGTGATGGTGAGGTTCCCCTCCGGGACCGTGGTCGCCTCGGGATGCTCCGTCGGCGTGATCCGCACCGCGTACGGATTGGGGCCCGCCGTCGCATCGGGCGTACGCGGCGGCGCGAACGCGATGTCCACCGAACCCGTCGTCCCCGGATAGAGCCGCAACACCTGCGGCTCCACCCTCGCCCACGGCGCCAGCGGACCGACCGCCTCGAAGCGGTACTCGTCCACCACATCACCGGTGTTGCGAAGACGCAGCCGCACCGTCGTACTGCCACCCGGGTCCACGGTCGCGGAGGCGGGTTCCAGAGAAGTCCAAAGGCTCACTCTCGGACGTTAGACGCAACGCGGGTGCCGAGTCAGGAAGCGGCGGGGCACGGTGGCTGCCCTTAGGGACGCGCCCGGCTGCCCTCGTACCGGTGAGGGGCGGCGGGTGTGACGGACGAGACTCCCTGGCCGGAGGGAAAGGAGTTCGCTACCTCAACTCGCCTGCCAGGTGCCTCGTTAAGGGCTCGCAACCGTGTCTGGGGGCCGGTGAGCTCAGCACATGCCCGACCGGCTTGCCGCCCGCACCGCGTGCGTTGCCCTGCCCCGGCCGCCCGCTCGAAGTGCTCAGAGCCAATCGCGCCGCTTGAAGATGACGTACAGGCTGGTGCACACGACCGCCATCAGGGCGACCGCGAAGGGGTATCCGAAGGTCCAGCCCAGCTCAGGCATGTGCGTGAAGTTCATGCCGTAGATCGTGCCGACGAGGGTCGGGGCGAAGAGGATGGCGGCCCACGACGAGATCTTCTTGATCTCCTCGTTCTGTTCGAAGCCCGCCTCCGCCAACGCCCGCATCTCCGCGTTCTGTTGCTGGGTGACCAGTGTGGCGTTGACCGTGAGGATGTCCGTGAGGGCCTGGCGGAAGCCGTCCACGCGTTCGCTGGTGTGGGTGACGTGGTCGGCGACGTCGCGGAGGTAGCGCTGGAGTTCGTCGTCGGTGCCGTACTTGGCGAAGCCTGCCATCAGGCCGTGCAGCATGCCGACCAGAGGACGGGTGGCGCGCTGGAACTCGACCATTTCGCGGGAGAGTTCGTAGATGCGGCGAGAGACCCAGGGGTCCCCGCCGAAGACCTCGGTCTCGATCTCGTCGATGTCGTTCTGGACGCCGGAGACGACCGGTGCGTAACCGTCCACGACCGCGTCGAGGATGGCGTAGAGCACTGCCTCGGGGCCGAGGCTCAGAAGCTCCGGGGTCTCCTCCATACGGCGTCGGACGGCGGAGAGGTCCGGAGCGGCGCCGTGCCGGACCGTGATGAGGAAGTCGGGACCGAGGAACACGTGCAGTTCGCCGAAGTCGACCTCCTCGGACGCGTCGAGGTAGCGGGCCGCGCGCAGGACGACGAAGAGCGTGTCGCCGTACCGTTCCAGCTTCGGCCGCTGATGGGCCTCCATCGCGTCCTCGACGGCGAGCGGATGCAGGTCGAACTCGGCCGCCAGGGACAGGATCTCGTCCTCCGTGGGACGGGCCAGCCCGATCCACGCCATGCCGTCCGGCTGCTCGCGCAACTCACGGAAGGTGTCCGCGAGGGAGGCGGGGGTCGCGACCCGCACACCGTCGCGGTAGAGCGCCGCCTGTACGACGCTGCCGGGCTCCACGGCGTCCGTTTTCGCGTCGGCCGCGGTGGGGCGGTGCGTCGGAGGGTCCGCAGGGGCTTCGGTGGTGGTGGGAGCCACGGCGCGTCGCCATATCGGCTTCCGGTTGCCCCTGGTGGCGGGTACGGGGCGGGCTCGGCGCTCCGGCATCGCGGCTGCCTCCGTGTCACACGTGTCGCACGCTTGTTCGTACGTCTGTCTTGTCGGCCGTCTTGTCGTCTGTCTCGGCGTCTGTTTCGTCAGCTGTTTCAGCAGCTGCTCCGCCAGCTGTCTCGTCCGTCGCCTTGTCGATCACGGGCAGGATATACGGGTCACATGGCCGGAGCGGCTCGACCTGCTCGCGAACAGGGACAGAGGGTGTCCGCGAGGCCCAGTAACGTGCCGGACATGACGAAGACCTCGACCGCTCCCGTGCTGAGTGTCCGCGAGCTGAACCGTGCGACCCTCGCCCGGCAGTTGCTCCTGCGCCGGGCCACCCTGTCCGCGAAGGACGCCGTCGAGCACCTCGTCGGTCTCCAGGCACAGAACGTGAAGCCTCCGTATCACGCGCTCGCCGCCCGCCTGGAGGGCTTCGCCCCGCAGGAGCTCTCGACGGCCATGGAGGCGAGGGAGGTCGTCCGCATCGTCACCATGCGGTCCACCATCCACACGCACACCGCGGACGACTGCCTGACGCTGCGCCCGCTCGTACAGGCCGCCCGCGAACGCGAGTTGTACGGCTTCCGCAAGGGGCTCGCCGGAGTGGACCTCGACCGGCTCGCCGTGATCAGCCGTGAACTGGTCGAGGCCGAGCCGCGCACGATGAAGCAACTGCGGGAGGCGCTGCTCGCCGAGTGGCCGGACGCCGATCCGGCGGCCCTCGCGATCGCCGCCCGCTGCCGGCTGCCGCTCGTCCAGGTCACCCCGCGCGGGCTGTGGGGCCGCAGCGGCCAGGTCGCGCTCACCACCGCCGAGCACTGGCTCGGCAGGCCGTCCGAACCGGCTCCCGCGCCCGACGCCACCGTCCTGCGCTACCTCGCCGCCTTCGGGCCCGCTTCCGTCAAGGACATGCAGACCTGGGCCGGTCTGACCCGGCTGCGCGACGCCTTCGAACGGCTGCGGCCCCAGCTGGTCACCTTCGCCGACGAGCACGGTGTCGAGCTCTTCGACCTGCCGGACGCGCCCCGCCCGGACGCCGACACGCCGGCCCCCGCGCGTCTGCTGCCCGAGTTCGACAACCTGCTCCTTTCGCACGCCGACCGCTCCCGTGTGGTGTCCGCCGACTACAAGGGCCGTACCTGGCGGGGCAATCAGGCTTACCCGACCCTGCTCGTCGACGGGTTCCTGGCGGGCGTGTGGCGGCTGGAGGGGACCGGCGAAGGGACCGTGCTCACCGTCGAGCCCTTCGGCACGCTCACCGGGCGGCAGCGCACCGAGGTGACCGAGGAGGCGGGGCGGCTGCTGGCTGCGCTGAGCGGGTCGCCCTCGCCCTCGCCCTCACCCTCACTCTCGCCTTCGCCTTCGCCTTCGTACGACATTCGGTTCGGGACCGTTGTACGAGGCTGACGGCCTGGTTCCTGCGGGAGCGCCGGACATGTGGACAGGGGGCGTGGGGGGGGGGGGGGGGGGGGCCCCCCCCCCCCCCGCCCCCTACCTTTTTTTCCCCCGGGGGGTAGCCGGGGGGGGGGGCCCCCACGCCGGTGTGCGGCCCGGGCACCACCCAGGCGTAA
>NZ_JBIUVD010000001.1:0-299056 GCF_044742785.1 Streptomyces sp. NPDC087844 | reverse complement strand
GTGCCCGTTTGTCCCTTGGGGGGTTGGGGCGGGTGTGTGCGGGGGGCCGGGGGGGGGGGGGGGGGGGGGGGAGACGGGGGGGGGGGGGGGGGGGGGGGGGCGGGGGCGCCCCCCCCCCACGCCCCCTGGCTCTACCTGAGTCGACCTCAGGGAGTACTCGGGGTGGATCGCCCGACTAGGAGTTGACCTGCGTCGTCACCAGGCTGGAGAACGTCGTCAGGCGGGTGTAGACGCCCGGGTAGCCGGCGTCCGCGCAGCCGTAGCCCCACGAGGTGATCCCGGCGAGCTTGCCGCCGATGATGAGCGGGCCGCCGCTGTCGCCCTGGCAGGTGTCCACGCCGCCGGAGGTGTAGCCCGCGCAGACCATGTCGGTGGAGATGTACGAGGAGCCGTACGCCGAGGAGCAGGTGGAGTTGGACACGGTCGGGACCGTGGCCGTGCGCAACTGGTTGGAGGAGGAACCGCCCGAACTGGTGGTGCCCCAGCCGAGGATGCGGGCCGTGGTACCGGCCGTGTACAGGCTGGTCTCGGAGGCGGAGACGTAGCTGATCGGCGTGTACGGCATCGACGTCGACAGGGTCAGGACGGCGACGTCGTCACCCTCTTCGGCGTCCGTGTAGCTGGGGTTGATCCATATCTTGCTGACCTGGGCGACGGTGCCGTTGGTGCCGTTGCGGTACGTACGGCCGCCGACCACGCGGATGCCGCTCGGTGTCTCGCCGACCATGCAGTGGGCCGCCGTGACGACCTTGGTGGCCGACACCAGGGTGCCGCCGCAGAACTGGCTCTGCGAGGCGGTGGTGATCTGCATGACGTACGGGTACGCGGCGGCCGTGGTCGTCGTACCGCCGACGATGGGGGCGGGGGCGGCACTTGCGGTGGTCGCGCCGAGAAGACAGGTGGTCGCGGCGGCGGCGACGGCCGCGGTGACCGCGGCGGCCTTCTTGGCAAAGGTGAGCCCGAACATGGATCTCCTCAGGAGTGCCGGTGGGGGGATGCACTGTGGGGTGGTGCGACGGCTGCGGGGCGGGTCCCACGCTAGGAGTGGGGTGGGCTTCTTCCCAATGAGGGAACTCCCTCGGGCAGTTACCGAGGGATAACCCTCGGTCACCTTCTCGGGGTTGGCCGGTGCCCGGCCGGGCGTTGCGGGCTGGGTGCGGGCCCGGTCGGCTGGTCGCGCCGTTCCCCGCGCCCCTTTTCAGGGGCGCGGGGAGGTCAGTCTCCCCGGTGGTGGCCGGCCGCCAGTCTGACGATGTCCACCCGGGAGCGGATTCCCAGTTTTCGGTAGACGCGGGTGAGCGTGGCCTCGACCGTTTTCACGCTGATGAACAGGCGGGCGGCGATCTCGCGGTTCGTGGCGCCCTCCAGGACCAGCGCCGCGACCTGACGTTCCGTCGAGGCCAGCCGGTCGAGATGCGGCAGCACCGACTCGGGAGCCGTCGGAGCGAAGACGCCGGAGGAGGCGCCGGGCGAGGCGGTGACGGGGGCGGCGTCGGCCGCAGCGACCGCGTCCAACTGACGCAGCCACGGCATCGCCCGGCAGCGCCGGAACAGCCGCGCCGCCTCGTCGTACGAGCCCCGCCCCGACTGCTCCGCGCGCAGCCGGGCCAGCGCGAAGGCGGCCCGGGCCTCTTCGAGTCCGTGACCGAGCTGCGCCAGCCGGTCCTGCGCCGACGTCAACTGCTGTACCGCCGCCTCATGTTGCCCGGTCGCTGCCTTCACCAGGGCCTCGGCCCGGTCCAGTACGGCCAGCACACTCGCCCGTCGCAGCCGGACCGCGTGCTCGCGCGTGGCGGTGATGACGTCCTGCGCCTCCGCCGGCTCGCCCACGAGGACCAGCGCCTCGGCGAGGTCGCCGTGCCAGCGGCCCCGCGCCGGATCGCAGATGCCGAGCCGCTGCTCCGACTCCCGGGCCCGGCGCAGCGAGCGGACCGTGCCCGCCGCGTCCCCGGCCACCAGCTGTGCGTGCCCGAGCGCGCCCAGGGCCCGCGAGAGGTAGACCAGGTCACCGTCGTCCTCGGCCCGCCGCACCGCGTCGCCGGCCAGCACGAGCGCCCGGTGCACATCGCCGCCCGCGGCCTCGGCGAGCGAGGTGAACATGTTGCCCGCGGCCTCGCCGATGCCGGTGTCCCGGGCGAGCCGCAGACTCTCGTGGGCGAGGTCGAGAGCCCGGCCGCAGTGCCCGGAACGCAGTTCGGTCTCCGCGAGCCCGCGCAGGAAGTGCACCTCGCTCTCGACGATGCCGCGACGGCGCACCTCGCCGAGCAGCCGGGTGATCGAGACCCGGGCGTCGGTGAGCTGGTCGCTCATCATCAGCCAGCGGAAGCGGGTGGCGCCCGCGCCGTTGTGGTCGCAGGCCACCCGCAGGTCCTGCGGTTCCGCGAGTGCCTTCTCCAGGGTCACCGGGGCCGCGGGGTGCCCCATCAGGGTCTCCATCTGGGCCTGGAAGGACAGGGCCAGCAGCTCGGTGCTCCGGTCGCCCGCGGTGGCGGCGAGCCGTGCCGCGCGGGCGGCCTCCTCGCGGCCCTTCTCCATCGCGCCCTCGACGAGGAGGGCCCGCCACGCCAGTTGGTAGCGGACCAGCGCCAGCAGCCGCGGGTCCTCGCCCGCGTCCGCGAGGGCCTGCGGGAACACGGCCTCGACGTCGGCCATCGCCTGCCCGGCCGAGTCGATCACGACCATCCAGGCGCGTACCCGGACGGCCGGGTCCGTCGCCCGCTCCAGGACGTCGCGGGCCACCTCGCGGGCCAGGTCGATCTCGCCGGAGGTCCGCGCGTCCTCGGCGGACCGCAGTCGCCGTTCGTCCGCGCCGACCCGGTTGTCGGCCGGGGTGTGCCGGGCCGCGAGCAGCCCGAGCCGGGCCGCCACCGAGGGCGCGCCGCGGTCCCGGGCGAGTGCCGCCGCCTCGGAGAGCCGTTCGGCGACCTGCTCGTCGGTGCCGGTGGTCGCCAGCGCGAGATGCCGGGCCCGCTCGATCGGCTCGGAGGCGGCCGTGGAGAGCGCGGCGTGGGCGGCCCGTCGGTCCTGGGGCGTCGCCTGGGCGTACAGCGCGGCCGAGACGAGGGGGTGCGCGAACCGCACGGCGCCCTCCTGGCCGTCCGGGCCGTGGCCGTCAGGACCCTGGGCCGCCACCAGTCCGAGGGAGGCGGCCAGGGCGATCTCCGCCTCCGCGTCCGAACGGCCCGCGGACTCCAGCAGCGACTGGGTGGGGCGGGCTCCCGCGCTCGCCACCAGGAGCGTCTGCCGGGCTTCCGCGGACAGCAGTTCCAGACGGCTGAGCACGAGGGCGCGCAGCGAGGTCGGCACCGGCAGCGGCTCGCCCGGCCGCGGCGGGGTCGGGCTCTCGGCCAGGGCGCGGCCGAGTTCCAGCGCGAACAGGGGGTTGCCGCCGCTGGTGTGGTGGATGTCGCGCAGGGTGGAACGGCCCAGACCGCTGTATCCGCGGGCGGTCAGCAGCTCGGAGACCTGCGGCCGGGACAGCGGGGGGAGCCGCAGGGCCGGCGTCTCCGGCGGATACGCGCGTAGATACGGGTCATGCTCCTGCGCTTCGGGTTCCGTGCCGGTACGCACCGCGCCGAGCATCCGCACCGGCATGCCGCCGAGGCGCCGGGCGGCGAACGCGAGCAGTTCGGCGCTGGGCGCGTCCAGCCACTGCAGATCGTCGGCGACGACGAGGACGGGCCCCTTGGCCGCCAGTGCGCGCAGCACCGAAAGGACGGCGAGCCGCAGCGCCAGGCCGTCCCTGTGCGGGGACGATTCCGCGCGCCCGGTGAGGGCCGCTTCGAGCGCGGCCTGCTGCGGGGCGGGCAACGCGTCCGCGACCTCGTCGGCGACCAGGCCGAGCAGATCGACCAGTGCCAGGAACGGCAGATGCGATTCGGACTCGGTGGCGGAGCAACGCAACACAGTCCGGGCCGATTCGGTGTATTCCGCAGTGATTGCCCGCAGGACGGTCGACTTTCCTATTCCGGGCGGACCGTGCAAGAGGAGGCTGCCCCCTCGGGAGAGCTGCCCGCGTGCTCGTCCGAGTACCTCCTCCCGGCCGATGACCTGGTCGAAACGGGGTCTGACAGGCTCTTCGAAATCCCGTCGCACGCGCACCGCTCCCCTCAAGTCGTGTCCGGAACAATATTATGCAAAGAGCCCTTGAATTTCGGGGGGTTCGACCGTGAGGGAAATAACAGAGATTCGGTATACGTGATTTCATGACACCTACACGTGTATGAAACACACGGAGAGGTACGGACCTTCTCGGCAGCGGGCCCGCCCGCCGCGCCGCCACCACGGCCTCCAGCCGCGTACGGGCCCCAGCTTGCACATCGCCGACCGCACCGCGGATACGCCTTCACCGTTTCCGGGCGCGGCCCGAGCCGCTCACCGGCGGCCGCGTTGGTCCTGAGTACGTCCAGTACGTGGGTCTGTGCTTGGTGCGGGGTGAGGGTGCGTGCATGGCGTCGCCGGGCAGACGGGACTTTCGCAACACGCCCTAGACGTGCTGCCCGGGCTGCTCCATCGGCAGACGCATGCACACCCGGGGCCGGCGGGCGAGGCCCTGTTCGGCCTCCCCGGCGCGGACTCTGCGCAGTCCCGGGGTCAGGTCGGCCTCCGCCAGGACGCGGAAGCCGAGCCGCTCGTAGTAGGGCGCGTTCCACGGGACCTCGGAGAACGTGGTCAGCGTGAGTCCGGTCAGCCCCTGCTCCAGCGCGCGCTCGGCGGCGTACGCGATCAGGGTCCGGCCCACGCCCTGGTGCGCGGCGTCCGGGTGGACGGAGACCTGCTCGATGTGGAAGGCGCCGTCCAGGGGCGCACCGATCAGGTACGCGACGAGCCGGCCCATGGCGTCCTCGGCGACCCAGGCGTGGCCCGCCTCGCGGAAGCGCTCCAGAACGTCGAGCGCGGGCGGTTCGTCGTCGGCGATCTCCGGCATGCCGAAGATGCGGAAGGGCTCGCCCGCGGCACGTTCGATGTCCTGGAGGAGCGGGAGGTCGGCGGAAGTGGCCGCTCTGACGGTCATGGGTCAAGTATGCGACTGATTCGCCGAGTTGGTGCGATCACGCGCCGGTCGCGACGAGTTCCTCGGCGAGGCTGTTCGCCGGCTGCGGGGTGCCGGTGAGATCCAGTACGAACAGGGGGACACCCAGCAAGTCGGCGCGGGCGCGGGCGTCCTTCTCGTAACCGGCCAGCGAGAAGTAGACGCAGCCGGACGACTCCGTCATCGCGGTCAGCCACAGGCACTCCACGTCGCGGAGGGAGGCCGGGCGCACGGTCGGGTCCACCTGGGCGACTATTCCGCGGGCCGCGAGCCCTATGCCGGAGGGTGGCCGCTGGTCGGCCCGCCTGATGTCCCGGTAGCCGAGCCAGCGCAGGTACAGCGCGGCGGAGGTCACGGCGTCCCGGGCCGTACGGATGGTCACCGGCTGGAACGCGGGGCGGGGCGCCGGTTCGCCACGGGGGAGGGGGAGGGGGAGGGGAGGCGAGACAGCGGCGGGGAGGCGCTGGGATCGGGGGCGGGGCCGGGGCTTCGTGGGCGGGCGCTGTCCCGCACCCTCGGGGGCGGCCTCCGGGGGCGCGGCGTACTCGGGACCCTTGTCGCCCTTGTCGCCGTCGCCGTCGTTGTCCGGTCCGACCGGTCCGTCCGCGCCGACGGGGGCGATCGGGTCGAGCGAACCGTCCGAGCCGTCCGAGCCGTCATGGCCGTCATGGCCGTCATGGCCGTCAGCGCCGCAGGCGTGTGCTTCGGTGTCGTCGCCCGGACATGCGCCGGTTGCGCCGGACCCCGTCCCGCCACGTCCGGCCCCGGTGCGTCCGGCCTCAGTGCGCCCGGCCCCGGTGGGACCGGCCGCGTCGGGCCCGGCCCCGGCCACCGGTACGCGCAGTACCGTCCCGCACGGGCAGTCGAGTTCCGGCCGGGGCCACTGGTCCGCGCGTCCGCAGCTCCCGCAGGGGATCGTCAGCCAGCCCTCGTCCCAGGTGTGGTGGGTGAGGGACTCGGGGGCCGCCCGCGAGTCCAGGGCGGGAGTGACCGGCGCACCGCACGCGCACGGGTACGTCGGCGCCGCATAGACATGCTCGCGCCGACAGGCCGGGCACGTCACCGGCACGCTCTCGGCCATGACTCTCTCCAGAAGACGTGACACCGAACCGCAGGGGAGCTGCTCGCCCATCGTCCTCCGGAACACCGTCCTCCGGCAGCGAATCGATCGGACGCCCCGCGATTCGCCGCGCGCGGGCCTGCCGCCCGCTCTTGACGCCCTTCGGCCTCCCACCTACATTGCTTCCAGATAGCAGAAGTTAGTTTCCGCAATGCGGAATTGAAGACGGACTTTGAAGCTCTCCGCGGGGCGCGACGGGAGCCCGAATCCGCCAGCCGAAGCAGGAGTACGCAATGGCTCGTATGACCGCTGCCCGCGCGGCAGTCGAAATCCTCAAGCGCGAGGGCGTCACCAACGCGTTCGGTGTCCCGGGCGCGGCGATCAACCCCTTCTACGCGGCGCTCAAGGCCTCCGGCGGCATCGGCCACACCCTGGCCCGCCATGTCGAGGGCGCCTCCCACATGGCGGAGGGCTACACCCGCACCGCGCCCGGCAACATCGGCGTCTGTATCGGGACGTCCGGCCCGGCCGGCACCGACATGATCACCGGCCTGTACTCCGCGACAGGCGACTCCATCCCGATCCTGTGCGTCACGGGCCAGGCCCCCACCGCCGTGATCCACAAGGAGGACTTCCAGGCCGTCGACATCGCGTCGATCGCCGGGCCCGTGGCCAAGATGGCGGTCACCGTGCTGGAGGCGGCCCAGGTCCCGGGCGTCTTCCAGCAGGCCTTCCACCTGATGCGCTCGTCCCGGCCGGGCCCGGTCCTCATCGACCTGCCCATCGACGTCCAGCTCACGGAGATCGAGTTCGACCCGGAGACGTACGCGCCGCTGCCGGTATACAAGCCCGCGGCGACCCGCGCCCAGGTCGAGAAGGCGATCGCGCTGCTCGGCGAGTCCGAGCGGCCGCTGATCGTCGCCGGCGGCGGCGTCATCAACGCCGACGCCTGCGAACTCCTCGTCGAGTTCGCCGAGTTGACCGGTGTTCCGGTCATCCCCACCCTCATGGGCTGGGGCATCCTGCCCGACGACCACGAGCTGAACGCCGGCATGGTCGGCCTGCAGACCTCGCACCGCTACGGCAACGCGACCTTCCTTGAGTCCGACTTCGTCCTCGGCATCGGCAACCGCTGGGCCAACCGCCACACCGGAAAACTGGACGTCTACACGGCCGGACGGAAGTTCGTGCACGTCGACATCGAGCCCACCCAGCTCGGCAGGATCTTCGCCCCGGACTTCGGCATCGCGTCCGACGCGAAGGCCGCGCTGGAGCTGTTCGTGGCGGTGGCAGGGGAGTTGAAGGCCGAGGGCCGCCTGCCGGACCGGTCCGCGTGGGCTCGGGCCGCCCAGGAGAAGAAGGCGTCACTCCAGCGGCGTACGCACTTCGACGACATCCCCATCAAGCCGCAGCGGGTCTACGAGGAGATGAACAAGGCCTTCGGCCCGGAGACGCGGTACGTCACCACCATCGGCCTCTCCCAGATCGCCGGCGCGCAGATGCTGCACGTCTACCGGCCGCGGCACTGGATCAACTGCGGTCAGGCGGGCCCCCTCGGCTGGACCGTCCCGGCCGCGCTCGGCGTCGCCAAGGCCGATCCCGGGGCACAGGTGGTCGCGCTCTCCGGCGACTACGACTTCCAGTTCATGATCGAGGAACTGGCCGTCGGGGCCCAGCACCGGATCCCGTACGTCCACGTGCTCGTGAACAACGCCTACCTGGGCCTCATCCGGCAGGCCCAGCGGGGGTTCGACATCGACTTCCAGGTCAACCTGGAGTTCGAGAACATCAACTCGCCCGAGCTGGGCGTCTACGGGGTCGACCACGTCAAGGTCGTCGAGGGGCTCGGCTGCAAGGCGATCCGGGTGACCGACCCGAGCGAGCTGGGCGCCGCCTTCGAGCAGGCGAAGAAGCTGGCCGCCGAGTTCCAGGTCCCGGTGGTCGTCGAGGCGATCCTGGAGCGCGTCACCAACATCTCGATGTCCACGACCAACGACATCGGCAACGTCGTGGAGTTCGAGGAGATCGCGACCGAGCCGGGCCACGCGCCCACGTCCATCAGGCCCCTAAAGGTCTGACCGACCACCCCGGACAAGCCGAGGCCCCGTCCTGAGTCATCAGGACGGGGCCTCGCGCCGTGCTCAGCCCCGGCCACCCCCGCCGCGACCCGGGCGGAACCCGGCGCCCCCGTACTCCGCCCCGTGCTTCCCCCCGAGTGGTGCGTCGGGCGGGGCGGACGTCACCGCGGCAGGAGGCCCGCCCCGCGACAGCGCCGTGTACGGCTCGTGCCGACAGTTCGACCGACTTCCCATGCGTCCCACCCCCGTCCCCGGACCAGCCCGCGGTGTACTCCGTAGAGGGCCCGCCGCCCCCGTGCCGGCGGGCCCATGTGCTGAGAATGTGCCCAATACCACGGTGAGTTGAAGCCCCAGGGGCCATGTTCAGAGGTTGATTTGAGGGTTCCGTAGCGGGCGTACGCCCACAGACGTACCCCCATGGACGTACGTGCGGACGTCGAAGAGCGCCGACTACGGGACCGTCCGTACTCGGCGCTCTTGGTCTTCGGCTCTCAGCCGGTCTTCGGTTCTCGGCCGGACTCCGGTTTTCGGCCGGGACCGCGGCGGTGTGACGGTTCCGGGGCTTCCCTTCCCTCATGTCGAGAAGGGGACCCCGGGACCTTCACCACCGCACTGGCGTGCACACCGCCGCGGCCCTCGCCCTGCCCGCTCGCTGTCGTGGACCACCCCTCATCCGGGTCCACGGTCCTCGCGGGCGGTGCGCCCGGCGCATGACCTCCCGTCAGACTCCAGGCGCAGTTCGGAAGTTGTTGGTACCGGGCGGCGCCGCCGCTTGGGCGCGACAGGACAGGTGTCAGCGTCGGCGCCGCCCGGGTCTGTGGGGGCGGGCGGTCAGATCCGCGCGCCGGAGAGGCGCTCGACCGCGCGCAGCAGCGCGGAGTGGTCCAGGCCGCCGTCGCCCTGCGTGCGCAGGGAGGCGACGAGCTGGGCGACCACGGCGCCGACGGGCAGTGCGGCACCGACATTGCGGGCGGCGTCCGTGACGATGCCCATGTCCTTGTGGTGCAGGTCGATCCGGAAGCCGGGCTTGAAGTCGCGGTTCAGGAAGTTGTCCTTCTTGCGGGTCAGTACGGTCGAACCGGCGAGGCCGCCGTTCAGTACGTCCAGGGCGGCCTTCAGGTCGACGCCCGACTTCTCCAGGAAGACCACGGCCTCGGCGCACGCCTGGATGTTCACGGCGACGATCAGCTGGTTCGCGGCCTTCACGGTCTGGCCGGAGCCGTGCGGACCGCACAGCATGATGGTCCTGCCGAGCGCTTCGAAGATCGGCTCGGCCTCGTCGAAGTCGGCCTGCTCGCCGCCGACCATGATGGACAGCACGGCCTCCACCGCGCCCGCCTCGCCGCCGGACACCGGAGCGTCCAGGGCCCGGATGCCCTTGTCCTTCGCCGCCTCGGCCAGGTCCACGGAGGTCTGCGGGGTGATGGAGGACATGTCGATCAGGAGGGCGCCGGACCGCACGTTCTCCAGGATGCCGTCGGGCCCGTACGCGATGGCCTCGACCTGCGGGGAGGCGGGCACCATCGTGATCACGACGTCGGCGTCCCGTACGGCCTCGGCTATCGAGCCGGCCGCGGTGCCGCCCGCGGCGGTCAGCCGGTCCAGCTTCTCCTGCTCCAGGGTGAACCCGGTGACGTCGTAGCCGGCCTTGATCAGGTTCTCCGACATGGGGGAGCCCATGATGCCGAGGCCGATCCAGGCGATCGTCGGACGGGACGCGTTCGAACTGTCGGCAAGGTTGCTCATGGTGAGGGTGCCTCTCTGCACGCTGTGCTACGCCAACTGCTGTGCTGTGTCCGGGGATTGCCGCTCATTGGGTGACGCGGGTGACGCGGGCGGCGCGGGTGACACGGGCGGCGCGGGCCTCGCGGGGGAGCCAGTCGAAGGACTCCGCGCTCGGCCGGTCACCCGGCTTGTACTCCAGTCCGACCCAGCCCTCGTAACCCTGCTTGCGCAGCAGGCCGAGCAGCTCCGCCAGCGGGAGCGAGCCGGTGCCGGGTGCGCCACGGCCCGGGTTGTCGGCGATCTGGACGTGGCCGGTCCTGGCGGCGTACCGCTCGATCACCGACGGCAGGTCCTCGCCGTTCATGGACAGGTGGTAGAGGTCCATCAGGAAGCGGGCGTTGCCGAGTCCCGTCGCCTCGTTGACCCTGTCGACGACGGCGATCCCGGCCTCGGCGCTCACCAGCGGATAGAGCGGCGACTCCGGCTTGTTGAGTGTCTCGATCAGCAGGACGGCACCGACGCGGTCCGCCGCGCGGGCCGCCAGTACGAGGTTCTGCAGGGCGAGTTCGTCCTGCTCGGCCGGGTCGACGCCTTCGACGCGGTTGCCGTACAGGGCGTTGAGGGCCGTGCAGCCCAGTGACCGTGCGAAGTCAGCGGCCACGTCGATGTTCGCGCGGAAGCGCTCGGACTCCCGGCCCGGAACCGACAGGGCGCCCCGGTCCGGGCCCGGCAGCTGCCCGGCGTAGAAGTTGAGACCCGTGAGCTGTACGCCCGCGTCCTCGATCGCCTTCTTCAGGGCGTCGAGCTCCGCGCGGTCGGGGGCGGGGGTGTCGGTCCAGGGCCACCAGAGCTCGACCGCGGTGAAGCCCGCCGCGGCGGCGGCCGCGGGGCGCTCCAGGAGCGGCAGCTCGGTGAAGAGGATCGACAGGTTGACGTTGAAGCGCTGCTCTGCGGCCGCATCCATCGAGAAACCGGGCATATGGGTCGGCGCTCCCTTCCGTGACGAGTAGGTCCATGGGGCTGGCCCGTATTGCTACTTCCGCCGGTTCCCTAGTTCCGTATTGCGGAAGTTCGTTTCTGCTTGATGGAAAGGCTGCCTTCGTGTGGAAACCTTGTCAAGAGGGGGCGGCGGGAAAAGCGCGCGCGTCCGTGGTGGGGCCCGGGTCCCGTTCGGCGGCCGGGAGGCGGGTCCCGGGTGGGCTAGGGTCGCTTCCTGGTCGGCCGGGCCTGGGCCGTCGCAGACACGGACCGAAGCGATGCCATGGGGGCACAGTGCGCTTGCGAGTGGAGTTCACCACCGAACCCTTCGACCTCGACGAGGCGCCGCCGCACGCGGTGGTCGCCCGCGAGGTCATCGAGGCGGCCGAACTCGACTCGGTCGACGTCGGTCCGTTCGGCAACACCGCCGAGGGCGCGGCGGATCCGGTGCTCACGGCGGTCGACGCGCTGCTGCGCAAGGCCCTGGACGCGGGCGCCACCCGGGTCTCGTTGCAGCTCAACGTGATCGAGGAGGAGGGCCGGTGACCCGGTCCGCGGACGACCCCTTCGTGTCGGCCGTCAAGCCGCTCGTCGACGCCATGGGTGCCGAGATGCTGCCTGCCGACCAGGCCGGACCCGACGACGTGGTGCTCTCCTGGGAGGGCGTGGACGTCGTGGCCGTCCGTCTGCCGCAGCTCGCCGACTCGTTGGACCACATCCTGGCCGCCCTGGAGCGCAAGCGCGGCAAGCCCCTCGCGGAGCTGGACCGCAAGGCCAAGCAGGAGGTCGTACGGATACTGGAGGCGCGCGGGGCCTTCTCCGTACGGCATGGAGTGGAGACCGTGGCGGGCGCGCTCGGCGTCTCGCGGTTCACCGTCTACAACTACCTGAACCGCGAGAAGGGCGCCTGAGCCCGATCGCGGCCCCCGGGCGGAGGGCGCGGAGGGCGCCTTCGTTACCTGGATTTTTCAACAAAGTGTTGACGTGGTGTTTTCGAGGGCGTTAGCTGACCGCAGCCCGTCCAGCACAAGGCCACGGAGGCTTCCCGTGACTTCGAGTACGACGACACCCGGCGGCCTCGCCCGGTTCAACACCCTGGAGGAACCCGCGGCCCGCGCCGCCCTCCATGAGCTCTGCGCCTCGGCGACCTGGGCGCACAGGCTGCTCGCCGGCCGCCCGTACGCCACCGAGGACGACCTCTTCGCGCGGAGCGACGCCGCCACGGCCGACCTGACCGACGCCGACCTGGCGGAGGCGATGGCCGGCCACCCGCCGATCGGACGCCCGAAGCCGGGCGACCCGACCTCCTCCCGCGAACAGCGCGGAATGACCGGCGCCTCCGACGAACTCAAGGCGGAGATGCTGGAACTGAACCTGGCGTACCAGGAGAGGTTCGGCCATGTCTTCCTGATCTGCGCGACCGGCCTCACCGGCGAACAGATGCGTGACGCGCTCAAGGAGCGCATCGACAACACGCCCGCACAGGAGCGCGAGATCGTGCGCGCCGAACTGGGCAGGATCAACCGCATCCGGCTCGCCCCACTCGTCGAAGAGGACGCACCCGCATGACCACCGAGACCACCGCTTCCGTCACCGCCGTCGCTTCCGTGTCCACGCACATCCTGGACACCAGCGTCGGCCGCCCCGCCGCGGGAGTCGCCGTCCTGCTCGCGGCCCGTGGCGGCCGTGACGCGAAGTGGCAGGCGCTCGGCGGCTCCGCGACCGACGCGGACGGCCGGTGCAAGGACCTGCCGGCCCTGCCGGAGGGCACCACACACGTACGGCTCGACTTCGCCGTCGAGGCGTACTTCGAGAAGAAGCCCGTGAAAGAACAGGCCGAGGCGCAGCAGGACGCCCCCGCGAACCGGGACAGCGGTGCCGCACAGGTGTTCTTCCCCGAGGTGGCGATCACGTTCGCCGTCGACCCGGGGGAGCACTATCACGTACCGCTGCTGCTCAACCCGTTCGGCTACTCCGTTTACCGAGGGAGCTAGCAGACATGACCACCCAGCCCCGTTCTGCCCGTCCGGCGGTCCTGGCCCAGAACCAGTACGGCAAGGCCGAGAACCGCGTCGTCAGGATCACCCGGGACGGCGCCACCCACCACATCAAGGACCTGAACGTCTCCGTCGCCCTCAGCGGTGACATGGAGGAGGTCCACTACTCGGGCTCCAACGCGAACGTCCTGCCGACGGACACCACCAAGAACACGGTGTACGCCTTCGCCAAGGAGTACGGCATCGAGTCCGCCGAGCAGTTCGGCATCCACCTCGCCCGGCACTTCGTGACCTCGCAGGAGCCGATCCGCACCGCCCGGATCCGCATAGAGGAGTACTCCTGGGAGCGGATCGGGACTCCGGACATCGGGACTCCGGACATCGGGACCTCGGACATCGGGACCTCGGAGGCGGACACCCCGTCCGCCGGCGCCGCAGAGAGAGGACACTCCTTCGCCCGCAAGGGCCAGGAGACCCGCGTCACGCAGATCACGTACGACGGTTCCTCGTGGGAGGTCGTCTCCGGCCTCAAGGACCTGGTCGTACTGAACTCCACGAACTCCGAGTTCTGGGGCTACGTCAAGGACGAGTACACGACGCTGAAAGAGGCGTACGACCGCATCCTCGCCACCGAGGTGTCCGGGCGCTGGCGGTTCAACTGGACCGACGACGAGCAGCCGATGCCCGACTGGGAGGAGTCCTACGCGCAGGTGCGCGGACACATGCTCCAGGCCTTCGCGCAGACGTACTCGCTGTCGCTGCAGCAGACCCTGTACCAGATGGGCGCGCGGATCATCGAGAACCGCGACGAGGTGGCCGAGGTCCGCTTCTCGCTGCCGAACAAGCACCACTTCCTCGTCGACCTGGAGCCGTTCGGCCTCAAGAACGACAACGAGGTGTACTTCGCCGCCGACCGGCCGTACGGCCTGATCGAGGCGACGATCCTGCGGGACGGCTGCGAGGCGCTCATCCCGGTGGACCTCAGCAACCTCTGACGCACCTGCCTTGGTGAGCAACTCCCCTCAGCAGCAACCCTTTTCGGCACGGCAGAAGGACGAACCATGGCAGCAGACCGGCGGATCGTCATCGAGAACTGCTCGATCGCGACCGTGGACGCCGACGACACCGAGTACACGTCGGGCCACCTGGTCCTGGCGGGCGACCGCATCGAGTCGCTGGGCGCGGGCAGGGCCCCCGAGGGGCTGGAGAACGTCGTACGCCGGATCGACGCGACCGGCCACCTCGTCACCCCGGGCCTGGTCAACACCCATCACCACTTCTACCAGTGGATAACCCGCGGCCTCGCCACGGACCACAACCTCTTCGACTGGCTCGTCGCCCTGTACCCGACCTGGGCGCGCATAGACGAGAGCATGACCTACGCGGCGGCCCAGGGCTCCCTCGGCATGATGGTCCGCGGCGGAGTCACCACCGCCATGGACCACCACTATGTGTTCCCCAAGGGGTCCGGCGACCTGTCGGGTTCGATCATCCGTGCCGCACGCGAGATGGGCGTCCGCTTCACCCTGGCCCGCGGCTCCATGGACCGCAGCGAGAAGGACGGCGGGCTGCCGCCGGACTTCGCCGTCGAAACACTCGAAGACGCCCTCGCCGCCACCGAGGCGACCGTCGACGAACACCACGACGCCTCCTTCGGCGCCATGACCCAGGTGGCGGTCGCGCCCTGCTCGCCCTTCTCCGTGTCCACCGAACTCATGCGGCAGGGCGCTGAGTTGGCCCGGCGCAAGGGAGTAAGGCTGCACACCCACGGGTCGGAGACGGTCGAGGAGGAGCAGTTCTGCAAGGAGCTGTTCGGCATGGGCCCGACCGACTACTTCGAGTCGACCGGCTGGCTCGGCGAGGACGTGTGGATGGCGCACTGCGTCCACATGAACGACTCCGACATCGCCGCCTTCGCCCGTACGAGGACGGGGGTGGCCCACTGTCCCTCCTCCAACGCCCGCCTGGCGGCCGGGATCGCGCGGGTCCCCGACATGCTCGCGGCCGGCGTCCCGGTCGGCCTCGGTGTCGACGGCACGGCGTCCAACGAGTCCGGCGAACTGCACACCGAACTGCGCAACGCGCTGCTCATCAACCGCCTCGGTGCCTACCGCGAGGCGGCCCTGAACGCCCGTCAGGCGCTGCGGCTGGGCACGTACGGCGGAGCCCAGGTCCTGGGGCGTGCACCGGAGACAGGTTCCCTTGAGCCGGGCAAGCTCGCCGATCTGGTGCTGTGGAAGCTGGACACCCTGGCCCACGCGTCGATCGCCGACCCGGTCACCGCACTCGTCCTCGGCGCCGCGGCGCCGGTCACCGCCTCCTTCGTGGGCGGTGAGCAGATCGTCGAGAACGGCCGGCTGCTGCACGTCGACGAGGACGCCGTCGCCCGCTCCACGCGGGACGAGGCCCGGCGTCTCGTGCGGATCGCCGCGCGGGCCTGACCTGGTTTCCGCCCAGATCTCCGGCCGAGGGGGACGGCCCTCGGCCGGTGGCCGTGGACCCGAACGGGGTCCGCGGTGACCGTCTCCGGGGCGCGCGCACGAACTGCCCGCGCCCCGGAACGGTCCCCCACCGTCCTGCTGCCCCCGGCACGCCCCCTCCGTGACGGGCACCGTCCCACCAGGAAAAAAGACCTCCCTGACACCCACGTCAATGCCGACGTGTACCCGACCGGAGGAGCCGCCGTGGCTGCCCAGCACGTGCCCAGCAGTACGGACGTAAGCGCGACTGGCCCGGGAAAACACCCGGTTGACGAAAAACTTCCTGCCCTGAAGATGGCGACCAGCGGTCTGCAGCATGTGGCCGCCATGTACGCGGGAGTGGTCGCCCCACCCCTGATCGTCGGCGCGGCCGTGGGCCTGAGCGCGACCGAACTGACCTTCCTCACCGGCGCCTGCCTGTTCACCGCGGGGCTCGCCACCTTCCTGCAGACCCTCGGCATCTGGAAGATCGGTGCCCGCCTGCCCTTCGTCAACGGCGTCACCTTCGCCGGAGTCGCCCCGATGATCGCGGTCGTCAACTCCACGGACGACAAGCGCGACGCCCTGCCGGTCATCTTCGGCGCGGTCATCGTGGCGGGTCTGCTGGGCTTCCTCGCCGCCCCGTTCTTCAGCAAGGCGGTCCGCTTCTTCCCGCCCGTGGTCACCGGCACGGTCATCACCCTCATCGGCATATCCCTGATGCCGGTCGCCTTCGGCTGGGCCCAGGGCCCCGACCCGGCGGCGCACGACTACGGCTCGACCACCAACCTGGGCCTGGCGGGCGCGACCCTTCTCATCGTCCTGCTGCTGCGCCGCTTCACCCGTGGCTTCGTGAAGCAGATCGCCGTACTGCTGGGCCTGGTCGCCGGCACGCTCGTCGCGATCCCGTTCGGCGTCACCGACTTCGCGCCGGTGGCCGACGCGGCGGTCGTCGGCTTCCCCACGCCGTTCCACTTCGGAGCACCGCAGTTCCAGCTCGCGGCGATCGTCTCGCTGTGCGTGGTGATGGTCGTCTCGATGACCGAATCGACCGCGGACATGCTGGCGTTGGGGGAGATCGTCGGCCGGCCGGCCGACGAGAAGACCATCGCGGCGGGCCTGCGCGCCGACACCCTGGGCTCGGCCGTCAGCCCGCTCTTCAACGGTTTCATGTGCAGCGCCTTCGCCCAGAACATCGGCCTGGTCGCGATGACCCGGATCCGCAGCCGGTACGTCGTGGCCACGGGCGGCGGTTTCCTCGTCCTGATGGGCCTGTGTCCCATGGCCGCGTCGCTGATAGCCGTGGTACCGCGTCCCGTGCTCGGCGGGGCGGGCGTGGTGCTGTTCGGTTCTGTGGCCGCGAGCGGTATCCAGACCCTCGTCAAGGCGGGCCTGGAGAAGGACAACAACGTTTTGATCGTGGCGGTCTCGCTGGCCGTCGGCATCATCCCGATCACCGCGCCGGAGTTCTACCACGCGTTCCCGGAGACGGCGAAGATCATCCTGGACTCGGGGATCTCGACCGGGTGCGTCGCGGCCGTCGTCCTGAACCTGGTCTTCAACCACCTGGGCGGGGGCCGTGAGTGCGACGAGGTGACGGCACCGATGGAGCCAGGCCCGGGTGTGGGGCCGAGTTCGGGGCCGGAGCCGGTGGCCGCTCGCTGACAGGCGACGAGCGAACGGCCACCGGCCCGGTCCGGTCCGGTTCCACGGCTCTTCAGGGCCGCGATGCCGCCGGAACCCTGCTGCGTGCGGCCTCAGCCGATGTGGAAGCTGTCCCCGTAGACCTGCCAGTCCAGCGGCGGGTTCAGGTTCAGGTTCCGGTTCCTGAGGAAGACCCGCTGGGCGGTGTCCACGCGGCTGGTGTCCGAGTGCGCCTCCTCCTGCTTCATCGCCCACACGCGGGCGTCGAGGAAGGCATCGAGGTACGTCACCTCGTCGCCGCCCTGGGCCGGGGGCCTGGCCCGGCCCAGCGCCCGGTCGCGGATGCTGCCGAAGCTCGTGCTGTCGCCGCCGTCGCCGTGCATGACGATGGCGTCGTAGTACGTGAACTGGCCGAGCGTGCCGACGCCGTCCGCCTTGCCGCGCTGGACGGCCGGATTGAAGTAGACACGGTCCCGCTCGTCGTTCTGGGCCTGCTCGAAGACCTGGTCCTGGGCCGCCCGGCGCCAGGCGTCCGGGTAGCCGGGGTCCAGGCCCTCGTGCGAGTCGGTGCCGTCGACGCGGCGCAGTGCGGGCAGGTAGCCGGCCAGCGGGTTGCCGGGCTTGCGCCGGGTGTACAGCTCGACGAGGTCGAGCATGTCGTGCGTGCCCGAGCAGAACCCGATGATGCCGGCGGTGTAGCCGCGGCCGTCGCCGATGTCCTCGATGTACTGGTACTGCGCCTTCCAGTCCAGCGAGGAGTTCTCCGCGCTGCAGACCAGCTTCATGGCGATCTCCTTCTTCGCCGGTTGGTCGAGGCCGGGGGCGGCGGCGCCGGCGGGGGTGCCGGCGATGACTGGGCCTGCCACCAGGGATGCTCCGATCATCGCGAGGAGGGTTCGACGCGAGGAGCTTATGGGGGTGTGGGGGGTGTGCACGGGACCTCCAGTGGGGGTGGGAGTCGCTCTCCGTACTGTTAGGAAAGTTTCCTACCAGAGATTGGGAGTGGCGTATACCCGTCGAGAGGTTCTTCGCCCCCTCGCCCCCGCAATCGCGCTGCGCGCTCGTCCTCGAACGCCGGACGGGCTGAAAGATGTCTTTCAGCCCGTCCGGCGTTCGGGGGCAGCGACCCCGCGTCAGTGACGATCGGGGAGGGTAGGGGCGGCGGGGGCGAAAGAAGCCCGAGCCGGTCGCAGGACCGCAGCCGCGACCGCCAGCCCCACCCCGGCGACCCCCGTCGCAACAGTGAACGCCAACCGATACCCGTCCGCGGTGGCCGCCGCGAACGGCTCCCCGCTTTCCAGGAGTCCATCCGTGCGACTCGCCGCGAGGGTCGTGAGAACCGCGAGCCCCAGCGAACCCCCCACCACCTGCGTGGTGTTGAAGAGCCCGGACGCAAGCCCGGCATCCTCCTTCACCACTCCGGACATCGCGAGCCCCGTAACCGCGGGCATCGCAGCCGCGAACCCCGTCGAGAGCAACAGCATCGGAGGCAGCACGTCGACTACGTACGACCCGGAGTCCGGTATCCGGCTCAGCAGGGCCATTCCGGCGACGATGAGCACGAGCCCGGCGAGCAGTACCCGGTACGGCCCGAAACGGCCGATCGTCCGCGCCGACAGGCCCAGCATCAGTACCCCGATCAGCACGGGCGCGGGCACGAGCGCCATTCCCGTCCGCAACTCGCTGTACCCCAACACCCGTTGGATGTAGAGCGCCCCGATGTACTGGAACCCGAACATCGTCGCGATCATCAGGATCTGCACACCGTTGGCGCCGGTGAGCAGCCGTGAGCGGAACAGCCTCAGCCGCAGCAGCGGTCGCTCGGCCCGTGCCTGCCGGACAGTGAAGGCCGCGAACAGCGCGAGCGGGACCGCGGCCAGGATCAGCGTGCCGCCGGCCGGCCGCCCCCCGGCACCGACGATCGCGTACACCGTGAGCATCAGCGCGCCCGTGACCAGTGCGGCCCCGGGATAGTCCGCGCCCCTGCCGAGCCCGGCGCCGCGGTCGGGGGCGAGGACGCGCAGGGCGGCGATCCAGCCCACGATCCCGATCGGCAGGTTGATCAGGAAGATCCAGTGCCAACCGAGCGCCTGGGTGAGCGCCCCGCCCAGGAACGTGCCCAGCGCGCCGCCCGCCGCTCCGACCGCGCTGAACACCGCGATGGCCCCGGCCTGTTCACGCGGTTCGGGAAAGAGCGCGATCAGCATCCCCAGTACGACCGCCGAGGTCATCGCCCCGCCGACGCCCTGCAGTGCCCGTGCCGCGATCAGCATGCCCTGACTCGTGGCGACCCCGCACAGCACGGACGCCACGGTGAACAGGGCGAGCCCCGAGGCGAACATCCGCCGGCGTCCGACCAGATCGCCGAGCCGCCCCACGAGCAGCAACAGACCGCCGAAGGGGATCAGGTACGCGTTCACGATCCAGGCCAGCCCTGAGGACGAGAAGCCGAGATCGCTCTGGATCGCGGGCATCGCCACGGTCACGACGTTGCCGTCGAGGATCGTCATCAGCGTGCCCCCGCACAGCACGACGAGGGACGCTCGACGGGAGTACGTTCGCGAGTACTGCGCGGGTTCTGCGGGGTCCGAGTCTTGGGGGAGCCCCTCCGCGGGAGCTCCGATCCGGGACGACATGGCCACGGCCTCCGTATAAGTGCTGGACATTACATAGGTGCACGACTTGTAACGGAGGACATCGTGAGTGACCATGGCGGCCGGTCGTAAGGAGGCACCTGGATGTCCCAGAGGAACACCCGTGTTACCTCGCAGGTCGTGAACGCGCACGCGTGTCCCGTCCGCGAGGTTCTTGACAGGGTCGCCGGAAAATGGAGTGTCCTGATCATCGTGGCCGCCGCGCACGGGCCGATCCGTTTCACCGAGCTGGAGCGCAGCATCGAGGGCATCAGCCGCCGCATGCTCACGCTGACCCTGCGCAATCTGGAGCGCGACGGGCTCCTCACGCGCACCGTCCACCCGACGGTCCCGCCGAAGGTCGAGTACGAACTCACGCCGGTGGCCCATGAGTTGCACGCCTCGTTGCTGGGGCTGACCGACTGGGCGGAACGGCACCGTGTCACGATCGCCGAGTCACGCGCCGCGTACGACGCCCGCCACCAGCCGGAGTGACCCGGTCGAGGTCTCCAGGGTCGGAGGGCATCGGCGACGGCCCGGCGTCAGAGGCCGAAGAGCAGGCGGTCGGTGGCCAGTGCGCGGAAGTATTCGCGGGGGTCCGCGACGAGCTTCCGTTCCTTGAGGTCCATCAGGCCGCCGACCGCCGTGATCTCGGCCGCGACCGTACCGTCGGTCTTGCGGATGGTCTGCTGTATCCGGAACGTCTTGCCCTCGCCCCAGTCGAAGCCGCAGGTCACCTCGACCTCGTCACCCGCACGCAGTTCCCGCAGATAGCGGACGGTCATCTCCAGCGACACCGGGCCCACGCCCTTCGCGACCAGTCCGGCCTGGGTGATCCCGGCGGCCTGCAGTAACGACCAGCGGGCGTGCTCCGCGTAGTTCACATACACGGCCTGGTTCAGATGCCCCAGGGTGTCGGTCTCGTACCCGCGCACGGTCACCGGGACGGCATACGGTTCGGCCACGACTTCCCCATTTCTGCGGTGAACAGAGTCGGCGTCAGCATACTGAGCGGTCGCTCACCGGTGTCAACCTCCGAACGACGCAGGGCTGTTGCGGGCGTCACGACCGGCGGGGCGAGGCCAGCAGATAGCGCACCCCGGTGCGCGGCTCCGTGTGCTCGCTGACCTGCCATCCGGCCTTCTCCAGCGTCACCGCGCACTCCCTCAGCGCCTCCGCGTCCGGCTCGCGCACGGCGACGGCCTCCGGCTGAGGCGTCGCCCGCACCCGGTACCCCGCGGCGCCCGATCCTGTGCCTGTGTTCGTTCCCGCGGGGCGGAGTCCGGCCTCCTCCAGCGCGAGGGCGGCGGCCTGCACCAGATGCGTACGCTCCCACGCGCACGGCCGGTCCGTGACGCCGCCCGTGTTGGTCATCCGTCGCATCTCCAGCAGCCCCTGCCAGGCGCTGTGCACCTCCCGGGTGCGTGAGGGGCCCACGTCGACGCCCTCCTCGCCACCCACCCGCGCGCTGAACACGCCTGATGCCGAGCCGGCGGGTGCTGAGGTCCCGGCGGGCGCCGCCACCTCGGCGGTCGTCTCCTCGCGTATCCGGTGCCCGGCCGGTGTGAGGAAGTGGTCGTGCGGCGGACGGGGGTGCCGGAAGGCCAACCCCTGTCTCACCAGCGCCGCGAGCCCGCTCGCCGTACCCCTGAGGCGCCCGGTCGCGGGATCGGCGGCGTCGATGACGCGCCGCTGCGCGGCGGTCGGCGGTCGGGTCACGGGGTGCTCCTTCCCCTGCGGTCACGGCGGGTCACGGCGGGGCGCGGCCGTCCCGGTCGACCGGACCGGCGAACCCCTACGAGGACGAAGGCTACGACCCGGGTCTGACATCCCGCCGAGGTCACCGCCGACATCCCCGCCGAGGTCACCGCGTCTACTGCCGATAGCCGCTCAGGAACCGGCCGATCCTGCTGATCGCCGCGTCGAGGTCGTCGGCGTACGGGAGGGTGAGGATGCGGAAGTGGTCGGGGCGCGGCCAGTTGAAACCGGTGCCCTGGACCACCTGGATCTTCTCGCGCAGCAGCAGGTCGAGCACGAACTTCTCGTCGTCGTGGATCTTGTGGACCGAGGGGTCGAGACGTGCGAACGCGTACAGCGCGCCCTTCGGTTTCACACAGGAGACGCCGGGGATCTCGTTCAGCCTCTCCCACGCGATGTCCCGCTGTTCGCGCAACCGGCCACCGGGTGCGGTGAGTTCGTGGATGGACTGACGGCCGCCGAGTGCGGCCTGGATGGCGTACTGCGCCGGGGCGTTGGCGCACAGCCGCATGGAGGCCAGCATGGTCAGGCCCTCCAGATAGCTCTTCGCATGCTGGCGCGGCCCGGTCACGACCAGCCAGCCGGACCGGAAGCCCGCCACGCGGTACGTCTTCGACAGGCCGCAGAAGGTGAGGACCACCAGGTCGGGGGCGAGCGCGGCGGCCGTGTGGTGCACGGCGTCGTCGTACAGGATCTGGTCGTAGATCTCGTCCGCGAACACCATCAGGCCGTGCCGGCGGGCCAGGTCGAGGATGCCCTCGATGATCTCCTTCGGGTAGACCGCGCCGGTGGGGTTGTTCGGGTTGATGATGACGACGGCCTTCGTGCGGTCCGTGATCTTCGACGCCATGTCGTCCAGATCCGGGTACCAGTCGGCCTGTTCGTCGCACAGGTAGTGCACGGCCTTGCCGCCCGAGAGGGTCGTCACCGCGGTCCAGAGCGGGAAGTCCGGGGCGGGGATGAGGACTTCGTCGCCGTTCTCCAGGAGTGCCTGGACGGCCATCGAGACGAGTTCGGAGACGCCGTTGCCCAGGAAGACGTCGTCCACGCCGACTTCGAGGCCCCGCTCCTGGTAGCGCTGTGCCACGGCGCGGCGGGCCGAGAGGATGCCGCGCGAGTCCGTGTAGCCGTGTGCCTGCGGGAGCATCCGGATCATGTCCTGGAGGATCTCCGCCGGGGCCTCGAAGCCGAAGGCCGCGGGGTTGCCCGTGTTGAGGCGCAGCACGCTGTGGCCTGCCTCCTCCAGGGCGTTCGCGTGCTCGATGACCGGGCCCCGGATCTCGTAACAGACCTCGCTGAGCTTGCTCGACTGCCGGAACTCCATGCGGTGCGCACCTCCAGGTTGTGGTGTTGCTTGGTTTTACCAAGTAGTCGCTTGGAAAGTCCAACAAGTTGTCTAGACTGCGTCGCATGTCACCTCGCCGAAGCTACGACCAGTACTGTTCCGCTGCCCGGGCGCTCGACGCCGTCGGTGACCGCTGGACCCTCCTGATCGTCCGCGAGCTGCTTGCCGGTCCGCGCCGTTACACCGACCTGCACGCCGACCTGCCCGGGGTGAGCACGGACGTGCTCGCCTCCCGGCTCAAGGACATGGAGCGGGACGGCCTGACGACGCGTCGGCGGATGCCGCCGCCAGGTGCGGTGTTCGTGTACGAACTCACCGTCCGCGGGCGCCAGTTGCTGCCCGTGCTGCAGGCGCTCGGGGAGTGGGGGGCGCCCCTGCTGGCGGAGCGGCGGCCCACGGACGCGGTGCGCGCGCACTGGTTCGCGCTGCCGTTGTTGCGGGCGTTGGAGGGGTTCGGCGAGGGGGTCGTCCAAGTCCGTCTGGACGAGGGCGAGTTCTACCTCCACGTCGGTGCCGCGGACGCGCCGGTGTACGGGGAGGGGCCCGCGCCCGAGGCGCCCGACGCCCGGCTCTCCCTCGACACGGAGACGTGCGCCTTGCTGGGCCGGGGCGACCTGACACTCCTGGACGCGGTACGCACCCACCGCATCACGGTGACGGGCGAGGGCCCCCTGGCCAAGGCCCTGAGCGAACCCTGACACCCCGGAGCGCCGCCGACTGCGGGTCCCCTGTGGCGGGCCGCGCGGTTCCCCGCGCCCCTGTGCGGGCCCCGGGTCCGTCGTCGGCTGGGGGCCCGTGGTGGCCGGTTGCGCCGTTCCCCGCGCCCTTGGAGGACCGCGGGTTCGTTGTTGGCTGCGGGTCCGCTGTGGCTGGCCGCGCCGTTCCCCGCGCCCCTCAGCAGGCCCTGGCGGGCCTGTGCGGGGCCGGGGTGCGTCGTTGGCTGCGGACCCGCTGTGGTTGGTTGCGCGGTTCCCCGCGCCCCTGAACAGGCCTTCGCGGGGCCCGAGTGTTTTCAGGGGCGCGGGGAACTGCGCAACCGGCCGCGGCACACCCGCAGCCGGTAAACGGCAGCCGCGCGCAGCGCTACGCGCGGGGCCGCCCCGCTCCACGCGTCAGCACGTACCCCCCGATCCCCGCGAGAGCGGCAAGCACACCGCCGATGCCCGTCCACACCCACCGGTCGGACCACCACCCGGAGGCCCACCCGTCATCCGGCTCGATGCTGGACAGCACGGCCGCAGGCGAGTCGGACTCCTCGTCACCGTCACCGTCACCGTCACCGGCCGCCACGGCCACCCCCGGCACCAGCGGCTCGGACAACGAGCCGTCAACCGCCGCCGCCCCGCCGACCTCCTTGGAGTCGACCCGCACCTCGGTGGTCACCGGCAGCCCGAGATCGGCCGCCGTCAGCCCGACCGTGGTCAGCCGGATGTAGTACGTACCCGGCAACGGATCGTCGGCCCACGGCTCCGACCAGGCGCGGACCGTACGCAACGTACAGGACAGCTCCACCGAGCCCGCGTCCTGCGCGGCCGTCCGCGTCTGCGCCCCGTACTGGCACGCCTGGCGGCGCCGCAACCCGTCGTACACGTCGATCTGCCAGGTCGCGGACGCGTGCGAGCCCGGCAGTTTCACCTTCGCCCGCACGGTCGGCCGCTGTCCCGCGTCGGCGGGAAACGACCAGTACAGATAGTCGCCCGTGGACGCGCCGGCGGTCGCGCGCTGTCCCTGGTCGACCTCGGCGGCCGTACGGAAGGACGTCCCCGCGGAGGTGGGCGCGTCGGAGTCGTCCAACGGGCTCGCGGACGGGGAGGAGTCGGCCACCGCCGGAACCGCCGCGACCCCGAGCAACAGCAGCCCCGCACTCGCCGCGCTCAACAAACTCTTCGTACGCATCAGTTGGTCCTCCAGACCGCGACCCGCCAGCGAGACACCCAGCCCCACAGCACACCCGCGAGGAAGCCGGTGAGCACCAGGGCGCCGAGCAGCCACCAGCCGCGGCCGAGGCCGAAGGAGGCCACGTCGCTCGACGCGCCGGGCCCGTCCACGACGTCGATGGTCAGTTCGAGCGGCAGACCGGGGGTGGTCTTCACCCCGGAGGCCGCCGAGAAGGAGTTGGCGACCTGGAGACACACGACCTCCGTCGCGGACCCGGAGTCGTCGTCGGAGTCGTCGCTCTCCGCCTTGGGGTAGCGCAGACCGGCCGACATGACGTCGGTCCGGCCGGTGCCGGTCGTCTCGCCGCGCACGATCTCGCGGCCGTTCGTGGTGACCGCCCGAAGCGACACCCCGTAGTCCCGGTCGACCTGGCGGTCGGCCGCGACGCTCACCGAGGCCCGCAGTTCGGAGCCGGCCGGCAGGTCCACGCGGTACCAGCGGTGCTGCCCGAACTCCTCACGGTCGGTGTACAGCCCCGACTTGACCGCGGGTGCCTTCGCGCACGAGTCGGCGCCTTCGACGGCGACCGGCGTCACCACCGGATCGGCGGCCCGGTCGACCAACTGGTTGACCTTGTCGGTGAGTTCGTCGGTGTGCTCGACCGAGGTGTACGTTCCGCCGGTCGCCTCCGCGATGCAGCTCAACTGCTGCCGCAGCTTGGTGTTCGGCACAAGACCCAGTGTGTCGATGGTGAGGCCGATCCCCTTGGCGGCGATCTCGCGTGCCACCTCGCACGGGTCGAGCGGGGCGCAGGTGTCCTCGCCGTCGCTGATGAGGACGATACGACGGGAGCCCTCACCGCCTTCGAGGTCGCCGGCGGCCTTGAGGAGCGCGGGGCCGATAGGGGTCCAGCCGGTGGGCGACAGGGTCGCGACCGCCGTCTTCGCCTCGGTACGGTCCAACGGACCCACTGGGTAGAGCTGTTCGGTGTCCTTGCAGCCTGTCTTGCGGTCGTCGCCGCGATAGTTGGCGCCGAGTGTCCGTATGCCCAGCTGGACCTCTTCCGGGGTCGCGTCGAGGACCTCGTTGAAGGCCTGCTTCGCTGCCGCCATCCGGGTCTGGCCGTCGATGTCCCGGGCCCGCATGGAGCCGCTGACGTCGAGAAGCAGGTTCACCTTGGGCGCGGCGGTCCCGGAGGGCTCGTCGGCGACGGCGCCGGGCGGGAGCGCGATCCCGGCCGCCAGGGCGGCGAGCAGGGCGCAGGCGCCCGCCGCCAGCCGTTGTCTTGTGATCATCGACGGATCCTATTGATCAAAGGCACCGCGCTTCAAAACGAGCGACCGGGAGACGGGCTGTCGGTCACCTCGGTCGGCCCCCGGTCGGCACTCCGGCCCGCCGCCCGGACGGCGGTTCTGTTGCCCCCTCAGACCCTCGGACTCTCAGACCCTCAGACCCTCAGGTCGACGCGTCGTCCGGGCCGGCGAAGGGGTTGGGCAGACGGGCCCAGCTGTCGCCGGGCCGATCCGGCGACAGCCTCATCAGCGTCAACGCCTTCGCGGGCAGCGGCTCTTCGAGCAGCGCCGTGAGGTCCGGCGTGCGCGGCAGGTCCCGTACGGCCGTGGACAGCGCCTCGCGCAGTGCCGGTGTCGAACCCGCCGTCGCCGCCAGCGTGCCCGCGACGAGTGAGCCGAAGAGTTTGCCGCGCAGCAGGGACTCGTCGTCCGTGACGATACGGCCCGTCAGGTCGGGGACCGGGATGCCGTGGCGGGCCAGCCGGGCCGGGCTGATCCGGATGTCCGCCAGATCGCGGTAGACGAGCCGCACCGGGTCACCGGCGGGGGAGAGCACCACGAGCAGGTTCTGGCCGTGTGCCTCCAGGGCGACGCCCAGTTCGAGCAGCCGCAGCCCCACGGTGAGCGCGAGCCGGCCGAACTCCGCCAGCCAGCGGGGGGACTGGGGCAGGACGCTCGCGGCGAGAGCGGCGAGCGGCACGACCTGCTCGCCCGGCCCCGCGTACAGCTCGGGGGACTCCCGTGAAACGGCCGCCAGATCAGCGGAGTCGGCGGTGACCGCGCCGAGGGTCCGGGTGATGTGCAGCAGCCCGTCCAGACGCCCGGCCATCGACTCCATGAACGCCGACACCGTCGCCGCCGACGTGATCGAGTGGACCGAGATGTCCCGCACGGAGGAGGTCAGCCGGGTGCTGAGCGCGGTCTTGATGTGCGGTCCGCCCGGCACGGCCAGGGTGCGCAGCGACATCAGAGGATGTGCGGCCATCCCGTCCCCGACGGGCGTCTCGTCCTTCAGCACATGCCGGGCCTGCCATGGATGCACGGGGATCAGCATCCGCCCCGCCTCCCGGTACGGCCACTCGCCCGTCGACCGGCAGTCGTCCTCCCGTACGGCGACCAGGCCCAGCCGGACCACCGGCCGGTGCTCGGGGGCGTACGCCAACTGCTCGGCCACCGAGAACCCGGGCCGCGAACGGCAGTTGGGATGGAAGGGATGCCCGTCGACGACCCGCTGCTCCCACTCCCAGAGCGTACGGGGACCGCCCCCTGGAGTCTGGTTGGCGCGTGACAGGGCCAACGAGGCGACGCTGTGCGCGAGTTCGGCGGCGAAGGGTCGGCCGTGCGGCAGCCCGAGCGCGGTCATCAGCTCGGCCGGATGGTCGTACGCCGTCCCGTCCAGCTCGACCTCCGCGACGGACGAGGCCGTCGCGTACGGGTCCGGGTGCGGCCCGTGCAGTCGGCGGCCGTCGGCCGTCCGGAGCGTCAGACCGGCGTACCCGGCCTCGCGGTGCGTGACCCACGCCAGCGGTTCGAGGGCGAGCCCGCGCCACAGCCGGGTCAGTACGGCCGAACGGGCGCCGGGGAGTTCGGCCGCGTAAGGGGAGAGCAGGCCGGGGCGTACCGTGCGCAGCTCGGCGGCGAGAGCGGTCTCGGTCCCGGCCGGGGTGCGGGGAGGATGCACAGGGGCTCCTAGGGTGAGGGGACGCCGTCCGGCCAAGTACGGCGCCGGACATCCGGACATACTCAGCGCAAGTGCACCGTATGCAACGAACGGATCGCGTGGATCACATGCCCCCCGTGCCCCCCGTGCAGCCCTTCTCCCCCGTCTCTCTCATCCCGTCCGTGCCCTCCGCGCAGGCCACCGACGGCGTCGCAGAAGCGGCCGACACGATCGCGGCGGCACCGCTGCTCAACTGCCTGCTGCGGGAGATCGGCGAACCCGAACCCGAACCGGAACCCGTACCCGAACCCGTACCCGAACCGCAAACGGAACCCGAACCCGTACCCGAACCGGAACCCGCGTCCCAACCCGCGTCCGCGTCCGCGTCCGTACCCGCGACGGAGCCCCGGCCCGAGTCGGGTCCGGAGCAGGCGCCCGGCGCTCGGCGCGTGTACCGGCTGCCCGCCGGTAAGCGGCTCCTGCGGGTGCGCGACGGGCGCCGGCCCCGCGACCCGGAGCTGTTCGCCGACGGCACCTGGCAGCGGCTCGACCACGCCGAACTGGTCGAGCTCGCCGCCGAGGAGCTGCGCCTGCACACCGGCCTGAACAACTCCGAACTGCCCGCCGAGATGACCGACAGCCGGGACGCGGTGGCGGCGATCCTGGCGGCCAGGGCGGGCGTGGCCCCGCCCGCCGACCCGTACCGCCGCTCCGAGCAGTCCCTGATCACGGGGCATCCCCACCACCCCGCCCCCAAGGCGCGCGGCGGCGGCCCGGCCACGGCCTGGCTCCCGTACGCCCCCGAGGCGTACGCCGACTTCCCGCTCACGCTGCTTGGCCTGCGCGAGGACGCCTGCGTGCAGGACGGCGACACGAGCGCCCTGGACGCCCTCGGCGAAGCCCCCGACGGCTACCGGCTCCTCCCCGCCCACCCGTGGCAGCTCGACCTCGTCGGCGGCGGCCCGGAGATCCGCGAGGCGTTCGCCGACGGCCGCCTCGTACACCTCGGGTCCTCGCCGTGGTCCGCGTGGCCCACGGCGGCCATCCGCACCCTGTACGTCCCCGACGCCGACCTCTTCGTGAAGTTCAGCCTCGACGTCCGCATCACCAACGACATCCGGCGCCTGTGGCGGCACGACCTGCTGGCGCTGCGGCGTACGGACGCCGCTGTGACGGAGGCCTTCCGTACCCTCCCCGGCGGCGCGGCCTGGCTGAGCGACCGCGGCTACCGCACGGCGGACTTCGCCTTCGAGGAACTGGCCGTTCTCGTGCGTGACGGTCTGGGCGGGCATGTGACCCCCGGTTCGACTCCGCTGCTGGCGGCCGCGCTGACGGAGGGCACGGGTGGCCCGTGCAACCCTCTGGACACCCTCGCCGATCCGGCTGCCTGGTTGACCGCGTATCTGCGCCAAGTCGTGCCGCCCGCACTGGAGTTGTTCACCCGGCACGGGGTCGTACTCGAAGCGCATCTGCAGAACACGGTGGTGGCCGTGGACGCCGGCGGCACGCCGGTGCAGGCGCTGTTCCGGGACGCGGAGGGTGTGAAGCTGGTGCCGGACGTGACGCGGGCGGCGGGGTGGGAGCGGCTGGTGTACTGCCTGGTCGTGAACAACCTGCTGGAGATCGCTGACGCCCTGCGCGAGCGGTATCCGCTGCTGGACCCTTGGGAGCCCGCGCGCCGGGAGCTCGCGCGGTATGCCCGGGAGCTGCCCGAGGTGGCGGACCTCCTGCGGTCCCCGACCCTGCCCGGGAAGACGAACCTGCTGCTGCGCTGGACCGGGGCGGACGGCGCCGCCGCACGCTACCGGCCGGTCCCGAACCCCCTGCGCGCGCCGGACGCCTGACCGGCACCCCGGGCGGCTGAATCACAGTGGCGCGTGTGCTGCGCCAAGTGACCGCCGATCGATACGTGACCCCGCTGCGAGCAGGCGGCTCCGTGCCCAGAGCCATCGATACTCCCCACATTCTCCCCAGAGGCGCCGCTGGGGAGAGCACGGTGACATGGAGAGCTGGTTCGCCTGCGGCTCCAGCGTCGGCACGCTGAGCGACTACCGCTTCATTCGGCCGGTGGACGCGGCAGTCATCGGAACCGATGAGACGCTCCAACCGGAGATGCCGGAGCTCCTGCCATGAGTGGAGATAACCGTCACGGGCGTGCCGCCCCGAGCTGGAGACTCAGGTCCGCGACGGCGGTTGCGTCGGCGTGGCTGCACTACTGCACGGGAGATTCCGCAGAAGGCAGGATGGGACAAGGCCGCACGGGCCCACTTCTCGCTCACACTCGAAGAACCCGTGCGGGCTCGGTCACGTCACGGCCGTAGCAGACGGCCTCGCGTACCGGGTCGTGGCCAACGTGCTACGGCAGGTTCAGGCTCTCGCATCGATGCCGCCCCGGGCGGGCGCACCATGATGACATCGATCGGGTCCTGTGCTTCCACGACGAATCCGTGGCGCTCGTAGAGCCGACGGGCCACACTGCCCCGCAAGACGTTCAGACCCAGAGTCACGCCCTGCGCGTCCGTCCGCTCCAGCAACGTGCGCAAGACGCCGGATCCGAGGCCCTGGCCCTGACAGTGCGGCGCAAGGTAGAAGTGCTCCAGCCACTGCCTGCCCTCGGAGGGCCGGACCGTGACACACCCTACGAGTTCGCCGTCGATCGTGATGATCGACGTGTGCTGCGTGGAGAAAGAATCCCGCAGCCGTTGCCGCACCCGGTGCTCGTCGTAGCGACCAAGGCGTTCCAAGTCTGTACGCATGACCGTGGCACGCAACTCCGCGATCACCTCAACGTCCGTGGCCACTGCGGAACGCAATATCCAGCCCGCACCGTGCGCCGACCTGGTCTGTGCAGGCACCTTCACGTCCGTTCGCTCCCCGCTTCCGTCAACCCGGCATCCATCGCCGGAGTATCTCAGCACGCCCGCTCGGACCAGGCAGACGGGAGGATCTCAAGCCTGGCCGCCCGCTCCCGCTGCAAGCTCAATCGCGGACCGAGTCGTAAGTCCCGGGCGCCGTGGCCGGCCGTCTTCAGGCTGTCTCCCGGGGTGACGGCCGATCCGGTCCGGGCTCCTCCAGGGGATCGGCCAGCACCACCGCAATCCCGCGAGCGGCGAACGGCGCCACGTCGGCCTCCGTCGCCGACGCATCAGTGACCAGGGACCAGCCGGGCGGCAGCGTGGCCCAGGCGTGGAAGGGGGCCCGGCCCAGCTTCGCCGCGTGGGCCAGGACGTACGTGTGAGTGGCGCGGCGGGCCATCAGTTCCTTGAGCCGGGTCTGGCGCAGGTCGGCCTCGCAGATCCCGCCGTCCGCCGTCACACCGTCCGTGGACAGGAAGACCCGATCGAAGGTCATCCGCTCCAGCGCCGCCTCCGTCAGCGGGCCGACGAACGCCTGGCTGAGCGGGCGCAGCGTCCCGCCGAGGCATTCCACGTGCACGCCCTCGACGTCCGCCAGTTCGTGCAGCGCCGTCAGTCCGGTGGTGGCCACCGTCAGATCCTTGGCGGTACGCAGCTCGCGCGCCAGCCCCCCGACCGTCGATCCGGCGTCCAGCAGGACCGTCTCGCCCGGCTGGACCTGCGCCGCCGCCCACCGGGCGATGGCCCGCTTGTGCGCGTACGCCTCCGTGGTGCGCTGGCGCAGGGACGCCTCCGGATGCGCGTTCAGGGCCAACGCCCCGCCGTAGGTGCGGGCGAGCCGCCCGTCGGCGGTGAGCCGGGCGAGGTCGCGGCGGATCGTGGAGGCGGTCACACCGAAGTGCCGGGTCTTGGATTCGATCGACGTGTGGGCGGTCATTCACCGAGCTGCCGCCGCAGCCACTGCCGTCGGACGACTCGGGCGTCCAGGGATGGCGTGGCCTGTGGCGCCAGGTCGCTGGATCCGTGGAAGCCGCCTGGCCAGACGTGTAGTTCGGTACTGCCACCCGCCTGCCAGATGCCGTTGACATAGGCGACGTCCTCGTCGCGGAAGGTTTCCGCCGAGCCCACGTCAACGAAGGCCGGAGGCAGTCCCGACACGTCGGTTGCGCGGGCCGGAGCCGCATACGGCGAGACGTCACCGGTGCCGCGTGCCTCTCCCAGCAGGGCGGTCCAGCCGATCTCATTGGACGTACGATCCCACAGGTCCAAGCCCGTCATCTGATGGGCGGACGGGGTGCCATTGCGGTCGTCGGGCATAGGAGAGACCAGCAGCTGACCGATCGTGCGGGGACCTCTGCGGTCCCGGGCCAGGAGCGTCAGGGCCGCTGCCAGCTCACCATTCGCGCTGCCGCCCACCAGGACGATGCCGGCTCGGGTCACCGCCGATCTGCTCGGCGTGCTCGGCGGTCCACAGCAGCCCGGCGTAGCAGTCCTCGACGAGGGCGCGATGCGGGTGCTTCGGGGCGAGCCGGTACTCCACCGACACCATGACCAGGCCCAGTTCCTGCGCACAGTCGAGAATCGGCTCGATTCCGTACCTGCGGCTGCCCATCACCATGCCACCGCCGTGTGATGCGTGAGGACGCGCCGTGCGCCGTCCTCCTGACAGGTGAACCACACGGTCCCGATGTTCCGTCCCCCGAAAGGGTCGATCGCCGTACGATGTACACGCCGACACCGCCCACGCTGCAAAGAACCAGCGACTGAGCGCTGCAAGCGCATCTTGGCCGCAATTCTCCTCAAACCAATGGAAGGCGGGCGTGTCAAGCCGGCGGATGGGCTGACGCGGCTGCTGGATCAGGTCGGCCTGCTCGCCGTGACGCCGAATGCCCCGCCCGTCCCGGTCAGGAGACGCCCGACGCTGCCGAATCCGCCATCGGTGTTCCGAGGCGCAGCGGCCAGGGGCCGTGTGGGCCCGGTTGCCGCAGGGCCTGTCTTCTCCTCTTCGGCGCTCGGCCGTGTGCTGTGACGTGATCATTTTGGCTGCTCGGTGGGGCGAGCTGTCCAACTCGGCGAGATCGTTCTACCGTGGCCTTTCCTGATCCGCAGGGCAGCAAGTGATGCGAAGGAGGCTTGGTGGAAGCCGAGTTGGCGGCGCTCGCGGCGTCGGGGGCGACGACTCTGGTCGGGTTGATGATCTCCGACTCCTGGTCGAGCGCCAAGGAGAGGCTGACGAGGTTCCTTGCCCAGCGCCGCTCGGCAGGCGAGGCGGAGGAAGAACTCCAGGCAGCCAGCGAGGAGCTGGCCCGTGCCCGGTTGGCAGAGGACACTGCCGCGGAGGAGGAGATCGAGGCGGACTGGCGGCAGCGGCTGCTCGACGTTCTCCGGGAAGAACCCGCCGCCGCAGCCGAGTTGCGCGGCCTGCTGGCCGAGTGGGCGGGCAACGTCTCGCACACCGTCATCAGCGGTGGTGTGAACCATGGCCCCGCCTTCCAGGGTGCGCAGATCCATGGCGGTATCACCTTCAACGTTCCGGCGGCGATGCCAACGGCCGGTGAGACCGCCCGGCCGGACCAGGTTCCGGTGCTCACCGGACCGTTCAGCAACCGCAGGCGCGAGCTCTCCCTGCTGGACGCGATGTGCGGTGCGGCTGCCCGGCGGCAGAGCGGCGTCGACGTCACGGTCGTCGGCGGGCTGCCGGGGGTCGGTAAGAGCGCCATGACGCGGAAATGGGCGAGCATGTCCCGGCAGCTCTTCCCGGACGGGCAGTTGTATGTGGACTTCGCGGCTCTTCGTGGCCAGGCGGCCACCGGTGGGACCGTCGGCGCCGACGTGTCCGAAGCCCTGGCCATGGTCCTCAGATCCCTGAAGGTGAGCGACGCCGGCATGCCTGCGTCGCTCGCGGAGCGGACCAACCTGTTCCGTTCGCGCTCCGCCGGTCAGCGTCTGCTGCTCGTCCTGGACGATGTGAGCCAGCCCGCACAGGTACGCCCGTTGATCCCCAAGGGCCCGGGGAGCGCCGTTCTCGTGACCAGCCACGGCAAGCTGGGTGAACTGGTCCTCGACGGAGCACAGCTGATCTCACTGGAACCCCTGGACGCGGAGGGTGGCCTGGCCCTCCTGGCCGACCGCTGCGGCGAGGAGGCCGTGGCAGCCGAGCGGGCTGCGGCCGAGCGCCTGGTCGAGCTGTGCGGGGGCCTGCCGGTGGCGCTGCAGATAGCGGCGGCCCGCCTGATCACGGACGACGGTTTGACCATGACGTCACTGTCGGAGGAACTGGAGGACGAAGCCGGTCGGCTTGCCGCGCTGGTTCTGCCAGGATTCCAGGGGACTCTCCCCGGGGAGGAGTACTCCGTGTCCGCCTTGCTCGGCTCCTCGTACAGGCTGCTGCCGCCCGACGCCGCTCGGCTTTACCGCCTCCTTGGATGGCTGCCGACTGGGGCCTTCGACGCCGGAGTCGCCGCGGTCGCGGCGGACCTCGACACCCCGAGTGCGAAGCGCCTGCTGCGCACACTGGTGACGGCGAGCTTCGTGGAGGCCGGCCGCGACGGCCGTTACCGCATGCACGACCTCGTACGGCTGCATGCCCGCGAACGCGCTGCGGAGGAGGAGCCGTCGGCGGAGGAGAAGGCGATGACGAGGAGGGTGGCCACCCACTACCTCGTTCTCGCCGCGTTCGCCGACCGGGCGCTGAGGAAGGAGCGGTTGCGGATCGCCGACCTGTCACCGCTGCTGCGCACCGCGGACGATCCCTTCGCGGTCGGCGCGGGACCCTCCCCGCTGGAGTGGCTGGATGCCGAGCGCCACGCCATCCTGGCTGTCTTGCGGGCCGCGAGCCGGCACGGGCTGTACAGCCTTGTCTGGCCACTGGCTGAGGCGTTCACGGCCTTGTTCCTGCGGCACCGTTACCTGGAGGCGTGGAAGGAGTCGCTCGAACTCGGTGTCGCCTCGGCCGTCGCCCTCGCCGAGTCGGCTGAAACCGCGAGCGATATCGCCGAGGCTGCACAAGCCGAGGCGCGGCTGCGCAGCCTGTTGTCCCGTCCACTGATGGATCTCGGCGAGACCGACCGTGCCGGGAGTGAGCTGCGGACCGCTGACGCTCGGGGCGAGGTGACCGGCCACCTCACTCTGCGTGCCTCCGTGCAGGAGTTCCTCGGACGGTATCTGGACCGGGTCGACCCTGCTCAGGCCGCGCCCGCCTACCGGCGGTCGTACGAACTGAACAAGGAGGCGGGACAGAGCCGTGGGGCAGCAATCGCCGCCTACTTCCTCGGCTGCGCGCTGGACGCTCGCGGCGAGTACGCCGAAGCGCTGGAAACCCTGTGCATGGCGCACCACGACCTGCTCGCACGCGAGGAACCCGACCTGCGTATGGCTGCGCGGGCCATGGCCGCTATCGGTGTCGTCCATGACCATCTGGGCGTCACCGAGGAGGCGGTGCGTGCGTTGCGCGAGGCGGTACGTGTCCTGGAAGAGGAGAAAGCGACGCACTACGAGGCTGAGGCCCTCGTCACCCTCGTCGACATCGCGGAGCGGGCCGGAAGCCACCAGGACAGCGTGCGCGGCTGGCTCACCCGGGCTGTCACGCTCCACGAGGCCAACGGCAATCCTGTGGCGGAGGACATGCGACGGCGGCTGGAGAACCTCGGCTGGTGACAGCCAATCACCGCGAGCGGCTCGGTGCGGGAGAAGGGCGCAGCCGCAGGACGACGTCCTCGGTCCGCAGGTCTCCGATCCGCAGGGTGACGAAGACGTCGTCCAGAGGGCGACCCGCGCGCAGGCGCGCGTAGACAACGGCAGCGGGAAGACCCGCGTCCAACTCGGGGCCGGTGACGGCCGCCTCTACGATCCGACCGTCCCTGAGCCCGACCAGGAAGCCCCCATGGCGGACGGCCGACGCAGCGACGAGGCTTCCGGGCAGCCGTTCGAGGGTGCCCTGGATCCACTGCAACGCGCCGACCGCGGTAGGGGCCGGACGGTGGGCCAGGATCACTGAGGCACTCTCGACCAGCCGCCGGTCGCGTTCACCGTCGGAGCACGCGAGATGGGTGCAGAACAGGGGCGAGCCGGTGCCCGTGCCACCGCCTGGGTACACGGCGGCCGGGAAACGGTGCACGACGACAGCCGAGGGCATGTGGTCCTGTTCGATCTCCTCGACCTCTGTGGCCACCTGCCAGGACGTGACCGGAGCGGCCGAGGGGTCAGGCCGGGGCAGCACCATCGCAGACGGTGGCGGGGAAGGCGGCTCCGGTAGCCGCAGCAGCCGGTAGAGGACGGCACGGAGCCGCGGGAGAGCCTGCCCCGGTTCGGCAAAGGCGGACCGTGCGATGGCCGCGTACCGCTCGGGTGTGTGCTCGTGCATGACGTGCTCGACCTGACGGCGCAGGTCTCCACGGAGGTCGAGCCGGGGAGCGACGGCCCCCAGACCGTGGATCGCGGTCCCGGGCACCGCGTCGGCGCCGAACGCCCCCAGCAGGACGGGCGTACCCGCCGAGGCGCCGTACAGCGTCACCGAGCCGTGGTCGCCGACCACGGCGTCCGCCGCCACGAGCGCGGCCCGCCACGCGTGAACAGCGGGCACGAGACGCAGGCCCGCGTCCAAGGCAGCCGCTTGGAGGACCCGGATCTGCCACGCGCCGTGAGCGGCCCACACGTTGGGATGGACTATCGCAGCAACCAGATACTCGTCACAGGGAAGTTCTCCGAGGAGACGCGCGGACAGTTGCGGGTGACGTCCCAGGAGCGACGTGGGCCCCCAGGTCGAACTGACCACGATCAGGCGCCGGCCCGCCGTGACCCCCAGGGCCTCGCGGTACGCCTCCCTGCTCTCCCGGCTGGCCAGGAGTTCGTCGAAGCAGGGATCACCCACCAGCAGGGTACGGCCGGCTGCTTCCGGGTGCGTGGCGAGCAGCTGCTCCTCCTGGGCCGGATGCGATACGGCAAGCCAGGCACGGCCCGACTCCAGCAGGGAGTCCGGCACGGCACCGGAGAGCCGCTCGTGGGGACCGTGCGAGTCCGGAACCAGCTTCTGGAAGCCCACCCCGTGCGGCAACACCAGGACCGGGCAGTGTCCCTCCGGTACGTCGATGTTCTCGCTGGCGGAGAGGATGAGGTCGGGGGCGATGTGCTCCAGTTGCTCCCAGGGCATGACCCGGCAGCCGGCGCCGTGCAGCAGATCGAGGACGCCGGAGCCGAAGGCAGAGCTCGGGTCGTGAGCAAAGACGACGGTCACGCGATCGTCGCCGCGCAGCAGGGCGGGCAGCGTTTCGAGGATACGTACGGCCGACGTGACCGTACGCGTGGCGACGACCAGGGTCCGTTCTCCGCGGAAGGTGCCCCACCGGTGGGCGTCGTGCCCCACGGGCACGCGAAGAGGCTGATCACCGGACAAGGCGGCCGCCTCTAACAAACCTGCGCCTCCAGCGGCTCGCGGCTCGCGGCTCGCGGCTCGCGGCTCGCGGCTCGCGGCTCGCGGCAACGATTCGGTATCACATGCCAAGGTGCCGAGCAACCTTTCGTGTGCGTCTCGCGGGGTCAGGACTGCTACACCGTAACGAACGGGACGGGCAGTGCCAGAGATGGCCGACGCATTCAGAACCGTGATGCCTTCGACCAGTCCTCCTGCAGTTGGAGACCGCGGCTTCCCTCACTGGCCGAAGGCGGGTGCGTCGGGGCGGGTCGGGTCGCCGCCTGTGTGTGGGCAGAGCGGTGCGCCGGCGGAGCTGGCGGAGCGCGGCCGATGAGGTGCTGCTCGGCACCGATAGTGCGTCCACCAGCGAGCCGTGCCCGGGCCGGGATAGGTGACACTGCTCGCGAGGCGCAAGAGACAGCTGTCAACGGCGCCCTCTCGGGTGTCGCGGGACGTACCGGACTGAACCCCCGTCGGGCCAGGAGTCGGTGGGCACCCGCCCGCACCGTGCCGGGGGCGCATTCGGAGGCGGCTCCGCTGTGACGTTCGAGTGCGCCCATGCCGTCTCGTCCTGCTCCGTCATGACTACCTGCCCTTGGCGGGCTGGTCGACGCGGCCGGTGGACAGGCCGAGCCGCTCGGCAACCTTGGCAAGGGTGAGGGTCCGGCGGAGTTCGAGTGCGGCCTGGTGGAGACTCCAGATCTTGACTGTGACCTGGGGTTTCTTGTCGGTCAGGTTCTCCACTGAACCCGGATCGGTTCAATGCCCTGCCAACTCGATTCCAGACTGGTCACATCGGTCTTCAGCTCCGCCAGTTGTCCAGCGATCTCCGTCGCCGTCTTGGACGTGCTGGGGGAAGCGTTGGCCAGGTATTGACCGGAGTAGTCAAACACCACTGCGGCAGTGGTCACGGCAGGTGGGCAGCACCTGAACAGGTTCTGATCACAACAGGTGAGGTGTGCCCGGCCTCCAAGGCCGCCAGACCGATACGGAACACATCCGGCGCCCCCGCGACCAGCCCGAACGCGGTCCGCAGCGCCTCACGGTGCGGAGCGGGCAGCTCAGTCGTGTCAGCTGTCCATATTTCTGCAGCCACGGTTCCGGCCGGGTCAGGCGATGCCGGCGCGTGCGATGCGTGCCGCCGCCCGTTCGGCGATCATGATCGTGGGGGCCTGGGTGTTGCCTCTGGTGATGGTCGGCATGACCGAGGCGTCGGCGACGTACAGCGCTTGTGTTCCGTGTACGGCCATGGTGGCGGGATCGACCACGGCGCTGCTGTCGGTACCCATCCGGCACGTGCCGACCGGGTGCCATTCACTGCCCACGTTGCCGTCGATCCACGAGTCGAGGCCCTCATCGGACCAGTCGTACGGAGTGAGAGCCTCACCACCGGTCGCTTTGGCCAGAGTGGGGGTGTGGAACAGTTCACGTGCGCGCCGGAGACCGGCTCGCAACCGGGCGCGGTCGCGTCCGTCGTCGAGGTAACCGGGGTCGACGAGCGGCTTCTGCGCCGGGTCCGCGTCGGCCAGCCGTACCGTGCCGCGGCTGTCCGGGTCCAGAACGCTGATCGCGCAGGTGACGACCGGATCCTCGATGAGCGTCATCTCGGCGGTCATGCCCAGCAGCGTCAAGGTGAACTGCAGATCGGCCACCGGGCGCGCGGCGTCACTGCGCAGCACGGCCGCGGCCTGTGTGAGCGAGGCCAGCGGGCCGCGCCGCAGGAGCTGGTAGTCGCGTACGTCGCTCTCGGTCAGGGTGTTCCACAGGGGACTGTTGTCGATCACCGGCCACACCGGTGTGACCATCGGGTGGTCCTGCAGATGGGCACCCACTCCCGGCAGGTCGCGCACGAGGGGCACGGCGAGGTCGTGGAGGTGGTCCGCGGGGCCGACGCCGGAGAGCATCAGCAACTGCGGGCTGCGCAGGGCCCCGGCACACAGCACCACCGCCCGCCGGGCGCGGATCTCCGTGTCGCCCACCCGCACGCCGACGGCGCGACTCCCGTTCCACAGGACGGAGGTGACGTGCTGTCCGGTGGCCACGGTGAAGTTCTCCCGGCCGCGGGCCGGCGTCAGGTAGCCGTCCACCACGCTGTGTCGGCGGCCGTCCTGGATGTTGCTCTGGATCAGGCCCACTCCCTCACCGACCGGGCCGTTGAAGTCCTCGATCAGCGGCAGGCCGTGCTCCACACCGGCCGCCACGAAGGTGAGCGGCAGGGGTCCGGCGTCCCGGACCGTGGTGACGGCCATCGGGCCGCCCACCCCGTGCCAGTCGTCCGCGCCGCGGTCACTGTCCTCGATGGCCCGCAGGGTGGGCCGCACATCCGGCCATCCCCAGTTCGCGGCCCCCTGCGCCTGCCACATGTCGTAGTCCTCGGGACGCCCGTGGAACCACGCCATCATGTTCATGCTGCTGCCACCGCCGAGCCCGCGCCCCTGCGCGAGCCCGATCCGGCGTCCGCCGATGGCACGCTGCGGTGCGGTCAGGTCGCCCCAGGAGTGCGGACCGGCCAGGAGCTGGAAGGCGTTTCCCGGGGCGAGGGACTCCGGCTCCTCGCCCGTCGTCGTTCCGGCTTCCAGCAGCAGCACCCGACAGGTCCGGTCCTCGCTCAACCGTGCGGCCACCACGCAGCCGGCCGCACCGGCCCCCACGACCACGAAGTCCGCCTCCACCGGCAGTGAGATCGCTTCCTGTGTCACCGTGATCCACCCATCTCGACGTAACGAGATACGCCTTGCGTATGTTGGCTCATCTTAGCTGAGTCGAACTCAGGTGAAATGACTTTGGCTCCGATGCGCGGCGCTATATCGTGAGGCGGTGAGCACTCGCACCTCCGGCCGTCGCGCCGACTACGCGGAACTGACACGTCGGGCGATCATCGACGCGGCCCGCACGCTGTTCGCCCGACGTGGTTTCTTCGGCGCCAAGATCGATGAGATCGCCGAGCTTGCGAACGTGGCACCCGGCACCGTCTACGCGGTCGGCGGCGGCAAGCAGGGACTCCTTCGGATCCTGATCGACGAGTGGGCCGCCGCACCCGTGCTGAAGGAGAGCCTGGAGCGGCTGCCCGACCTGCGCGACCCCCACGAGGTACTGGCCCTCGTGGCCGCATCGAGCCGAAGGGTTCGCGAAGACCACGGTGACGTCATCCGTGTGCTGCTGAGCGCCGCGCCGCACGACGAGCCCGCCGCCGAGGGATTGCGCGTATCCACCGAGCGCTACCGCGGCACACTGGCCGCGGTGGCGAGGCACCTGCACGAGCTCGGCAGCCTCGCCGAGGGCACGGACGCCCGGCACGCGACCGACGTCCTGTGGTTCTACTTCGGCTACTCCGGCTACCTCACCCTCACCGAGGACAACGGATGGCCGCTCGCGAAGGCGGAACAGTGGCTGTTGACCCAGTGCGAGCGCACGCTCCTGGGCTGACAGTGAACCGCTGCGCCCGGGCGCCGATGGCGCCGTTGGCCGGGTCGACCGCGAGGCAGTCGTCTCGGCCGGCGGCAACCTCATGCTCGCCGCCACCGACTTCCAGATCGCCGGGGTCGACAAGTCGCTGCAGCTCACACGAACGTACAACTCTCTGGATGCACCCTGGGGGAAGGTCTCGCAGCGCTGGTGGCAGGGCTACGAGCGCTACCTGCAGATCGAAACCGACAAGGTGCTCCTCTACGACGCCACCGGCGGCTCGGTCTCCTTCATCAAGAAGACGGACGGCACCTTCACCGCACCCGAGGGCTACCGCCTGGACCTGAAGAAGACGTCCGACGGCGAGTACGTAGTGACCGAGCGTGGCTCGGGTACGAAGGACACCTACAGTGCATCAGGGACGCTGCTGAAGGTGAGCGACCGCAACGGCGGCAACATCACGGTCGAGCAGCAAAGCGTGGGGGCCGAGGCCACCGGCTTCAAGCTCACCGAGTCCCGCTCGGGCCGCTCCATCGACCTGGTGAAAACCAACGCCTCGCAGTGGCAGGCCAAGGACAACAACGGCCGAACGGTCGTCTACGACCTCAACGCGGCCGGGGATCTGACCAAGACGGCCGATGCCGAGGGCAAGGCCACCGTTTTCGGGTATGACGCGGACCGTCGCCTGACGAAGATCACCACGCCCGAGGGCCGGGTGACGGTCTTCACCTACGACAGCCAGAACCGTGTCACCTCGATGAAGCGGGCGACTGCCTTCGACGGGTCCGGCGAGACCGGCCCGACCTACCTCTACGACTACTCGACCGCCACGCCGAATGCGGCGGGCACCACCACCGTCACTGACCCGGTCGGTGACACGACGGCCTACCAGCACGCCGCGGATGGGGAGATCACCAAGGTCACTGACGCCCTGGGACGCTCCCGTGACCGCACCTACGACGCGAACCGGAACGTGGCCACCGCGACGGACGGGACGGGTGTCGGCGGCACGCCGGGCAACGTCACCGCCTATGGCTGGGACGGTCGTTCAAACCCGACGTCCCTGAAGCTGCCGACCGGCGCGACCTCATCACTGACCGCCTACCAGACCATCGCCGGGGCGGACGTACCCGGGAAGGTCACCACCGCTGACGGGGTAGCTGTCAGCTACAGCTACGACTCTTCGGGCAACGCCACCAAGGAGACGGTCGCCGGAACTGAGGGTGGCACCCGCTCGTTCGCCTACAACCCGGCCACAGCCACCTGCGGCGGCTTCGAGGGCCAGCGGTGCGAGGTGAAGGACGCCAACCAGAACACCACCAAGTTCTCCTACGACGCCAAGGGAAACCTGTCCAAGGCCACCCCGCCCAAGCCCCTGGGTGAGACCAGTTACACCTACGACGGCCTGGGGCGGCCGGAGACGTCCACCGACGGCCGCGGCATCAAGACCGTCTACGTCTACGACAACCGCGACCGGATCACAAAGGTCTCCAGCACGAACGCCACCGTGACCTACGCCTACGACGGAGACGGCAACCTCAAGCAACGCTCCGACTCCACCGGAATCACCACATACGACTTCGACCCGCTGAGCCGGGAGACGGTACGCACCCTGCAGGACGGTTCTCAGACCGTGCTCACCTACACGGCCGACGGCAACGTCGAGACGTACAAAGACCCGTCCGGAACGGTCCGCTACACCTACAGCAAGACCAATCAGCTTGAGTCGCTGACCGACCCCTTCGGCCAGAAGACCGGCTACGAGTACAACGCCAACGACGCCCGTAGCAAGGTGAGTTACCCGGGCGGTGCGGTTCAGTCGATCACCCGTGACAAGTCGAATCGAGCCACGGCCATCAAGGCATCCTCGTCCAAGGGCACCCTGATGGACCTCGCCTACAGCTACGCGTACACCAGCGGCAGCACCACCAAGGACGGCACGAAGATCCGCACCAGGACCGACGCCGCGGAAGGGCTGACGCGCACCTACGACTACGACTCTGCCGGACACCTGACCTTCACCAAGGAGACCAAGGGCACGGCGACCAACAACAGCTGGCTCTACTGCTACGACGGAGCAGGCAACCTCACCTCCCAGGGCACCGCGGCCGGCTGCCCGGGTGGCTCCACCTACACCTACAACGCCGCCTCGCAGATCACCGGCAAGAACGGCTCGACGGCGAACTGGTCCCATGACCAGGCCGGCAACGAGACGGCCGCAGCCCCGACCGCGGAAGCAACCCGCACCGGCGGCGAGTGGAGCGACTTCTCTCAGCAGACGTCCATCACCCAGGGCGGGACTGCCTACAAGGGCCGCTACGCCAGCACCGACAACTCCGAGCGCACTCAGTTCGGCAGCACCGCCTTCCACCACGGTCCGCTCGGCCTGTCATCCCAGACCGCCGGCGGCGTAGACACGAACTTCACCCGTGAAGCCGGCGGCAACCTCAACTCGTTCCGTACCCAGGGCAAGACGTACTACTACCTCGCGGACTCCCTCGGAACGGTCGAGGCGGTGGTCAACGCGGACGGGGAGAAGGTCAACACCTACACCTACAGCCCGCGCGGCGTCACCAGCTCCAACGAGACGGTCTCCCAGCCCTACCGCTTCGCCGGCGGCTATCAGGACCCGACCGGGCTGTATCACAACAAGGCCCGCTTCTACGACCCGAACGTCGGCCGCTTCACCCAACCCGATCCCTCCGGCTTGGAAACCAACCCGTACCTCTACGCCTCGGGCGACCCGACCAACCGGATCGACCCCGCAGGGTTGTTCGACTTCGGCAACTTCATGGGGGGACTCGGTTCGGCGGTGGTCGCGGTCGGATCAGGGATCGTGACCGTCAGCACTGCCCCAGCATGCGTGACCGTAGTGGGCTGCGCGCCCGCCATCATCGCGGGCGGCACTACGATCGCTTCGGTCGGAGCCTCATACACGTTCTTCAAGGATGCGTTCTAGTGACCAGCGATTCCAAGAAGCGAGCCGCTGCCGGAGTCGGCATCCTGGTCTTGGCCGGGGTGGCATTGGCCATCGCCGCTCTGACCGGAGGTAGCCCCGGCTACGTCCTCATGGCTGTAGGAGGCACGGCCATCGTGGCCGGACTCGGTATCGCACTCGCAGGTCACCTGCGAAAGTAGCAGTCACCCCGTGCGGCTTTGAGGCCCGCGCCCGTACCTCAGCTACTGAGGTACGGGCGCGGCGATCTCAAATGCTCACTTATAGGGCGTTTGATCGAGTAGAGCTTGGTCAGGTGAACCGTTCCGGGTTCAGTGGAGACTCGATATCTTTGAGAGGATCGAGTTATGGCACGTCCCTGAACCGCGCCGGGTTCGGTAGAGATCTCAGATGATGGTTGTGACCTGGGGTTTCGTGGGTTCCATGTAGTGGTTGGCTTCGTACTCGACGGGCGGAACGTGCCCTATCTCACCGTGGAGTCGGCGGTGGTTGTACCAGTCGACCCATTCTGCGGTGGCCAACTCGACCTGGGAGAGCGACTTCCAGGGCCGTCGTGGCTTGATCAGCTCGGTCTTGAACAGCCCGATCGTGCTCTCCATCAGGGCATTGTCGTAGGCATCGCCGACCGATCCGATCGAGGCGGCGATGCCGGCGGCGTCCAGATGCTCGGCGAGCCGGAAACTCGTATATTGCGACCCGGCATCCGAGTGGCCGGTGATGCCGAGTTCGCGCATGAGGCGCTCGACGGTGCAGCGGGCCACGGCATGTCCCTGCCGGTTCAGTTCGCGCCAGATCTTCCGGGCTCCGTAGACGCGGTAGTTGGACGTGTGGACCTCTTGGATGCGCTCTTTGAGTTCCTCGTCGGGCACGGAACGGGCGGAGGGAGCTTCGAGGCGTTTCTTGTGGGCGTAGTAGGTGGAAGGGGCGATCTTGCAGTCGTGCTTGGTGAGTGTCCTGCAGATCGGCTCGACGCCGCCGAAGCGGTCCCGGTGCTCGTCGATGAACGCTACGAGCGTGTGTGTGGCCGGTCGAGCTCGGCCGCGAAGAAACTCGCCGCGGCCTTCAGGATCTCGTTGGCCCGCTTCAGTTCGGCGTTCTCCTTCTTCAACGCCTTGAGCTGGGCGGACTCCTCCGTCGTCGCCCCCGGACGTGTCCCCGTATCGATCTCGTGCTGCTTCACCCAGTTCCGCAGCGTCTCGCGGGAGCCGATGCCGAGTTTCTCGGACACCGCCTGCAGGGCGGCTGTCTCGTTCGGGTAGCCGTCGCCTACCTCGGCGACCATGCGCACCGCGCGACGGCGGAGCTCAAGCGGGTAACGGGAAGGTCGTGCCGTGACTCGATCTTTTCATGAAATCGAGCCTCCATTCGAACCGGGGTGGTTCAGAGGCCGGCATCATTCCGCCGTGCGGCAAGGAAGCGAAACCCTGGCAGTGGGCGGCGGCCCCGAAGGACGGTTTCCACGTGCTGCGGCACACCTATGCCTCGCTCATGCCGGAAGCCGGCGAGTCCGTCGTGACCTTGGCGCGGTGGCTCGGGCACTCCTCGCCCGCGATCACCCTCGGTTACTATGCTCACTTCATGCCGGAGGCGGGAAGCAAGGGGCGAACCGCCATCGACGGACTGCTCGGGCAGCAGGGAGAACTGCATGCTGGTCGAAACTCCCCAGATTCTCCCCAAGGCCGCTGACGGGCGATTCCCGCTGGAGCGCCGCCTCGGCAGTGTTCGTGGATTTCAAGGCTGAAGAGACAGGTGGCCTGGGAAAATGTTGAGAGAAGTCACCGCAATCCGCTATGTCGAGCCCCTGCGGGCAGGTGGCTCCGTCCCGGGGATCGTGGAAGCGGACGACCTGGGGACGTACGTCGTGAAGTTCACCGGCTCGGCGCAGGGCCGCAAGGCGCTGGTCGCCGAGGTGATCGTGGGTGAACTGGCGCGCGCTCTGGGGCTGCGGTTCCCCGAGCTGGTACTGGTGCACTTCGATCCGGCGATCGGCGCGCACGAACCGCACCAGGAGGTCCAGGACCTGCTGCGGGCCAGCGCCGGGCTCAACCTCGGCATGGACTATCTGTCGGGGGCGCAGGACTTCACACCCGAGGTCGCGCAGGCGTTCGCCGTCGACCCTCTGGAAGCGGGCCGGATCGTCTGGCTGGACGCCCTCACGGTGAACGTGGACCGCACGAGGCACAGCTCGAACCTGATGATCTGGCCCACGCTCGGCGTCGCGCCCCCGAAGCTGTGGCTGATCGACCACGGGGCCGCGCTGGTCTTCCACCACCGCTGGGACGCGTCGTCCCCGGAGCAGACGTCCCCGGAGAAGGCGTACGACTTCCGGCAGCACGCGCTCGGCGGGCACACCCCCGACACCCGTGCGGCGGACGCCGAACTCGCGCCCCGGGTGACGGAGGAACTGCTGCGCGCGATCACGGCCGAGGTGCCCGACGCCTGGCTCGCCGACGAGCCCGGTTTCGCGACGCCCGACGAGGTCCGCGAGGCGTACGTCGGCTATCTCCTCGCCCGGGTCAGGGCCTCCGCGGCCTGGCTTCCCACAGACTTTCCCACCCGGGAACAGCTCGCGGACGACGACGCCCGCCGGGCCGCGAGAACCCGGCAGGGCCGGCCGGACTGGCTCAAGCGGGTCCCCGACCTGCACGGCGAACCGGCGGCGGAACAGGATTGGTCGGTGCACCTCGGATGACCACGGACAACGGCACACCCCCCGCGACCGTGCCCCCGGCCGGGCAGCCGCACCGCGTGCAGATCGAATACTGCACCCAGTGCCGCTGGCTGCCCCGGGCCGCCTGGCTCGCCCAGGAACTCCTCACCACCTTCGAGCAGGAGCTGACCGAGCTGGCGCTCAGGCCCGGCACCGGCGGCGTCTTCGTCGTACGCGTCGACGACGAGGTGGTCTGGGACCGCCGCGAGCAGGGTTTCCCCGAGCCGACGGCCGTGAAGCGCCTGGTACGCGACCGAGTGGCCCCGGGGAGATCCCTGGGCCACTCGGAGAGGTAGTGCCTGCCCTGGACGGCGCTCAGCCGGTCAGCTGCTCGTACGCGGGCAGCGTCAGGAAGTCCGCGTAGTCCTCGTCGAGCGCGACGGTCAGCAGCAGGTCGTGGGCCTGCTGCCAGCGCCCGGCCGCGAAGGCCTCCTCGCCGATCTCGGCGCGGATGTCCGCCAGCTCCCGCGCCGCGATCTCGCGGGCCAGTTCGGGCGTCGCCCGCACGGACTCCCCGGCGTGCTCGAACTCCACGCCCGCGTTGATCCACTGCCAGATCTGCGAGCGCGAGATCTCCGCCGTGGCCGCGTCCTCCATCAGGTTGAAGATGGCGACGGCACCGAGCCCGCGCAGCCAGGCCTCGATGTAACGGATGCCGACCTGGACGGCGTTGACCAGCCCGTCGTACGTGGGACTCGCGTCGAGCGAGTCGACGGCGATCAGGTCGGCGGCCTTCACGTCGACCTCCTCGCGCAGGCGGTCCTTCTGGTTCGGGCGGTCGCCGAGCACGGCGTCGAAGGACGCCATCGCGATCGGAACGAGGTCCGGGTGGGCCACCCACGACCCGTCGAAGCCGTCGCCCGCCTCACGGTCCTTGTCGGCCTTGACCTTCTCGAAGGCGACCTTGTTGACCTCTTCGTCGCGCCGCGAGGGGATGAACGCCGCCATGCCGCCGATCGCGTGCGCCCCGCGCTTGTGGCAGGTGCGGACGAGCAGTTCGGTGTACGCGCGCATGAACGGGGCCGTCATCGTCACCGCGTTGCGGTCCGGCAGGACGAACTTCCGCCCGCCGTCACGGAAGTTCTTGACGATGGAGAAGAGGTAGTCCCAGCGGCCCGCGTTCAACCCCGAGGCGTGGTCGCGCAGTTCGTAGAGGATCTCCTCCATCTCGTACGCCGCCGTGATCGTCTCGATCAGGACGGTCGCGCGGACGGTGCCCTGCGGGATGCCCACGTGGTCCTGGGCGAAGACGAACACCTCGTTCCAGAGGCGGGCCTCCAGGTACGACTCCGTCTTCGGGAGGTAGAAGTACGGGCCCTTGCCGAGGTCGATGAGCCGCTGCGCGTTGTGGAAGAAGTACAGGCCGAAGTCGACGAGCGCGCCCGGGACCGGGGTGCCGTCGGCGTCGACGAGGTGGCGCTCGTCCAGGTGCCAGCCGCGCGGACGCATCACGACCGTCGCCAGCTCCTCCGGCGCCTTGAGGGCGTACGACTTGCCGGTGCGCTCGTCCGTGTAGTCGATGGAGCGGGTGTAGGCGTCGCTCAGGTTGACCTGGCCGAGGACCACGTTCTCCCAGGTCGGCGCGGACGCGTCCTCGAAGTCCGCGAGCCACACCCTGGCTCCCGAGTTGAGGGCGTTGACGGTCATCTTGCGGTCGGTGGGACCGGTGATCTCCACGCGGCGGTCGTTCAGTGCCTCGGGCGTCGGAGCCACCCGCCAGGAGTCGTCCGCGCGGACGGCGGCCGTCTCCGGGAGGAAGTCGAGCGTGGAGGTACGGGCGATCTCGGCGCGGCGCTCGCCGCGGCGGGCGAGGAGCTCGTCACGCCTGGGGGTGAACCGCCGGTGCAACTCGGCGACGAAGGCGAGGGCCTCGTCGGTCAGGACCTCCTCCTGCCGGGGCAGGGGGTCGGCGTCGACGATGGCCAGCGGGGACGGCGCTGGTGCGGACATGAGCTGTCACTCCTTCAGCGAACGTGGCACCGGGTGCCAGTCGACCGGTTACGGCGGTGGACGCCCGTCGAGGGGTCGGGCGCTTCTGATCAGTGGATACTAGTTTCCTCATGGTGGAAGTTCAATGTTCTGTTGACGTCGAGACTCTCCGGATCGAGACAAGGCGGCGCTCAGTGCCACCTCGCTCACTGTAGGTACCGGGCGAGGTCCGCCACCGTGTCGATGTCGTAGGACCGGGCCACGTCCGCGCACTCGACGAGTGTGATCGCGTCCGCGTGGGCCCTCAGATAGGCGCGTGCCCCCTGGTCGCCGGTCGCAGTCGCGGCGACGCCCGTCCAGTGGTCCGCACCGAGCAGGACGGGGTGGCCCCGCTTCCCCTCGTAGGTGGCCGAGGCGAGCGTCGCGGGGGAGCGGTGGGCGGCCAGGAGCCGGGCCGTGGCCTCCGGTCCGATGCCCGGCTGGTCGACCAGCGACACCAGGGCGGCCTGAGCCCCCGTGCCCCGCAGGGACTCCAGTCCGGCCCGCAGCGAGGACCCCATGCCCTCCTCCCACTCCGGGTTGTCCACCAGTACGCATCCGGGGAGGTGGGCCCGCTCCCGTACGGCGTCGGCCCGCGCTCCCAGGACCACATGGACGCGAGTGCAGCCGGCCTCGCGCAGCACCCCGGCCGCGTACTCCACCAGGGGGCGCCCGCGGTGTTCGAGGAGGGCCTTGGGTCGTCCGCCGAGGCGTCGGCCGCCGCCCGCGGCGAGCAGCAGTCCGGCCACCTGGCCGTCGTTGTCCGTCATTCCTCCTGCATACCTGACCCGCGCGTGAGAACAGGATGTCCGGGGTCTGAATTTCGGTCCGTGCGGTGGCGCCCACCGCACCCGGTGGCGTTTACTTGCCCGCGTCCCGGGCGCCCGACCAGCGCCACGGGGCGGTCGGGCGGGGGAAGACGAGGTCGCGCGCCGGGCGGCGGGCGGCGGGCCGGGGGGAGAGCTGTGTTGCGGAGCTCGGGACAGAGGTCAGTGACCGGCAGCGACGAGGATCCGAGAGTGGTGGAACTGCGGACCGCTGTGTCGCGGCTGCGCCGCGAACTCGCCGCGCTGCCGGCCGAGTTCCCCGACCGCGGCATCGCGGAGGACGAACTCGCCGCGCTCGCCGCGATGGCCGTCGGCGGCATCCCGGAGATCCCCTGCCTGCGGCGCTCGCTCCTGCTGGTCGCCGGCTCCATCGGCTCGGTCAGCGCGCTGGCCACCGGGCTCGCCGCGGTGCGCGGCGCGGTCGAGCTCTTCGGAGAGCCGCCGGTCCGGTAATTCCCGTGCGGGGCATGCTGGTTGGGGCTCGCGTGGGCTTGCGTTGTGGGCTGGGGGCTTCGGAGAGCCGCCGGTCCGGTAATTCCCGTGCGGGGCAAGCTGGTTGAGGCTCGCGTGGACTCGGGTCGTGGGCTGGGGGCCGTTGGGCCGGGGTCTGGTCGTCCAGGGGGATCGCGTCGTCGGGCGGGGACCGCTCAGGCCGCCGGGCCCGAGCTGGCCAGTGCCTCCGACAGTTCCACCGCGACCTGCTGCAGTACGGGCACGATCCGCTCGGTGGCCGTGTCCGTGACGCGGCCGGCCGGCCCGGAGATCGAGATCGCCGCGGCGGTGGGGGAGTTGGGCACGGAGACCGCGAGACAGCGGACCCCGATCTCCTGCTCGTTGTCGTCCACCGCGTAGCCGGCGCGGCGCACCTCTTCGAGCGCGCTGAGGAAGCCGTCCGGTGTCGTGATGGTCTTGTCCGTCGCGGCGGGCATGCCCGTACGGGACAGCAGGGCGCGTACCTCGTCGGCCGGGACGTGGGCCAGCAGGGCCTTGCCGACGCCGGTGGAGTGCGGCAGAACCCGGCGGCCCACCTCGGTGAACATCCGCATCGAGTGCTTCGACGGCACCTGTGCCACGTACACGATCTCGTCGCCGTCGAGCAGGGCCATGTTCGCCGTCTCGCCGGTCTCCTCCACCAGGCGGGCCAGATAGGGGCGGGCCCAGGTGCCGAGCAGCCGGGACGCCGACTCGCCGAGCCGGATCAGGCGCGGGCCCAGCGCGTAGCGCCGGTTGGTCTGCTGGCGTACGTATCCGCAGACCACGAGCGTGCGCATGAGGCGGTGGATGGTGGGCAGCGGCAGCCCGCTGCTCGCGGAGAGCTCGCTCAGTCCGACCTCGCCGCCCGCGTCCGCCATCCTCTCCAACAGGTCGAAGGCGCGCTCCAGTGACTGGACGCCACCGCCGGCGGCGGCCGGCTTGGTGGCGACCTCGGCGGAGGCGTCGCTGGCGCTGGACGTCGGCACGGGTGCGGTCCTTTCAGACGGGCAGGCAGGTGGGAAGCCTACCCGGCGGTTGGTTGACTGCACGGCTGCGTGTGCTTAGGTTCTGCTGTACGGAAGTCTATTTCCGCTTTGTGGAAACGTCCAGTGGCTGTCGCGTGCGGGGCACGGTCGAAACCGGCCCTTGACGGCTTGGGGTGCGGAGTGAAGACTCCTTCAACAGAACGTTGAATTCCGTTACGTGGAAGTTAACGGCGGCAGGAGACGTCCGGCATGGAAAGGGGTCCCGGTGTCCGACGACGGCTTGGTCGAACTGGTTCTGCGCTCGACGCGCGTCATCACTCCTGAAGGGACGCGCGCGGCCTCGGTCGCCGTCTCCGCGGGAAGGATCACGGCCGTGCTCGCGCACGACGCCGAGGTGCCGGCCGGGGCCCGGCTGGAGGACTTCGGCGACGACGTCCTGCTGCCCGGACTCGTCGACACCCACGTACACGTCAACGATCCGGGCCGCACCGAGTGGGAGGGCTTCTGGACCGCCACGCGCGCCGCGGCGGCGGGCGGCATCACGACCCTGGTCGACATGCCCCTCAACTCCCTTCCGCCCACCACGACGGTCGACCACCTCCGTACCAAGCAGGACGTCGCCCGCTCCAAGGCACACGTCGACGTCGGGTTCTGGGGCGGCGCCCTGCCCGACAACGTCAAGGACCTGCGGCCACTGCACGACGCGGGCGTCTTCGGCTTCAAGGCGTTCCTGTCGCCCTCCGGAGTCGACGAGTTCCCCGAGCTGGACCAGGACCGACTCGCCCGGTCCCTCGCGGAGATCGCCGGATTCGGCGGACTGCTGATCGTCCACGCCGAGGACCCGCACCACCTGGCGGCGGCCCCGCAGCACAGCGGCCGCAGATACGCCGACTTCCTGGCTTCGCGACCGCGCGGCGCCGAGGACACCGCCATCGCGAACGTCATCGCCCAGGCCAAGCGCCTCGACGCCCGCGTCCACGTACTGCACCTGTCGTCCAGCGACGCGCTGCCGCTGATCGCCGCCGCCAAGCACGAGGGCGTACGGGTCACGGCGGAGACCTGTCCGCACTATCTGACGCTCACGGCCGAGGAAGTCCCGGACGGGGCGAGCGAGTTCAAGTGCTGCCCGCCCATCCGCGAGGCCGCGAACCAGGACCTCCTGTGGCAGGCCCTGGCCGACGGCACGATCGACTGCGTGGTCACCGACCACTCGCCGTCCACGGCCGACCTGAAGACCGACGACTTCGCCACCGCGTGGGGCGGCATCTCCGGGCTCCAGCTCAGCCTGTCGGCCGTCTGGACGGAGGCCCGAAAGCGCGGGCACGGCCTGGAGGACGTGGTCCGCTGGATGTCTTCGGGTACGGCGCGTCTGGTCGGCCTCGACGACCGCAAGGGCGCCATCGAGGCGGGCCGCGACGCCGACTTCGCGGTCCTCGCGCCCGACGAGACGTTCACCGTCGACCCGGCGGCGCTCCAGCACCGCAACCGTGTCACCGCGTACGCGGGCCGGACCCTGCACGGCGTGGTCCGCTCCACCTGGCTGCGCGGCGAACGCGTGATGTCCGAGGGCGAGTTCACCGACCCGACCGGGCAACTCCTGTCCCGCCGGAGGTGAGCACACACCGCAGCCCAAGAACCGCCCCGCACGCGCGGCGGCCGACCCCGGAAGGAAGACCTGATCACGTGACCGAGCAGCAGCCCTCTTCGGCTCGTTTCACCGGCGACGCGAACCCCTACGGAGGCGGTGACCCGTACGCGGACCACCGCACCGCCGACTTCCCCTTCACCCGGTACGCCGACCTCGCGGACCGGCAGCTCGGCGCCGCGGTGATCGCCGCCAACGACGAGTTCTTCGCCCACCGCGAGAACCTGTTGCTGCCCGGGCCGGCCGAGTTCGACCCCGAGCGCTTCGGCCACAAGGGCAAGGTCATGGACGGCTGGGAGACCCGCCGCCGACGCGGTGCCTCCGCCGAGCATCCGTGGCCCTCGGCCGACGACCACGACTGGGCGCTCGTACGCCTGGGCGCCCCCGGAGTCGTACACGGGATCGTCGTCGACACCGCCCACTTCCGCGGCAACTACCCGCAGGCCGTGTCCGTCGAAGGGACTTCGGTGCCCGGCTCGCCGTCCCCCGAGGACCTCCTCGCGGACGACGTCAAGTGGACAACTCTCGTACCGCGTACGGAGGTCGGCGGCCACGCGGCCAACGGGTTCGCCGTCGACGTCGAGCAGCGCATCACCCACCTCCGCGTCAACCAGCACCCGGACGGCGGCATCGCCCGCCTCCGCGTCCACGGCGAAGTCGTCCCGGACCCGCGATGGTTGTCCGTTCTCGGCACCTTCGACGTGGTCGCGCTGGAGAACGGCGGCCACGTGGAGGACGCCTCGAACCGCTTCTACTCGTCCCCCACCAACACCATCCAGCCCGGTCGTTCCCACAAGATGGACGACGGCTGGGAGACGCGGCGGCGGCGCGACCGGGGCAACGACTGGATCCGTTACCAGCTCGTCGCGCGGTCCGAGATCCGCGCGATCGAGATCGACACGGCGTATCTGAAGGGCAACTCCGCGGGCTGGGCGTCGGTCTCCGTCCGCGACGGCTCGGACGGCGACTGGCTCGAAGCCCTGCCCCGGACCCGCCTCCAGCCCGACACGAACCACCGGTTCGTCCTCACCGCCCCGGTCGTCGGCACGCACGCGCGCGTGGACATCTATCCGGACGGCGGGATCTCGCGCCTGCGGCTGTTCGGGGCGCTGACGCAGGAGGGGGCGGCGGCTTTGACGGCTCGCCACCGTGAGCTCGGCGGCTAGCCGGCCGCCCCCGGGGGCCCGCCCCCACCCGAACCCCCGGTCCTCAGACGCCGGGCGGGCTGAGGGGCGGTTGTCCTTGGGTGCCGGACGGGCTGGGGAGGGGCTGTCCTTAGGTGCTGGACGGGCTGTGGAGCCCCGGTCCTGAGACGCTGGACGGGCCGAGAAGGTTGTTGGCCCTTCGGGGTCCGACGGGCTGAGGGGCGCTGGTGCACAAAGGCGGGGCGGGCGGGCGCAGATGCCCGGTCCTCCAACGCCGGACGGGCTGGTGACTTCGGCCGCGGGTCCGGTGGGGGCCGGTCGCGCAATGCCCCGCGCCCCTGGAAAGCGGGGCTGCGCCCCGGCTTCTCGGCCCGGGCGCGGGCTCCATCGGCCAGCCCCGCGTCCTTTTCAGCCCGTCCGGCGTTTGAGGACAAGGCCGTTCAGGCCGATGCCCACCCCCACTCAGCCCGTCCGGCGTTCGAGGACGAGCGCGCAGCGCGACAGGGGGTCTGGGGCGCAGCCCCAGGGCGGGGGCGGCGGCCGAAGGCGGATACCCCCGGCCGCATCAGGCCGAATGCCCCCCGTCCACCGAGAACTCCGCCCCCGTCACATACCCGGCCTCGGCCCCCGCCAGATAGGCAACCGCGGAAGCCACCTCGCCCGCCGTCCCGAACCGCCCCACCGCGGTCATGGCGACCTGCCCCGCCGCATGAGCCCCGTCCGCCGGATTCATGTCCGTGTCCACCGGCCCCGGGTGAACGATGTTCGCCGTGATCCCCCGCTCACCCAACTCCCGAGCGAGCGCCTTGGTCAGCCCGATGAGCGCGGACTTCCCGGTGGCGTACAACGTGCCCCCACTCCCCGGCACCCGCTGCGTCATGCACGACCCGATGGTGATGATCCGCCCGCCACGCCCCATCCGCCCCGCCGCCGCCTGGGAGGCGAGGAAGACACCGCGTACGTTCACGGCGAGCACCCGGTCGACGTCGGCGAGGGAGAGGCTGTCCAGCGGCCCGAGCAACCCGACGCCCGCGTTGTTCACCAGGATGTCGAGGCCGCCGAGCTCCTCCGCGGCACGGTTCACGGCACCCGCCGCCTCTCCCGCGTCGGCGGAATCCGCCCGCAGCGCGAGCGCCCGCCGCCCCAGCGCCCGGATCCGGCCCGCGACCACGTCCGCGGCGTCCTTGCCGCGTACATAAGTGAACGCCACGTCGGCACCCTCCGCGGCGAGCCGCACGGCGGTCGCCGCGCCGATCCCGCGGCTGCCGCCGGTCACCAGGGCCACGGTGTTGTCGAGCGTCGGTCGAGCGGTGGGCCGGGAGGTCGTGGTGGTCCGGGTGGTCCCGGTGGTCGTCTCTGGAGTCTGATCGGTCGTCCGTGAGGTCATGGGTCCATCTCAGCGGCCACGCTCCCGGAACGCTGGCGGCGAACGGACACGGAACTCACCGGCGCACCCGCTGTCACCCCCGGACCAGGGCCCCCTCAGCCGGACTTCCGGCTCTCGGCCGCCGCGAACAGCGCGAACGACAGCACGAGCAGCGCGACACTCCCGTAGATCTCACGGCCGTCGAGGAAGTCGAGCCCCTGTACGAGACCCCAGCCACGCAGCCGGCCGGCGAACTCGTGCACCAGGCCGACCCCGCCCTGCAGGAGGGCGATCACACCGAGGAACTCCAGAACCTGCTTCATGCGAGGATGCTCGCCCCGCGGCTCCGGCGGATCCATCGGCCGCGGGTCGCGCCGCGCACGGCGGAAGTCCCGGAACGGCGCCGGGGACCGCGTCGAAAGTCTGACGTGCGGCCGACTTCGGTAGCAGACCGGGCGACGGGGGCGGCACCGGCGGGCATCGATGCGTAGATTGCCGACCGTGAGTGATATCGCGCCGCTGCCGAAGCCCTCGAACCCCCCGGTGCGCCGGTGGTTTCTGCCGTCGGCCGTCACCTCGGAGCTCGACCCGGAACACACCGACCGCAAGGGACGCCCCCGGCGCACCGCGCGGGACTGGGCCGTCGACTTCGCCTGTTTCCTCATCGCCGTCGGGGTGGGCCTGCTCGGCGCGGACCAGACGGACGGCGACCCGAACATCCCGTACGCGCTGGAGGTCGTCGACCAGTGGCTCGGCGCGGTCGCCTGCGCGGCTGTCTGGCTCCGGCGGCGCTGGCCGGTCGGCCTCGCCATCGCGATGGTGCCGGTCTGCTTCGTCTCCACCACCGCGGGCGGTGCGGGACTGGTCGCCCTGTTCACGCTCGCCGTGCACCGCCCTTTCAAGTACGTCGCCTGGACGGGCGGCGCCCAGCTCGCGCTGCTGCCCTTCTTCTCCTGGTGGCGTCCCGACTCCGACCTCCCGTTCCTCGTGGCCGTGGGTCTCGGTGTGCTGCTGACGGGTGCGGTGGTCGGCTGGGGCATGTTCGCCCGCTCCAAGCGACAGCTCATGCTGAGCCTGCGCGACCGGGCGCGGCGTGCCGAGACCGAGGCCGCGCTGCGCGCCGAGCAGGCGCAGCGGCTGGCCCGGGAGGCGATCGCGCGCGAGATGCACGACGTCCTCGCCCACCGGCTGACCCTTCTCAGCGTGCACGCCGGGGCATTGGAGTTCCGCCCGGACGCCCCCTGGGCGGAGGTCGCGCGGGCCGCCGGAGTGATCCGTGAGAGCGCGCACGAGGCCCTTCAGGACCTGCGCGAGATCATCGGGGTGCTCCGGGCGTCCGGAGACGACACCGACGAGTCCGGGCGGCCGCAGCCGACGTTCGGCGCCCTGGCGGGGCTGGTCGCCGAGAGCCGTGACGCCGATATGAAGGTCACGCTCGACAACCGGGTCGTCGACGCGACGACCGTCCCCGCCTCGGTGGGCCGCACCGCGTACCGCATCGCCCAGGAGTGCCTGACCAACGCCCGGAAGCACGCCCCCGGCGCGGAGGTCACGGTCACCGTGACCGGGGCCCCGGGCCCCGGCCTCACCATCTCCGTACGCAATCCGCCGCCGCCCGGCGACGTTCCTCATGTCCCGGGCTCCGGTCAGGGGCTCATCGGCCTCACCGAGCGGGCCGTGCTCGCGGGCGGACACCTGGAACACGGCCCCGAGAAGGACGGCGGCTTCCTGGTGCACGCGTGGCTGCCCTGGGGATGAGGGGGCGCGGTCCCCGGAGAAGCCGGGAACGGGAAAAGGGGGCGGTCGGACGTGGACGTGTCATTACGGTGGGCGCATGACTTCGATCCGTCTGCTCCTCGTCGACGACGACCCGCTGGTCAGAGCCGGCCTCTCCTTGATGCTGGGCGGCGCCGACGACCTGGAGATCGTGGGCGAGGCCGCCGACGGCAGCGAGGTCGAGGCCCTCGTCGACCGCACGCGCCCCGACGTCGTCCTCATGGACATCAGGATGCCGACGGTGGACGGACTGGTCGCCACGGAACGGCTCAGGGGCCGCGAGGAGGCTCCCCAGGTCATCGTGCTCACCACTTTCCACGCCGACGACCAGGTGCTGCGGGCCCTGCGCGCGGGCGCCGCCGGCTTCGTCCTCAAGGACACCCCGCCCGCGGAGATCCTGCACGCGGTGCGCCGGGTCGCGGCCGGTGATCCCGTGCTGTCGCCCACCGTGACCCGGCAGTTGATGGAACACGCCGCGGGTGCGGCGCCGGACACCCGGCGTGCGAGTGCCCGTACGCGCGTCGGCGCGCTCAACGACCGCGAACGCGAGGTCGCCGTGGCGGTCGGGCGGGGCGGCTCGAACGCGGAGATCGCGGCGGGCCTGTTCATGAGCGTGCCCACGGTCAAGACCCACGTCTCCCGGATCCTCGCGAAGCTGGACCTCAACAACCGCGTCCAGATAGCCCTGCTGACGTACGACGCGGGCCTCCTGGACAACGACGACCACTGACACCGTTCCTTGCAGTCCGTGGCCCGGTAGGGGTGGGCCGCGCAGTTCCCCGCGCCCCTTGGGGGGCGAAAGACTGGGGCGCAGCCACGCCTTTCCGAGGCGCGGGGAACTGCGCGGCCGGCCACGACGGTGCCGCAGCCGACCACGCCCCCTCGGCCGACGGCCAGTCAGTCGCGCCCGCCCGGGATCTCCGACAGAGGGACCGACCGGCGCCCGCGCCGCGACAACTCGCACGCCTCCGCGACCCGCAACGCGTGCAACGCCTCACGCCCGTCGCACGGATTCGCCCGCTCCCCGCGCACCACCTCGACGAACGCGTGCAACTCCGCCTCGTACGCGGGCCCGAACCGCTCCAGGAACCCCGTCCACGGCTTGGTGGCCGCAGGTGGCCCCGCCGGTTCCGTGGAGGCGATCGGCGTACGGTCGTCGAGTCCGACCCCGACCTGGTCCAGCTCCCCGGCCAGCTCCATGCGTACGTCGTAGCCGGCACCGTTCAGCCGCGTCGCCGTAGCCGTCGCGAGCGTGCCGTCGTCCAGCGTGAGGACGGCCGCCGCCGTGTCGATGTCGCCCGCCTCGCGGAACATCGCCGGCCCGGCGTCCGACCCCATCGCGTAGACCTCGGTGATCTCGCGCCCGGTGACCCACCGCAGCATGTCGAAGTCGTGCACGAGCGTGTCCCGGTACAGCCCGCCGGAGAGCGGCAGATGCGCGGCCGGCGGCGGCGACTGGTCGGAGGTCATCGCGCGCACGGTGTGCAGCCGGCCGAGCTGCCCCGACCGCACCACCTCCCGCGCGGCCGCGTAACCGGAGTCGAAGCGCCGCTGGAAGCCCATCTGCAGGATCGTTCCGGCGGCCTCGACCTCCGCGATGGCCGTGAGGGTGCCCGCCAGGTCGAGGGCGATGGGCTTCTCGCAGAACACGGGCAGTCCGGCTCGTGCCGCCCGGCCGATCAGTTCGCCGTGTGCCGAGGTGGCCGCGGTGATGACCACGGCGTCCACACCCCAGGTGAAGATCTCGTCCACGCCGGGTGCCGCGGTGGCACCTAAGCGGTCCGCGAGCCGGCGTGCTCGTGCGGGATCCGCGTCCGTGACGATGAGGGAGCCGCCCACCTCGCGGTGGCGACTGAGGGCGGTCGCATGAAATGTACCGATACGACCCGTCCCGATGAGTCCGATGCGCATGGGACAAAGTTGAGGGCGAATCCTACACCCTGTCAACTCTTTGTCCGGACAATCGAACCTCACAACTTCCCGTCAACATGCACCGAAGCTACGCTCGGGCCCGTGCCCAAACCAGATGTGGACCCGACCGCGCCGCTCCAGCTCAGCGTCGACCGGAACAGCCCGGTGCCGCTGTACTTCCAGCTGGCCCAGCAGCTCGAAGCGGCGATCGAGCGCGGTGCCCTGACCCCGGGCAATCTGCTGGGCAACGAGATCGAGCTCGCCGGACGCCTCGGTCTGTCCCGGCCCACCGTCCGCCAGGCCATCCAGTCACTGGTGGACAAGGGGCTCCTCGTACGCCGCCGGGGTGTCGGCACCCAGGTCGTCCACAGCCAGGTCAAGCGCCCCCTGGAGCTCAGCAGCCTCTATGACGACCTGGAGACGGCCGGCCAGCGTCCGACGACCCGCGTCCTCGTCAACACCGTCGTCCCGGCGACGGCCGAGGTGGCGGCGGCCCTGTCGGTGGCTGAGGGCAGCGACGTACACCGGGTGGAGCGGCTGCGGCTGGCCCACGGCGACCCGATGGCGTACCTCTGCAACCACCTGCCTCCCGGCCTGCTCGACCTCGACAGCGCGCAGCTGGAGGCCACCGGTCTGTACCGGCTGATGCGCGCCGCGGGCATCACGCTGCACAGCGCCCGCCAGTCCGTCGGCGCCCGTGCCGCCGCGGCCGTGGAGGCCGAGCGCCTCGACGAGTCCGCCGGCGCCCCGCTGCTCACCATGCAGCGCACCACCTTCGACGACACGGGCCGCGCCGTCGAGTTCGGCTCCCACACCTACCGCGCCTCGCGCTACTCCTTCGAGTTCCAGCTCCTCGTACGCCCCTGAGCTGGTAAGACTCCACGGACCCCGGCGCCTCCTCCGGGCGCCCCCGCACGCCCTCCGCACGCCCTCCGCACGCCCTCCGCGCGCCTGCCGCACTTGTCGGCGCCACGGCGCCGATGGCCCCGCTGTCCGGAATCCTTCACTCCGTATCTGATACTTGGTTGTTCCATGTATCGGATATCAAGAAGGGCACGGCCTCGTGGCACGGTTTCGGACCTGGGTCAGCATCGCGGTGGCGGGGGCGCTGGGCGCATCCCTGGCCGGGTGCAGCAGCACCGGCGGCAAGCGCGCCGAGGACGCCCGCGAAGCGGCGTCGGCCCAGGGCGGGGGCGCGGTGAGCACGCCCCGCTGGACCGTCGCGATGATCACCCACTCGGGTGACGGCGACACCTTCTGGGACATCGTCCAGAACGGCGCACAGCAGGCCGCCGACAAGGACAACATCAAGTTCCTGTACTCCCACGACGACGAGGGACAGCAGCAGGCGCAGCTCGTGGACGCCGCCGTGGACAAGGGCGTCGACGGCATCGTCGTCACCCTCGCCAAACCGGACGCGATGAAGAGCGCGGTCGCGCGCGCCGTGCGGGCCGGCATCCCCGTGATCACCGTGAACTCGGGGTCCGAGAAGTCCAAGGCGTTCGGCGCGCTCACCCACGTCGGCCAGGACGAGACGATCGCCGGCGAGGCCGTCGGGGACGAGCTGAACAGGCGTGGCCGGAAAACGGCCCTCTGCGTCCTGCACGAACAGGGCAATGTCGGCCATGAGCAGCGCTGCGCGGGTGTGAAGAAGACCTTCGACGGCACCGTACGGAACATCTATGTCGAGGGCACCGACATGTCGGCTGTCCAGTCCTCCATCGGCGCCAAGCTCCAGGCCGACCCGTCGGTCGACGCCGTCGTCACGCTCGGCGCGCCCTACGCGGACACCGCGGTCAAGGCCAGGGAGGACGCGGGCAGCAAGGCCGAGATCGACACCTTCGACCTGAACGCCAAGGTCGCCGCCTCCCTGAAGGACGGCACCCTCGGCTTCGCCGTCGACCAGCAGCCGTACCTCCAGGGGTACGAGGCCGTGGACCTGCTCTGGCTGTACCGGTACAACGCCGACACGCTCGGCGGTGGACGGCCCGTCCTCACCGGGCCGCAGATCATCACCAAGGACCAGGCCGCCGAGCTGAAGAGTTACGCGGAGCGGGGCACCCGATGACGGCGACGACCCCCACGCCTGCGACACCTCCCACGCCGCCCACGGGCCCCGCCGCGGACGACCGGCTGCTGCGGACCTCACCGCTGCGCAGGCTGCTCGGCCGCCCGGAGCTCGGCTCGGTGGTCGGCGCGCTCGCCGTCTTCCTCTTCTTCGCAGTGGTCGCGGACGGCTTCGTACGGGCCGCGGGGCTCACCACCGTGCTGTACGCGGCCTCCACGATCGGGATCATGGCGGTGCCCGTCGCCCTGCTGATGATCGGCGGCGAGTTCGACCTGTCCGCGGGTGTCATGGTGACGTCGTCCGCGCTGATCTCGTCGATGTTCAGCTACCGGATGACCGCGAACGTCTGGGTGGGTGTGGGGGTCTCGCTGCTGGTCACCCTCGCGATCGGCTTCTTCAACGGGTTCATGCTGACCCGCACCAAGCTGCCCAGCTTTATCATCACGCTCGGCACCTTCCTCATGCTGACCGGGATGAACCTCGGCTTCACCAAGCTGATCAGCGGCACCGTCTCCACGAAGTCGATCGCCGACATGGAGGGCTTCGCCTCCGCCAAGGCGCTCTTCGCGTCCGTGCTCACCGTCGGCGGTGTCGACTTCAAGGTCACCATCCTGTGGTGGCTGGGCCTGGTGGCCCTCGCCTCCTGGATCCTGCTGCGCACCCGTGTCGGCAACTGGATCTTCGCGGTCGGTGGCGGAAAAGAAGCGGCCCGAGCGGTGGGTGTGCCCGTCGCCGCGACCAAGATCGGCCTCTACATGGGGGTGTCCTTCGCCGCCTGGATCGCCGGACAGCACCTGCTCTTCTCCTTCGACGCGGTCCAGTCGGGAGAAGGCGTCGGCAAGGAACTGACGTACATCATCGCGGCCGTCATCGGCGGCTGTCTGATCACCGGCGGCTACGGTTCCGCCGTCGGCTCGGCGGTCGGCGCGCTGATCTTCGGCATGACCGACAAGGGCATCGTGTTCGCCGAGTGGAATCCCGACTGGTTCAAGTTCTTCCTGGGAGCGATGCTGCTCCTCGCGACCCTGCTGAACGCCTGGGTCCGCAAGCGCGCGGAGGCCACGGCATGACGCAGCCCGCCCCGACGACGTCCGCCGGGCGCACGCCCCTGGTCGAGCTCGACGACGTCAGTAAGTACTACGGCAACATCCGCGCCCTGGAGGGTGTCTCGCTGGAGGTCCACGCGGGGGAGATCACCTGCGTCCTCGGCGACAACGGCGCCGGCAAGTCGACCCTGATCAAGATCATCGCGGGGCTGCACCAGCACGACGCGGGCACCTTCCGCATCGAGGGTGAGGACGCCCGCCCGGCGTCCCCGCGGGAGGCCCTGGACCGGGGTATCGCCACGGTCTACCAGGATCTCGCCGTGGTCCCCCTGATGCCGGTCTGGCGCAACTTCTTCCTCGGCTCCGAGCCGCGTAAGGGCTTCGGCCCCTTCAAGCGCCTGGACGTCGACCTCATGCGCCGCACGACCCACGCGGAACTCCTGCGCATGGGCATCGACCTGCGCGACGTCGACCAGCCCATCGGCACCCTCTCGGGCGGCGAGCGCCAGTGCGTGGCGATCGCCCGCGCGGTCCACTTCGGCGCCAAGGTCCTCGTCCTCGACGAGCCCACCGCGGCCCTGGGCGTGAAGCAGTCCGGAGTGGTCCTCACATACGTGGCCGCGGCACGGGACGCGGGCCTGGGTGTCGTCCTGATCACCCACAACCCCCACCACGCGTACCTCGTCGGCAACCGCTTCGTCCTCCTCAAGCGCGGCACGATGGTCGGCAACCACCCCCGGCAAGAGATCACCCTGGACGAACTGACCCGCCAGATGGCGGGCGGCAACGAACTGGACGACCTCCGCCACGAACTGGAGAGCGGAGGGTCCTAGTGCCTGCCGGGACAGCCCTTAGTAGGTCCTGTCGTCGCATTCCGTCGTCCGCCCGGCAGACGGAATGCGACGACAGGACCCGGGCGTCCCTGAAGGCGCCCCGTCAGGGGGGCGGGGCTGTGTTGATCTGCGGCTCCGCCGCGCGGGCGCGACCAGCCACGACGTGCCCGCAGCCGACAAACGCACGACGGCCGCCCGGGGCGCCCCGAGCACGGCGAGGGACGCCGCCGTGCGGCCAAACCACCACGTGCGGCAGAATCGGCGCGATGAGCACCTACCGCGACCTCGCCCTGCCCAGGGCGCTCGGCTCCGCCAGAGCCGCGGGCGCCCCCATCGGCTCCCGCCGTGCCACCGCCCTGCGCACCGTGGGCACGCGCGAGCGCCGTTCCCACCTGACGGCGCCGCGCGTCCCCACCGTCGGCATCGACATCGGCGGTACGAAGGTGATGGCGGGTGTCGTCGACGCGGACGGCAACATCCTGGAGAAGGTCCGCACCGAGACTCCCGACAAGTCCAAGAGCCCCAGGGTCGTCGAGGACACCATCGTCGAACTGGTCCTGGACCTCTCCGACCGGCACGACGTGCACGCGGTCGGCATCGGCGCGGCCGGCTGGGTCGACGCGGAACGCAACCGCATCCTGTTCGCACCACATCTCTCCTGGCGCAACGAACCCCTCCGGGACCGCATCTCCAGCCGCCTCGCCGTCCCCGTCCTGGTCGACAACGACGCCAACTCCGCCGCCTGGGCCGAATGGCGCTTCGGCGCGGGCCGCGGCGAGGACCACCTCGTCATGATCACGCTCGGCACCGGCATCGGCGGCGCCATCCTGGAGGACGGGCAGGTCAAGCGCGGCAAGTTCGGTGTGGCGGGCGAGTTCGGCCATATGCAGGTCGTGCCCGGCGGCCACCGCTGCCCCTGTGGCAACCGCGGCTGCTGGGAGCAGTACAGCTCCGGCAACGCCCTGGTCCGCGAGGCCCGTGAACTGGCCGCCGCCGACTCCCCGGTGGCCTACGGCATCATCGAGCACGTCAAGGGCAACATCGCCGAGATCACCGGCCCGATGATCACCGAGCTGGCCCGTGAGGGCGACGCGATGTGCATCGAGCTGCTCCAGGACATCGGCCAGTGGCTGGGCGTCGGCATCGCGAACCTCGCGGCCGCCCTGGACCCCTCCTGCTTCGTCATCGGCGGCGGTGTCAGCGCGGCCGACGACCTCCTGATCGGCCCCGCGCGCGACGCCTTCCGACGCCACCTGACCGGCCGCGGCTACCGCCCCGAGGCCCGGATCGCCCGCGCCCAGCTCGGCCCCGAGGCCGGCATGGTCGGCGCCGCGGACCTGGCCCGGCTGGTGGCCCGCCGCTTCCGGCGCGCCAACCGGCGCCGCGTCGAGCGGTACGAGCGCTACGAGCGGTACGCCGAGTCGCGCCGCGAGGCACAGGAGACGCTGTGACGGCCTCGCTGCCGCGCCAGGCGTCGCCCCCGGACGAACCGCCGCGCCCGCCCGAGGACCCGGGCCACCGGATCCGCCGCCGCGCCCTGACCCTGCTGATCATCGTGCTGCTCATCGGTGTCCCGGCCGGCTATCTGGTGATCTCCGCCAACCAGAGCCGCGACAGCGGCAAGGACAAGGAGGCGAAGTACTCGGCGACCGGGCTCACCCCCGGCTGGCCCTCCCGGGTCCAGCGCCGTCTGTACCAGGTGCCCATTCCGGGCTACTCGGCCGAGGTCGCGTACTACGAGACGAACAACTGGAAGACCAGCCGCCTCTACGTCCAGTTCCTCACCAGCGACGAGGGCCTGGAGAAGTTCCTCAAGACCATCGGCACCAGCCTCGACGCCCTGGAGAAGGACGACATCGTCATCAGCGCCCGCGACCGGCGGGTCGTCGGCTGGGAGTTCACCGGACCCGGCCCCTGGTCGGGCCTGAACCACGAGCGGAAGAACCCCACGCCCACGCACCACATCGTCGTGGACTGGGCGAAGCCCGGCCATCCCATGGTCTACGTGGTCTCCAGAACGACGCCCTGACCACGCCCGACCTCCCTCCCCGCCCCGCCGCCGGACCGCGTTGTCAGACCCGGCCCGTAGAGTCGAAGACGATCGATCCGTCAGTGGCGAGGGAGGTGGCCGGGAGCATGATCGTGGGGGAGACCCGTGCCGACTCCGGCACCGACAGCGCGCCCGAGGTGTCCGTGCGGCTGGCCGCCGTGTTCCTGCCCGCCGCGCTGCCCCGCGGCGGACGCATGGCCTTCTGGGCCCCGGACGGCGAGATCCCGGTCCCCGCGCCGGACACCGAGCTCACGGTCGTACGGCGGCACGGTACGGGGACCCGACGGCACTCGGTCCCCGCGCTCACCATGCCCGTCACCGATGCCCTGCCGCTGCTGGTACGGGCCAGGCGCGACCCCGCCGCCCACCCCGCCACGGCCTGTTGGGGAGCCGCCGCCCTGCACGCGCTGCGACTGGTCGCGCGCGGCCGGCTGCTGCCCGGTCTGACATCCGACGGGTTCGACGCGTGGCGTGCGGGCCCCCTGGACCCGGACGACATCGCCCACCTCAGGGTGATCGCCGCGGCCCTTCCGTACGAGGGACACGCCGTCCCCCTGCCGGGCAGTGGCCCGCTCAGGCTGCCCGAGCCACAAGCGCTGACACGTGCCTTCCTGGACGCGGTCACCGACGCCCTGCCCCGCACCCCGGCCGCTCCGTACGCGGCGGGGAGGCCCTTCGCGGCGAGCGGTGCCCAGCGGCTGCCGGGCGCCCAGGACTGGGCGGCGGAGGTCGCCGCCGGCATGGACGCCGGGGTCCGGATCTCCCTGCGGCTCGACCTGTCCGCGTACGACCTCTTCGACGACAGCGAGGACGCGCGGCGGGCGGGCGCGGCCGTCGTCCAGGTGCACAGCCTCGCCGACCCCACCCTCGTCGTCGACGCGGCGGCCCTGTGGGCGGGCACCGCGGACGCCACGTTCGGCCCGCGCGCCCGGGTCGACGCGGCCCTGGCGGTGCGCCGCGCCGCCCGTGTCTGGCCGCCCCTGGACAGGCTGTCCGCGCAGGACGTGCCGGACGTACTGGCCCTGTCCGAGGACGAGCTGTCGGACCTGCTCGGTGTGGCGGCCACCCGCCTCGGCGCGGCCGGGGTCGCCGTGCACTGGCCGCGCGACCTCGCCCAGGACCTGAGCGCGGCCGCGGTCGTGCGCCCCGCGCCGGGCTCGGCCACGGACGGGACGGGCTTCTTCGAGAGCGAGGAACTGCTCCAGTTCCGCTGGCAGCTGGCCCTGGGCGGCGACCCGCTCAGCGAGGCCGAGATGGACGCCCTCGCCGAGGCGCACCGCCCCGTCGTCCGGCTGCGGGACCAGTGGGTGCTCGTCGACCCGGCCCTCGTCCGCAAGGCCCGCAAGCGCGAACTGGGCCTGCTCGACCCGGTCGACGCCCTCTCGGCGGCGCTCAGCGGCAGCGTGGACGTCGACGGGGAGAGCGTCGAGGCGGTGCCCGTCGGCGCGCTCGCCGCGCTGCGCGACCGACTGACGGCTGGACTGCGGCCCGCCGAACCGCCTCCGGGTCTCAAGGCGACCCTCCGCGACTACCAGCTGCGCGGGCTGGCCTGGCTCGACCTCATGACCTCGCTCGGCCTCGGCGGCTGCCTCGCCGACGACATGGGACTCGGCAAGACCATCACCGTCATCGCCCTCCACCTGAAGCGGGCGCGCACCGAGCCGACCCTGGTGATCTGCCCCGCCTCGCTGCTCGGCAACTGGCAGCGGGAGATCGAGAGGTTCGCCCCCGGCGTGCCCGTGCGCCGCTTCCACGGACCGGACCGCTCCCTGGCGGACCTGGCGGGCGGCTTCGTCCTGACCACCTACGGGACGATGCGGTCGACGGCACCGCTGCTGGCCCAGCAGACCTGGGGCATGGTCGTCGCGGACGAGGCCCAGCACGTCAAGAACCCGTACTCGGCGACGGCCAAGGCCCTGCGGACCATCTCCGCACCGGCCAGGGTCGCCCTCAGTGGCACACCGGTGGAGAACAACCTCTCCGAGCTGTGGGCCCTGCTCGACTGGACAACCCCGGGCCTACTCGGCCCGCTGAAGTCCTTCCGCGCCCGTCACGCGCGCGCCGTGGAGAACGGCGAGGACGAGGAGGCCGTGGCCCGCCTCGCCCGGCTGATCCGGCCCTTCCTCCTCCGGCGCAAGAAGTCCGACCCGGGCATCGTCCCCGAACTGCCTCCCAAGACGGAGACGGACCACCCCGTGCCCCTCAGCCGCGAACAGGCCTCCCTGTACGAGGCCGTGGTCCGCGAGTCGATGCTCACCATCGAGACCACGCAGGGCATCGCCAGACGAGGCCTCGTCCTCAAGCTCCTCACCGCGCTCAAGCAGATCTGCGACCACCCGGCGCTGTACCTCAAGGAGGTACCGGACGGGCTCCCCAGTGGCTCGGGAGCGGCTCGCCAGGCCGCCCGTTCCGGCAAGCTGGCCCTGCTCGACGAGCTGTTGGACACGCTGCTCGCCGAGGACGGCTCGGCCCTCGTCTTCACCCAGTACGTGGGGATGGCCCGGCTGATCACGAACCACCTCACGGCGCGCGCGGTCCCCGTCGAACTGCTCCACGGGGGCACGCCGGTGCCGGAGCGCGAGAAAATGGTGGACCGGTTCCAGAGCGGGGCGACGCCGATCCTGATCCTGTCGCTGAAGGCGGCCGGCACCGGCCTGAACCTCACGCGCGCCGGCCATGTCATCCACTTCGACCGCTGGTGGAACCCGGCCGTCGAGGAACAGGCCACCGACCGCGCCTACCGCATCGGCCAGACCCAGCCCGTCCAGGTGCACCGCCTCATCACCGAGGGCACCGTCGAGGACCGCATCGCCGACATGCTCGCCTCCAAGCGAGCCCTGGCGGACGCGATCCTCGGCTCCGGCGAGGCGTCCCTGACGGAACTGACCGACCGCGACCTGTCCGACCTGGTGTCACTGCGGAGGTCCACGTGATGTCTCCGACGGATCAGCCGGATACGGGCGGCGACGGGCCGGACGAGCGCCCGCCGGCCACCTCGCGTGCGACGGCGGACGAGCAGACGCCGGATGCGTCCCGCACGGAGGACCGGGCCGTGGACGACGAGGCGCCGCAAGCCGACGCCCATGCTCAAATTCAAGCCGGCGCCGACGCGGCGTCTTCCGTGCACAGCGCTCGCCCGGCCGGTGGGACGCGACCTGCCGACGCCGCCCGACGGGCCCTGCGGGAAGCCCGCCGTGCTGAGGCGAACCCGGGGGAGTCCTCCTCGGCTCCACATCCGCCGGGTACGAGTGCGGTCTCGAAGGCGCCCCCGGCGACTGTGGAGCCGAGGCACCGAGCCGCCGAGGGGACCGCGACATCCGGGCCCCGCCCGGGCGACGCCGCGCGCGAGGCACTTCGGCGAACTGTGGGCCGTACCGGCGGTGACGCCGCCACGGGGACCGAGGGCGCAGGAGGCGCACCGGGCTTCGCGGGCGCCGAGCAGCCGGATGGGCGTGGCGTACGCCCGGCCGCCGATGCGACGGTGACGGGGCCGAACGGGAAGGGCTCAGGCGCGACGGTGACGGGGGCACCCGAGACGGGCTGTGACGTGACGGCGGCGGGACTGCCCGACGGGGTCTCCGGTGCGACGGGCTCGGGGCCGCCCGCCGGAGTCTCGGGCGCGACGGTGACGGAACCACCCGACCGGGGCTCCGACGGGGGCTCCGACGCGCGGGTGTCGGGTCGGCCCCGCGCGGCCTCCGGGCCATCGGCGATCGGTCGGCCCGACGAGGTCTCCGAGCCGCCCGCGGCCGACCGGCCCGACGTATTCTCCGCAACCTCGCGCCCCGGCGACGTAGCTCGGGAGGCGCTGCGTGCCGCGCGCATCCAGGCGGATCGGGAGCGAACCGCCGCGCAGGACAAGGGAGTCGGGGCGTCCCGGAAGTGGCGCGAGGGCGCCGAGGTCACCGCCCCCGGCTCTCGTCCCACCAGGTCCAGCCGCGAGGCGGCGGCCCAGGTTCGGGAGCTGGCCGAGATGCTGGGCAACAGTCTCGACCTGTCGTCCCGGCTGGAGAGGGAAGAGCGGGCGGACGAGTCCGACACCGGTCCGGGCACCACGCGTCCGGCGACGACTCCGGCCACGACTCCGGCCACGAGCACGAGCACCGGCACAGACGCGGAAGCCAGTGCCGGTGCCGGTGCCAGTGCCAGTGCTGGTGTCGATGTCGATGTCGATGCCAGTGTCGGCACCACTACCGGTGCCGACACCGAACCCGTGGGCTCTGGAGCCGCCCGTACCCATCCGCACGCCGAGCCCGACGCCGCCTCCGACGACACCCCGGCCCCCGCACAGCGCAGTGCCCCCGCGACCGGTCGTTCCATGGCCGCCCCCGCCCGGGACGGTGAGCTGCGGCGTACGTTCCCGCCGCCGGCGCGGGCGCGGCGCGAGGGCGGGTTCGCCGAGACGTGGTGGGGGAACGCGTGGATCGCCGCGCTGGAGGAGATGGCGCTCGACGCGGCGCGGCTAGGGCGGGGAAAGGCGTACGCGGGGGAGGGGCACGTCGACGCCGTCACGGTCACGCCGGGGCTCGTGCTCGCCTATGTGCACGGGAGCCGTCCGCGGCCGTACCGCGTACAGATCCGGATGCGTACGCTCTCGGACGGCGACTGGGAACGCTTCCTCGACGCCGCCGCCGAACGCCCGGCCCACATCGCCGCGTTGCTCGACAAGGAGCTGCCCCAGGCCCTCGCCGACAGCGGGGTGGAACTGCTGCCCGGCCCAGGCGACCTCGTCCCGCGCTGCAGTTGCCCCGACTCCGGTCACCCGTGCAAGCACGCGGCCGCCCTCTGCTACCAGACCGCGCGGCTGCTGGACGAAGACCCGTTCGTCCTCCTCCTGTTGCGCGGCCGGGGCGAGCGCGAACTGCTGGACGAACTGTCCCGGCGCAACGCCACCCTGGCCGCCCGCTCGGCCCGCGCCGCCGAGGAACCGGCGCTGCCCGGAGTCCCGGCCCGCGAGGCGGTCGAGCGCCGCGTACCGGCGCCCCTGCCGGCCCCGCTGCCGCCGCCCGCGCATCCGGAACAGCCCCCGGCTTACCCGGCCTCGCCCGGCGGCCCCGACCCGTTCGCGCTGGACCAGTTGGCCACCGACGCCGCCGCCCGCGCGCACGCCCTGCTCACCACCGGCCGCGACCCCCTCGCCGGGCTGACACTCTGGCAGGACGCCGTCCGGATCGCCGCCACCCGCCCGGGTTCCGGCCTCACCGCCACCACCCGCGCCCTCTACGCGGACCTGGCCACCGCCGCGCGTCGCACCCCGGGAGACCTGGCCCGCGCGGTCGCCGCGTGGCGCCAGGGCGGGCTCGAAGGGCTCGCCGTCCTCGAAGAGGCCTGGGATCCTCCGGCGGGCCGTTTCGACCGGGCCCGCCCCCTCCTCCTCGCGGCCGACTTCCCCGCCTTCAGGCCCTGGCACAACCACCTCACCCACCCCCACGGCCACATACAGCTCCGCCTGGGCCACGACGGCCTCTGGTACGCGTACGAGTCGGAACCGGGCCACGACGACTGGTGGCCCCGCGGCACCCCCGACCTGGATCCGGTCGGCGCCCTCACCGGCCTGGGCTCGCCGACCGACGTCTGAGCGTGTCCCGACTCCCGCGATTCACCGGCGAGTCCGCGCGCGGTCTCGTACTATGGCGTCCATGATCCTCAGCCGATGCCGCCCTGCCCCGCGGTTCCGTGTGCGTACGCCGCACGGCTGTTGTTGATCCTCACCGAGCCCGTGGCCCCGGCGCGCTGACCGTCGGCGAACCTCCACCGAGGTCGTCACCGCGCCCGGCCGCACCGCCCCGACTCACCCTCACCAGACACCCCGGCCCCGGCATGCCTTGCCGTACCTGTACCCGAACTCGTACGCGCACCCCCCACATCCTCCGTACGCATGCTCGTGAACCCCCGAGAGGCAGGAGCCCACCCATGTCCCGTACCGATTCCCGTACCAGCACGCGCGATGACGAGTCCGTCTACGACCGTCGCAGACTTCGCCAGTGGTTCGCGGGCGAAGCCCGGGCCGACGGCATCGAGCGGCGCGACATGCTCCGGCTGCTGGCCGCCGCCGGACTGGCCGGCGCGGCCACCGCGGCCACCACCGGTTTCGCCGCACCGGCCCTGGCCACTTCCAAAGCCGCCACCGAAGCCGCCACCGGAACCACCGACCGCGCGTCGGCCGCCGCGGTCCCCGGGATAGTCAAGCCCCTCCCCGACGCCTGGTTCACCTCCCGCGGTACGAACGCCGAGACCAGGTTCGAGGCACTGGCGGGCACCGGCCATCACACCCCCACGGACCGCTTCTTCGTCCGCAACCACACCGCCACCCCCGTCCTGGACGCGAACGCCTGGAGTGTCACCGTCTGGGGAGACGGCCTGGTCGGCGGCGGCGCCGAGTTCACACTCGACGATCTGAAGCGACTGCCCGCCACCACCCGCAGCGCGTTCGTGGAGTGCGCGGGCAACGGCCGCAGCTTCTTCACGACACAGCAGGGCCAGACCGTGTCCGGTACGGCGTGGACGCTGGGCGCGATCGGCGTCGCCCGCTGGCGCGGTGTACGGCTCGGTGAAGTGCTGCGCCGCGCCGGGCTGAGCAAAAGCGCCGTGGACGTCCTGCCCCGGGGCCTGGACGCCGACTACGTCACGGCGGACGGCACGAACCTCGGCCGGGTCCGCCGCCCGCTGCCCGTGTCCAAGGCCCTGGACGACGTGCTGCTCGCGTACGAGATGAACGGCGAGCCGCTCCCGCCGGACCACGGCGGTCCCGTACGGGTGCTCGTGCCGTCCTGGATCGGGATCGCGTCGATCAAGTGGGTCGGCGACATCGAGGTCTCCGCCCAGCCGCTGTACTCCCCGTGGAACACCGACTTCTACCGGCTGTTCGGCGACGCCTACCCGGCGGGCGGCAGTGCCCCGCTCACCCGCCAGACCCTCAAGAGCGCCTTCGAACTCCCCTGGAACGCAAGCCTGGAGGCCGCCGCGGACCACCGTCTCACGGGCCGCTCCTGGTCGGGCGCGGGCGCCGTGGCCCGCGTCGACGTGAGCAGTGACGGCGGCGCGAGCTGGCGGCGCGCCCGCCTGTACGACGCCCCGCGCCGCGCCGACTGGGTCCGCTGGTCCGTCGACTGGCGTCCGACGACCCCGGGGACGTACATCCTCCTGGCCCGTGCGACGGACACGACGGGCCGCACCCAGCCGGAGACCACCGTCCACAACACGCAGGGCTATCTCTTCGACGCGGTCGTCCGTCACCCGGTCCAGGCCGTGTGACCCGGACCCCGGCTGAGCATGTGTGCAATGGGGCGTGCGGGAGCGGCTCTGCGTGTACAGGTGTGCCAGCACGCTCCGGCTGCGGCAAGTCCGTCCTCGACTCCGCCTTCCTCGGCCTGCTCACGGCCTGCTCACGGCCTGCTCACGGCCTGCTCACGGCCTGCTCACGGCCGAGGAGCGCACCCCGGCCCGTACGGTCCGAGGCCGCCGTATCGGCCTGATACCGCAGAGCCCGGCGGCCCTGCGTCCCGCTGGCTGATCTGTGACGATGACCGCCGTGCTCGCCGTCGGCCACGACCGGACGCTCCTGATCCGCTGGTGCGGTCGCACGGTCCACCGATAGGCCTGCAACCGCCACAGGCCCCTGAAGCCTCGTAGGGTCCATCTGTACGATGCACGCGCGGTGTGTCCAGTTCCTCGCCGCCCGCCCGCCCGCCGGTATGTATGTGAAGGCCGGTGCGGAGGATCTTCGCGAGGCTGCCACAACGTGGGACGGCTTGCGTGGGGATCCGACCCAAGTGCGTGAGAAAACGTGAGATGTGGGAGCGTGAGTCGGGTGAGCGACGCACAGACCAACACCCTTCAATACCGCTTTGACGGGCCAGAAGACGCACCTGTCCTGATCTTGGGTCCCTCACTGGGCACCACCTGGCACATGTGGGACCGGCAGGTCCCGGAGCTGGCCAAGCAGTGGCGGGTCTTCCGCTTCGACCTGCCCGGCCACGGCGGCGCGCCCGCGCACCCGACCGGGTCCGTCACCGAGCTCGCCGAACGGCTGCTCGCCACCCTCGACGGGCTCGGCGTCCAGCGGTTCGGCTACGCGGGCTGCGCGCTCGGCGGAGCCGTGGGCGCCGAACTGGCCCTGCGCCGCCCGGAGCGCCTCGCCTCGCTCACGCTGATCGCGGCCTCCCCGCGCTTCGGCACGGCCGACGAGTTCCGGCAGCGCGGTGTGATCGTCCGGTCGAACGGCCTGGACCCCATCGCGCGGTCGTCCCCCGAGCGCTGGTTCACGACCGGGTTCGCGGCGGCACAGCCCGCGATCACCGAGTGGGCCGTACAGATGGTGCGCACCACCGACCCGGGCTGCTACATCGCCGCCTGCGAGGCGCTCGCCGCGTTCGACATCCACGCCGACCTCGCCCGTATCGGTGTGCCCACGCTCGTCCTGGTCGGTTCGGACGACCAGGTGACCGGCCCCGCCGAAGCCCGCACCCTGGTCGCCGGAATACCGGACGCCCGCCTCGCGGTCGTGCCCGGTGCCTCCCACCTGGTCCCCGTCGAGCAGCCCGCCGCGGTCACGGACCTCCTCGTGCGGCACTTCTCCACGGCCTGGCAGCAGCCCGCCTACGACTCGTCCACCGGGCAGATGTCGGTCGTGGTGCCGCAGGCGAGCCAGGTGCTCTCCGTGCCGCAGCAGGCGTCACCCGTCGCCGAGATCGCCCCGGCCCCCCAGCCCGAGGCGCTGACGGGCAGGCCCGATCCGTACGACGCGGGCATCAAGGTCCGCCGTGAGGTGCTCGGGGACGCCCATGTGGACCGGGCGCTGGCCCAGGCCGACGAGTTCTCCGGGGACTTCCAGGAGTTCATCACCCGCTACGCGTGGGGCGAAATCTGGGACCGGCCGGGCCTCGACCGGCGCTCGCGCAGCTGTGTCACGCTCACCGCCCTGGTCGCCGGCGGCCACCTCGACGAGCTGGCCTTCCACACCAGGGCCGCCCTCCGCAACGGGCTCACCCCCGTCGAGATCAAGGAAGTACTCCTCCAGGCGGCCGTCTACTGCGGAGTACCGGCCGCGAACAGCGCTTTCAAGGTGGCCCAGCAGGTCATCCGTGAGGAGACCACACCGCAGGAGTGAACGGCGGGAAAGGGTCCCCTCGGGTGAGCCCGCGGCGACAGGCGGAGGCAGGATGGAAAGCATGAAGTTCACAAAGAAGTCGCACGCCTGCGTCCGCCTGGAGAAGGACGGCCGCGCACTCGTCATCGATCCCGGTGTCTTCAGCGAGGAGGACGCCGCCGTCGGCGCGGACGCGATCCTCGTCACGCACGAGCACCCCGACCACTTCAGCGAAGGGCACCTGCGGGCCGGTCTTGAGGCCAACCCCCAGGCGGAGATCTGGACCCTTGCGTCCGTCGCCGACCAGCTCTCGGCCGCGTTCCCGGGCCGTGTGCACACCGTCGGCCACGGCGACACGTTCACCGCCGCGGGCTTCGACGTCCAGGTCCACGGCGAACTGCACGCCGTGATCCACCCGGACCTCCCGCGCATCACGAACGTCGGCTACCTCGTCGACGGCGGGCGGATCTTCCATCCGGGCGACGCGCTGACACTCCCCGACCACCCGGTCGAGACGCTGCTGCTGCCCGTCCAGGCCCCCTGGAGCAAGATCTCCGAGGTCATCGACTACGTCCGCGAGGTCAAGCCGCAGCGCGCGTACGACATCCACGACGCCCTGCTCACGGACCTCGCGCGCCCTGCCTACGACCGCCAGATCGGCGCCCTGGGCGGCTCCGAGCACCTGCGGCTGGCGCCGGGCGAGACCGCCGACCTCTGAGTGCCCGATCTCTGACTGTCAGAGGCGCCCGGTAGGTTGTGAGGCATGCGTATCGCCACCTGGAACGTGAACTCGATCACCGCCCGTCTCCCCAGGCTGCTGGCCTGGCTGGAGAGCAGCGGCACGGACGTGCTGTGCGTCCAGGAGACGAAGACCACCGCCGAGCAGTTCCCCACCGAGGAGCTCCGCGAGCTGGGCTACGAGTCGGCGGTGAACGCGACCGGACGGTGGAACGGCGTGGCGGTGGTGTCCCGGGTGGGCCTGGAGGACATCGTGCGGGGCCTGCCGGGCGACCCCGGGTACGAGGGTGTCGAGGAGCCCCGCGCGGTCTCCGCGACCTGCGGCCCGGTCCGCGTCTGGTCGGTCTACGTGCCGAACGGCCGCGAGGTGGACCACCCGCACTACGCGTACAAGCTCCAGTGGTTCGAGGCCCTGAGGGCGGCCGTCGCGGGTGACGCGGCCGGCAGCCGCCCGTTCGCGGTGATGGGCGACTACAACGTGGCTCCGACGGACGACGACGTCTTCGACCGGGCCGTTTTCGAGGGCTCCACCCATGTCACCGGGCCCGAGCGCGCCGCGCTCACCGCCCTGCGCGAGACCGGCCTCTCGGACGTGGTCCCGCGCCCTCTCAAGTACGAGCACCCGTTCACGTACTGGGACTACCGCCAGCTCGGCTTCCCCAAGAACCGCGGCATGCGCATCGACCTGGTCTACGGGAACGCCCCCTTCGCGAAGGCGGTGACCGACTCCTACGTGGACCGGGAGGAACGCAAGGGCAAGGGCGCCTCGGACCACGCCCCGGTGGTAGTGGACCTGGACGTATAGCCCCGCCAGGGGTGCCCCCAGGGGGCGCGGGAAACCGCGCGCCCAGCCACATCCGGGCCGCACCCGACACACAACCTCCCCGACCCCGACCCCGGCCCCGGCCCGAAAAGAACCCCCCCTACAACAACCCCAGATCCACGGACTCAGCCAGCGCGGCGAGCCCCGCATCCCCCGGATGCAGATGATCCCCACTGTCGTAGCCGGACGACATCCGCGCAGGATGCCCCGGATCCCGCAACACCGCATCGAAGTCCAGCACGCCGTCGAAGCCGGTCCCGGACCGGATCCACCGGTTCACAGCGGTCCGCTCCGCGTCGACCGCAGCCGTGCACCGCGCCTCCCCCTCGCAGGGCACGATGGTCGCGGCCAGCACCCGCAGCCCCCGCCCGTGCGCCCGCTCGGCGACCTCCCGCAGCCCGTCCACGACCTGCTCCGCACTCGCACCCCAGCGGACGTCGTTGATCCCCTGGAAGACGACGACCGTACGCGCCGACGTCTGCGCGAGGACATCCCGGTCGAGGCGGTGCAGCGCGCTCACCCCGCCCGTGTCGGTGGAGACCCCGTCACCGACGTAGCGGTCGGTGACCACACGGTTCGCCGAGATCCCCTGGTTGAGCACCCCGTGGCGCGGCACCGCACTCTGCTGCCGGAGCCGGTCGGCCAGCAGATCGGGCCAGCGCCGGTTCGCGTCCCGCGTCGACCTCTCGCCGTCGGTGATCGAGTCCCCGAGCACCACGACGGACCCCGGCCCACCGCCCAGCCCGCCACCCGACCCGCCACCCGACCCGCTACCCGACCCGCCGCCCGGTCTGTCACCCACGTCGTCACCCACGTCGACACCGGTCAGCAGCGGCCAGTTGAGGATCGTCGAGGTGTACGCGTCCGGGGCGGTGTCGCCGGCGTGGTCGCCGGGCTCGCTGACGTACGACTGCTGGACGGCCAGGCTGTGCACGGGCGCCGCCGTCACCGTTCCCGGCAGGTGGAAGCTCACCAGGAGGTTGCTGTCCGCGGGCACGTCGAAGCCCAGTGGATCGCTGAACGCCTGCGCTCCCGCGGGGATCTCGGTGCCCGCGGAGCCGCCGAAGGACAGCGGCACGGGGGCGCTGCGCGGGCTCGCCCCGGACGCCTGCACCGCCACCGTCGCGCCGCCGATCCGTACGGGTGCGGCCGCGAAGGTGTTGTCGAGCCGGATCCGCACCCGTGGCCCGCCCGCCGAGGTGTGCACCACCAGGCGCAGGGTCCGGTCCGTCCACGGCCCGACGGCCGGGTAGCCGGAGGTCGACGCGGCCCAACTCCCGGTCCAGCCGGGGCTGCCGGAGCGGACCGACAGGGCGAACACATGCAGGTCACCGTTGTCCGGCAGTTCCACGGAGTTCACCGCGCGCCCCCGGGCGAGTGGCACGGTCACCACGTACAGCCGTGCCTTCTCGGTGAGTTGACCGCCGGGGGTGTTGATGTGGGGGAGGGCCACGGCCTTGGTGGCGAGCGGGCCGCCGCGCCAGTCCGACGCGCTCAGGTGGTACGGGGAACTGGAGCCGTCGAGGTAGCGCACCACGCCCGTGCCGCCGGCCTCGCCGCCACCCGTGCCCGCCACCAGGAAGGCGAGTGCGTCACCGTGGCCGCGTACCCGTACGGACTGGCCGTCGGCGCGTACGTTGTCGGGCTCGCCCGGTGTCCGGCGGGGCCAGGTCAACCGGGCGCCCTGGACCATCAGTGAGCGTCCCGGTGTCAAGCCGGCGGCGGTCAGGTCCTGCGCAGACAGGGAGCGGCCCGAGCCGTCGAAGTCCGCCCCGGCGGGTCGCGCGTCGTCGCTCACGGCCGTGTTGTCGAAGAGCCGCTCCAGGGACAGCGGACGCTCCCTGGCCGGTGGCGCGGCCGTCGCAAGGGCCGCGTCTGTCGCAGGGATCGCGACTGCCGCAGGGACCGCGGCCGTCGCCGGAACCGTGGCCGTCAGCACCGACAGCAGAGTCAGAGCAACGGTGGTACTCCACACTCGTCGGCGCACACCGACTCCTCCCGCTCAGGACGCACCGTGAAGCTAAAGAGATGACAAGGTCCCGTCAATGAGGCAGGCGCGAACTGCGTGCGAACTCCCTGGGAACAGGCGTTCCGCGCGCCCTGTGGTGCGGTGGGCGATTCGGATGAAAGGCTGGGTGTATGAACATCCCTTTCCTGGGCAACTGGCGCAAGAAGCGGGGCCCTGCCAGAGGGGTCGCGGTCTTCTCGGACAGCGAGAGCGACCACGAGGGGGTGGCCGAACTGCTCTCCGAATGTGAACTGCTTCGCTCCCAGGCCCATCAGGAGGGGATCGAACTGGACGACAGCGCGGCCTCGTTGGTGGCACTCGACCAACTGCTGCCACGCTGGCGCGACGACGAGGAGAGCCTGCCCTGGCTCGGCAACGACGCCGGCCTCTATCTCGGCACGGTCATCGTCCGTACGGTGCCCGGCGCGCTGTGGGAGGTGTGGCCCAACGGTCAGCCGGTGGTGCGGCTGGTGTCGGGCCGGGAGATCGACGTGGTCGTGTTGGGTCATGAATGGGCGGCCAGCGGAGTGCCCGAACTCTCCCAGCTGTACGCCGAGGTCGCGGAAACGTGAAGCCCTGCCCTGCACCGGCGGAGTAAATACGGCTAATGCCCGAAAAGTGCGTGTCGTGCGTTAACTCCACTCTTGTCTGGATAGTTTGCCGCAATCGCGACACTGCTGAGAGTGGGTAGGGCTGAGCATGGCCGTCGATCCGTTGATCGAGCTGCGACACGTCAACAAGTACTTCGGGGAGTTGCATGTCCTGCGGGACATCGACCTCACCGTCGGCAAGGGGGAGGTGGTCGTGGTCATCGGCCCCTCGGGGTCGGGCAAGTCGACCCTCTGCAGGGCGATCAACCGGCTGGAGCCCATCGGGTCGGGTGAGATCAGGCTGGACGGACAGCCGCTGGCCGAGGAGGGCAGGGAACTCGCGAAACTTCGCGCCGAGATCGGGATGGTCTTCCAGTCCTTCAACCTCTTCGCGCACAAGACGGTCCTGCAGAACGTCTCACTGGCGCAGATGAAGGTACGCGGCCGGAAGAAGGACCAGGCCGACAAGCGCTCGCTCGAACTCCTCGACCGGGTGGGGCTCGCCTCGCAGGCGCCGAAGTATCCGGCGCAGCTCTCCGGCGGGCAGCAGCAGCGCGTGGCCATCGCCCGCGCCCTCGCGATGGATCCCAAGGCGCTCCTGTTCGACGAGCCGACCTCGGCGCTCGACCCGGAGATGATCAACGAGGTTCTGGAGGTCATGCAGCAGCTCGCGCGCGACGGTATGACGATGGTCGTCGTCACCCACGAGATGGGCTTCGCGCGGTCGGCGGCCGACCGGGTCGTCTTCATGGACGACGGCCGCATCGTCGAGGACCGCACCCCCGAGGAGTTCTTCACCGACCCACACAGCGACCGTGCCAAGGATTTTCTCTCCAAGATCCTCACACACTGAGCGGGGGACGTGATCATGACCCGTACGGCACGTGCGGCATGTGTACGCCCTGAACCGGCGTCGGTTCCGCGCCACGGTGCCGGTGAGGGCTTCCGCCATGCCGGGGGACGGGCCGCGCCCGGTCTCGACTACGCTTTGTCGTTCGTCCCCGCGGTGACAGAGGCTGTCGAAGGCGCCTCGGCCGACCCGGGGACGCTGCTGCCGGGCACGCGGTAGCGAGGGGCAATGGCCCGTCCGGCGGCAGCCGGGGATCACTGCTCACGCAGCGGGACCGACACGTACACGGGTCGGGCGCTGGTGAGAAGAAGGTCAGCTGCGCCGGTCGGGTTGTGCTCTCCCCGGCGCCGCCCTACTGCCCGGCGCGATGCGTGGTCCGGGTGGCCCCCTCGGGCAGGGGGGTCTGCGCGGCGCGGGTGACGTCGGCGACCAGCTCGACGACATCAGGACCGTACGCCTGGGAGTTCACGACCTTCAGGAGCAGGGCGAAGGAGCTGTCTCCGTGCTTGCGGTACAGCCGTTCGTGGTTGCGGGCCAGATAACGGGTCGCCGCCTGGTTGGTGATCGCGCGCTGCCCGCAGAAGAGGAACACGGGCCTGCTGGGGCCCGGCTGCCCGGCGGTGAGCCGTGCGAGCAGGACGTACTCGGCCACCCCGGGCTGCATACGGTGGCGATCGGTGCCTATCTGGAACGCCAGGCGGTCCGGACCCGGTTCCGGATCGACGTTCACGCGCACGCCCGGCAGCATGGCCTGCATATGGGCGGCCATGCGGCGGTTGGACCCCGGCCCGCCGACGCAGAACTCCGTGCGCTCGCCGAAGCCCTGCCTGGCCGCGTCCTGGGTGATCACGTCGGCGTGCGCGTTGCAGTCCTTGATCAGGGCGGCGAGTTCCAGGAGCGCGAAGACGTCGTAGCGGTGTACGGCCAGATCGGGGCTGCCGGCGTCGCGGTTGACCACGAGCAGCGACTCGGAGTGGTCGGGCAGCCCGAAGAAGGCCTGCTTGCGGCGGAGCCTGCGCTTCCACAGGTAGGTCCGGGCGAGCCAGCCCAGCGAGGCGCTGAGGCCCGCCGCGATCACTCCGAGGACGATGTTGCGTACGTCGTCATTCATGGGCGCGCATGTTAGCGGGCAAGCGCATCCGTGTTCGAGAGGCACCTGACGCGACCGTGCCGGGGAAGTTACGCTGCGCTGGGAATCGCTGACTGGAGGTACTGATGGGGCGCTCGGTCGCGCGGAGACTTGCTGTGCTGGCGGTGTCGGCCGCGGTGGTGTCGGTGGGGGCGACGCCGCCCTCCTCGGGGGCCGCGGGGGAGGGGTCAGGCCCGGCGGAGAAGGTGCCGGTGGCCGTCGGATACGGCGGAGCCGTCGCGAGCGTCGACGCGGACGCCTCGGCCGCGGGTGTGGAGATCCTCCGAAAAGGCGGCAACGCGGTGGACGCGGCCGTGGCCACGGCGGCGGCCCTCGGCGTCACCGAGCCGTACTCGTCGGGCATCGGCGGAGGCGGCTACTTCGTCTACTACGACGCCAAGTCCCGTTCGGTGCACACGATCGACGGGCGTGAGACGGCACCCCTGACGGCCGACTCGGGGCTCTTCCTGGAGAACGGCCGGCCGATCCCGTTCGCCGACGCGGTGACCAGCGGCCTGGGCGTGGGCACACCCGGCACACCGGCCACCTGGCAGACGGCGCTGGACAGTTGGGGCAGCAAGCGGCTGGGGCCGCTGCTGAGGCCCGCGGAGCGGCTGGCGCGGGACGGGTTCACCGTCGACGCCACGTTCCGCTCGCAGACCGCGTCCAACGAGGCGCGGTTCAGGAACTTCCCCGACACGGCCGACCTGTTCCTGCCGGGCGGCTCGCTGCCGGTGGTCGGCTCCACGTTCAAGAACCCCGATCTGGCCCGTACGTACGAGGAGTTGGGCCGCAAAGGGGTGAGCGCCCTGTACCGCGGCAGGCTCGCCGAGGACATCGTCGACACGGTCAACGAGCCGCCGGTGGACCCCGCTTCGGGATACGACGCCCGCCCTGGTGACCTGACGCTGAAGGACCTGGCGAAGTACCGGGCGAAGCGGCAGGCGCCCACGAAGACCTCGTACCGCGGTCTGGGCGTCTACTCCATCGCGCCCTCCTCCTCAGGGGGCACCACGGTCGGCGAGGCGCTCAACATCCTGGAGAACACCGACCTTTCGAAGGCCTCCGACGTCCAGTACCTGCACCGGTACATCGAGGCCAGCCGGATCGCCTTCGCGGACCGGGGCCGCTGGGTGGGCGACCCGGCCTTCGAGGACGTACCGACGAAGGAACTGCTGTCGCAGAGGTTCGCCGACTCGCGCGAGTGCCTGATCAAGGACGACGCGGTGCTCACCAGCCCGCTGGCGCCGGGCGACCCGCGCGACCCGGCGGCGTGCGCGACCGGTGGCAAGGCCGCGCCGACGACGTACGAGGGTGAGAACACGACCCATCTGACGGCGGCCGACAAGTGGGGCAACGTCGTCGCCTACACGCTCACCATCGAGCAGACCGGCGGCAGCGGGATCACCGTTCCGGACCGCGGGTTCCTCCTCAACAACGAGCTGACCGACTTCTCCTTCGCCCCGGCGAGCCCGGCCGTGCACGACCCGAACCTGCCCGGGCCCGGCAAGCGTCCGCGCTCGTCGATCTCGCCGACGATCGTGCTCGACCGCCACGCGAAGCCGGTGGTGGCGCTGGGCTCGCCCGGTGGCGCGACCATCGTCACGACCGTGCTGCAGACGCTGACGGGCTTCCTCGACCGGGGCCTGCCGCTCGTCGACGCGATCGCCGCCCCGCGTGCCAGCCAGCGCAACCAGACGACCACCGAGCTCGAACCGGGCCTGTGGAACGGGCAGTTGAGGAGTCAGTTGGAAGGCATCGGGCACGGATTCCGGCAGAATCCGGAGATCGGCGCGGCGACGGGCGTCCAACGCCTTGCGAACGGCAAGTGGCTGGCGGCCGCGGAGACCGTACGCAGGGGTGGCGGCTCGGCGATGGTGGTGCGGCCGGCGCCGTAGCGACCGCCCGCGGTCTCGGCGCCCGGTCGGGACGGGGCACACCGCTCGCGCGGTTCCCCGCACCCCTTACGGGCGCCCGGTCGCCCCTCACGTTCCGGGTGGTATCCGCACTCTTCGTCCAGCTCGAAAAGTCGTCGTAGCGCTTTCGTAACACGAATGGTGTTTTCTGCCATATTGGAGTACTCCGGTCCGGCGTGGGGTGAACGCAATGACAGTGGAACAACTCCCGGACCAAGTACGGGAGTTCGCGCGGTACCTCAGCGGCCTGCTGTCCCGGCTCGATCAGGGCGGCGGCTGGTGCGGTGTGTTCTGGCAGCGCGACCCCGAAGGGATGCGGGCCTGCCTGGACGGCTGGGAAGTGCCGCCCTGGGACGTCGTGGAGGCCATCCTCCAGGATCTGGGCGCCGAGTACGGTGACCGGGCCGCGGCGCAGGAGACCGAGCGGGCCAGGGCCCTGCACGCCGCCTCCCTCGCCGCGTACGACGCGCGGCCCGGCGGCCGTGACGCTCTCGGCGACCGGCTCGACGTCATGTTGCGCGAACAGCGGTACGCCGCCGAGCGGCTCTCGGAGCTGGGGCGTTCGCTTCCCGCGGTCACCACCCAGGAGGAAGGCGACTCCCTCCGCCTCGATCTCGCCTGGGCCCGCGACGACCACGACCGCGCGACAGCCCGTTGCGCCGAGATCCGCGCCCGCGTGGAGGAGTTGGACCGGCGGACGGTTGGGCGAGCCCGGAGCGGGAACGATGACCGGGAACCCGCCCGAACGGCCGCCGGGGCAGGCGCCCCGCGTCCGGGCGCGCAGCGTTCGTCGCCGGACGAGGACGACTGGCCAGACCTCTGGCGCGACGCCTCCGCGGACCGGGCCGCACGGCAGGAAGCGGCGGCCCAGGCCTCCCGCACCGGTTCCGCCCCGGAAGCCCGGGCGGCACATCCCGAAGCCACCGAAGTGCGTGCGGCTGGAGAAGTGTCCGAGGCCATCGGGCACCCCGTCTCTCCCGAAGCCCCCGCGCCCAAGCAACGCTCCAAGCGCCGCATCCGGGGCGGCGCCCGGGGCAGCGCCCGCTTCGCCGGCATGACGGACGCCGACGCGCGCACGGGTACAGGCGCGGGTGCAGGTACAGGTACAGCCACGGATACGGGTACAGCTACGGGCACGGGCACGGAAGGGGGCGCGAGCGGCCCCGTGACCCCCGTGCCGCGGGTGCCGCAGCCCGCAGACCGGACCCCCCGGGGCGCCCGGTTCGCGGGAGGTACCGAGGAGGGCGGTGGGCAGCGGGCGCCGCGGCGTGAGCCGTTGGACGACGAGGCGCGGCGGTCCACCGTCGAGACGGTCGCGACGCTCGTCCGGCTGCGGAGCGAAGGCCGTACGGGCGAGGCGCACGCCGTGCTGGTCGAGGCCGCTCACTGGCCCGCGGGACGCTTTCCGCTCCTCGCCGCCGAACTGCACCGTGCCGGACTCGACGCCGACTGGGCCTCCCTCCTCTGGGAGGCGGTCTCGCTGCCCGCCGACCGGCTGGTCGCCGCGGCCGACGCGCTGGTGGCGGCCGGACGCACCGCGGACGGCCGGCAGATGCTGCGGCAGGGCGTCGCACGCCCTGCCCCGGAGATAGGCGAGGCGGTCCTGGGTCTCGTCGGGGAGGGGCGGCACCGGGAGGTCCGCGCCCTGCTGGACGCGTACGTCCGCGTCCGCACCCCGGAGGAAGCCGCCCGCAGTATCGACGCCGACCCGCAGTTCCTCGCCCCGCTCCTCCTGGAGGCGGCCCGCGACGTCTCGGAACAGCGCTACTGGGATCTGATCCACGCCCTGCGTGTGGCCGGCTACACGGCCTGAGGCGAAAGGCCCGGTCCCGCTCACCCACAGGGGTGTGAAACATGATCGACTCCGCCGGTTAACGACGATGGTCTTGCCCAGCGCAGCGGCGAGGCTTACTTTCAGGGCTCTACGCCAAGTGTCTACGGGCGTAGAGGCTCTCTGACGTCACGTCGAAGGAGCAGCTCATGGCCAACGTCGTACGCGCCGCTCTGGTCCAGGCCACCTGGACCGGCGACACCGCATCCATGGTCGCCAAGCACGAGGAGCACGCCCGCGAGGCGGCCCGTCAGGGCGCGAAGATCATCGGATTCCAGGAAGTCTTCAACGCCCCCTACTTCTGCCAGGTCCAGGAGCCCGAGCACTACCGCTGGGCGGAACCCGTACCGGACGGCCCGACCGTCACCCGGATGCGGGAACTCGCCCGCGAGACCGGCATGGTCGTCGTGGTCCCGGTCTTCGAGGTCGAACAGTCCGGCTTCTACTTCAACACCGCCGCGGTCGTCGACGCCGACGGCACGTACCTCGGCAAGTACCGCAAGCACCACATCCCGCAGGTCAAGGGCTTCTGGGAGAAGTACTACTTCAAGCCGGGCAACCTCGGCTGGCCCGTCTTCGACACCGCGGTCGGCAAGGTCGGCGTCTACATCTGCTACGACCGCCACTTCCCGGAGGGCTGGCGCCAGCTCGGTCTGAACGGCGCCCAGCTCGTCTACAACCCCTCGGCGACCTCCCGGGGTCTCTCCGCCCACCTGTGGCAGCTGGAACAGCCGGCCGCCGCCGTCGCCAACGAGTACTTCATCGCCGCGATCAACCGGGTCGGCGAGGAGGAGTACGGGGACAACGACTTCTACGGGACCTCGTACTTCGTCGACCCGCGCGGGCAGTTCGTCGGCGAGCCCGCGAGCGACAAGAGCGAGGAGCTCGTCGTCCGCGACCTCGACCTCGGCCTGATCGAGGAGGTCCGGCAGCAGTGGGCGTTCTACCGGGACCGCCGCCCCGACGCGTACGAAGGACTGGTGCGGCCGTGACCGAGGACCTGCTGGGCCGTCACCGGGCCACTCTGCCGGACTGGCTCGCCCTCTACTACGCGAACCCGCTGGAGCTCACCCACGGCGAGGGCCGCCACGTCTGGGACGCCGGGGGCACCAAGTACCTCGACTTCTTCGGCGGCATCCTCACCACGATGACAGCGCACGCCCTTCCCGAGGTCACGAAGGCCGTCAGCGAGCAGGCGGGCCGGATCAACCACTCCTCCACGCTCTACCTCAACCGGCCGATGGTCGACCTGGCCGAGCGGATCGCCAGGCTGTCCGGCATCCCGGACGCGCGCGTCTTCTTCACGACCTCGGGCACCGAGGCCAACGACACCGCGCTGCTCCTGGCCACCGCGTACCGCCGCAGCAACCAGATCCTGGCGATGCGCAACAGCTACCACGGGCGTTCGTTCAGCGCGGTGGGCATCACCGGCAACAAGGGCTGGTCACCGACCAGCCTGTCGCCCCTCCAGACGCTGTACGTCCACGGCGGCGTCCGCACCCGCGGCCCGTACGCGGATCTCGACGACGCCGGTTTCATCGCGGCCTGCGTCGCCGACCTGGAGGACCTGCTCGGGCATGTACGCGCGCCCGCGGCCCTGATCGCCGAACCCGTCCAGGGCGTCGGCGGCTTCACCTCACCGCCGGACGGTCTGTACGCGGCCTTCCGCGAGATACTCGCCGAACGCGGCATCCTGTGGATCACCGACGAGGTGCAGACCGGCTGGGGCCGGACCGGCGACAACTTCTGGGGCTGGCAGGCCCACGGGCAGCACGGCCCGCCCGACATCCTCACCTTCGCCAAGGGCATCGGCAACGGCATGTCCATCGGCGGGGTCGTCGCCCGCGCCGAGATCATGAACTGCCTCGACGCCAACTCCATCTCCACCTTCGGCGGCACCCAGGTCACCATGGCCGCGGGCCTCGCCAACCTCACGTACCTCCTGGAGCACGACCTCCAGGGCAACGCCCGCAGGGTCGGCGGACTGCTCATCGAGCGGCTGCGGGCCGTCGCCGAGCGGTTCCCGGGCGTACGGGAGGTCCGGGGCCGCGGGCTCATGATCGGCGTCGAGCTGGTGAGGCCCGGCACCGACGAGGCCGATCCGGACGCGGCCGCCGCCGTGCTCGAAGCGGCCCGCGGGGAAGGCCTGCTGATCGGCAAGGGCGGTGGTCACAGCACCAGTGTCCTGCGGATCGCCCCGCCCCTGTCCCTCACCGTCGCGGAGGCCGAGGAGGGCGCCGCGATGCTGGAGCGCGCCCTGCGGGCCGGCCGGCTCTGAGCGGCTGCCACCCCGACCAGCGTCGGCTCCGAGGAGTGTTCGGCACCGCGAGATTGAAGGTCCGCCCTGATGACGACCGCCTCGGAACCCGCCCTGTCGGTCCGGCAGATCCTCGCCCTGGAGCGGGTGCTCGCCGGGGAGCCCGAGGTGGTGGCGGGCGCGGGCCAGCTCGACCGGCCCGTGCGCTGGGTGCACGTCGCCGAGGCCGCCGACGTCGGTGTGATGCTCAGCGGCGGCGAGATGGTCCTCACCACCGGTGTACTGCTCGCGGGCGACCGGGAGGCGCAGGCCGAGTACATCCGCTCCCTGCACCGCGCGGAGGCCTCGGCCGTCGTCCTCGGGCTCGGCCGCGCCTTTCCCGCGCCGCCCGAGGTGATGCGCAGGGCCGCCGAGCGGTGCGGGCTGCCGATGGTGGTCCTGCACCGCCCGTTCCCCTTCGTCGAACTCACCGAAGAGGTCCAGTCCCGGCTCGTACGACGGAAGTTCGCGGCCGTCAGCCTGTCGGAGGCCGTACGCACCGCGCTGACCGGGCTCATCACGACGGGTGCCCCGCTGCAACGGATGCTCGACGAGATAGCGGGCCACAGCGCCTGCCCGGTGGTCGTCACCAACCTCGCCCACCGGGTCCTCGCCACGGCGGGGGAGCGGTCCGCGGTCGACGACGTGCTGCGCGACTGGGAGCGCATCGCGCGGCAGGCGGGCGGCAGCGAGGGCGACGGCTGGGTCCGCGCCGAACTGGGCGGGCGCGGCGAGCGCTGGGGCCGCATCGTGCTCTGCGGCTACCGCGGCGACACCGCCACCGGGCGGCTCCTCGCCGACCGCGCCGCCGAGGCGCTCGTCCTGCACCGCATGCTCGGCGCATCCGCGCACTCCTGGGAGGAGCAGTCCGCGCAGAGCCTGCTCACCGACCTCGTCTCCGGAGCCGTACCGGCCCGGCAACTGCTGCCCCGGGCCCGCGCGGCAGGACTGCCGGTCAACCGCCGGACATTCGTACCCCTGGCCGTACGAGGCGTGAGCGCCGCCCAACTGGCGCGCGTGCTGCGACGGCTGGGACTGCCCGGACTCGTCGCCGAACTCGCGGACGGGGTCACCGCCGTCCTGCTGAGCCTCGCCAGGGACCAGGACGCCGAAGCCCTCGCCGCGCACTTCGCCGCCCGGCTGCGTACGGATCCGGGCGGCGGCCTCCCGCGGGAACAGGCGTCCGCGGCCGTCGTCGCCGCCGCGGACGCGCGGACCGGGTGGGACGACGTGCCCGCGGGGCTGCGCGAGGCCCGGCACGTGGCCGACTCGGTGGCCGAGAGCCCGGCCGACCTGGAACTCCCGGTCGTGGTGCGGCTGAGGGACGTACACCTGCGCGGACTGGTCCGGCTGCTGCGCGACGACCCGCACGTCCAGTCCTTCGCGGAACGGGAGTTGGACGGGCTGCTGTGCGGCGCCGACACGGAGGTGGAGCTGCTGCCGGTGCTGCGGACGTATCTGGCCACCGGCCGCAACAAGTCGCGTACCGCGTGGCTCCACCATGTCTCCCGGCCCGCGCTGTACCGGCGGCTTGAGTCCATAGAGGCGCGGCTCGGGGTCGACCTCGACGACTTCGAACAGGCCGCCTCCATCCACATCGCCCTCCTCGCGCACGACGCGCAACAACGCTGAAACATGGCACGACCTGGGAAAACGGTGGTGAAACATGGGCCTTCGCAAGGGTGACACCGTGGAACGCCACACGCCCGCAGACGTGACACGCTGCAACTCAAAGCCTCGCTCGGGACTTCCTAGGCTCCTGGGGCGGACGACGGCACTTCCGACGCCCGCCCCAGCACACCCAGCGACCGGAGGTCCCGATGAGCCAAGTGATCCGCGCCGCCGTCTTCCAGACCGCATGGACGGGCGACAAGGAATCGATGATCCAGGTCCACGAGCAGGCGGCCCGCGACGCGGCCGCGCAGGGCGCCCAGGTCCTGTGCTTCCAGGAGCTGTTCTACGGACCGTACTTCTGCCAGGTCCAGGACAAGGCGTTCTACGAGTACGCCGAGCAGATCCCCGAAGGCCCCATCGTCCGCCGCTTCCAAGCGCTGGCAGCGGAGTTGGGCATCGTCCTCGTCCTGCCGATGTACGAGGAGGAGCAGCCCGGCGTCCTCTACAACACCTCGGCGGTGATCGACGCCGACGGCTCGTACCTCGGCAAGTACCGCAAGCACCACATCCCGCAGGTCGAGGGCTTCTGGGAGAAGTTCTACTTCCGTCCCGGCAACAGTGGCTGGCCCGTCTTCGACACCGCGGTCGGCAGGGTCGGCGTCTACATCTGCTACGACCGGCACTTCCCGGAGGGCTGGCGTGCCCTCGGGCTGGCCGGGGCCGAGATCGTCTTCAACCCGTCGGCCACCTCACGCGGCCTTTCCGCCTACCTCTGGCAGTTGGAGCAGCCGGCCGCGGCCGTCGCCAACGAGTACTTCGTGGGCGCCATCAACCGCGTGGGCGTGGAGGAACTGGGCTCCAACGACTTCTACGGGACCTCGTACTTCGTGGACCCGGAGGCACAGTTCGTCGGGGAGGTGGCGAGCGACAAGGAGACCGAACTCGTCGTCCGCGACCTGGACATGGACAAGCTCCGCACGGTCCGCGACCGCTGGCAGTTCTACCGGGACCGCCGCCCGGACGCGTACGAGCCCCTGACGGCTCCCTGAGCACCGACCCTTGCCGGGGCCCCGCAAGGGGCGCGGGGAACTGCGCGACCAGCCACGACGTACCCGCACCTACCCACCGCCCTCCACCGGAGGTGCCCGTCTGGACAGACAGGAGAGAGAGCATGAGCACCCGTACAGTCATCCGCGGTGGCCTGGTGATCACCGCGTCGGACGAACTGCACGCGGACGTCCTCATCGAGGACTCCCGAATCGCCGCGATCGCAGCGACCGGCACCTTCGCGGCCGAGGCCTGGACGGCCGAGCGGACCATCGACGCCACCGGCAAGTACGTGATCCCGGGCGGAGTCGACGCCCACACCCACATGGAACTGCCCTTCGGCGGCACCGCCGCCTCCGACACCTTCGAGACCGGCACCCGCGCAGCCGCCTGGGGCGGCACGACCACGATCATCGACTTCGCGGTCCAGAGCGTCGGCCGGTCCCTGCGTGAGGGCCTCGACACCTGGAACGCCAAGGCCGACGGCAGGTGCGCCATCGACTACGGCTTCCACATGATCGTCTCCGACGTCAACCAGGACACCCTCAAGGAGATGGACCTGCTGGTCGAGGAGGGCGTCACCTCCTTCAAGCAGTTCATGGCCTACCCCGGCGTCTTCTACAGCGACGACGGCCAGATCCTGCGCGCCATGCAGCGCTCCGCCGAGAACGGCGGCCTGATCATGATGCACGCCGAGAACGGCATCGCGATCGACGTGCTGGTGGAGCAGGCGCTCGCGCGGGGCGAGACCGACCCCCGCTTCCACGGCGAGGTCCGCAAGGCCCTCCTCGAAGCCGAGGCCACCCATCGCGCCATCAAGCTCGCGCAGGTGGCGGGGGCACCGCTGTATGTCGTGCACGTCTCCGCGACGGAAGCCGTCGCCGAGCTGGCACGGGCGCGCGACGAGGGCCTGAACGTCTTCGGCGAGACCTGCCCGCAGTACCTGTTCCTGTCGACGGACAACCTCGCGGAGCCCAGCTTCGAGGGCGCCAAGTACGTGTGCTCGACGCCGCTGCGGCCCAAGGAGCACCAGGCCGCCCTGTGGCGCGGCCTGCGCACCAACGACCTCCAGGTCGTCTCCACCGACCACTGCCCCTTCTGCTTCGTGGGCCAGAAGGAGCTGGGCCGGGGCGACTTCTCGAAGATCCCCAACGGTCTGCCGGGTGTCGAGAACCGCATGGACCTGCTGCACCAGGCCGTGGTCGACGGGCACATCTCCCGCCGCCGCTGGATCGAGATCGCCTGCGCGACCCCGGCCCGGATGTTCGGCCTGTACCCGAAGAAGGGGACGATCGCGCCGGGCGCCGACGCGGACGTCGTCATCTACGACCCGCACGCCGAGCAGACCATGTCCGCCGAGACCCACCACATGAACGTCGACTACTCGGCGTACGAGGGCAGGCGCACCACCGGCCGCGTCGAGACGGTCCTGTCGCGCGGCGAAGCGGTCATCACCGAGCGGGAGTTCACCGGCCGTGCCGGGCACGGCATGTACACCCCCCGCTCCACCTGTCAGTACCTGAACTAGGAGTGGCGCCATGGACTTCGGACTCGTCCTGCAGACAGACCCGCCTGCCTCCCGCGTCATCAGCCTGATGAAGCGGGCCGAGCGCAACGGCTTCACGTACGGCTGGACCTTCGACTCCGCCGTGCTCTGGCAGGAGCCGTTCGTGATCTACAGCCAGATCCTCTCCAACACCACGAAGTTGAAGGTCGGCCCGATGGTGACGAACCCGGGCACCCGCACCTGGGAGGTCACCGCCTCGACCTTCGCCACGCTCAACGACATGTTCGGCAACCGCACGGTCTGCGGCATCGGCCGCGGTGACTCGGCGATGCGGGTGGCCGGCCGCAAACCCAACACCCTCGCGCGGATCAGCGGGGCCATGAAGGTCATCCGGGCGCTGGGTCGCGGTGACGAGGCCGACCTCGGCGGCACGGTGATCAGGTTTCCGTGGGTCCGGCCGGGCGCCGAACTCCCCGTCTGGATGGCCGCGTACGGGCCCAAGGCCCTGAAGATGACCGGCGAGGCGGCGGACGGTTTCATCCTCCAGCTCGCCGACCTGTACCTCACCGAGTACATGGTCAAGGCGGTGCGGACCGCGGCGGCGGACGCCGGACGCGACCCGGCCGACGTCAAGGTCTGTGTGGCCGCCCCCGCGTACGTCACCGAGGACGACTCGCCCGAGGCGCTCGCCCACGCGCGGGAGCAGTGCCGCTGGTTCGGCGGCATGGTCGGCAACCACGTCGCCGACCTCGTCTCCAAGTACGGGAAGCACTCCGCCGCCGTCCCCGACGAACTCACCGACTACATCAAGTCCCGCGAGGGCTACGACTACTCCCACCACGGGCGCAGCGGAAACCCCGACACCCGGTTCGTGCCGGACGAGATCGTCGACCGGTTCTGTCTGATCGGTACGGCCGAGCAGCACATCGCGAAGCTGCAGGCCCTGCGGGAGCTGGGTGTCGACCAGTTCGCCCTGTACGACATGCATGACGCGCAGGAGGAGGTCATCGAGGCGTACGGATCAACGGTCATCCCCGCCGTCAACAGTTGATGTTCATCCTGCGCCGTCCACAGTTGACGGTCGCTCCACCGCCCGCCCCGCACGGCCTTTCCCGTCCCACCTCATTGATTGGCCTGCTCATGACCGAAACCGTCCCCACGGGGCCACCGATATCCCAGTCCGCCGACACCGAGGGGCGGATCGAACTCAGCCCCGGGGCCTTTCCCGCGAGCAGCCCCTTCGCCAACGAGGACCTGCGTCCCGTCCCGGTCGCCGAGCGCAAGTGGACGACGTACAACTTCGCGGCGCTGTGGATCTCCATGGCGCACTGCATTCCCAGCTGGACCCTGGCCTCCGGCCTGGTCGCCCTCGGCATGGACTGGAAGCAGGCCGTCTTCACGATCGCGCTGGCCAACATCATCGTGCTGCTGCCGATGCTGGCCACCGGGCACGCCGGACCCAAGTACGGCATCCCCTTCCCCGTGCTGGCCCGCGCCTCCTTCGGGCTGCGCGGGGCCAACATCCCGGCGCTGATCCGGGCGGCCGTGGCCTGCGGCTGGTTCGGCATCCAGACCTGGATCGGCGGCAGCGGCATCTTCGCCCTCGGCTCCAAGCTGACCGGCGGCGAGTGGGAGAAGGCGGGGCAGATCGCGGGCAACCCCTGGCCGCTGTGGCTGTGCTTCCTGCTCTTCTGGGCCGTGCAGATCGCGATCATCTACCGCGGAATGGACTTCCTGCGGCGCTTCGAGAACTGGGCCGCACCCGTCGTGATCGTCGGCGCGTTCGTTCTGCTGATCTGGATCGCCGTCAAGGCCGACGGCTTCGGCGCGCTGCTCGACCAGCCCTCGAAGCTCGGCTGGGGCCCCGACTTCTGGACGGTCTTCTTCCCCGCCCTGATGGGCATGATCGGCTTCTGGGCGACGCTGTCCCTCAACATCCCCGACTTCACCCGTTTCGGCGCCAGCCAGAAGGCGCAGACCTGGGGGCAGAGCCTTGGACTTCCCACGACGATGACGCTCTTCGCGATCCTCGCCGTGCTGGTCACCTCCGGCTCGGAGGCCGTCTACGGAGAGGCCATCTGGGACCCGGTGGCTCTGGCGGCCAAGACGGACAGCGCCTTCGGTCTGCTCTTCGCGCTCTTCATCGTGCTGATCGCCACGATCTCCGTGAACATCGCGGCGAACGTGGTCTCACCGGCGTACGACCTGTCCAACCTGGCGCCGAAGTTCATCAACTTCCGTACGGGCGCGCTGATCACGGGTGTCATCGGCATCCTGATCTTCCCGTGGAAGCTGATCTCCACCCCGGAGTTCTACATCTTCACCTGGCTCGGTGTGGTCGGCGGACTGCTCGGCACGGTCGCCGGCATCCTGATCGCCGACTACTGGATCGTCCGCCGTACGGTCCTGCACCTCGCGGACCTCTACACGCCCGGCGGACGCTACTGGTACACGAACGGCTGGAACTGGCGGGCGGTGCTGGCCTTCGTGGTCGGGGGAGTCCTGGCCGTCGGCGGCTCGTACTCGAACGTCGACGCCGAGGGGGCGAAGCTGGGCCCGTTCCCGGTCGACGGACTCATCCCGTTCCTCAAGCCGCTCGCCGACTACGGATGGGCGGTCGGCGTCACCTCGTCGCTCATCCTCTACGTCGTCCTGATGGCACCCGTGGCACGGGCCGAACGGGAGGAGTCCGCGCACAAGGTCACCTGACGGCGGGCCGGCCGCGCCGGGAGCCGCCCCTACCGGGCGGCCTCCAGCGCGGCCATCCCCTCCTTGGCGGCCTTGATGGCGCCCTTGTTGATCACGTCCGTACCGGGCGCCTTCTTGGTCTCGAAGTCACTGCCGTTGTACGTGACGACCACCAGGGCGTTGGACGCGCGGACGATCACCATGCCCTCACGGGTCTGCTGCTTCTTGTCGGTGGTGAGGTTCACCACCGAGTAGGCCTCGTCGCCGACGCCGGGGACCTCACCGCCGCCGCTCTTCTCCGTGGTGCGCTGCTTGTACGCGGCGAGGGCGGTCTCGTCCGATTTCTTGATCTCGTACGAGATGTCCAGCCAGCGGTAGTCGAACGACTTGAGCGCGTTCCAGGAACAGGTGCGGCGCAGCGACTCGTCGGTGGAGGGGATCTCCTTGCCGGCTGTCCTGGCGCCGGGCACCAGCGCGCTCACCGTCTTCTTCGTGATGCCCTCGCACGGCGCGGGAGAGTCGCGGTAGGTGCGGGTCGCCGCGGCGGTCGCGGGCGCCGACGGAGATCTCGCGCCGTCGGGGGCGGCCTTCTTCTCCGTTGCCGGAGTCGCGGCGAGCGGCCCGGACGAAAGCGCCCAGCCGGCCGTGGCGAGCACGACGACCGGCGCCAGACGCGCGGTGAGAGCGAGCGGAAGAGAGCGCACGGCGCACATTTCGTGGGGGACGGTGCGGAGGGGTCCGCACAGCGGACGGGACGCCAGTGTCACACGCGTGACTGTGGGGCGGAAGGGCGAACTCGCTCCGTGCCTGCCCGTGCCCGCGCGGTGACAGTACTTACCGCGGCCGACCGGTGACGGTGACTACTCCGCCCGACCGGCGACCGCACCGGTCACCGGGGCGTGCAGGGGCGGCGCGGCAGGAAGGGGCAGCGCGCGCTCGATACGGTCCACGGCCGCGAACGCCCCGTACGCGACCAGCCCGACCAGGCAGTGGTCCGTGTACGGCGGCTTCTTCCAGGCGGCCACGTCCTCGTCGGTGATCCGGTACGGAGCCAGCGCGGCCAGCAGCGCCAGCCGAGCCCCGGGCCGGTCCGCTCGGCCGGGCAGGGCGTCCCAGATCATCGGCTGATGCGTACCGTCCCAGAGCGCGACCGTGTCCCGTACGAGGTTCTGGTCGGCCTCGGTCAGCGGCGCGGAGCCCGCCGTGGCCGCGGCCCGCAGCGCCGCGTAGGCCGGGCCGACCGCCGTTCCGGCCGCCCAGGCCGGGCCGGGGCCCGCGCCGCCGTCGAGGAGGGCGAGGCTCGTGCCCGGGACAAGGCGCCGGCGCACGGTCTTCGCCACGGAACGGCCGACGAGGCTGCGGACCGTCCTGAACCGCTGGACGTTGCCCGGCAGGAGGTTCTCGGTCAGGAGGGCCGAGACGATCCGGTTGATGAAGTGGAAGGACAGGGCGGTGCCCACGTACGCGGCGGTGTGCCGGACGAAGAAGGGCAGCGGGGTGAGATCCGGGCTGCCCGGGACACGGGTCGCCTCGCCCCAGGCGACCATACGCGCCTGGATCTCCCGCTCCGGGGCCTTGCCGCGGGCCAGGCGCTCCGCGAGGGCGTGGTCGCCCGTGGCATGCAGCAGAAGAGTGTGCGCGTCCACGCAGAACGGGCACTTGTTGGCACGGGACACCCCGAAGGCGGCCAGCTCCTTGCCGGTGCGGCTGCCGTCGCCCGCGAGCAGCGACTCCCGCATCAGCGCCCAGGCGGCGGCCATCAGTTCGGGCGAGGAGGACAGGACGACGAAGGTGGCGGCGTTCTCGATGCCGAAGTCCGCCGCGAGCTGCCGGTACACCTGCGCCGTGCGGCCGGTGGCGGACCTGGGCGGCAGGGGCTCGGTGTGGCGGAAGGGCGCGGTCGTGAAGGGCGCGGTCAGGAAGGCTGGGGTCATGGGGAGAATCCTGGCCCCCTGGAGACCTCCACGCGTCGTACGGGCGGAGGCGGTTGACGGTGCGCCGACCCGGCCGCCCGGCACCTCCCACTACTGCGCCGGGAGTAGCGCGGGAGTTGTCCACAGGGCTGACGCCGCTGTCCGTCCGGCGGTCTACGGTACGGACATGAGCGCGGACCAGGCCATCCTCAATCGGCTCGCCGACGTGGCACTCGCCATGGTGATCGGCGCCATCACCGTGTCCGTGGCGGCCCTCGACCAGGACACCACCGCGCTCGACCACGCACTGATCGTGGCCGGCTCGCTCGCGCTGGCCGCCTACCGGAAGGCACCCCGGGTGGTGCTCGGCGTCACCACGGCCGCCCTGAGCGCCCACGTGCTGCACGCCCAGCCGGGTCCGGTCGCCGCGCTCCCCGTGCTGGTCGCCGTGGCCACCGCGGCGCAGGCGGGACACCGAGCCGTGGGTGCGGCGGCGGGCGCCGTGTTCCTCGGTGCGTATCTCGTGGCGGGCCCGGTCACGCACAGCACAGTCGAACGCACCGCCCTGCTCGCGGGCTGGTTCCTCTGCGCCGTGGTCGGCGGCCTCGCGGGCCGCAACTGGCAGGCGTATCTGCGCCAGACCGAACAGCGCGCACTGGAGGCCGAGCGCACCCGCGAAGAGGCGGCCCTGCGGCGTGCCGGGGAGGAACGCCTGCGCATCGCACGGGAGTTGCACGACTCCCTCACCCACAGCATCTCCATCGTCAAGCTCCAGGCGGGTGTCGCCGTCCATCTCGCACGCAAGCGCGGCGAGGAGATACCCCCGGCCCTGCTAGCCATCCAGGAGGCCGGCGGGGAGGCCATGCGCGAACTGCGCGCCACGCTGGACATCCTGCGCACCGACGAGCCGACCGGCACGCCGGCGCTGCTCGTGGAGCGGGCCCGCGCGGCGGGTCTCGCCGTCGACCTGACCGTGACGGGCCGCGAGCGCCCGCTGGCGGCGACCGTGGACCGTGCCGCGTACCGCATCGTCCAGGAAGCCCTTACGAACGCCGCCAGACACGCAGGACCCGCCAAGGTCGCCGTACAACTCAATTACGGAGAGGCTGAGTTGACGATACGCGTCGACGACGACGGAACCGCCGAGCCGTCCTGTCCGCCCGCCGACGGCATCGGACTCACCGGTATGCGCGAACGGGTCACGGCGCTCGGCGGCACCCTGCGCGCCGCCCCGCGCGAAGAGGGCGGCTTCTCGGTACGGGCAGGTCTGCCGTTGGAGCACGCGTGATCCGGGTCGCGCTCATCGACGACCAGGCGCTCATGCGGGCCGGGTTCCGGGCCCTCCTGGACGCCGAGGAGGGCATCGAGGTGGTGGGCGAGGCGGCCGACGGTGAGCAGGGTGTGGCCCTGGTGCGTGCGCAGGTGCCGGACATCGCCCTCGTCGACGTGCAGATGCCGGTGATGACGGGCATCGAGGCGACCCGCCGCATCGCCGCCGACCCGCGGCTGTCCGGCGTGCGCGTGGTGATGCTGACCAACTACGGCCTCGACGAGTACGTCTTCGAAGCTCTGCGGGCCGGGGCCAGCGGGTTCCTGCTCAAGGACACCGAGCCCGCCGACCTGCTCCAGGCCATCGAGGTCGTCACGCGCGGCGAGGCCCTGCTGTCGCCGTCCGTCACCCGCACGCTGATCGGGGAGTTCGTGTCCCGGCCGCCGGACCGGGCGAAGGCACCCGGTCTGGAGTGCCTGACCCGCCGGGAACGCGAGGTCACCGCGCTCGCCGCCCGCGGCCTCACGAACGAGGAGATCGCCACCCACATGGTCATCAGCCCTTTCACCGCCAAGACCCACATCAGCCGCGCGATGATCAAACTCGGCGCCCGGGACCGCGCCCAACTGGTGGTGTTCGCGTACGAGTCAGGGCTGGTCACGGCGCGCGGGCAGGGGACTGACGACACGGGGGCAGGGGACTGACGGCACGGGGACGACGCGATGACGACGCTATGACGGCTCGGCGGCGGCTCGGTGGCGGGCGGAGTGAGTGCTTCCGCCAGGGGCTCGTGTGATGATCGGCGGGTGATCGCGATACGTCCGAGGCCGTTCCGCAGTGCCGCCCTCATCTGTCTGCTGGTGCTGACGCCGGTGCTGGGGGCGAGCGGGTGCGGGCTCTCCGCCGAACTGGACCGGGAGAGCAACCCCGAACGCACGCCCCCGCCGTCACCGTCCCCGGCGGTGGTCCCGCCCACGTCCACACCCCCGCCGGCCCCCGTGACCTCCGAGCCCTCTGCGACCGTCTCCGGTCAGCAGCCGGAGGGCTGCCCCACGTCCGGTCTGCGCTTCGCGGCCGATCAGGGCGACGCGGCGATGGGGCTGCGCGCGATGGGCCTCGACGTCACCAACTGCGGTGACAGCCCGCGCGAGTTGCACGGCTATCCGGCCGTCACCGTCCTGGACGGATCGGGTGACCCGTTCCCGGGGGTGCGGACCGTCGAGGGCACGGACCAGGTGTCCATGGCTCCGGAGGATCCCGGCCCCCGGCCGCTGACGCTCGCCCCCGGGGAGTCCGCACACGCGGCCCTGTACTGGCGGATGAACAACACGAGCGGCGTGTACCTCCGCGTCGCTCCGAAGGAGGGCGACGACACCGTGACCGTGCGGCCGCCGTATCCGCTCGACATCGGCCCGGAGAACATCCTCGGGACGACGGCCTGGCAGCCCTCGGAACGCCGCTGACGGCACTTGCGTACCCTCGCCGGACGTTCCTGGCCCGCAGTCCGGAACCTGGCCCGCGGTCCGTACGTCCGTCCCGCAGTCCGTACGTCCGTCCCGCAGTGAGGAGTTACCGCGTGTTCACCACCCGCCCCACGCTCCAGGGCACCTTCGGAATGGTGTCCTCCACGCACTGGCTCGCCTCCCAGTCGGCGATGGCCGTGCTGGAGGACGGCGGCAACGCGTACGACGCCGCCGTCGCCGCCGGTTTCGTGCTGCACGTCGTCGAGCCGCACCTCAACGGGCCCGCCGGAGAGGTGCCGATCATCCTCGCCCCGGCAGGTGGCGAGGTACGGGTCCTGTGCGGTCAGGGCGTGGCACCGGCCGGAGCCACCGTCGCCCACTACAGGGGACTGGGCCTGGATCTCGTCCCCGGCACCGGACCCCTCGCGGCCGCCGTGCCCGGCGCCTTCGACGCGTGGATGCTGCTGCTGCGCGATCACGGCACGAAGTCCCTGGTGGACGTCCTGAAGTACGCCATCGGGTACGCGCGGGACGGGCACGCGCCCGTGGAGCGCGTCGGCCAGACCGTGGAGACCGTACGGGAGCTCTTCGAGACCGAGTGGCCGTCGTCCGCCGAGGTGTATCTGCCGGGCGGGGAGCCACCGCGGCCCGGTGAGCTGTTCCGTAACCCCGCGCTGGCCGCGACCTGGAAGCGGCTCATCACGGAGTCCGCCGGAGCGGGTGAAGCCCGGAACGGCGGGGCGCAGGAGGGCGACCGCCGGGTCGCGCAGATCGAGGCCGCGCGGCGGATCTGGCGCGCGGGCTTCATCGCCGAGGCGCTCGTACGACAGGCGGGCCGGCCCACGCGGGACACCAGCGGCGAGCGTCATTCCGGCACGCTCACCGCCGACGACCTGGCCTCCTGGTCCGCGTCCTACGAAGCTCCGGCCACCTACGACTGGCGGGGCTGGACCCTGTGCAAGGCGGGGCCCTGGAGCCAGGGCCCGGTGCTCCTCCAGCAACTGGCCCTGCTGCCGCCCGAGCTGCCCCGGTACGGCTCCGCCGAGTACACGCACCTGCTGATCGAGGGCTGCAAGCTCGCGATGGCCGACCGGGAGGCCTGGTACGGGGACGCGGGCGAGGTGCCTGCGGCAGAGTTGCTGTCGGAGCTGTTGTCGCCGCGGTACAACGCAGGGCGGCGGGCGCTGGTCGGGGACGAGGCCTCGTACGAGCTGCGGCCCGGGAGCCCAGGCGGCCGGGCTCCGCTGCTCAGCGGGCACGCGCGCGCGGTGGCCTCGGGAGCGTGGGAAGGAGACGGCTTCGACGCGCTCGCGGCGCCGGGTGCGGGGGAGCCGACCGTGGCGCGAGGGGCCGAAGGTGCGGGGGAGCCGACCGTGGCCAAGCCGCCGACGTCTCCTGTGCCCGGCGAGCCGGACGTCTCGGCGGACGGTGGCACCCGGGGCGACACCTGCCACCTCGACATCGTCGACCGCTGGGGCAACATGGTCGCGGCCACGCCCAGCGGCGGCTGGCTGCAGTCCAACCCGGTCGTGCCCGAGCTGGGCTTCCCGCTCGGCACCCGGCTCCAGATGGCGTGGCTGGACGAAGGGCTGCCCAACTCGCTGACCCCGGGCCGCCGTCCCCGTACGACGCTCACCCCGTCGCTCGCGCTGCGGGACGGGGTCCCCGTCCTGGCCTTCGGTACGCCCGGCGGCGACCAGCAGGACCAGTGGCAGCTGCACTTCTTCCTGGCTGTCGCCCTGCGCGCGGAGGTACGCGGCGGCCCCGATCTCCAGGGCGCGATCGACGCCCCCAACTGGCACAACGACAGCTTCCCCGGCTCCTTCCACCCGCGCGGGATGCGGCCGGGCAGCGTGACCGTCGAGTCCCGCACCGACCCCGGGGTCGTCGCCGAACTGCGCCGCCGGGGCCACGACGTCCAGGTCGGCGACGCCTGGTCCGAGGGGCGGCTGTGCGCGGTCGCCCGGGATCCGCGGACCGGGATCCTCTCGGCGGCGGCGAACCCGCGCGGGATGCAGGGATACGCGGTCGGCCGCTGAGGCCGGTGCCGACCTCGGAGCACTCGCTGTTCATGCCGATTCCACCCGTCATGCACCCAACGGGTGGGGATTGTCAGTGGCGCGTGCTCTCATGGAGGCATGATCGAACACATGGAAACCATCGACGAGTTTCTCGCACACCGCACCGCCGACGTCGCACAGGCCGTCCGCGAGGCGGCCGCCACCGAGATCATGCCGCGCTTCCGGCAGCTCGCGGCGCACGAGATAGACGAGAAGAGCGGCCCGCACGACCTGGTCACGGACGCCGACCGCAAGGCCGAGGAATACCTCACCGGGGTGCTCGGCAAGCTGCTGCCCGGCTCGGTCGTGGTCGGCGAGGAAGCGGTCCACGCCAATCCGGCGACGTACGAGGCGCTGCAGGGCGAGGCGCCCGTCTGGATCGTCGACCCGGTCGACGGCACCCGCCAGTTCGTCCACGGCGACCCGGGCTTCTGCACGCTGGTGGCGCTCGCCCAGCGCGGCGTCGTGCTGGCGTCCTGGACGTACGCCCCGGTCCGTGACCAACTCGCCGTCGCCGTCCGGGGCCGGGGCGCCCTGCTCGACGGCGTACCCCTGCTCGCGGGCGCGCCGGACGCCGGCCATGACCTCGAAGTCGCCACGTCCCACCCGGACTACACGACGGACGACCAGAAGCGGGCACTCCTGGGCCTGCGCACGCGGGGCGTGAGCCCGCGTCCCTGCGGCTCCGCCGGGCTGGAGTACCTGGCCGTCGCCCGCGGCGAGTTGGACGCCGTCGCCTTCAGCTGGGAGGCCGCCTGGGACCACGCGGCGGGTCTCCTGCTGGTCGAGGAGGCGGGCGGCGCGCACCTGACCCTCGCGGGAGAGCCCTTCCGTATCACCGGCGGCAACGCGCTTCCGTTCACGGCGGCGCGGGACGCGGCCACGGCCCACCGGGTGCTGGAACTGCTGGCGGGCGGTGCCTGAGCGGTGCCGGTCAGGGCAGGGTGACGAGCCGGCGAGGGGCTGGGACGGGCGCTGTCGGAGGCCCGGCATATCCTGACCGTCAGTGGCCATCGGCTGACAAAGGAGTCCGAAGGTGCCGTCGATGCTCGATGCCGTCGTGGTGGGTGCGGGGCCGAACGGACTGACGGCTGCCGTGGAGCTGGCCCGCCGCGGCTTCTCCGTGGCCGTCTTCGAAGCGCGCGACACCGTCGGGGGAGGTGCCCGCACCGAGGAGCTGACCCTGCCCGGCTTCCGGCACGACCCGTGTTCGGCGGCGCACCCCCTGGGTGTCAATTCACCAGCTTTCCGCGCGATGCCCCTGGGGCGGTACGGGCTGGAGTGGCTGCAGCCCGAACTGCCCATGGCGCACCCCTTCCTGGACGGCACGGCGGCCGTGCTGTCACGGTCGGTGGCCGAGACGGCCGCCTCGTTCGGACCGCGTGACGCGGGCACGTACCGCAGACTCGTGGAGCCCTTCACCCACCGATGGGACACCCTCGTACAGGACTTCATGTCCCTGCCGCTCAGCGCGCTGCCCCGGGACCCGGTCACCCTCGCCCGCTTCGGTCTGGTCGGACTGCCGCCCTCGACCTGGCTGATGCGCAGGTTCCGCGACGAGCGGGCCAAGGCGCTGTTCGCGGGGCTCGTCGCCCACGTCATGTCGCCGCTGGGCGGTATCGGCACCGGCGCCGTCGGCCTCGTCTTCGCGCTGGCCGCGCACGCCAGGGGCTGGCCCGTCGCCCGTGGTGGCTCCCAGTCGATCTCCGACGCGCTCACCGCGTACCTCAAGGACCTGGGCGGCGCCGTCCACACCGACTACGAGGTCAAGCGCCTCGACGACCTGCCGCCCGCGCGCGCGTACGTCTTCGACACCTCGCCCACCGCGCTGAGCCGCATCGCGGGCTTCGGGCGCTACTACGAGGGATACCGCTACGGGGCGGGCGTCTTCAAGATCGACTACGCGCTCGACGGACCGGTGCCGTGGACCGCGAAGGAGGCCCGCACGGCCGGCACGGTGCAGGTCGGCGCGGACCGCGAGGAGATCGGGACCGCCCTGCGCGCCGCCAGCAGGGAGGGGCGGGCCCCCGACGCGCCGTTCCTGATCACCGTGCAGCCCAGCGTCGTCGACCCGTCCCGCGCACCGGCCGGCAAGCACGTGTTCTGGGCCTACGCGCATGTCCCGAGCGGCTGGACCGGGGACCTCACCGACACGATCGAGCGCCAGCTGGAGCGATTCGCGCCCGGTTTCCGCGACCGGGTCCTCGCCCGTGCCACGGCGGGCCCGCCCGAACTCGCCGCCCGCAACGCCAACTACGTGGGCGGTGACATCGGCTGCGGCGCGGCTTCCGGCCTGCAGCTGCTGCTCCGCCCCAGGCTGTCGGCGTACCCGTACAGCACCCCGCACCCGGCGGTGTTCATCTGCTCCTCGGCGACCCCGCCGGGTCCCGGCGTGCACGGCATGTCGGGGCACAACGCGGCGAAGGCCGTATGGAAGAGGCTGCGCCGGACATGAGCACCAGGACCACCATCGAACTCGTCCGGGGCGACATCACCCGGCAGGGCAGAGCGTAGACGCCATCGTGAACGCGGCGAACTCCTCCCTGCTGGGCGGCGGAGGCGTGGACGGCGCCATCCACCGGCGCGGCGGCCCCGAGATCCTCACCGACTGCCGCAAGCTCGGGACCGTGCGGGACACGGAGACAGCGGTGACCGAGGTCAGATTCGTCCTCTTCGACGGCCTGCGTACGAGGCGTTCGCGACGCGGGTCGGCTGACCGGACCGCGGGAGCCCCGGCGGGCACCTCCCCGTGCGGGTACCCCGGACGGGCGCCCCTGCGGCACAGCCCTCAGGAACACACAGAGTTCGACAGGGTCATTGCCGGTGTTGTGTTCGGGTTCTAGGGTTTCTGTGGCTCACCACGTGCCTTTGTGCCCAGAAGTCGCATCGCGCCCCTCAGTTCGCGCACCCCACGGTCGTACCGAGGAAGGCCTCAGCCATGCCGCACCCGCGCCCGCACCTGCCTCCGCACGCCACTCCCGTCAGCCGCCGTCGCCTCCTTGAGGGAGGGGCCGTCGTCCTCGGCGCGCTCGCCCTGCCCTCGTCCGGCTCCACGGTCCACGCGGCCGGCCTGCCCGCCGCGGCGGACGGCTCCCCGGAGTGGAACGGCGCCATCGACGTCTTCCAGGTAGGGACCGAGCCGCCGCACACCACCCTCACCCCGTACGCGGACGTGGCACAGGCGCTGGACGGCGACCGCACCCGCTCGCCGTACCGGATGAGCCTCGACGGGAAGTGGAAGTTCGCCTACGTCGACCGTCCCGACGACCGGGACCCCGACTTCCACCGCACCGACGTCGACGACAGCTCCTGGGACACGATCCCCGTCCCCTCCGTCTGGCAGCTGCACGGCTACGACTTCCCGATCTACATCAACATCACCTACCCCTACTGGGGCCCCAACGGTCTGGGCGAGGAGCCGCAGCCACCGGCCGCCCCGACCCGTTACAACCCCGTGGGCCAGTACAGACGTACCTTCACCGTCCCGAAGGGCTGGTCGGGGCGGCGGACGTTCCTGCACTTCGAAGGGGTCAAGTCCGCCCACTACGTCTGGATCAACGGAGAACTGGTCGGCTACCACGAGGACTCCTACACCCCCGCCGAGTACGACATCACCCCGCACCTGAAGCCCGGCACCAACCAGATCGCGGTGGAGGTGTACCGCTACTCCGACGGCGACTGGCTGGAGGACCAGGACATGATCCGGCTGAGCGGCATCTTCCGCTCGGTCCACCTCCACTCCACCCCGGCCGTACACCTGCGCGACTTCAAACTGGACACCCCGCTGAGCGACGACTACCGGGCCGCCGAGCTGTCGGTCACCGCGAGCGTGCGCGACTACGGCGACCGTGCGGGAAGCGACTACGGCGACCGTGCGGGAAGCGAGGGTGGCGCGGGCTCGTACTCCGTCGAGACCCAGCTCCACGACGCGCGAGGGCACGCCGTCTGGCCCCGCCCGCTGCTCCAGGCCGTGGACCTCGGGTCATCCCCGGCCGGCGAGGACGTGACCGTACAGGCTGCCAGGGCCGTGCCCGCGCCGAAGCTGTGGTCGGCCGAGGACCCGTACCTCTACACGGCCGTGCTGCGGCTGCGCGATCCGGCGGGCAAGGTCGTCGAGACGCTCTCGCACCGGGTCGGTCTGCGTGAGTTCGCGCTGAAGGACGGGCTGATGCGCGTCAACGGCCGGCCCATCTCGCTGCGGGGCACCAACCGGCACGAGATGCACCCCGATCGCGGCACCGCGCTCACCCGCGCGGACATGGTCAGGGACATCGAGATCATCAAGCGGACCAACATCAACACCGTCCGCACCTCGCACTACCCCAACAACATCCACTGGTACGAGCTGGCCGACGAGTACGGCCTGTACCTGGTGGACGAGACCAACCTGGAGACCCACGGCATCCGCGACGAGTACCCGGGCGACCACCCCGACTGGAGCAGGGCGTGCGTGGCCCGCGCGCGGAACATGGTCCACCGCGACAAGAACCACGCCTGTGTCGTCATCTGGTCGCTCGGCAACGAGGCAGGCGGCGGCAGCACCTTCGTCGCCATGCACGACTGGATCCGCTCGTACGACCCGACCCGGGTCATCCAGTACGAGGGCGACGACCGGCCCGCGATCAGTGACATCCGCTCGGAGATGTACGACAGCCCCGCGCGCGTCGAGGCTCGGGCCAAGGACACCTCCGACACCCGTCCGTACGTCATGATCGAGTACTCGCACTCGATGGGTAACTCGACCGGCAACCTCAAGAAGTACTGGGACCTCATCCGCCGCCACGACGTGCTGCAGGGCGGCTGGATCTGGGACTTCGCCGACCAGTCCCTGACCACACCGGTCCCCACGCGCACGCTCTTCACGGAGACCGGGCCGGGCGCGGTGCGCGGCGAGATCCAGGCCGCCGGCGCGACCTTCGACCGGAACAAGGGCGTGTCCGGCAGCACCGTCTTCGCCCGCGACCCCGGACTCGACCTCACCGGCTCCCTGACCCTTGAGGCCTGGGTCACCCCGCACGTGACCGGCTACCACCAGCCGCTCCTCACCAAGGGCGACACCCAGTACGCCCTCAAGCAGACGAGCGGGAACCTGGAGTTCTTCATCCACGGCGACGGCCAGTGGATCAGCGCCACCTGGGCCCTCCCGGACGACTGGACCGGCGAGGAACACCACATCGCGGGCGTCTTCGACGCGGCGGCGGGCACCCTGACCCTCCACGTCGACGGCGCGGTCAGGGCCACCCGCACCACCACCCGGCGACCCGCCGTCAACACCGCGCCGCTGTCGCTCGCCACGGACGTCGACAACCCCACCCGGGAGTTCAGCGGCACGATCCGGCGGGCGCGCGTCTACGCCCGCGCGCTGTCCGCGGCCGAACTCGCCTCGGACGGACGCGGCCCCGGTGACGACGGAGTGCGGTTCTGGTTCGACGCGGCCACCGTGAAGGTGACGGAGAAGCGACCCGGGAGCCGTCCTGAGAACCGCAGCTTCTTCGCGTACGGCGGCGACTGGGGCGACCACCCGAACGACGGGGCCTTCGTCGCGGACGGCATCGTCACCGCCGACCGAGGACACACCGGCAAGGCCGCGGAGGTCAAACGGATCTACCAGGCGGTCAACGCCGCGCCTGCGGCATCCGGGAAGTCTCTGGTCGCCGGAGCCGCCGGGCTCTCCGTCGCCCTCACCAACGAGTACCTGTTCACCAACCTCCGCGCATTCGAAGGCAGTTGGGTTCTCGTCGCCGACGGCCGGACCGTGCGGCGCGGAAAGCTCAGTCGCGCCCAGCTGGATGTGCCGCCGCTCAGCAGCAAGGACATCACCGTGCCCGTCAGGCTGCCGGCCAACCCGGCGCCCGGCACGGAGTACTTCCTGAGCCTGTCCTTCACCACCAGGGAACGCACGAAGTGGGCCGACGCCGGCTTCGAGGTGGCCGGACAGCAACTGCCGATCGACGCCCACAGCCCCGCCGTACGGCCCGTGCCACTGACCCGTGTGCCCACCCTGCGCCACCAGGACGGCGAACGGTCCGTCACGGTCCGGGGCGACGACTTCTCCGTGACCGTCGACAAGAGGACCGGCGTCATCACCTCGTACGAGGCCCGTGGCGCCCGGCTCATCACGTCCGGGCCCGTGCCGAACTTCTGGCGGGCACCGACCGACAACGACCGGGGCAACGGCCAGCACGTCCGCAACCAGACCTGGCGCGACGCCGGGACCCTGCGGAAGGTGACGGACGTGAGCGTGGGCACCCTGCGCGACCGCGCCGTCCGGATCAAGGTCACGGGGACCCTGCCCACCACCACCGAATCGACGTACACCACCACCTACACGGTCTTCGGCAACGGTGAGATCAGGGTCGACAACACCCTCCACCCGGGTGCGCCGAACCTCCCCTACATCCCGGAGGTCGGGACCCTGCTGTTCCTCCCGGGCCGGCTGGAGCACCTGCACCACTACGGCCGCGGCCCCGAGGAGAACCACTGGGACCGCAACGACGGCACCGACGTGGGGCTGTACTCCGGGACCGTCTCCGGGCAGTGGACGCCCTACATCCGCCCGCAGGAGAACGGCAACAGGACCGACGTCCGCTGGGCCGCCCTCACCGGCCGCGACGGCGCCGGACTGCTCGTCTCGGGCGAACCGCTCATCGAGGTCAACGCCTCGCACCTCACCCCCGAGGACCTGTCGGTGGGCACGCGCCACGACTACCAGCTGACCCGCCGGGACGAGGTCGTCCTGCGTGTCAACCACCGGCAGATGGGTGTGGGCGGCGACAACAGCTGGGGCGCGCACACCCACGACGAGTACAAGCTCTTCGCCGACCGGGACTACTCCTACACCTACCGGCTGCGCCCCCTGACCGACGTCGACAGGGCGACGGCGGCCTCCCGGCGGCCCACAGCGCAGGAGTGAGCCCCGCCGCTCGGGGGAGGGAGCCGGGCTGAGGCAGATGTCGCATTCCCGCCAGCCAACGCCCCGACCGAGGGCGATGCTGGAAGGCATGCAGAACGGGATGCACGCCGAGACCGAGCGCTGTGTGCGCGCCGTCCAGTCGAAGGACGCCCGCTTCGACGGATGGTTCTTCACCGCGGTCCTGACCACGCGGATCTACTGCCGGCCCAGCTGCCCCGTCGTGCCTCCGAAGGCGGAGAACATGACGTTCTACCCGAGCGCCGCGGCCTGCCAGCAGGCCGGATTCCGGGCGTGCAAGCGCTGCCGCCCCGACACGAGCCCCGGCTCGCCCGAGTGGAACCAGCGCGCGGACCTCGTGGCCCGCGCGATGCGGCTGATCGGCGACGGGATCGTGGACCGCGAGGGGGTACCGGGGCTCGCGGCCCGCCTCGGATACAGCACCCGGCAGATCGAACGCCAGCTCCTGGCCGAACTGGGCGCGGGCCCGCTCGCCCTGGCCCGCGCCCAGCGCGCCCAGACCGCACGCCTGCTGATCGAGACGACACCGCTCCCGATGGCCGAGATCGCCTTCGCGGCGGGCTTCTCCTCCGTCCGCACCTTCAACGACACGGTCCGTGAGGTCTTCGCCCTCGCCCCGAGCGAACTGCGCACCAGGGCGCCCAAGAACCGCGCCGACCGCGCCGACCGTGCCGGCTCCGTCGGCACACCGGGGGTGTTGGCCCTCCGCCTCCCCTTCCGGTCCCCGCTCAACCCCGACAACCTGTTCGGCCACCTCGTCGCGACCGCAGTCCCCGGGGTGGAGGAGTGGCGCGACGGCGCGTACCGGCGCACCCTGCGGCTGCCGTACGGCAGGGGTGTCGTCGCCCTCACTCCGAAGCCCGACCACATCGGCTGCCGGCTCACCCTCAGCGACCTGCGTGACCTGACCGTCGCCATCAGCCGCTGCCGCCGCATGCTCGACCTGGACGCCGACCCGGTCGCGATCGACGACCAGTTGCGTACGGATCCGGTACTGGCGCCGCTCGTCGACAAGGCGCCGGGCCGCCGCGTGCCCCGTACGGTCGACGAGGCCGAGTTCGCCGTACGGGCCGTGCTGGGGCAGCAGGTGTCCACGGCCGCCGCTCGCACGCACGCGGGACGCCTGGTCACGGCCCACGGTGAAACGGTCGACGATCCCGAGGGCGGCCTCACCCACCTCTTCCCGTCCGTCGAGGCCCTGGCGGCACTCGACCCCGAAGCGCTCGCCATGCCGGCCACCCGCCGGACCACCCTCACCACGCTGGTGGGGCAACTGGCCGACGGCACCCTCAATCTGGGCGTGGAGGGCGACTGGGCGGAGACCAGGGCCCGGCTGCTCGCCCTTCCCGGGTTCGGGCCCTGGACCGTGGAGGTCATCGCCATGCGCGCCCTCGGCGACCCCGACGCCTTCCCGGCGACCGACCTCGGAATCCGTTATGCCGCCCGGGAGTTGAGCCTGCCGTCCACTCCCGCCGCACTGACGGCACGGGCCGCGGACTGGCGGCCCTGGCGCGCGTACGCCGTCCAGTACCTGTGGGCGACGGGCACGCACCCGATCAACCTCCTCCCCGAACCCGAACAGGCAGTTCACGTACCGAAGGAACAGCAGTGAAGCAGCAGACAGAGCAGAGCATGAAGCAGCACACCGTCATCGACAGCCCGTACGGCCCACTCACGCTGGTCGCCACCGACGGCGTTCTCTCCGGGCTCTATATGACCGATCAGCGCCACCGCCCGCCCGAGGAGAGCTTCGGCGACCCGGACGACACGCCGTTCGCCGAGGCGGTCGACGAGCTGCGGGCCTACTTCGAGGGCGAGTTGAAGGACTTCTCCGTGCGACTGAGACTGCACGGCACCCCGTTCCAGTGTTCGGTCTGGGCGGAGCTGCGCAGGATCCCGTACGGCGAGACCCGTTCGTACGGTCAACTCGCGGACACCCTCGGCAATCCGAACGCGTCGCGGGCGGTGGGTCTCGCCAACGGCAAAAATCCGCTGGGAATCATCGTGCCCTGCCATCGTGTGGTGGGCGCGGACGGCAGCCTGACGGGCTACGGCGGCGGTCTGGAACGCAAGCGGCGGCTGCTGGCCTTCGAGCGGGGAGAACGACGAGAGCGGGACACGGCACTCTTCTGAACCGCTACGGCAGATCCCGTGCCGCTCAGCCGCCCAGGCTCCGCAGCAGCGCGGGCAGGCTCGTGCCGATCGGCTCGCGGATCACCTCGTCGGCCCGGTCGTCGTACGGGGTCGGCTCGGCGTTGACGATGACCAGGCGGGCCCCATGGTCGGCGGCGACTCCGGCGAGCCCCGCCGCCGGCTGCACCTGCAGACTGCTCCCGGCGGCGACGAACACCTGGCACGCCTTGGTGATCGCGACCGCCTCACCCAGCACCACGGGGTCGAGCCGCTCACCGAACATGACGGTCGCCGACTTGAGGATCCCGCCGCACTCCAGGCACGGCGGATCCGCCTCCCCGGCCTCGACCCGGGCGAGGGCGTCCTCCATCGGCCCGCGCGCATGACACTTCGTACACGCGACCGCGTGTGCGCTGCCGTGCAGTTCGAGGACCTTGCGGGTGGGCATCCCGGCGAGCTGGTGCAGGCCGTCGACGTTCTGCGTGATCACCCGGACCGGTACCCCGGCCCGCTCCAGCTCGGCCACCGCCCGGTGCGCGGCGTTCGGTCGCGCCCGCAGGGCACGGTTCTCACGCCGCATCCGCCACGACCGCCGGCGGATCTCCGGGTCGCCCATGTAGTACTCGTACGTCACGAGCTTCTCGGCCTCGGGGTCCTTCCGCCAGAGGCCGTTCGGACCGCGGTAGTCGGGGATTCCGGAATCGCAAGGCATTGGTGGATGTAACACTGCGAGCTGGGCGACAACGGTCCAAGTGCTAACCGTTCGAGTGCGGAAGCGGGACAAGGCGACATAAATCAAGCAGTCGTCCCCCGCCTGATCGCGCTCGCGGCTCCCTGGACAGAAGCTACCTCCGTCCCACCCGGACTGGTACGCCAGACGGCTGGTGTCACTAGGCGAGTCCTGAAGCGCTGCAAGCCTGCGAATCTATGATTGCTTGGACAAAAGCAGATTCAGTACAAAGCTACTATGCCAAACTGAGATGCTTCAGCCTCTTGTGCCAAAATACAGAGATCCGATATCGAACTGGATTGCGCCCCTGATGGTAGTGCCGGACTTTACGCGCTGCAGATTCAAGCGTACAGCGCGCACGACTTTATGGTCAGCGCCCAGCGCGCTCGCGGAATCCAACAGAGACTGTTCAAGTAGCCCCGAAGCGATATCGATTTCCCCGTCAAGCCAATGGGCAACAGCTAGATTGTTGCGCGCCATGATGACGGACTCGTTGACCGTGCCGTGCATGGATTCTTGCCATTCAAGCACCCGTCTCAGCAGAGGAATAGCCTTCTGCTGCTCTCTTACGTCCTGATAGGAAAAAGCTAGAGGCATTCCATGCTCGATGACCTTTGCGTGGTCGGGTCCATAAGCGCGTATTGCGCTAGCTAGATTCTCTTCGTAGATAGGTATTGAACGCCTACTGTTCCCCGCTTTGCGGTAAGCGTCACCAAGTCTCCTCCTAGCGCCGATGACGTTTGGGTCATCCGGCCCAAAAATTACTTCCCTCTCGCTAAGTACATGCTTCAGCAACTTAACCGCTCGTATAAGATTTCCGCTATCTATATACGCAATTGCAAGGTTGAACATGCTATTTAGAGTGCCAACGCCCCTTTCTCCGTACTTTTCTTTTCTTTCTTCGACAACTCGTTCAAGAATTGGAACTGCGAGGTGCGGCTTGCCAGTTATCCTGTAGGCGCTAGCCAAATTATGTCGTGACGTCATCGTGGCAGAGTCGTCGACAGGAAGGATCTCCTCGCGCTCTTTTAGGGTCTGCTCAAAAATCTCAACCGCTTCAGTCATCATTCCAGCGTCTTGAAAAGCGCTGGCCAGATTATTCTTCATGCTAAGAGTGAAAGGATCAAGCGGCCCGTACTTGATGACGGACTCACTAACGAGATCTCGAAATATCTTCACTGACCTGTCATGGAATCCTGAGACTTGAAGTGTAGCCCCGAGAATATTCATGCAGGATAGAAGATCTGGTCCGTCTGATTCCTCGCCTTGATCGGCTTCTGCCATCTCGACGCATTTTTCGGCAAACTTGATCGCAGGTTCAAGTTGGTTCTGGGATTTCAGGAAACGGGCTGCGTAGTAAAGGAGAGAGTGAACAGGAGGTGAGGCATCTTCCGTCGGAACAAGGTAGCTGAGAGCCTCAACGTGCGGCACTACTCTGCGCCAGAGAGACCACGAGGCCGGGGAAATTTCCGGCTCGTGGTCAAGAGCCTCATAGATCGCGATTGCTGCTCGTACGTGCGGGTGGGAGAGTGATCCTGCCGAGATATCTTCTGAGGCTCGAATAACTGCCTGTACTAGCCGGTGGATGCTTATCGAGTGAGGCGTAAGTGAAATCATGCTGTACGAGGAGAGCAACCCGAGCGCATCATCTACATCGAATTCATCCTCTGAAAAACTGTAAAGCATGCCTCTTGGAATATCATCTGGACTTAGCCAAGCCAGGCTCCGAAGGATTGAGATAGCCAGAGGGTTGCGTTCTCTGATCGACTGCAGAGTTACCAACCATGTTTTCGCGACCGAGTTAGAATTACTGCCGATTGCAGCGGTAGCAGAGAGCGCCTTCTCTGGAATCCTTCGAAGCAAGTTCAGGTAGCGCTCGACTGAAATCTTGTTGTAATGGATATACGCAGCGGCTTGATCCAAAGCCAGAGGAAGGAAACCGAGTTCTGAAGACAATTCACGCTTTTTCGTTTCTTCGTCGCTGATCTCGCTAATGCGCGTCAGTAGTTCAACGGACTCATCCGGGCTTAGGACGTCGAGCCCGATCGGGGACGCCACATAATGCCACCCAACCGAAATTCTGCTCGTGATTAGGTAGTGTCCACTTTGCGTCTTCCCTATAAGTGGCGAAATGACTTGAGGGTCTTCAGCGTTGTCGAGAACCAGCAGCCATCCCGAGTGGTGCTGAAGCCACGCGATTGCCCATTCTGAGCTTTGCGTGCTTGTCATGCCTGAAGCGCTCATGCGAGGGTTCAAGCGGAAGCCTAGCGATGCAAGCCCAGAAGTAATCGATTCTGGGTTCTCTGCGGAGATCCACCAAACGAGAGTGTAGCGACTCCGATATTTATGAGCGTATTGGAGCGCGAGAGCTGTCTTCCCCACGCCACCAAGGCCGTGCATGGTTTGAGCAATGACAGCACTGTCGTAGGTCTCGACGACAGACCTAAGGCTGCGCAATTCTCTTTCGCGACCAATAAATAGGCTGTTGCGAGGCTGCGGAAGGTTATTTGCCCCGCTCGGGGCCATCACATCGGAAGGGGATACATGCTCCTCTGCTGGAACAATTATGTTTCCGACGTGTACCGGTCCGTTGATTTCCTGCGCCGCTACTGACCCGGCGCCCTCTGCGGAGATATTGACGAATCTCTCAGGGTCTCGCGCGGTCACCTGGCGTCCCTAGTTTTGTTGATCGCCGGTACTTACTCCGCCATTTATGGTATATGCAGCCACGGAGCGATCACCTGATGCTACAATGCTAATTCCCTGTTGATTTAGCATTTCGCTAATTTCGGAAATAAGTTGCGGCTCGCTTAGGAGGAGCTTCTTAATCTGCACCCTAAGGGAGGCTTGCAGGTCAGTGTCTTCAGGATTTTCTGCTAGGTCATCGATCGCATTGTTTAGTGCGTTTCCCTCCACAAGCTGAGCATCCTCGGATCGCCTAAGGATTTTATCGAGGATGCGCTGTCCCAGTGAAACAGTCGAATCAGCCGAAAGCTCGGCTGAGCGAGTCAGGGCCGCCGTTCCATACGCGGAAACTGCAGCCGTGACATACGGAGCAATCTGCTGGCTGACGGCGAGCGCGTCGATCATGTCTACCCCCGATGTGAGTACGGCCCGGTCCGTCAGTCTAGGGGCCGATCTACGCGGTACAGCCCCTTCCGCAAGACAGCCAGGCATAGAGCATCACCGACCTTCTCGATCATCATCGCCGTCCTCGCTCCGATCGTCTGAAGATGGGTACGGTCGAGGACGTGTCTGGCGTGCGTCGGGATGGTCACCCGTGGGCGTGCGCTGGTTGATCGCGCGCGACTTAGGGGAGCTGGTACGGGCATGGCAGTTGACTCTGCTCGGGGATCGGAAGAGGCATTCACCTCGGCGGGGGCGTCGCGCGTGATGGCCGCCGCTTGCCGAGCCGCTGGGCTCGACGACAGAAGCGCGGAACTGATCAGGTTCGGGGAGAATGCTCTGTTCCGGCTGGCCTCGGCGCCGGTGATCGTGCGTGTCGCACGGTCGGTCGAGTATCTGCCGGCCGCGCGCAAGGAGGTGGCCGTGTCGCGGTGGCTGGCGGGTGAGGACTTCCCCGCGGCCCGTGTCGTCGAGGATCTCGACCAACCGCTGATGACCGATGGCCATCCGGTGACGTTCTGGCACGTGATAGTTGAAGAGGGTAGGGGAGCCACGTATGGAGAGTTGGGCGCGACCCTGCGTGACCTGCATGCGCTGACGCTGCCTGATGACTTGGATCTGCCTCGGTACAGCGCCTTCAGGCTCTCCGACTTGCGGCTTGAGCGAGCGGTGAGGATACCGGATGACGATCTTGAGTTCCTGCGCAAGCGCGGACGGGAGTTGAAGGAACGGTTGGCGGAGCTGCGGTTCGAGTCACCCTTGGGACCCGTACATGGTGATGCGCACACCGACAACCTGATGGTGGACCGGAACGGGGTGGTGCATCTGATCGACTTCGAGAACTTTTGCGTTGATCATCCCGAGTGGGATCTTGAGGTGGCTGCGCACGAGCACGACCGCCTTGGCTGGGTGACCAGTCAGCAGTACGCCGACTTCGTCGGCGCCTACGGGCGTGACCTGAGCGAGTGGCCCGGGTTTGAGACGCTGTGCGCGGTCCAGGAGTTCAAGATGACTACCTGGCTCATGCAGAACGTATCCGAGGGGGAGGACGTTGCGGAGGAAGTCGGTCGACGGATCGCTTCGTTGCGCGATGATGCTGCGCCGCGTTGCTGGCTTCCTTATTGAGGAGACACTGATCCTTTTCCATCTTGATCAGGTGGCAAGTTCGAGTGCAACGACGGCATGGACGACAGCGGTGATCTGGGTGGTGCTGCAGCGGAGCTTCCGCAGGAGCCGCCGGCACTTGAGGATGGCCATGGCGCGTTCGCCAAGGCTGCGGATCTTGGCGTGATCGCGGTTGTGACGCCGACGCCAACCGCGCAGGTTCACGCTCCGGAACGGGACGCGGACAGCAGGGCCTGCGCCCTGATATGACTTGTCCGCCCAGCAGTTGACGTCGTCGGAGGTCAGGGCGGCGGGAATGCCGTGGGTCCGGACCGCGGTCAGATCGTGCAGGGCTCCGGGTAGGGCGTCCGAGGCCCAGATCAGACGGCCGGCTGGATCCGCGAGGACCTGCACGTTCATCCCCATGGTGCTTCTTCTTCCCCGAGTAATACGGCTGGTCGGCAGCGATGCGGTCGATCGGCGGCACGGTGCCGTCGAGGATCACGTACGCCTTCTTCCGCACGGTCGTCATGACCTGTTCCAGGGTGCGCGCGAGTGCGGCCAGAAAATGGACGGTCTCGCGTATGTACCGGTGGACCGTCGTGATACCGACGCGGAAACCTGCTGCGAGGCGGGCGTAGGTGTCGCCGCAGCGCAGGTGGGCCAGGACGAGCAGGGCCTGCCAGCCGCAGGTCAGGCGACGCCACCGGGAGCCGATCCGACTACGGTGACCTGCGAGGAGACCGGAGAGGTGTTGCAGGGTGCGGCTGGACAGATCGATACCGGACGGGTGGGCGAACACGCGAAAGTTCCTGGCGGACTGATGATATTGGTCGTGAACCCGTCTGACAGGAGCTTTTTTCATGCCCACTGCCGAGGGCGCCCGTCCAATCACCCGTCAGGGTGGAAACGCCTCACTGCACCTCGACCTCGCGCAGCCAACCAAGGACTTCACAGCTGAGATCTGGTACGGCGATTGCGGTATCCGGTACATCAACGTTTTGGACTACCTCTCTGGGCTGCGGAAACCGCGCAGCTCGCCGCATCGGAGCCGACCCCCGGCGTCAAGACCTCCTATCCAGGCTGGACGTTCCCCAAGGGCGGGGTGTTGTTCGTGTGAGTGCTGGAGCGCGAGATGACGGACGGCATTGTCGGTGCGCCGGAGTAGGCTGCTGCGCGTTAGACCTAGGCGTCCTGCGCTGTGGGAATAGAATTATGCTGGTGCTTAGCCATGATGATTCGGCACCACTTTATAATCTGACGGGGAAATTGAATGAAACTAGAAGAAAAGCTAAGCGGTTGGACTGGGCCGTCCAGCACCACCGAGCAGGACAAGCAAGACCGCACTGAACGGATGATTCGTGAAGCTATCAAGGATCATGCGGCGTTCAGCGGTTACGACCTCAGCGTCTACGCTAAAGGCTCCTACGCAAACAACACCAACGTTAAGGCGGATAGCGACGTAGATATCGCCGTGCAGTGCGGTGAGGCCGTTTACTGGGAGGAGGCAACCAAAGGCGCACATCCGCCGAGTAAGGCCTATGCAGGGATCTGGACGCCAGTAAAACTACGGTCAGAGCTTGAATCGGCACTAAGGGCAAAGTTCCCTGGACAAGTAGACTCCTCAGGATCGACGGCATTTCGCATCCACTCCAGTAGTGCGAGAGTAGACGCTGACGTAGTGCCTTGCTTCGACTATCGGTACTACTTCTCGTCAAGTAACTACCGGGTGGGCGCCAGGGTCTTCAAAAAGAATGGCACACCTCTGGAAAACTACTCCAAAAAGCAGCTAGAGAATGGCCGAGCGAAGAACACGCGCACTAAACAATATTACAAAAATGCCGTCCGAATTATGAAACGCGTCGAGAATGCAATGGTGGCAGAAGGTGTGCATCGCGAAGTTCCCTCATTCTTCGTTGAGTGTCTGGTGTACAACTGTCCGGACAGCATTTTCCTTGCGCCGACTTGGACCAAAACTGTTGAAGGTGTCATCGTGCACATCTGGCAGAAGCTTCAGGGTGATGAGCCCTCTGTCGACTCGGACAGGTGGCTAGAGGTGAGCGAGTGCAAGTATCTCTTTCAAAGCGCACAAGACTGGAACCGCCAGGACGGACGTGACTTCGCAAAGGCCGCTTGGAACTACCTGGGGTACGCTTCATGAAAATGCAGATTGTAATTCGCGCCATCGTCGGCGTGGTAGTCAGTATCTTCATGGCTACTGCTTGGGCGCATGACGGAAAGCCTGATTGGGGCACGCTCAAGCTGTTCTCGACTGCCGTATTTGTGTGCACGATGATGTTCAACGTATGGGATTTCTGGCTATGGCGACTTCCTTGGATTCAGCGAATCCCGGGAGTCGGAATCCCGCGTAGTCTCCGCGGGACTTGGAAAGGTACGCTCACGTCCTTCTGGGTTGATCCGTCTACTGGTCACAACCCACAGCCAAAGACTGTATACCTCGTGGTGCATCAGACCGCCTCACAAGTTTCCGTAAAGTTGTTGACGAATGAGTCGAAGTCCGTATCTGATTTGGCGAAGGTTTCAGAGGTTGATGGGTCTTTCCTGCTGACCTATCTGTACCTCAATAAGCCTGATATGCGCGTCGAACATCGCAGCCGAATCCACCACGGCTCAACAGTGTTTGATGTATCCGGCAACCCGGCGAGACGCCTAAAGGGCCGGTACTGGACTGACCGTGATAGCAAGGGGGAGCTGGATTTTGTGGAGCGGGATAAGACGAAGCTGGCAGATGACTTCGCCGAGGCGGCCGAACTCTTTGGAGAGACTGCATGAGGCAAGCTAAGACTGTGATGACCCATCGAGAAGAGGATAGATGATGGAAGGAAGGTTCATTAAACAGTTCATGTGGGCCTATCAGTCTCACTTCAGAATCTCGGTAAAGGTTCGAGTCGAGATGGTGCTTGAATCAATCGGATTCGCTGGGAATCCTGATGTGGTGCTCGTTGGCTTCAAGGCTGCTGGTGAACAAGAATTTGATGTGTGTATTGAGCCTGAAGATGGACCTTACTCGCCCGACGATTTGACTCATGTGAGGCGACGAGCGGTCGAATTATACGCTAGCCACCCTGACCGTAATATGCTCTATAGCGTTGCCCATGTGCGTGAACAGCGTCATCTGGAACTACGTGACAGGATGCGTGCCAAAGCACTCGAAGAAGTCTTTGAGGCAATGCAACACGAGCAAGGGAGAAAATTCTTTTCGAGTGGATCAGTCCGAGTGGGTGACTACGAAGTTCACACAGTCATCAGTATCGATAGAACGGCCCTTGAAAGCGTCCCTCAAATCAAGACTGAGGAACGTGATCGCTTCCATGTGTACCAGTCGCTGGTGCATGCTGTAATTCGGGAGATCCTTGCGCGTTCAGTTCGGGTTCTATATATTCCTGGTGCTGGCTCGGCTTCTTTGCCGGAGAATGGGGACGAGATTGTAAGGAGCGCCACTGAATCAATGGTCCGCTCCATGTTGTATTGCGCCGGTTACTGGTTTGGTGGCGAGAATCATTTGCTTATGAGCGGCCTCTCTGCTCTTCCGTATGAGGGGCGACCAGGAGCCGGACGGCTAGTTATTGCCCAGCAGGATGATCCAGCAATTGAGGTATTCCTTAGGCTCAAACACCCGGTGGAGATGAGTAACGCGCCGGCCGTACGAAAGCTTCTGGAGGCCAGCGGACCTCAGTCGGACCTGCTGTCGGATGGGGAAGCTGTCTACGGTCTCGGCGTAGTGAAGCCCATTTACGACGCTGATAGTGAAACGGTGTTTTCCGTCAGCTTCACTGCACGCGGTGTTTGGGAGTTCTCGCATGCGGGTGAAGCACTTTTGATAGTGCGAGATGGTATTCCGTTTTTGCCGACTCCTGTACTTGATGAAGAATACTTGGAAGACCTCGTGAGTCGCTTCTTCCCTGAAGCCGACCAGAACGCGCTTCGCGAAGCCGCACAAGCCGCCGGTAATCATAAGCATGGGGCGATGCTTATCATCTCGCGTGATGCTGCCGCCGAAGCCGAGCGTCTATCACCGCAGTCGTGGTCTATCGAGCCGACTCGGCTTACGACCGAGCTATTGCGACAGTTGACAGACATGGACGGCGCAGTCTTGGTTGACCCGAAGGGTTTATGTCATGCTGTCGGTGTAATTCTCGATGGAACCGCCCATGGCAGGGGCGATCCAGCTCGTGGCAGTCGCTTTAATAATGCCGTTCGATACCTCGACAGTGAGCGGCCCCCAGCGATCGTCATCGTCTACAGCTCCGACGGCGTAATCAACATCCTGCCCCAACTACATCCACGTATCGAAAAGCAGATCGTGACGGATGCCGTTGAACGCTATCTTGCTGTTGCTTCTGTGGAGTTGCTTAGTGTCAAGGATTGCAACAAGGCTTGGGATACAGTGAAGTCGTTTCGTTTTTACTTGTCGAGTGTTGAATGCGAAGCTTTGAATCGCGCCCGAGTACGAGTGGACGAATGGGAAAAGCAGAGTCGAGAGCTGCGGATTATCAAGTCGGACCTGAAGCCAGATACAGAAATGGATGATTCGTACTGGCTATAGCCTTCACCGCTGGCGCGCCCGATCATTCATCGTCGATCGGGCGCATCTTCCTGCGCTGGCCCGCGGTCGGATCGCGGCCAGCATGTAGTGTCGGTGCGGCTCGCTAAACTGTGTGACCGTGGATAAACGGCTGAGATGGTTCGACGAGGGTGCGCCCAAGCTGCGACAGGTACTTGGGCGGCTCGGCCTGGACGACGTCCTACCCGCGGGCCAGAACTTCTACGCTTGCCCTTGCTGCTTGATGGCATACCCCCGCGAAGCTGTGCAAGCTGACCTCTTGACCGTCGAGGATGTACCACCGAAGAGCGTCGGTGGCCGGCCTCTCCTGCTGACGTGCAAGCAGTGCAACAACACTGCAGGCTCCGTCTTTGACTCGCACGCGGCAACCAGGGCCGAGACCGAGGACTTCATGCGTGGCAGGATCACCGGCCGCCCCCTGCCGATGACGTCCCACGTTGACGGCATCCCGCTCAGGGGCACTGCTCGATGGACAGACAGCGGCGTCCAGATTTTTGGGATTCCGAAGCAGAACGATCCCAAGGTGCAAGCCGCACACTTCGAGGCTCTCGACGCCTACGTTGAGAGCGGGAATCCTCAGCCCAACCACTCATTCACGATCCACACACGCTTTGACGAAACGCGGGCACGCATCTCTTGGATTCGGGCGGCCTACCTGGCAGCCTTCGCGGCACTGGGGTGGAGCTACATCTTCCGAGGCGTCATGGACCCCTATAGGAAGCAGCTCCAGCAGCCGGATGTAAGCGTTGTACCAACGCACATCCTTCGTGATCCCAACGCATCCCCGGAAAGACGACGGTTGCTGCTGGTGGATCGCCCGGACGAGCTGAGGTCTGTGGCCGTTGTCATGGGTGAGCACACGGTGTTCCTGCCTAGCCTTTTTCGGCCTATGGCTTGTGATGAGCTCGTGGAGGCGTTCGTGAGCCGCCGCGCGAGTGACGAGCGGCTCAGTGTAAATCTGGATGGCAAGGAGGTTCTGTGGCCGAGGTGGGCGACGTATTTTTTGGATTAGAGCCGACGCGGATTTTATTCGTAGACGACATAAGAACCTGCGCGGTTGGCGTCGGCGTCACAACCGCGATCACGCCAAGATCCGCAGCCTTGGCGAACGCGCCATGGCCATCCTCAAGTGCCGGCGGCTTCTGCGGAAGCTCCGCTGTAGCACCACCCAGATCACCGCTGTCGTCCATGCCGTCGTTGCACTCGAACTTGCCACCTGATCAAGATGGAAAAGGATCAGTGTCTACTCCTCCAGGTTGGCCAGTGCCTCGGCGACCTGATCGTTGAAGCGGGTCACGACTGAGGTTCCCGTGTGAGTGCTGGCCTTCTCCTGAAAGTCGGTCACGTAGCGCAGGAAGCGGGCGGACTGGAGTGATTCCCCTTCCTCGACTGCCTGCGTGGCTGTACGAATGGCGCTCTCCAAGTCACCGTTCAAGAGGTGGCTGTCCGCGAGGACCATGCGGCAGAAGCCCAGTGTGCGTGCGTATTGAGGGTCAGTCTTGGCGACTGCCTGCTCGGCGAAGCGGAGAGATTCGGTGGGGCATTTGAGATCGCGGAAGCAGTGGGAGAATTCGCCGATCAGTTCCGCTTCGTCGAAGTAGGTGAGCCATTCGGGGTCGCTGGCGCCATCGGCTTCTCCGAAGTAGCGCTCTGCCTCGTTCATGGCGCGTGACGCTCCGGTGAGGTCCCCGGCGCTGGAGAGGGCGCGTGCTTCGTGGATGGCGTACATGGCTTTGGCGCGTGGCGTAGCGCTGCCGTGGGCTCCCTCGACGGCCGATCGGGCCAGTTGTATGGCGCGTGCGGTGTGACCGAGATAGTTCGCCTGGTGGCTGAGGTTGGCCAGGATAGAGGCCCCGAACATTCGATCGCCGGTGACCTGGGTGAGCCGTAGTCCATAAAGCAGGTAGCGGTGTGCCAGACCGTGATTACCGATGTCGTAGGCCATCCACCCCAGTACCTCGGCGGTCTCTGCTGCCACCGTGAAGAGGGCGTGGCCAACTTTTTCTGAGTAGCTGACATTCAGCAGTGGCAGTACTTCATGGCGGAAGTAGTGTCGTAATGCCTTGTGACCGTGGCCGCCTCCGTACAAGAAGTCCAGGCGCATGAACATCTCGGTGGCGGTTCGGATCGCGCGTACGTCGCGCATGCCGACACGCTGTGAGGCAGGTCTGTCCGTCGTTACCCCATCGGGTCGGGCCACCATCCATGACAGCACTGCGGAGCTGAGATCCGTGTCGGGGATGGTCAGTTGGCTGTTCGATGTGCTATCGGACTGCCCTTCGGTGAGGCTGTTTAGGGAGGACAGTGTTTCGGGTAAAGCGGCGGGGTAGGCCATCGGTTTGAGTGCGGGCGGTTCTGGCTGACTGAAGAGTCCGAGATCGCCCGGTGCGATCCGCCGGCCCAGCTTGCCGCTGAAGACGTCCGCCATGATCATGGCTGCCTGCGGCCGGATACCACTTCCGTCTCTCCATCGCTGCACGGACACGTGGGTGCTCCCCAGGTTGATGCCTCGCCGTTGAGCAAGATCACGCATGCGTTTGGCGAGACCCTTGTTCGAGACCGAAGCCTCTGCCATAAGGGAGATCAACTGCGCGTTCGGCTCTCGGTTCATGTTCCCCTACCCGGCCCGAGAATGACGGCGAGTATCCATCCTGTCACAGCAGCCTTGTCCTGAGGGGGGTTCACGAGTGAACCCCCCTTGGTCCGGAACGGTGTTCATGTGAACCCCCTGGTGAACACTCCCGGCTACGCGCTCTGCGTCGTGTACTGGCTTGCCAACAGCAAGCGGCGCCGTAGGGCCCGTCGAGGGCTTCGGAAGGGGACCGGATGGACGCCAAGAAGTCTGCGCACTTGATGAGCGAAGTGGACGCGTTCGCTCACTGGTATGTGGTGCCGGACCCGTCTTCTACCGGGCGCTTCCTGGCGCTGACGCTCTTTGCCGAGTTCCCCGACACCGTGCGCGTGGCGCGTGACATGACGGCCGCGTTCTTGCATGGGGCCGGCGTGCGAGACGTCGTGGATGATGCTCGGCTGGCTGTCTCGGAGCTGGTCGGGAACGTGGTGAACCATGCGGTGCCCGATCGTCACCTGGCGGAGCCTGGTTGCGCGCGGCGCGTCGATGTGACGTTCAAGCTGTGGCCGAAGTGGCTGTTCGTTGGTGTGGCCGATGAGGACTCGACACCTCCCGTGCTCCCGGTAGGCGAGCCGTTCTCTCCCGGGCTGATGGGAGACCTCTCCGAAGCGGTGGTGCCCGACAGAGGCCGCGGGCTGCTGATCGTCCAGCGTCTCGCGGTGGCGGTGTGGTGGACACCGGGAGATCGGGGCGGCAAGACGGTCTGGTGCCGCTTCGACCTCGATCAAGAAGCCATGGACAGACCGGACTCATGATCTCCGGGCCGTCGCCTGTCTGTTTACTCCCCCGCGATCGGGAGTGGGCGGCCGCTCGGAAACCGGCCGGGGTGTGACTCCTCCGGTCAAAGGGGCGCGGTCCCTCGTACTTCGGGGGGCTCCCCTCTCGAACGGGGGGCCGCGCTTCACAACTTCATACCGAGACCGGACCACCCCCGCGCCTGGACAGCAACTGGGGTGGTCCGGAAGGGGACAGCGGTCCCCGGTGCCTGATGGTACCGGGGCCGTTGCTCTGCGTTCTGCCCTGGGCCAAAGGAAATTGACGATCCGCTATCTAGTACAGGGCAGAGGTGGGCGGGGTGACTGGCGCGGATGAGGACCGGCTGAGGGACGGACTCGACGTCGCGGGCGAGGACTGCGGTTTGTGGGTGCCGGGCGTCGACTACGTGGCGGGCTGGCGTGAAGCACGGGTGGCCGCTGACAGGTTGAATCGGGCGCTCTTACGCTCCGGGTTCGAGCTGTCGGACGTCCGCGCTGTGGCCTCGACGGACGGGGACGGTCGCGGGGTCGTACGGGTCGCTGGCTGGCCGGATGCGGTGGAGAGACTCGCCGGTTTCCTGGAGACGCTCGTGGGCGGCGACGGTGGTGCCGCATGATCCGCGTTTTCCCGGATGAGTGGCGCACGTGGGCACGTCGCCGGCCGCAGAGACTTTGGGCGGTAGCTGCCATGGGGCGAGTGACCAGGGGGCTTTACGCTCGCCCGGCGGATCGGGCAGGTACTGGACCTGCCCGCTGGTGTGCCCGATGGGCCCCCTGGTCTTCGAGGCTCGCCCCATGGGAGCTGCCTAAAGTCTCGGAGGCCGTCGCCCCCCAGCCACGCGGGTCCCGGCCCGGCTCGGCGAGTCGACGCCCTACGGCCTCTGGCGTGCTGCGGTGCGGGCAGTCGGGCGACCGGACGGGATCGGCGGTCACGCCGCACGCCCGGCCGGGGCGGCCGGGCTGCCCGGCGCGCCGCAGGCGCGCCCTTGAGGAAGTGAAGAGGGTTTCGACCGATGGCCGTTGCCGATCATGCCGGGCGGCGTCGGGTGGTCTGCTTGTCGGCGGTGATCCGGTAGGCGAGTTCGGCGCGGTCCGCACCGACGCGGAACTCTTCGAGAATCAGCGGGCGGTCGTTGGCGCCGTGCGTGACGCGGGACAGGTGCAGGATCGGGGTCGCGTCAGGGAGCTGGAGCGTGCTCCGCTCGTCGGGCAGCGGCATGTGGGCGCGGACGGTCTCCGACCACCACAGCTTGTGCCCGGCCTGGGCGAGTGTCCGGTAGACCTCGGTTGGCGTCTTGCCCGGCTCCTCCGCGAGCGCCGGGGCGCCCTCGGTGACCTCGAAGGGGATCAGCGTGCGGTGCATCGCACGGGTGCCGGTCTCGGGGTCGGTGAGCAGGCGGTCGCATCCGAACAGCGGTTCCTCCTCGTCCAGCGCGAGGAAGCGGCCCGTGGTCTTCGTCGTGCGCGTGCGGTAGGTGCTCGGTTTCTCGGCTTCGGCCCAGACGTCGCCGTTGGGCATGACGAACTGCCCATCGGACGTGCGGCTGATGCGGCGCTCGATCGTGAGCGCGGGTTGGCTGCCGGAGCGTACGAAGCTGCCCTTGCCGTGGCGGACATCGATCAAGCCTTCCGCGCGCAGGGCGGCAACGGCATTGCGGACCGTGGGACGCGAGACCTGGTAGCGGGCCATGAGCTGAGCCTCGGACGGCAACAGGGAGTCCGGAGTGAACTCGCCCGACAGGATCGCCTCCCGGATGGCGGCGGCGACCTGCTGGTAGAGGGCTCCGGGGCGTTGGATCTCCGTCATCTGGGCACCTTCGGGTCGGTGTCGTAGGCACGTCGCACGCGCGACATCACTCGTCAGCATAAGTAGTTGCACCCCTGCCGTACAGAACTCCATAGTCGTAACTCGTAAGGACAAGTGACGTTCGAATATGTCGGGCGTCCCGACTGGCCAAGGAGGCCATGCAATGCAGTCCATACCCGTGGACACGGCGCGGCTCGGCGTACTGCGGTGCGCCATCGCGCCCGAAGCGAAGATCAGCAACATCGAGACACAGGAGGTGAAGAAGGACCGCGACGGCCAGACCGTCTACACCGTGGCCGTCACGGTGCGCCAGGACCGGCGGCGTATCTCCGTGATCGAGATCGCGGTGAGCGGTGAACCGAAAGGCGTCGAGGAAGGACAGATCCTCAAGGTCACCGGGCTGGTGGCGTTCGCCTGGGCGATGGGTGACCGGCACGGGATCAGCTTCCGCGCGGACGCCATCACGCCCGTGCACGGCACCGTCTTAAAGGCCGGTGGTGCGTGATGAACGGTTCGATCGCGCTCGCCCTCGCACTCGCCGTACTGGCGTGGGTGTTTGTTGTCGGTGAACTGCTGCGGCGGCACCGTCCGGCCTGGCACTGGTACCTCACCGGCTACCCGGCCACCACCTGCCGGGTGCTGTTCACCTGGCGCAAGGTCGCCCTGCTCAACGACCTCTCCGTATCCCGCCGCCCGCCCCGCGGACTGCTCGGGGACCTGGTGGTCAAGGGCGATCCGCTACGGCCGGTGGCTCCGCGGATCTCCTTCCCGCGCGCTACCCGCCTGGGCCTGACCGTAGTGGTGCGCCTGCACGCGGGCCAGACCCCGGCCACGTACCTGAAGGCGGCTGACGCCTTCGTGCACGCGTGGAAGGTCCACGCGGTCCGGGTCACCTCGCCGGAACGCGGACTCGTCCTGCTGACGGCGACCGCCACGGATCCGCTCCTGCGGCCGGGGCTCGCGACGGCTCCCGCCGCGCTGCTGTCCGTGCTCGTTGGCGTCCTGGAGAGCGGTGGCGCGTGGGTGATGGATCTGCGGCTCATCCCGCACTGGCTCATCGCGGGCGCCACCCGCTCCGGCAAGTCCACCCTGCTGGCCCGGCTCATCACCCAACTCGCCCCGCAACCCGTCGCCCTGATCGGCATCGACTGCAAAGGCGGCATGGAACTCGGCCTGTTCACCAGCCGACTGAGCGTGCTCGCGACCTGCCGACGGGAAGCGGTCGCGGTCCTGGGCGCACTGGTGGTCGACATGCAGGACCGGATGAATGCGTGCCGCTCGGCCGGAGCGCGCTCCATCTGGGAGCTCCCCGAGACGCTGCGGCCGGTGCCGGTCGTCGTGATCGTCGACGAGATCGCGGAGCTGTATCTGTCCGACGGCAGACGGGAGAGCAAGGCGGAAGCTGAGCAGTGCTCCGTCCTCCTCCTGCGGCTGGCTCAGCTCGGTGCCGCGCTCGGCCTGCACCTGGTCGTCGCGGGCCAACGCGTCGGCTCCGACCTCGGCCCCGGCGTCACCGCACTGCGCGCCCAGCTCGGCGGCCGGATCTGCCACCGCGTCAACGACCCCGGCACGGCAGAGATGACCTTGGGCGACCTCAACAAGGACGCCGTGGCCGTCGCCCAGTCGATCACCGCGACAGAGCGGGGTGTCGCTGTGTGCACCGGGCCGGACGGCGGCTGGAGCCGGGCCCGCTCGCACCTGACAACCACCGAAGAAGCCATCGCGGCGGCACAACGGCACTCCGCGCTGGCCCCAGAAATGTCCGCCATCCGCCGCGCCCTCGCGGCCCTGGAAGGAGACGACAAGTGATCAGCGAAGGAACAGCGTTCACGTTCGCGGTGATCTTCGGGATCATCACCGTCCTCCTCGTCCGCTCCCGCGACGTACGCGCCTGGGAAGCGGTCTGCGTCGGCCTCTTCGGCATCTACCTCGGCCAGACCCCCGTGATCTTCACCATCCACGGACTCGTCACCTGGTTCATCACCGGGTTCTCCCACACCTGATCAGAAAGGACACGACGCCATGCCTATGCCTCGCGTGAGGTGCCCCTACTGCAAGGGCGACGGGGCCCGCCGGACCTGGACCGGACGACTGCGCCGCTGCCGCGTCTGCCGGGGCGCCGGAACCATCCGCTGAAGCACCACACACGCCACCCGACCACTGAAGGAGTGATCCACGTGACCGACTGCGCGCCACCCACCATCACCCGTGCCGCTTCGGCGGCCCACCCCGGAAGGCCACCACCATCACACCCGAGAACACCTCGGCTTACAGGCGCGCCGCCCTCGACCGCGCGGCGCGCCTGCGTCAGCTCCCCGAAGCAGACCGCGACGCAATCCACATCGCCCAAGATCCGAAGTTCGCACGCTGGCTGGAACAGATCACCGCAACAGGCGGCTGTGCCCATCCCGTCCACCTGTCCGGCTCGACCACCATCCTCAGCGCAACGACCGGCGAGGTTCTCCGTCGTTACGACACCCGCGACGAACCCGGCGAACGACTCCTCATCCGATGCCGCAACCGACGCGCGACCGTCTGCGCCCCGTGCTCACGCCTCCACGCGGGCGACACCTTCCACCTCGTCCGCGCGGGCCTGATCGGCGGCAAGAACGTCCCCGACACCGTGCGCCAACGACCTCGGCTCTTCGTCACCCTGACTGCACCGTCTTTTGGCGCGGTCCACCGTGCCGGGGATAGCCGTTGCCACCCCCGACGGGACAGAGGCGCGTGCGAGCACGGTCGACCACTCGGCTGCGGGACCGTCCACTACCCGGCTGACTTCCTCGTCGGCCAACCCTTGTGCGCCGACTGCTACGACTACCCGGCCCATGTCCTGTGGCACGCATACGCGGGCAAGCTATGGGACCGCTTCGTCATCGGTATCCGCCGCCAACTCGCCACGACGGCAGGCGTCGTACAGTCCCGCCTCCCCGAACACGCACGGCTTTCCTTCGCCCGCGTCGCTGAGTACCAGAAGCGGGCGGCCGTCCACGTCCACGCCGTGATCCGCCTCGACGGCCCGGCCGGACCCACCGACGATCCTCCGGCCTGGGGCACGGTCGACCGTCTGACCGATGCTGTGCAGGCTGCCGTGAGTCGGGTCATGGTCCGCACGCCCCATACTCCCGCCATCGGTGAACTCGCACTCCGCTGGGGGACTCAGATCGACACGCGCCCCCTCCACGCGACGGGGCCGGATGACGACGCCGTAGCCGCGTACGTCGCCAAGTACGTCACCAAGGGAGCAAGCGAGACAGGTGCCGGCACCGACTACCGCATCACGACCTGGAGCGACATCGGCGCGGCACACGTCACCAACCACGTACGCGCACTCATGCGCACCTGCTGGCGTCTCGGCGGCCTGCCCGAATACGAACTCCTCCGCCTGCGGAGCTGGACCCACACCCTCGGCTACCGGGGCCACATCCTCACTAAATCCCGTGCCTACTCGACCACATACGCAGCCCTGCGCGCCGAACGCGCCGAACTCATGGGCCCCGGCACCGTGCCTGACGCGGTCACCGACAGGCACTGGCTCTACGTCGGCTCTGGTCACACACCTGGTGCCGCACTCATCGCTGCTGGGGTAGCTGATGACCTTGCTCTGTTGCGGGAAACTGCCCGTGAAGAGCGATCGGTCCTGCCGAGGGAGGCGGACCGCTGACGTCGCGACGCGAGAGGACGAACGCTGCCGGGTGGGAGTGGGCGAGAGAGCATGCGCGCAGGGCCCCGAAGTGGTCGGATGCCCGTTGGCGGCAGGTGAACGCGATTCTCGGCATACAGGTGAATACGGGGAGGGCCCGGTCTGGCAAGCGTTCGCCGTGACGGGCCCGGTGTTGACGGGAGTGGGGCGATCAGTCCCCGATCAGTCCTCGTCCCGATAGATAGGCGTCAGCCGATCCCAGACAGGACCGCCAAGACGGACCGCAGGGCTGACAAGCACAGTCAGTAGAGCCTTCTCTACGTACGCGCGCTTCTCCACAAAGTCGAGATCGTCCCACTCGCGTTCCAGGTCGACCGGCTCTCCTTGTGCGAGGAGCGTACGGCGGCGCCATTCGTTCCGCTCCTTGACTAGTCGACGTTCAGTCGCTTCCGCTTTCGCGAGGAACGAGAAGAACCGCTCTTTGCTGACGAGTCGCTGTTCCCGCTGCATGGTCCAGTCGGCGATGTCCTCTTTGATCCGCAAGAGGTCTTCCTCACCGTCCCACTCCTCGGGAACTGCCGTCGCTGCGCGGTCTCTGGCCTCTTCCTCGTACTTGGCAATCACCAGCATCTTGATCGCCTCGTCGGTCTCCGGACCGGAGATGCGAATCCCGCCGCAGCCGTACCCGGTGCCCTTGTCGGGGCACGTGTAGTCGAAGAACCCTGCGGGCTTCTTCCGGCTCGCTGAGGCCTTCATGGCTCGCAACCGGCCCCCACATCCGTTCTTGTCGCATCGCAGGATGCTCGTCCCCAAGTACTTGCGGGCGTTGTAGGCGTCACCGGGTTCCGGATTGCTGCCGATAGCGGCGGTCACGGCCTCCCAGTCAGCCGGTGAGATGATCGCGTCCCATTGACCCTTGACGATGTCCCCGTCTTCATCAAGTACGGGCTCGACTCGGACGCTCTCGGTGCCGGTTTGGGGGTTGAATTCCCGAACCTTCTTGGAGCGGTAACCACAGACCCGAGGATTGCGGAGTACCTGTTTCACGGTCTCCTTGGTCCACTTGTTCCCCAGCGGTGTGCGGATACCCCGACCATTCCAGTCGACGACGATCGCCCGTGGAGACGCGCCGGTGAGGATGCGCTCAACAGCGTTCCGGATGGCGGCAGCTTCCTTGGGTTCAATCGTGCACTTGTCGGTCTTGTAGCCGAAGGGGCGGGTGCTGCCCGTGGGTATCCCTGCCTGCTGCAACGCATGATGCTTGCGGCGAACCCGTCGGGCCGTGTCTGCGCTCGACTTGTTGGCCACGGTGACCAGCAGACGTGCGACCGTGCGGCCGTTGTCGGTGAGAAGGTCAAGCGTGCCGGTGATGTCGATGATCGGGCGGCGGAAGTTCTCGACCACCTCGATGGCGTCTTCCAGATGCCGATTGTCCCGAGTCAGACGGTCGATGTCGTAGACGATCAGGCCGTCCAGGCGCTCGCTGTTCGGTGCGGCTCCGCGCTTGAGATCTTCCAACGCCCCTTCGAACACGGGGCGGATCACGCGGTAGGCAACGGTCCCGTCGGGCTGGCGTACCCGCTTGCGCTTCCAGGCCGATGTGTCGGGTTCCTCGTACGTGTGGACGTACCGGCCCCCGCGACTCTCGACGAAACGGCGTGCGTCCTTCTCCTGCTCTTCCCTGCTCTTGATGTCCCGGCCGGTGGCCGGACGCCACTTCGTGCCGCTGCCGGCGGGGTGATCCGGTGTCGGGCGCGCAGCCCGCGCGGTTAACTCCTCGTCCTCCGCTTCGAGGGAGAGACGGACCAACCCCGCCCAGTTCTGGCCTTCTAAGTCACCCCAGTGCGCTCGCTGTACCAAGTCATCGGTCATGGCAGGAGGTTACTTCTGCCGATGCTCTGCTCGGTGGACACGCCCGCACCACTGAGGACGGCGACGAGAGGCTTGCTCATGGGGCGAGCGTAGGGCGGCCGACCGTCCGGGGCGACCGGATATACGGATGACCGGGCAGGTGTGAAGCAGGCGTCAGCCGACCCGGTCGCCGTTCTCCAGCTCCGCCGTTCCCGTTCCCTCCGCGAGTACGTCGAGCGCGGCGACCACACGGCGGCCCAGGGAGCCCGACATGTACTCGGTGAGCTCCTCGCGCGGGACCAGCCGCCAGGACAGCAGCTCCGACTCCTGGAGGCGGATCGACTTGAACTGGTCCTCCGTCAGGACCCCACCGTCGTACAGGTACGCCACGATCGGGGGCCGCTCCGTACCGGGCACCCAGTCCACCGCGAGCAGCCTGCCGATCGCCAGGTCCAGGCCGATCTCCTCCAGGGTCTCCCGGTGGGCCCCCTGCCTCGGTGTCTCCCCGGCGTCCGACTCCACGGTCCCGCCGGGCAACGCCCAGCCCGCACGGTAGTTGGGCTCGACGAGCAGTGCACGGCCCTCGGCATCACGGAAGAGAGCGGCGGCGCCGACGAGCACGCGGGGGAGGCCCGCGATGTACGTGGCGTAGTCAGGGGTGGTCATCGGGCCAGCGTAACGAGATGGAGCGCGGACCCCGCAAGATCGTCAACGCGCGGTGGACCTACACCCGGTCTGTTGAATCTCTCTTGGTCTGAGCTGTTCTGCATACGTACGGCTCCGCGCCACATGAGAAGGTCGTCGGGTTTTATTCGTATGGCGCGTTTGGAGTCCCATGAAGTCGTTGAGTCGTACGACGGTCCTCGCGGCCGGTGCCCTCGCGGTCGCCGCCGTCCTGTCCGGCGCCGGTGCCGCCGTCGCCCAGGCCGCTCCCGCCGGGCCTCTGGTCAACACCGGGGACGTCGGTGTGCGGACCGGGGACCTCGATCTGCTGGAGGATGTGCTGGAGCACATCAGCATCCCGTTCGGGCACAAGGGAACGCTGACGCACCAGCTCTACGACTCGCGCGGAACCGACGCCGGCTGACCCGGCGCCGTCCCGCGAGGCATTGTCCGAGCCTGTCCGAGCCTGTCCGACCGCTGTCCGGGTCCTGAGAACCGCCCTGGGCAGCGGCCCCCTCCTGCGGTTAGGGTCGCAGCGGCGCGACTGCCTTGACATGCGCAAGGCCCGAAGAGCAAGGGGAACACAAGGTGGCGGACGCTGCAGTGAACCGGACCGGTAGCCAGATCCAGCGCGTACTCATCGCCGCGGACAAGTTCAAGGGCTCGCTCACGGCCGTGCAGGTGGCCGAGCGGGTCACCGCGGGACTGCACCGGATCGCGCCCCAGGTCGAGGTCGAGTCGCTCCCGGTGGCCGACGGCGGCGACGGCACCGTCGCCGCGGCGGTCGCCGCGGGGTTCGAGCGGCACGAGGTACGGGTCGCCGGGCCCCTCGGCGACGAGGTCACCGCCGCGTTCGCCCTGCGCGAGGGGACCGCGGTCGTGGAGATGGCCGAGGCCAGCGGGCTGCAGCGGCTGCCCGCCGGGACCTTCGCGCCGCTCACGTCGTCCACGTACGGGTCCGGGGAACTGCTGCGGGCCGCGCTCGACGCCGGGGCGCGGACGATCGTCTTCGGCGTCGGCGGCAGCGCGACCACCGACGGCGGGGCCGGGATGCTGGCCGCGCTCGGGGCCCGGTTCCTCGACCAGGACGGCGAGCCCGTGCCGCCCGGGGGCGGTTCCCTCGGGGCACTCGCCACGGCGGACCTGACCGGTCTCGACCCCCGGCTCTCCACCGTCGACGTGGTCCTCGCGAGCGACGTGGACAATCCGCTCACCGGGCCGAAGGGCGCGCCGGCGGTGTACGGGCCGCAGAAGGGCGCTTCCCCGGACGACGTCGCGGTCCTCGACGCGGGGCTCGCGCACTTCGCCGCGATTCTGGAGAAGTCGATCGGGAGCAAGGCGGCGGAGTATGCCGTCGCGCCCGGGGCGGGGGCCGCCGGTGGCATCGGGTACGGGGCTCTGGTGGGTCTTGGCGCGAGTTTCCGGCCCGGTATCGAGGTCATGCTGGACGTGCTGGGGTTCGGGCCCGCGCTGGAGCGGGCGACGCTCGTCATCACGGGGGAGGGGTCGCTGGACGAGCAGACCCTGCACGGGAAGGCGCCCGCCGGGGTCGCGGCCGCCGCGCGTGCCGCCGGCAAGGAGGTCATCGCCGTGTGTGGGCGGCTGGCCCTCGCTCCCGAGGCGCTCGGGCGGGCCGGGATTCGGCGGGTGTATCCGCTCACGGATGTCGAGCCCGACGTCGGCCGGTGCATCGCGGATGCGGGGCCGATCCTGGAGAAGGTCGCCGAACGAATCGCCCAGGACTTCCTGACCTGAGGAACCTGTCCTTCCCGTCACTGCGAGGGGGCGGCGCCCCCGAGGAAAGCCTCACCCCGCCCCCGCCGTCCCCGCCAACCGATACGCATCCAACGCCAACGTCATCTCGATCAGATCCCGCGGTCGCGCCAACGACCGCGAAGTCAGCTGTTCCAACCGCCGCAGACGGTTGAACACGGTGTTCCGGTGGCAGTACAGCCGCCCCGCCGCCCGCCCGGCAGACCCCTCGCAACTCAGCCACGCGTCAAGCGTCTCCAACAGCACGGCCCGGTCGGGCGGTTCGAGTTCCAGCAGGGAACCGAAGACGTCCGCCACCAGCCGCCCCGCCAGCTCCGGCTGGCTGACGACGAGCGCCGTCGGCATCCGCTGGTCGAGCCGCACGACGGCACTCGCGTCCGGCGGACACGTACGCAGGGCCAGTTCGGCGAGCCGCCGCGCCCGCCCCAGCTCGGCGAGCCCGGCGACGACGGGACTGATCCCGCCGGGGCCGGAACAGCGCCCGTCGAGCGCCCGGGCGACCCCGTCGAGGCCCTGTCCGGGCCCGAGGGCCACCACCCCCACCTCGCAGTCGGCCCGCATACGCCAGACGAACCGCAGCCCCGCCCCCTCCACAGGCCGCCGCACCGGCTCCCGCCGCTCCGAGCGCAGCACGACCACGGCGTACGGACCCCGCTCGGGGAGATCGAGCCCCGCGGCGGCGCGCGCCGCCAGGCCGGGCGCCTCCTGCCCCTCAAGCAGCGCGTCGAGCAGCGCCTGGAGCCGTTCGTCGGTACGCCGCCGAAGCTCCATCTCGGTCGCCAGGTACGCCTCGGTCGCCGCCGCGGCCTGCGCGTCCACGGCGGACCACACCATGGTCGCCGACCGCATCAGCACACCGAGACGCTCCGGCTCCTTGCCGGTCGCCGCCTCCAGCAGCGCGTCCCACACCAGATAGCCCGCGGAGCGGTACGCGTGCACCAGCAGCTCCAGCGGCAGGCCCTGCTGGGCCCGGCGCCGGCCCGCGTCCTCCGCGTACTCCAGATCGCGGCGGGGCGAGTCCCGGGGCGCGGAGATCGTCTCGATCCCGATCCGCATCGCGTCCTGGGCCTCCCGCCACTGCTGGTCGTACGGCAGGAACTCCCCGTAGACGGGTGAGTGTTCGGCCAGTTGCCGCATGTGCTCGTCGACCAGCTCCGGCAGCCGCTCCAGCAGCGCCGTGCAGGATTCGGCGAGCAGCTTCCAGTCATGACCGGTACGCCTTCTGCGGGCTCCCATGGCCGGAGGATGTCACCTGTGCGCCGCCCCGCACAGGCCCCTGACACGCGGTGTTGTGCGCGCGCACAACGCCTGCCCGCACCCGCTGGTCACCCGCAGCGATTCGCCCGCGCCCGGTGGACGGACGCCTCCGCCGGTGCTGTGGTGAGCGCCACACCGGACGTGAACACGCCGGGGTGCGAGGCGAGCGAGAGCGCGATGACAGGGGGAATGCCATGGGTGGTTCAGGGCTGGCCGTACGGGACCTGTCGGTCGGATACGGTCCGGTACGAGCACTGCGCCAGGTGTCCCTGGAGGTGCCGGAGGGAGCCGTGGTCACGGTCCTCGGCAGCAACGGCGCGGGCAAGACGACCCTCCTTCGGGCCATCTGCCGGACCCTGTCCTTCCACGGCGGCGCGGTGACCGCAGGCACGGTCGAGTTCGACGGCCGCCGTATCGACGGCCTTCCGCCGGACCGGGTGGTGGCCGCCGGGATCTCCCAGATCCCGGAAGGGCGCCGGGTGTTCGCCCGGATGACCGTCGCCGACAACCTGCGCGCCGGGGCGCTCGGTGCCACCGGCGGCCGCGCCGAGCGGGCCGCCGCCCTGCGCCGCGTCCACGAACTGTTCCCCGTCCTCGCCGACCGCGCCCAGCAGCACGCCGGTCTGCTGTCCGGCGGAGAACAGCAGATGCTCGCGGTCGGCCGCGCCCTGATGGCCGCCCCGAGGATGCTGCTCCTCGACGAACCGTCCCTGGGACTCGCCCCGTTGATGGCGGCCCGGATCGCCGAGACGGTACGGGAGATCAACACCCAGGGCACCTCGATCCTGCTCGTGGAGCAGAACGCCGCCCTGGCCCTGCGTCTGGCCACCCGCGCGTACGTCCTGGAGGTCGGCGAGGTCACCCTGTCGGGGCCCGCCGACGAACTGGCCGCCTCCGACGAGGTGCGCCGCCGCTACCTGGGCGTGGTCGACGAGGACGCGGCGGCCGACGCCGAGCGGGCTCGCGCCTCGCACCCGGCGCTGACCCGATGGAAGGGGTGAGCACATCACCATGACGAACGACGCGCCGCCACCGCCCACTTCACCCGGCCCCGGGGCCGACACGGACGTACCGCCGCTGCGGGTACGGGACCTGACCGTGCGCTTCGCCGGTCTGACCGCCCTGGACGCCGTGAACTTCACCGTGCGCCCCGGCACCGTGCACGCCCTCATCGGCCCCAACGGCGCCGGCAAGTCCACCTGCTTCAACGTGCTGTCCGGCGTCTACAGAGCCACCGCCGGCAGCGTCCGCTTCGGCGACCACGAACTGACCGGCATGCCTCCGCACCGCATCGCCGGTCTGGGCGTCGCCCGCATCTTCCAGAACCTCGCCCTGCCACCGCTCGCCACGGTCGAGGACAGCCTCCTGCTGGGCCGCCACCGGCTGACCCGCACCGGCTTCCTCTCCGCGGGACTGAAGCTGCCCGCAGCGGCCCGTGAGGAGCGCCGTCACCGTGAACGCGTCCGTGAGATCGCCGAGTTCGTCGGCATCTCGTCCTGTCTCGACCGTCCGGCGGGCTCGCTGCCGTACGGCCAGCAGAAGCTCGCCGAACTCGCCCGCGCCCTGTGCATGGAACCCCGGCTGCTGCTCCTGGACGAGCCGGTGGCCGGCATGACCGCCGACGAGCGGACCCGGACGGCCGCCGTGATCGCGGGAGTCCGCGACAGCCTCGGCATCTCGATCGTCCTGGTGGAGCACGACATGGGGGTGGTGATGCGGCTCGCCGACGCGGTGACCGTACTCGACTTCGGGCGCCGCATCGCGGACGGTGCCCCCGCCGACGTACAGAACGATCCGGCGGTCGTACGCGCCTACCTGGGGGAGCGCTCCGAGGAACCCGAAGGGGCCGGGCGCTCCGGGAAAGAGGAGACCACGTCGTGAGCACCTTCGCCGAACTCCTCCTCAACGGGCTCTCGATGGGGTCCGTCTACGCCCTCATCGCCCTCGGCTTCGTGGTCATCTTCCGGGCCACCGAGGTCGTCAACTTCGCCCACGCGTCCCTGCTGCTGGCCGGCGGCTACATCACCGCGGTCCTCCACGACGACATCGGCTTCTGGCCCGCCCTGCTGGCCGGGATCGCCGGGTCCGCGCTCGTCGGGGCGGCCGTCGAGTTCCTCGTGATGCGCCGCTACCGGGGCTCCGACCACAGCGTTCTCGCGATCGTCACCATCGGTGTGGACATCCTGCTCATCACGGAGCTCTCCCGCCGGATCGGCACCGACGTACTGCCGCTGGGCGACCCGTGGGGCGACGACGTGCTCGCCATCGGCTCCATCTCGCTGGCGCACACGCGCATCGCCGCCTTCGTCACCGCGGGCCTGCTCATCACGGCCTTCCTGCTCACCTTCCGGTACACCTCCTGGGGAGTGGCCATGCGGGCCGCCGCCGAGAGCACGGAGACGGCCGCGCTGATGGGCGTACGGCTCGGGCGGGTGTCGCTCGGCGCCTGGGCCGTGGCGGGCGGACTCGCCGCCGTGGCCGCCCTGTTCCTGACCGTCTTCCCCACACCGGGCCTGGAGCGGGCCACCTCGCTCGCCGCCCTCAAGGCCTTCCCCGCCGCGATCCTCGGCGGCCTCGACTCCACCACCGGAGCACTCGTCGGCGGTCTGATCGTCGGCGTCACGGAATCCCTCGCGACCGGCTACCAGAGCGAACTGTCGTTCCTGGGCCGCGGGTTGGGCGATGTGGCCCCCTACCTCGTGATGACCGTGATCCTGCTCATCCGGCCCGCAGGGCTGTTCGGCACGAAGGAGCTGGCCCGTGTCTGAGACGCCCGTCTCCGAAGTACCGGTTTCCGAAGCGCCCGCATCCGAAACCCCCGCCCGCCGCCCTCTGCGGCTCGCCACCCGCAAGCGCACGTACGTCTGGGCCGCCGGCGCCGTCCTGCTGCTCGTCCTGCCCTTCTACCTGGACCGGTTCTGGCTCCAGGCGGGCCTGTTCGCGATGGCCGCGGCGATCGGCGCGATCGGACTCAACCTGCTCACCGGCTCCACCGGCCAGCTCTCCATGGGGCATGCCTTCTTCCTCGCGGTCGGCGCGTACGGCTACTGCGTGTTCGCCGCGGACGGCGGTGACGGGCTCACCGGCCTCGGCCTGCCGACCTGGCTCGCGGCCGTCCTCGCCGTCCTGGTCGCGGGCCTGGCCGGCGGCCTCTTCAGCCCCATCGCGGGACGCCTGCGCGGCGCCTACCTGGGTATCGCCACACTCGCGCTGATCTTCATCGGCCAGCACGTGCTGTTCAACGCCAAGGACCTCACCGGCGGCTTCAACGGCCGTGACGTACCGCCCCTGAGCCTGTTCGGGCTGACCTTCGACGACAGTGAACTCCTCGTCGCCAACGTGCCGTTCGGCTCGGCGGAGAAGCTCTGGTACGCGGCGCTCGTGCTGCTGCTCGGCGGTGCGCTCTTCGCCCGCGGGGTGCTGCGAGGGCGTCCCGGACGCGCCATGAACGCGATCCGCGACCATCGCATCGCGGCCGGCGTCATGGGTGTCCCCGTGGCCCGCTACCGGGCCGCCGTCTTCGTTCTGTCCTCGATGTACGCGGGCCTAGCGGGCGTTCTGCTCGCCCTGGTCTTCCAGCGGACGGTGCCGGACTACTTCGGCATCACGCTGTCGCTCGAATACCTCGCGATGATCGTCATCGGCGGGCTCGGCTCGGTCTCGGGGGCGGTGATCGGCGCGGTGTTCGTCTCCGTGCTGCCGCAGCTGCTGACCCGCTACAGCGATGCGCTGCCCCTGGTCTCCGCCCCCGGCACGGGCGGGATCGCACCGGGGGAGGCATCCCGGTACCTCTACGGCGCCGCCATTGTCGTGGTGGTGCTCTTCCTTCCCGGCGGCCTGGTCAGGGTGGCCGCCGGACGACGCTTCAGGACCGATCCAGGGGAGGAACGATGAGCACGATGAACACGACCCGCACGACCAGGGTGGCCGCCGGGGCGGTCGCGGCGCTGTTGCTGCTGTCCGGCTGCAGCTCCAAGGCCAAGGACGACGACAAGAAGGGCGACACCGCCGCGGGCGGGGTGAAGACCGGCGAGGGCATCTCCGGCAAGACCATCTCGCTGGGCGCCCTCACCGACATGACGGGGGTCTACGCGACCCTCGGCAAGAGCGTCACCCAGGCCCAGCAGCTCTATGTGAAGCAGCTGAACGCCGACGGGGGCGTGTGCGGCTACAAGGTCGAGCTGACCGTCCGCGACCACGGCTACGACCCGCAGAAGGCCGTCTCCGCCTACACCGAGCTGGCGCCCAAGGTGCTCGGGTTCGCCCAGTTCATCGGCTCGCCGTTCGTCGCCGCGGCCAAGCCGCGCATCGACGGCCAGGACAAGGGCCTGGTACTGCCGCAGGGCTGGTCGTCGGCCCTGCTCGGCAGCCCCTACATCCGGGTCATCGGATCCACGTACGACATCGAGACGATCAACGCCGTCGACTTCCTGATGAAGGAGAAGGGCCTCAAGAAGGGCGACAAGCTCGGGCACGTGTACTTCGAGGGCGACTACGGCGAGAGCGCGCTGACCGGCTCCGAGCACATCGCGAAGGAGGCCGGGCTGACCGTCGTCGAGCAGAAGATCAAGCCGACCGACAACGACATGACCGCGCAGGTCGCAGCTCTGAAGAAGGCCGGCGTCAAGGCGGTCGTGCTCAGCGCGGGCCCCCGCCAGGCGGCCTCCCTGGTCGGCGTCGCCGCGGCGGGCGGTTTCAACGTCCCGATCATCGGCAACAACTCGGCCTTCGCCCCGCAGCTGCTGGCCACCCAGGCGGGTCCGGCGCTGATGAAGAACTACTGGGTGGCCTCGCCCTCGCTCCCCATCGGCGCGGACACCCCGGATGCCAAGAAGCTGGTCGCCGACTACAAGAAGGCCTACCCGAAGGACTCACTGGACAACGGTGTGGTGGCCGGCTGGACGGCCGCCTCCGCGTTCGGTGAGGCACTGAAGAAGGCCTGCGCGTCCAAGGACCTGACCCGTGAGGGCGTGGACAAGGCCCTGCTCACCATCGACGCCCTGGACACGGGATTCGGCACCCCCCAGAACTTCACCGACCCCAAGGCGTCCTCCTCCAAGGAGAGCGTCATCCTCCAGCCCGACAAGACGGTGACAGGCGGCATGAGGGTGGTCCAGGAGCCCACGGCCTCCACGGTGGCGGAGTCGTACACACCGAGCGCCTAACGCCCTGCGGGCCCCGTCAGGGGCCCCGTCAGGGGCGCGGGGGACTGCGCGACCGGCCCCCCCGCACCCGACGTCACTCCACACGTAGGGCCCCGAACCAGTAGAGGTTCGGGGCCCTACGTGCGTCACATCAATCACCGCCCGCTAGGGCAACTGCGCCGCCCGAGCCTCTCGCCGGTTCCCGCGGAAGTTGTTCACCCGCCGAGCCGTGGCGAAGAGGGGAATGACCGCACCCATGACGAGCTGCAGCGCACACCCCGTCTGCAGCAGCAGCTGCCCACCGGGCGCGTCGAACGCCCAGGCGGCCAGCAGCGCCATGCTGAGCACGATCCAGGAGAGCATCGCCACAGCGAGCCGTCCCCGCGGCTTCGGGTACTCGACCCGGCTCACCATCAGCCACGCGGTACCGATGATCGCCATGAGCGTGGCGACGAACGGCAGCTCAAGCAGCACGATCGAGACGACCGTCAGAGCGCCGAACGGCGACGGCATGCCCTGGAAGGTGCCGTCCTTGACGGTGACGCACGAGAATCTCGCCAGCCGCAGCACCACGGCCAGCAGGACCACGATCCCGCCCACCGCCGCCACCCGCTGGTGCGCGTCGTCGGCGACCATGCCGTAGACGAGCACGAAGTACGCCGGGGCCAGACCGAAGCTGATCAGGTCCGAGAGGTTGTCCAGCTCCGCGCCCATCGGGGACGAGCGCAGCTTGCGGGCCACCAGACCGTCGAACAGGTCGAAGACCGCCGCGCACAGCATCAGGATCACGGCCGTCGCGGCGCTGTGCCGCGCCATGCCGGTCTCCTGGCTGCCCGTGAGGTGCGGGATCAGGATGCCGGTCGTGGTGAAGTACACCGCCATGAAGCCGCACGTGGCGTTACCGAGCGTGAGCGTGTCCGCTATCGAGAGGCGGAGAGAGAGGGGCATCTCCTCTTCGTCGTCCAGCTCATCGGCCTCCGGCACCCAGCCGGTCTGCGTCTCGGGATCAATCACGGTCAATGCGAGTCACCCCCGCCACGGTCTTCTGACCGACCTCCACGTCGACCTCCACGCCCTCGGGGAGATAGATGTCGACGCGCGACCCGAAGCGGATCAGTCCGATCCGCTCGCCCTGCTCGACCTTGGTGCCCTGCGGGATGTACGGCACGATGCGCCGTGCGACCGCACCGGCGATCTGGATCATCTCGATGTCGCCGAGCTCGGTGTCGAAGTGCCAGACAACGCGCTCGTTGTTCTCGCTCTCCTTGTTGAACGCCGGGACGAAACCGCCGGGGATGTGCTCGACCGACGTCACCGTGCCGGCGAGAGGCGCGCGGTTGACGTGGACGTTCAGCGGGCTCATGAAGATCGCGACGCGGGTGCGCCCGTCCTTCCACGGCATGATGCTCTGCACCACACCGTCGGCGGGCGAGATGACCCGGCCCTGGGTGATCTCGCGCTCGGGGTCGCGGAAGAACCACAGCATGCCCGCCGCGAGAGCGGTGGCGGGCACGGCCACGGCCTTGGCGGCGCCGGACTTGCGCGCGCGTACCAGGCTGAGGGCTGCGGTGGCGACGGTCGGGAGGAGCCACGGCGATGCTCCGCGCGCAAGACGTACGCCGGCCAGGCTGTCGCGTGGTGCAGAGGTTTGGCTGTGGGGCATGGATGACCTTCGTAGCGGATGATGCCGCGCTGTGAACGGGGACGGCGGCTTTCCCGGGATCGTACCGGTCGCGGGCCACAACTGGGTAAGCCAGGAAGCCGAGTCGGTGTCCGAAGAGTGCTGACGGGGTGTGACCTTCTTCTCGATGAAAACACCCCGAATCGGTATATCTAGCCCTGTAGCCGATACTCTTCGAGCAGCCTGCGTCCGATGATCATTTTCTGGATCTCGGCGGTACCTTCGCCGATCAGCAGCATCGGGGCCTCGCGGTAGAGGCGCTCGATCTCGTACTCCTTGGAGAAGCCGTAGCCGCCGTGGATCCTGAAGGCGTCTTCCACGACCTCCTTGCAGTACTCGGAGGCGAGGTACTTCGCCATCCCCGCTTCGAGGTCGTTTCGCTCGCCGGAGTCCTTTTTGCGTGCCGCGTTTACCATCATCGCATGGGCGGCCTCGACCTTGGTAGCCATCTCGGCCAGTTTGAACTGGATCGCCTGGTGCTGAGCGATCTGCTTGCCGAAGGTGTGACGCTGCTGGGCATAGGAAACGCCCAGCTCAAACGCACGCTGAGCGACACCGCAGCCACGTGCGGCCACATTGACACGGCCCACTTCGACGCCGTCCATCATCTGATAAAAACCTCGACCGGTGGTGCCTCCGAGCACACGATCGGCCGGAATGCGCAGGCCATCCATGATCAGCTCGGTGGTGTCGACACCCTTGTAGCCCATCTTGTCGATCTTGCCCGGGATGGTCAGGCCGGGGCGGACCTCACCGAAACCGGGCTCCTTCTCCACGAGGAAGGTCGTCATCGACTTGTGGGGCGCGGTACCTTCCGGGTGGCCTTCGTCACTCTTCACGAGAACGGCCACGAGAGTCGACGTACCGCCGTTCGTGAGCCACATCTTCTGCCCGTTCAGGACGTAGTCGTCGCCGTCCTTCACCGCCTTGGAGGTGATGGCCGACACGTCGGAGCCGAGCGCCGGCTCGGACATGGAGAACGCGCCGCGCACCTCGCCCGCCGCCATGCGCGGCAGGAAGTACTCCCGCTGCTCCTGCGTGCCGTGCTGCTTGAGCATGTAGGCCACGATGAAGTGGGTGTTGATGATGCCGGACACCGACATCCAGCCGCGTGCGATCTCCTCCACGCACAGCGCGTAGGTGAGGAGCGACTCACCCAGGCCCCCGTACTCCTCGGGGATCATCAGGCCGAAGAGGCCCAACTCCTTGAGCCCGTCGACGATCGCCTGCGGGTACTCGTCGCGGTGCTCCAGCTCCGTCGCGACCGGGAGAATCTCCTTGTCGACGAAGTCCCGTACGGTCGACAGGATCTCCCGCTGGATGTCGGTCAGACCGGCGGTCTGGGCAAGTCGCGCCATGGCTACTTCTCCTGCTCCTTGAGCTGGGGCCGGCCGGGCTGTTCGCCGCCGCGCTCCTTGATGTACGTCTCGGTGGGGACCATCACCTTGCGGCGGAACACGCAGACCAGCGTGCCGTCCTGCTTGTAGCCCCTGGTCTCGACGTACACGATCCCGCGGTCGTTCTTCGACCTGGAGGGAGTCTTGTCGAGGACCGTGGTCTCGCCGTAGAGCGTGTCGCCGTGGAAGGTCGGCGCGACGTGCTTCAGCGACTCGACCTCCAGGTTGGCGATCGCCTTGCCCGACACGTCGGGGACGGACATGCCCAGCAGCAGCGAGTAGATGTAGTTCCCGACCACCACGTTCTTGCCGAAGTCGGTCGTGTTCTCGGCGTAGTTGGCGTCCATGTGGAGCGGATGGTGGTTCATCGTGAGCAGACAGAAGAGGTGGTCGTCGTACTCGGTGACCGTTTTCCCGGGCCAGTGCTTGTAGACGTCGCCGACGGTGAACTCTTCGTAGGTGCGGCCGAACTGCATGTGCTCAGGCCTCCGGCGTCTCGAACTCGGAGGTGCGCCGCAGGCCCGCGGCGCGGCCCTTGCCGGAGATGACCAGGGCCATCTTGCGGCTGGCCTCGTCGATCATCTCGTCGCCGATCATCGCGGAGCCCTTCTTGCCGCCCGCCTCGGACGTGTAGTAGTCGTACGCGTCCAGGATCAGCTCGGCGTGGTCGAAGTCCTCCTGGGAGGGCGAGAAGATCTCGTTCGACGCCTCGACCTGGCCCGGGTGCAGCACCCACTTGCCGTCGAAACCGAGAGCCGCGGCGCGCCGGGCGACCTCGCGGTAGCCGTCCACGTTGCGGATCTGCAGATAGGGGCCGTCGATCGCCTGGAGGTTGTTGGCGCGGGCGGCCATCAGGATCTTCATCAGGATGTAGTGGTAGGCGTCCGCCGGGTAGCCGGGCGGCTGCTCGCCCACGACCAGCGACTTCATGTTGATCGACGCCATGAAGTCGGCCGGGCCGAAGATGATCGTCTCGACGCGCTGGGAGGCCGTCGCGATCTCGTTGACGTTGTTCAGCCCGCGCGCGTTCTCGATCTGCGCCTCGATGCCGATCCTGCCGACCTCGAAGCCCATGGTCTTCTCGATCTGCGTCAGGAGCAGGTCGAGCGCCACCACCTGCTGGGCGTCCTGCACCTTCGGCAGCATGACGCAGTCGAGGTTCTGCCCCGCGCCCTCGACGACCGTCACGACATCGCGGTACGTCCACTCGGTGGTCCAGTCGTTCACGCGCACGACCCGCGTCTTGCCCGTCCAGTCGCCCTCGTTGAGGAACTTGACGATGGTGTGCCGCGCCTCCGGCTTGGCCAGCGGCGCGCACGCGTCCTCCAGGTCGAGGAAGACCTGGTCGGCGGGCAGGCCCTGGGCCTTCTCCAGGAAGCGGGGGTTCGAGCCGGGCACGGCCAGGCAGGAGCGCCGCGGGCGCAAACGGTTGACCTGGGGAACAGGGCTGGTCATGCGGGGACCTCCAGAGGGTCGAGCTTGTTCGCTTTCCGGATCTCGTCGACGATACGGCCGATGATTCCCGTGATGTCGAAGTCCTTCGGGGTGAAGACCGCGGCCACTCCGGCGGCCCTGAGCAGCTCGGCGTCGGCGTTCGGGATGATCCCGCCGGCGATCACCGGGATGTCGGCGGCGCCCGCCTCGCGCAGCCGCTCCAGCACGTCGGGCACCAGCTGGGCGTGCGAGCCCGACAGGATGGACAGGCCCACGCCGTGGACGTCCTCGGCGACGGCCGCGGCCACGATCTCCTCGGGCGTGAGCCGGATGCCCTGGTAGACCACCTCGAACCCGGCGTCACGGGCCCGTACGGCGATCTGCTCGGCGCCGTTGGAGTGCCCGTCCAGGCCCGGCTTGCCGACCAGGAAGCGCAGCTTGCCGACGCCCATGTCCCTCGCGGTCAGCTCCACCTTGCGGCGGACCGCCGCCATCGCGGTGCCCTCCTCGGCGGTCACCGCGACGGGCGCGGACGACACACCGGTTGGGGCGCGGAACTCGCCGAACACCTCACGCAGGGCGCCGGCCCACTCGCCGGTCGTGACCCCGGCGCGGGCGCACTCCAGGGTGGCCGCCATGAGGTTGCCGGTGCCCTGCGCCGCAACCTTCAGCCGGTCCAGCGCCTTGCACGGGCGCGGGTGGTTGAAGGGGGGCTGGTAGCGGGTGTCGCGCCACTCCTGGAGGGCGGCGGTCACGCGGGCCTCGACCGCCGGGTCGACCGTCATGATCGCGGCGTCCAGGTCGGCCGTGAGCGGGTTGGGCTCGGTCGACTCGAAGATGTTGACGCCGACGATCTTCTCGTCGCCTGACTCGATACGGGCCCGGCGCCGCGCGTGCGACGACACGAGCTGCGACTTCAGGTAGCCCGACTCGACGGCGGCCATCGCGCCGCCCATCTCCTCGATCCGGTCGATCTCGGCGAACGAGTCCTCGATCAGCTGGGAGACCTTCGCCTCCACGACGTGCGAGCCGTCGAAGATGTCCGCGTACTCCAGCAGGTCGCTCTCGTAGGCGAGTACCTGCTGCATGCGCAGCGACCACTGCTGGTCCCAGGGGCGGGGGAGTCCCAGCGCCTCGTTCCAGGCGGGCAGTTGGACGGCACGCGCGCGTGCGTCCTTCGAGAGGGTCACGGCCAGCATCTCCAGGACGATGCGCTGGATGTTGTTCTCCGGCTGCGCCTCGGTCAGACCGAGGGAGTTGACCTGGACCCCGTACCGGAACCGGCGGTGCTTGGGGTTCTCGATGCCGTACCGCTCCCGGGTGATGCGGTCCCAGATGCGGCCGAACGCGCGCATCTTGCACATCTCCTCGACGAAGCGGACGCCCGCGTTCACGAAGAAGGAGATGCGTGCGACCACATCCCCCTTCTGGTCCTCGCGGATCTGCCCGGACGCGAACACCGCGTCGAGCACGGCGATCGCGGTGGACATCGCGTACGCGATCTCCTGGACCGGAGTGGCTCCCGCCTCCTGGAGGTGGTAGCTGCAGATGTTGATCGGGTTCCACTTGGGGATGTTGTTGACCGTGTAACAGATCATGTCCGTCGTCAGACGGAGGGAGGGCACCGGCGGGAACACATGGGTGCCCCGCGACAGGTACTCCTTCACGATGTCGTTCTGGGTCGTCCCCTGGAGCTGGGTGATGTCGGCGCCCTGCTCCTCGGCGACGACCTGGTAGAGCGCCAGCAGCCACATGGCGGTGGCGTTGATGGTCATCGAGGTGTTCATCTGCTCCAGGGGGATGTCCTGGAACAGCCTGCGCATGTCACCGAGGTGCGAGACGGGCACGCCGACCCTGCCGACCTCGCCGCGGGCGAGGATGTGGTCGGGGTCGTACCCGGTCTGGGTCGGCAGGTCGAACGCGACCGACAGACCCGTCTGCCCCTTGGCGAGGTTGCGCCGGTACAACTCGTTGGACGCCTCGGCGGTGGAGTGACCGGCGTAGGTCCGCATGAGCCACGGGCGGTCCTTCTCGTTGCGCTCCCGCGGCGTCTGGCGCTCTGTCATCTTCGGACCTCAGATGTTCCGGAAGCGGTTGATGGCGTCGACGTGCTGGGCTCGCTTCTCCTCGTCGCGCACGCCGAGGCCCTCGGTGGGCGCCAGCGCCAGGACACCGACCTTGCCCTGGTGAAGGTTGCGGTGCACGTCGAAGGCAGCCTGCCCGGTCTCCTCCAGTGAGTACACCTTGGAGAGCGTCGGGTGGATCTTGCCCTTCGCGATGAGCCGGTTGGCCTCCCAGGCCTCGCGGTAGTTGGCGAAGTGCGAGCCGATGATCCGCTTCAGTGACATCCACAGGTAGCGGTTGTCGTACTCGTGGTTGTAGCCCGAGGTGGAGGCGCAGGTGACGATCGTGCCGCCCTTGCGGGTGACGTACACGGAGGCGCCGAAGGTCTCGCGGCCCGGGTGCTCGAAGACGATGTCGACGTCCTCGCCGCCGGTGAGTTCACGGATGCGCTTGCCGAAGCGCTTCCACTCCTTCGGGTCCTGGTGGTGCTCGTCCTTCCAGAACCTGTAGTCCTCGGCGTTGCGGTCGATGATCGCCTCGGCGCCCATCGCCCGGCAGATGTCCGCCTTCTGCGGGCTGCTCACCACACAGACGGGGTTGGCGCCGCCGGCCAGCGCGAACTGGGTGGCGTAACTGCCGAGGCCGCCGCTCGCGCCCCAGATGAGGACGTTGTCGCCCTGCTTCATCCCGGCGCCGTTGCGGGAGACCAGCTGGCGGTACGCGGTGGAGTTGACCAGACCGGGCGCCGCGGCCTCCTCCCAGCTGAGGTGGTCGGGCTTGGGCATCAGCTGGTTGGACTTGACGAGTGCGAGCTCTGCCAGGCCGCCGAAATTCGTCTCGAAGCCCCAGATGCGCTGCTCGGGGTCGAGCATGGTGTCGTTGTGCCCGTCGCTGGACTCCAGCTCGACGGACAGGCAGTGCGCGACGACCTCGTCGCCGGGGTGCCAGGCGTTCACACCCGGGCCGGTGCGCAGCACGACGCCCGCGAGGTCGGAACCGATGATGTGGTACGGCAGGTCGTGGCGCTTGGTCAGCTCGCTGAGCCTGCCGTAGCGCTCCAGGAAGCTGAAGGTGGACACCGGCTCGAAGATCGAGGTCCACACGGAGTTGTAGTTGACCGAGGAGGCCATCACGGCCACCAGGGCCTCACCGGGGCCGAGCTCCGGCACCGGCACGTCGTCCAGGTGGATCGACTTGCGCGGGTCCTTGTCGCGGGTGGTGAGCCCGGCGAACATCTCCGTCTCGTCCTTGTGCACGGTGATCGCGCGGTAGGACTCGGGGAGCGGTAGCGCGGCGAAGTCGGCGGACGTGGCGGTCTGCGACTGGATCGCGTCCAGGATTTCCTTCACGGTGTTGCCTCCGGCGATGAGCGTCCGAGAGCGTCCGAGGGAGAACGCTGAGGGTTACGTCGGGGTGGGTAGCTGCTGGTGAGGCGTGCCGTCGGTTCGGCGAAGGGGTGGTGCTCGGCAGCGCTTTGTGGCGCGGAGGGTTGCCTGTGACGCAGGCGTCCGGGCTCGCAGGCCGTGGCTTGCGGGGACAGCCGGCGTACGAAGGTTCTCTGCACGCCGGCCGCCCGGACATCTTCAACGTATGGCACGGCGTGTCATCTAGCAAGGCACCGAGTGCCAACAATTTCTCTCAAATGTCATCTCGTGGTAACAGATGAGCGATGATCGATCGAAAAGGGCGCCCCCTCCAGGAGGGAGCGCCCTTTCTCAGCCGGCCTGAGGTGTCTAAGACCGCTCTTTGAGAGCCTGCTCGATGGTGCGCATCACCTGGTGCAAGGGCGCGTCGACGCGGGCGACGGTCACCAGCACCTCGCCCTCCACCGACGCGGTGGACGCGGGCGCCGAGCGCGAGGTGGTGTCCCGCCCGGCGCCTATCCCCGTGCCGAAGGTCTTCCTGACGATCGAGAAGGCGTGGTCCAGCTGCGCCTCGACGTCCCCCTGTGCGCCCGCCCGCAGCCATCTCCGCAGCACATGGTTGTGCGCCGTGACCACGGCCGACGCGGCGACCTCCGCGAGCAGCGGGTCGTCGTTGGCGTCGTCGTCGTGGGCGTGCTCGTCGAAGTGCCCCAGCAGATAGCGGGTGAACAGCCGCTCGTACCGGGCCACGGACGCGATCTCCGCCTCACGCAGGGTCGGCACCTCGCGCGTGAGTTTGTAGCGCGAGACCGAGATCTCCGGCCGGGCCGCGTACATCTGCATGACTTCCTTGATCCCGCGGCACACCGTGTCCAGCGGATGCTCGTGCGCCGGCGCGGCGTTGAGCACCGCCTCGGCCCGGATCAGGGTGTCGTCGTGGTCCGGGAAGATCGCCTCTTCCTTGGAACGGAAGTGCCGGAAGAACGTGCGCCGGGCCACCCCGGCCGCGGCCGCGATCTCGTCGACCGTCGTCGCCTCGTACCCCTTCGTCGCGAAGAGCTCCATCGCGGCGGCCGCCAGCTCTCGGCGCATCTTGAGCCGCTGGGCCGCGGCGCGGCCGCCCGCGGCGCTCTCCGGCGCGTCGGACGTGGCTGGTGTACGGGAGGAGGACTTGGCGGGCTGGGACATGCCCCGAACGTACTCCATGGACGCGCCGGAGCGCTCCCGACCGGGTCTTTCCCGCTCCGGGGCCCCGGCCGGGTCGAGCAGCCCGCCCCAGTCCGCCCGCGTGACGAACGAACTGCCACCCCGGGTCCGGGACCCGCCGGTGCCCCGCCCGCCCGACCCTGCCGGGCGGCCCGGCAGGGGGGTGCGGTCCGGCTTGCGGCCGGTGCCCGAGCCGGCGGCGTCGGCAGGTTCGGCCCTGCCGTGCGGCTCACGCCGATCGTCCTGGCTGTGCCCGTCGTCCGGGCTGCGTCGGGCGACCGGCTCGCGGCCGGTGGCCGAGCCGTGGGGGTCGGCTGGCCTCGGCCCGCCTTCCGGGCTGCGCGGACGGTCGGGGCTGTGCCTGTCGTCGTCCGCCCCGCGCCGACGGGCCGGGCCGGGCCCGATGCGCGAGTTGTGGGCGTCGGTCGGTTCCGGCTTGTGTCGGTCGTCCTGGCTGCCCCGGGCAACCGGCTCCTGGGGTGCGTGCCGGTTCTGGCGGCGGTCCGGGCCGTTCCGGGGTCCCGGGGTGCTGCCGGCGCCCGAGGCGCGACCGGCCTCCGGTCCGTGTTTCGAGGCGGCGGCGGAGCCGGTCGCACGGTCGCCTCCGGGCCGGTCCCCGGGCCCGGAGGCGAGCATGCCGGGCCGGTCCCCGGGCCCGTCGTCGCGCGGCGGCTCAGCGCCGCGCATATTCGCGGAAGCCGCGGCCCGTCTTGCGGCCGAGGCAGCCCGCGGCCACCAGGTGCTCCAGGAGCGGCGCCGGGGCCAGCCCCGGATCGCGGAACTCGCGGTGCAGCACCTTCTCGATGGCCAGCGAGACATCAAGACCGACCACGTCGAGGAGCTCGAACGGCCCCATCGGGTAGCCCCCGCCGAGCTTCATCGCGGCGTCGATGTCGTCGAGCGTCGCGTAGTGCTCCTCGACCATCTTGATCGCGTTGTTCAGGTAGGGGAAGAGGAGCGCGTTGACGATGAACCCCGCCCGGTCACCGCAGTCCACCGGGTGCTTGCGGATCTTCGCGCACAGCTCCCGGACCGTGGCGTGCACGTCGTCCGCCGTCAGGACCGTCCGCACGACCTCGACGAGCTTCATCGCGGGCGCCGGGTTGAAGAAGTGCATGCCGATCACGTCCTGTGGCCGCGAGGTCGCCCGGGCACAGGCGACGACCGGCAGTGAGGACGTCGTCGTGGCCAGGATCGCGCCAGGCTTGCAGACCTTGTCGAACACGGCGAAGAGCTGCTGCTTGACCTCCAGGTCCTCGGCGACGGCCTCCAGCGCCAGGTCGACGTCGGCGAAGGCCTCGTACGAACCCGCCGGGGTGAGGCGTTCCAGGGTCGCGGCGGCTGCCTCGGCCGTCATGCGGCCCTTGTCGACGGAGCGCGAGAGCGACTTGCCGATCCGGGCCTTCGCGGTCTCGGCCTTCTCCTCGGTGCGGGCGGCGAGGACGACGTCGTACCCGGCCTTCGCGAAGACCTCGGCGATGCCGGACGCCATCGTTCCGGAGCCCGCGACGCCGACTGAGCGGACGGTCCGGCCGGTTGTTCCGGGCCCCCCGTCGAGCGGTGTCAGCGCGTCCTGGACGACGGTCGCGCTGCCGGGGGCGTCGTACGTGTAGAAGCCGCGGCCCGTCTTGCGGCCGGTCAGGCCCGCCTGGCTGAGCTGCCTCAGGATCGGCGCCGGCGCGTGCAACCGGTCGTGCGACTCCGCGTACATGGCCTCCAGGACCGTACGCGCGGTGTCCACGCCGATCAGGTCGAGCAGGGCGAGCGGCCCCATCGGCAGGCCGCAGCCCAGCCGCATCGCGGCGTCGATGTCCTCGCGGCCGGCGTACTTGGCCTCGTACATCGCGGCGGCCTGGTTGAGGTAGCCGAAGAGCAGGCCGTCGGCGACGAAGCCGGGGCGGTCGCCGACCGCGACGGGCTCCTTGCCGAGTTCGAGGGCGAGGTCGGTGACGGCGGCGACGGCGCCCGGCGCGGTCAGCACGGACGAGACGACCTCGACGAGCTTCATCGCGGGCGCGGGGTTGAAGAAGTGCAGGCCCAGGACCCGTTCGGGATGGGCCGAGTCGGCGGCCAGCCGCGTGACCGACAGGGCGTTCGTACCGGTCGCCAGGATCGTCCCCGGGCGCACGACACCGTCCAGCTCCCGGAAGATCTGGTGCTTGACCTCGTACGACTCCGGGGCCACCTCGATCACCATGTCGGCGTCGGCCGCGGCCCGCAGATCGGTGAAGGTGCGGAAGCGGGCGAGGGTGTCGCCGCGTTCCTGCTCGGTGATGCGCCCGCGCAGCACGGCACGGGCGGTCGAGGACTCAAGCGCGCTGACGGCCCGCGCCGCGGCGGCCTCGCTGATGTCGATGCCGACGACCTCGCGGCCGGCCCGGGCGAGGATCTCGGCGATACCGGTGCCCATCGTGCCGAGGCCGACGACGGCGACGGTCCTGAGAAGTGACACGGAGGACGACGAGGGGTCGGACAGGGGAGTGGCCATCGCGGGACTCCAGGAATGAGTGACGACTGAGGGACGCACGCGGATACGCCGACGGGCGCACGGAGTGCGGAGGGAGCGCGTGTTGCGTGCGCGTGATGTCTGCGGGTGATGCCGGGCTGCGAAGCGCACACGCCCGGTGCCGGTCGCGGGTGTGGTGCACGAACCCGCGAAACGGTGAGGAGAACCGACAGGCCCTGTCCCGGAGCCGTGCCGTCATGTCGAACTGAGGTACCTGAAGTACCGAACCGACCAGCTCCCTCACGACCACGGGGGTGTGAGGGTGTTCCTGCGGCGGCTGCGTCACCAGGCCACCACGGGCAGAACCGCGAGTGGGTAACTCGCTCGATTGAGCTTAACCGGTGAGTAACGAGCGCGCCAGCCCGTCTTCCTGGCAGGTCCATGTGACCTATGTCGCCGTTAGTCTCTGCATCATGGACGAAGAGTTGCGATCGCTCACTCAGCGCTTACGGCAGGAGGCGGGCACGATGGCGTCCTTCTCGTACGAACGACTGGCCGCGACCGGTGATCTCGACGAGCTGGCCGCCGTACTCGTCGCTCCCGAACAGCCGCTCTGGGCGCGCGAACTGGCCGCCTTCCGGCTCGGTGTCGCCGGGGACCGGCGGGCCTTCGAGGCGCTCGTCCTGCTGCTCAACCACCGGGATCCGCAGCGGTGCGCCTCCGCCGCCTACGCGATGGCGCGGCTCGGTGACCCGCGCACCGCCCGGGCGGCGGCGGCCCTCGCCACCAACGAGCTGCGCGTCGCCTATGCCCTCCATCCGGTACGGCTCCTGGTCGAACTCCGGGCGCCCGAGTCCGTGCCGGCCCTGATCACCACCCTGGCCCGCCGGTTCCGGCCGCACGATCCGTATCGTCGGGTCGCCCTCGCCTGTGTGGAGGGGCTCGGTGTGCTGGGCGACGAGCGGGCCCGGCCCGTGCTGAACGAGGCCCTTGCCCGTCCGGAGTTGGCCCGGGCGGCGGCCGATGCGCTGCGGCGGCTGCCGGCTCAGCGTGTTCCGCGCGTTCCGCGGGGGCGGAGTTAGCGCTTGGTGGTGGAGGGGTGCGTGGTTGCGTCGGCCCGTATCCGCGGGTCGGTGGGGGCTGGGCGCGCAGTTCCCCGCGCCCCTGACGGGGCGGGTCGCCCGGGGGTTCGCCCCGTACCGTGAGCGACGGAAGTCCCGGCGGCCCCAGGCGGTGCGAACGACCGCCTTGAGGCCGTGCCCTTGGGCAAGCAGGACCGCCACCCGGGCCGGGGGATGGACCTGCCGTTCGTGCCCGGCCGATGAATGCCCGTCAGCACCACGGAGGGGGGCCGACGGGCCGCCTCCCGCAACGCCTCGTCGACCGTGCCCACCGCATCGCCGCGGTCCGGGTCCGGCCGTGCTCCGATGGCGATGGCCAGGGCGTCGGCAGGTGCGCGCCGGTCCTCGACCACGAGCACGCGGATCACCCCGGACCCTTGTCCTCCGGATGGCCGTCTCCCCGGGCCGGTGGTGGCGATGCGCTTTCGAGCGTAGTGCTGAAGGCCCCCGGGGGGTCCCGGCCGTACCCGGGAATATGCCTGCCGTGCCGGGCCCAACGCCCCGTACACGGCACTGAGTTGACGAGGATCGCAGGGGACGGCCGGTCATGGCCGGTCAGCGGCAGGTGGCAGGGGGCGCCGTGTACCGAACCTGTCGGGGTCTACGGGGCGATACCCGCCGCGTCGGCCGATGCGCGCCTGATGTGCTGTGCGTACCGTCTGCCCGACCGTTTACGGACGGGGGATGTCGACGCCGACGGTTGTGTAGGGGCGTGCGATCCGGCCGTGGCGGCGCTGCTGGAGCGGCCGGCCGACGGCCGTACCTGGCCGTGTGGCCCGCGTTAGCGGCGGCGGCGCCTGGTACGAACCGGGCCGGCCGAGCGGCGCGGTCTTCTGCGTCAGCCTCCCCGAGGGGTGACTCAGCCTTTCAGCGGCCGGACGTACCGCACCTCCGGCACCTCGACGCCCTCGACGCCCTCGACCTCATGGGACTCCTCGGCGCCGTCCGTGGCGAAACCGGCCCGTTCGTAGAAGCGGCGCGCGCCCGCGTTCTCCCGAAGGACCCAGAGCAGCATCCTGTCGTGCCCCGCGGCGGCGCACCGCTCGACAGACGCCCGCAACAGGGCACGGCCCACGCCGTGCCCGATCCGGTCGGGGTCGACGTAGATCGCGTACAACTCGGCGTCCCCGGGACCCCCGGCGTCCCGGGCGCGCGGTTCTCCGCCGCGGTGGGGCCCGTGGCAGGCCCAGCCGACGACCACGCCGGCCGACTCCGCGACGAGGTTCACCACGTCCGTGCCCGCCGCCCGCTCGAAGTGGGCCCGCCGGCGCGGGAGTTCGGCCGACACGTCGAGCCCGTCGAGGTACGACCGGGGCATCATCCCTGTGTAGGCGCTCTGCCAGCCGCGTACCCGGATCTCCGCCACGCGGGGGCAGTCGGACAGGGTCATCTCGCGGATGTGCGGCGGGGCGGTGGAGCGGCTCATCCGGGCAGTATCGCGAACGCCTCTATCTCCATCAGGAACTCCGGGCGGACGAGGGCGGCGACCTGTACGGCGGAGGCGGCCGGCAGGCGGTCCGGTGGGATGTGTGCGGCCCGGGCCGCGCGGATGGCCGGCATGTGGGCCATGTCCGTGACGAAGAAGGTCAGTTTGACCACGTCGTCGAAGCCGGCGCCGGCCGCGGCGAGGCAGCGGCGCAGGTTCTCGAAGACCTGACGGGCCTGCGCCGCCGGGTCGCCCTCGCCGACCAGCCTTCCGTCCTCGTCGAGCGCCAGCTGGCCCGAGACCGCCACGAAGCGGCCCGTACCCATGACGACGTGCGAGTACGCGGCGGCGGGGGCGACCCCGGCGGGGGCGGTGATGCGGATCGGTCCGGTCATGGATCAATCCTGCACCACGGCACTGACAACGCCCCCGACCAGGCCCGACCAGTCCCGATCAGCTCCGATGCGGCCGCGACCAGTCCCGGCTAGCCCCGGAAACCGAGCAGGCCGTGCAGGGCCGCGCCGCGCGAGGCCGTGCCCGCACCCGCCTTCGCGGTCAGCGGCTTGGGGTCGGGCAGCTTCGCGCACACGGCGTCGGCCTCGCCGTTCCCGCGCGGCACCCGGCCGTCGGTCAGGTAGGCGGCCAGGTGCTTGTCCAGGCAGGTGTTCCCGCTCAGCGTGACGCCGTGGTTGCCGCCGCCCTGCTCGACCACCAGGCTGGAGCCGCCCAGCAGGTGATGGACCATGACACCGCCCTCGTACGGGGTCGCCGCGTCGTCCGTGGCCTGGAACAGCAGCACCGGCGGCACCGCGTCGTTCGAGACGTCCACGGGCTCGGCCGAGTCCGTGGGCCAGAACGCGCACAAAGCGTTGTACCAGGCGTTGTTCCAGGTCATGAAGGGCGCCTTCTCGTACACCGCCCAGTTGTCGTCGCGCCACTCGTCCCAGTCGCGCGGCCAGCTCGCGTCACGGCACTGCACCGAGGTGTAGACGCTGTAGCCGTTGTCGCCCGCGGTGTCGACGGCGCCGAAGTTCTCGTACGCCTCGACCAGCGGATCGTCGTTCCTGGTCTTCACGAAGGCCGCGAACGCGTCGGCGAGATGCGGCCAGTAGCCGTTGAAGTAGGCGCCGGGGGAGAAGGTGTCCTCCAGCTCCGAGGCGCCGACCGTCCTGTCCGCAGGCTTCTTCGCCAGGGCCGCCCGCATCGCGTACCAGGCCGCCTCGATCCTCTCCGGATCGGTGCCGAGCTTGTACGTCGCGTCGTTCTTGGCGACCCAGGCCATGAAGGCCCTGTGGCGGGAGCTGAACGCGTGGTCCTGCGCGATGTTGTCGTCGTACCAGACCCCGGTGGGATCGACGACGGAGTCCAGCACCATGCGCCGTACCCGCTCCGGATGGAGCTTCGCGTAGACGGCGCCCAGGTAGGTGCCGTACGAGTACCCGAAGTAGTTGATCCTCCTGGCGCCGAGGGCCCTCCGGATCGCGTCCATGTCCTGGACCGCGCTCACCGTGTCGATGTACGGCAGCAGGTCCCCGTGCTTGGCCGCGCAGGCTTTCGCGAAGGCCCGGACGCGGTCGAGGTTGGCCTGTTCGAGAGCGGGGGTCGTCGGCAGCGAGTCGGGGCGCACCGGCTTGAAGTGCCCCGGCCGGCAGTTCAGGGCGGGCCTGCTCGCGCCGACCCCGCGCGGGTCGAAGCCGATGACGTCGTACTGGGCCGCCACCTTCTTCGGCAGTGAGGCCGCGACGAATCCGGCGAGGGTCAGACCACTGCCGCCGGGACCGCCCGGGTTCACCAGGAGGGGGCCCTGGTAGGTCTTCCTGGAGGTGTGCGGGACCCGGGACAGCGCGAGCGTGATCTTCCGGCCGTGCGGGTTCGCGTGGTCGAGGGGCACCTTCAGGGACGCGCACTGGAGAGTCGGATAGTTCTTGGTGCCGCACTTCTTCCAGGTGGGCTTCGCCGCGTCGGCGGAGGGGACGGTGCGCCGGGCGGTCGCGGAGGCCGGGCTCGCGTCGGCCGGGACCGCGGTGATCATTCCGGCAACCACGGCGGCGGCACCGCACAGAGCGGCTGCGCGTCGGTTCACAATGAATCGCCTCACATCGATGTACCGGACAGGGGGCCGTTCACCTCACGGCCTCGGCCGTATCGTTCCGGGGCGGGCACCCGGGAGGACCTCTTCCGCCGAGAGTTGACCCCATCGGGCCGCGGTGTGCGGCCGGATGCCGGGCAGGCAGGGCGGAGAGGGCCGGCCGGTGTGTGAGGGAGAGCCGGTGCCGGTGGGTGCGGAGGCGCCGGTCACAGAAGGGTCAGCTGGGTGGGCCCCGGTGCGACCGGTTCGGGCACCGGCATCCTGCGAGGCATCCCGGCGCGCGTGGGGCCTATCCCGTACTCCTCGGCCAACTCGTGCACCTGCCGGGTGATCCGGCGCTGATACCACTTCGGGGCGTACGCGCCCTCCGCGTACAGCCGCTCGTACCGGCGGACCAGATGCGGGTGGTGGTGTTCCAGCCAGCTCATGAACCACTCGCGTGCCCCGGGCCGCAGGTGCAGCACGAGCGGGGTCACCGAGGTCGCGCCGGACGCGGCGATCGCCCGTACCGTCGCGCGCAGTTGCGAGGGGTCGTCGCCGAGGAAGGGGATCACGGGCGCCATCAGGACCCCGCAGTCGATGCCGTGCGCGCTCAGGGTGCGCACGACGTCGAGGCGGCGCTCCGGGGCGGGCGTGCCCGGCTCCACGGTCCGCCACAGGTCGAGGTCGGTGAAGCCCACGGAGACGGAGATGCCCACCTCGGTGACGGCCGCCGCCTGTTTCAGGAGGTCCAGGTCGCGCAGGATGAGCGTGCCCTTGGTGAGGATGGAGAAGGGGTTCGCGTGGTCGCGCAGGGCCGCGATGATGCCGGGCATCAGCTGGTAGCGACCCTCGGCGCGCTGGTAGCAGTCCACGTTGGTGCCCATCGCGATGTGGTCACCGAGCCAGCGCCGTGAACCGAGCTGGCGCCGCAGCAGTTCCGGGGCGTTCACCTTCACCACGATCTGGCTGTCGAAGCCGAGGCCGGTGTCGAGGTCCAGATAGCTGTGGGTCTTGCGGGCGAAACAGTAGACGCACGCGTGCGTGCACCCCCGATAGGGGTTGACCGTCCACTCGAAGGGCATGCGCGAGGCTCCCGGTACACGGTTGACGATCGACCTGGCCCGGATCTCGTGGAAGGTGATCCCACGGAACTCGGGCGTGTCGAACGTCCGGGTGGTCACCGTCTCCGCGCCGAACAGAGCGGGGTTTGTGGGGCCGGCCGACGGGTTCCCGTCGGACTCCACTGCGAGGTTCTCCCACCGCATGACGCCTCCTCGATAGCACTGACCACAGAATAGAACACATGTTCCCTTGATCGTGCGACCCCGTGCTTGAGGACCCCGATTTGGGCGGCTCGGCCGCGTGATGGTTGGCTGAGCGCTGACGCCCGAGATCCCGAGTGCTGGAGGAACGCAATGGCGCAGGTCGAGGCCACCACCGAGCGAGTCGTGACGGGTCAGCCGGACGACGTGTTCGACGCGCTGGCCGACTACAACGGCACGCGTTCGAAGCTCCTGAGCGAGCACTTCAGCGAGTACGAGGTCCGCGAGGGCGGTGACGGCGAGGGAACCCTCGTCCACTGGAAGCTCCAGGCCACCAGCAAGCGCATCCGCGACTGCCTGCTCGACGTGAGCGAGCCCACCGACGGCGAGCTCGTCGAGAAGGACCGCAACTCCTCGATGGTGACCACCTGGCGGGTCACCCCGGCCGGCGAGGGCAAGTCGCGCGTCGTCGTCACCACCGTCTGGGACGGCGCCGGCGGCATCGGCGGGTTCTTCGAGAGGACGTTCGCGCCCAAGGGTCTCGGCCGCATCTACGACGAGGTACTGGCGAAGCTCGCCACCGAGGTGGAGAAGTAGCCCCTGCCCTCTTGGGGCCCGCCTTGGGTCTGTTCTGGATCCGCAGGCTGCGCGTGATGTACGCGCTCACCGTTTCGAGTGGTTCTCAGTGCGGCCCAGTTGTCCGCCGTGGTGCTCCCACCGGCGGATACGTCCACTGAGGCACACCTCAGGGCGACTCGTCGCGCTTGCTCCCAGATGTCGTGTAATGCGAGAAATGGGCCCCGCAGGCGCGACGAGGGGAGCAGCACGTGGGCGGAAGGGCTCTGGCGGAGAGCGGACGAGACGTTTCCTCTCCGGCTCCCGACACACCCCAGGCGCCGCCCGACCACCCCCGGTCGGAGACGCTGAGCCCGCGCCGCGTGCGCCTGGTCTTCTTCGCGCTCATGCTCGCGCTGCTGCTCGCGGCCCTGGAGCAGATGATCGTCGCCACCGCGCTCCCGGAGATCGTCGGAGAGCTGCACGGCCTGGACAGGATGTCCTGGGCGATCACCGCGTATCTGCTCACCTCGACCGTGGGACTGCCCGTCTACGGCAAGTTCGGCGATCTGTACGGCCGCAAGGGCGTCTTCCAGTTCGCGATCGTCGTCTTCGTGATCGGCTCCGCGCTGGCCGGACGGTCGCGCACCATGGACCAGTTGATCGCCTTCCGCGCCCTCCAGGGAGTCGGCGCCGGAGGCCTCTTGATCGGCGTACAGGCCATCATCGCGGACGTCGTGCCGGCCCGGGAGCGGGCCCGCTTCATGGGGATGATCGGCGCCGCGTTCGGACTCGCCTCGGTCGCGGGCCCGTTGCTCGGCGGCTACCTCACCGACCATCTCTCCTGGCGCTGGTGCTTCTACGTCAACGTGCCCTTCGGCCTCATCGCGCTGGCCGTCGTGGCCGTCGCCCTCGAACTGCCGAAGCCCACCGCCGGACCGCGCCTGGACGTCCTGGGCGCCCTGCTGCTCGCCGCCGTCTCGACCTGCCTCGTACTGCTGACCAGTTGGGGCGGCGCGGAGTACGCGTGGAACTCGCGCGTTGTCCTCGGACTCGCCGCGGGAGCCGTCGCCTCGACCGTGCTCTTCCTCGTGGCCGAGCACCGCGCGGCCGAACCGCTGATCCCGCTGCGGCTGTTCCGCGACGGCGTCTTCAACGTCACCGCTCTCGTGGGGGTGGTCGTCGGCGTCGCCCTTTTCGGCGCGGCCAGCTATCTGCCCACGTACCTGCAGATGGTCGACGGCGCCACCGCCACCGAGTCCGGCCTGCTCATGCTCCCCATGACGGGCGGCATCGTCGGCGCCTCGATCGTCGCGGGCCACCTCATCAGCCGCAACGGCCACTACAAGGTCTACCCGGTCCTCGGCAGCGCCCTGTCCGTCCTCGGCATGTGGCTGCTCTCACGGCTCGAAGCCGATACGCCCCGGTTGCACTACAGCGTGTGGACGGCCCTGCTCGGCGCGGGGATCGGCCTGGTCATGCCGGTGCTGATCCTCGCCGTGCAGAACTCCGTGCACCCGCACGACCTCGGTACGGCGACCAGCGCCAACAACTACTTCCGGCAGATCGGCGGCAGCGTCGGCGCGGCGGTCTTCGGCACGCTCTTCGCCGACCGGCTCGCCGACTCCCTCACCGACCGGCTGCCCGCCGGGGCGGGCGTGCCCGACCCCGAGTCCATCACCCCGCGGTTCGTCCACGCGCTGCCCGCCGAACTGCGGGACGGCTACATCGCGGCGTACGCCGACGCGATGCCGCGGATCTTCCTCTACCTCGTGCCGGTGCTCGTCCTGGGCCTGCTCGTCGCCTTCTTCCTCAAGGAGAAACCGCTGGTGTCCCACCACACCCCCACCGCCGCCCCCGAGACCGCCGTACCGCTCAACGTCCCGCTGCCCGGCGCCCGTTCGCCGTACGCCGCCGGGATCCCCGTCTGCGGCACCGTGCAGCATCCCGACGGCACCGTCGTGCCGCGCGCCGCGCTCACCCTCATCGACGTCGCGGGGCAGCAGATCGGGCGGGGCGCGAGCGCGGAGGACGGACGGTACGCGCTGTCGACGCCCGGCTCGGGGGCGTACGTCCTGATCGCCGCGGCCGGCGGGCATCAGCCGCAGGCGGTCAGCGTCACCGTCGGGGAACGGCCCGTGGAACTTGACGTGGTCCTCGGCGGTGCGGGGCGGCTGGCCGGGAGCGTCGTCACGGCGGACGGGACCCCCGTGCGGGACGCGACCGTCACGCTCACCAATGTGCACGGGGAGGTGGTCGCCGCGACGCGCAGTGGGCGGGAGGGCGGCTATGTCATCACCGACCTGGTGGCGGGGGAGTACACGCTGGCCGGGAGCGCTCCGGCCTTTCGGCCGGCCGCGCTGCCGGTGAGCGTGCAGGCCGCGCGCGAGACCCGGCAGGATGTCGAGCTCGCGGGCGGGGCGGTGCTGCGGGGGACCGTGCGGGCCAGTGGGGGGCGGCCGGTCGAGGATGCGCGGGTGACGTTGCTCGACGCGGCGGGGAATGTGGTGGACACGTTGACCACGGGCGGTGATGGGGCGTTCCGGTTCGTCGACCTCTCGTCGGGGGAGTACACGGTGATCGCGGCGGGGTATCCGCCGGTGGCTACGGTCCTGCAGGTGGCGGGGGGCGGGCGGACCGAGCGGGATCTTCAGTTGGGGCATGAGGACGGCTGAGGGCGCGCCCCTGCTTTCGGGGGCGCGGGGAACTGCGCCACCAGCCCCCACCGGCCGCGGCCGAATGATTGCGCCGTTCCCCGCGCCCCTACAGGACTGCGCCGTTCCCCGCGCCCCTTGGGGGCGCTGGTGTGCGCCGGTGGCAATTCGGGGAATGGCACACATCGCTGTCGGGCGCGGACGTACCGTGGTTGGTCTGGTGGCGCAGATCTTGCGGACCGTGGGAGAGAGGGCCTGAGCCATGGACCGTGGCACCGAGAGGGACGACCCTCCGCACGGGACCGCCGCGGCGGGGCGGATTCCGCTGGCCGTGGTCGTGGTGGACCGTGAGGGACTGGTGTCGCACTGGAGCCGGGGTGCCCGGCGTCTCTTCGGTACCGCCAGGGAAGAGGCCGTCGGTCGTCCGGTCGTCGACCTGCTGCCCGTCTCCGGTGCGCTGCCCGAGGACGACGAGACCGCGCCCTACGGGGCGTACGCCGCGTACGACGGACTCGGCCCCGACCTCGAATCCTCCCTGGACGGGCGGCTGTTCTACCCGGCGGCCGGCCGCGCGCGGCTGACGGCGGCGGACAGCGACCGGATCGACGTCCTGTGGTGGGCGTACCCACTGGTGGGGCCGGGGCCGGAGCGGCTGCTGGTCCTCGCCGCCGACGCGGGCGCGCTGCGTCCCGAGGGCACCGGGGCGGGTGCGGCCGTGGAGCGCATCGCACCCGGGTTCGCGCTGCACACCGACTTCCCCGGCGCCGAGGACCTGGCACGAGGACTGCCGGAGATCCTGCCGAGCATGAGCGTGGGCGAGAGCGCCCGCATCGTCGCCCAGGTCCTCGAACTGGGTTATCCCGTCCTGGAGTTCAGCCAGAACGACCGGGTTCCCGTCACCCCCGACTGGGGCGTCCCGCGGCGCGCCGAGCGCAAGGCTCGCCGGCAGCGGGCGGCTGCCGCGGCCCTGTCGGGCGAACCCCTGCCGCAGGACGCCGAGGACGAGGTCGAGGACCTCGAATACGTGGCCGTACGCGAGCGGCTGGAGTTCCTGAACGAGGTCAGCGGACGCATCGGCACCTCGCTCGACCTGTCCCGCACCATCGTCGAGGTCAGCCGCGCCGTCGTCCCGCGCTTCACGGACGTCGCCGGGACCTATCTGCGCGAACAGGTCGTCGCCGGTGAGGGCTTCTCCGACGGCGTGCCCGACACGACCACGATGTGGCACCGGGTCGCGCTGGAGCACACGGACGAACCGGGACGCTGGGACGACGTCGTGCCGGTCGGCGAGGCCATGCCGTTCCCGGCGGACACCCCGTTCTTCCAGTGCATGACCACCGGAGAACCCGTCCTCGTGCCCCGCATCAGCGAGCAGCTGGGCCACATGATCGCCGCGCGGTTCGAGAAGCGCGACATCCGGCCCCTCATCACCGGCCGCTCCATGCTGGTCGTGCCGCTGAAGGCCCGCAACGTGGTCCTCGGCTTCATGATCCTGCTGCGGCACCCGGAGCGCGTCGAGTTCAACGACATGGACCGCGTCACCGGCGCCGAACTCGCCGCGCGTGCCGGGCTCGTGCTCGACAACGCCCGTATGTACACGTACCAGGAGAGTGTCGCCGAGACCCTCCAGGACAGCATGCTGCCGCACATCGCCCCGCGGATGTCCGGCTGCGACATCGCGACCCGCTATCTGCCGGGCACGCTGCTCGGGCGGGTCGGCGGCGACTGGTTCGACTCCGTGAAACTGCCCGGCTCGCGCACCGCCCTCGTCGTCGGTGACGTCATGGGCCACGGGCTCAACTCCGCCGCGATGATGGGCCAGTTACGGACCGCCGTGCAGACCATGGCGGCCCTCGACCTGCCGCCCGCCCAACTCCTGCGCAACCTCGACGACCTCGCGCAGCGACTCGGCGAGCACTACCTCGCGACCTGCCTGTACGCGATCTACGACCCCATCGCGAGCGAGCTGGAGATCGCCAACGCGGGCCACATCCCGCCCGTCCTGGTCCGCGCCGAGAACGGCCGCAGCGATCTGCTCGACCTGCCGACCGGCGCGCCCGTCGGAGTCGGCGGAGTGCCCTTCGAGTCCGTACGCGTGCGGGTGGCACCCGGCGACCGGCTCGTGATGTGCACCGACGGCCTGGTCGAGGTGCGCGGCGAGGACATCGGTGTCGGCCTGGCCACGCTCTGCGAGTCCGCGGCCCACCCGGCCGCCTCCATGGACGACGCCTGCGACACCATCATCCGCGCCCTCAACACCCGCGGTGGCCGCAAGGACGACGTGGCGCTCCTGATGGCCCGGCTCAACGGCATCGAGCCCGAGGACGTCGCCGAGTGGCGGATCGGGCACGACCCCCGGGAGGCCGGCAGGGCGCGTGCGGCGGTCCGTGAACAGCTCCATGCGTGGGGCCTCGGCTCCGTCGCCGAAACCGCCGAGCTGCTGGTGAGCGAGCTCGTCACCAACGCCGTACGGCACTCCCACAGCCGGCCGATCGGCCTCAGGCTGGTCCGGGGCGACACCCTGCTGTGCGAGGTGGACGACGACGACCACACCCTGCCCACACTGCTCAGCGCGGGGCGGCTCGACGAGTTCGGGCGAGGTATGCGTGTCGTGAGCACGCTGGCGCGTGAGTGGGGGACCAGTCGGACCGGCTCCGGCAAGACGGTGTGGTTCGAGTTGACCGTGCCTCGACGCTGAGGGCCTCGACGCTGAGTGCGTGGCGCTGCGCTTCGCCGGTGTAGGGATGATTCCGCGGGCCGGTGGGGGCCGAGCGCGCAGTTTCCCGCGCCCCTTTCGGGGCGTGCAGGTGTGCGCCGTGTTCTTGTCGCTGTGACCCGGGCGCGGTAAACCGGACTGCCCGTCACTTCTCGGTGGCCGGCGGTCGCATCCTGGGGAGCTGGCATGAGCGTGACTACTCGGTACAGGGAGGCCTGGGAGGGCTTCTGGCGGGAGGCCCCCGCCGAGCGGGGAGCCGTCTTCTGGGACGCCGAGCCCGCGCTCACCGCAGGCGTCCATCTCGGCCTGTTCGAGCCGCACCTGACCCACCCCGGGCTGCCCCTCGTGGACCTCGGCTGCGGCAACGGCACCCAGACCCGGTTCCTCGCCGACCGCTATCCGCGGGTCATCGGCGCCGATCTGTCGGCCGCGGCCCTCGATCACGCCCGGCTCGCGGACCCGGCGGGCCAGGCCCACTACCGGATGGTCGACGCGGCGGAGAGGGCCGAGGCCGAGACGCTGCACGCCGAGATCGGCGACGCCAATGTCTACATGCGGGGCGTCCTGCACCAGTGCGAGCCCGCCGACCGGCAGTCGCTCGTCGACGGTCTGGCCACGCTCGTCGGTGACCGGGGCCGCGCGTTCCTCGTCGAGCTCGCCGAGGCGGCCGGCGTCATGCTGCGCGATCTCGCCCGGGGCCCCGGGGGGCCGCCCGCGAAACTCGCGCCCGTTCTCCGGCACGGCATCGTGCCCGGAGAGGTGGCCGACGCCGCCGTGCCGGAGTACCTGCGGGCGGCCGGTCTCGTGGTGGTGACGAGCGGGGAGCTGCCGCTCGTCACCACGGAGTGCCGGGCCGACGGCACGCGGATCGAACTGCCCTCCCGGTGGATGGTGGTGGAGCGGATCTGAGGACCGGGGTCCGGGGTCCGGGGATTCGGGGGGTTGGGGGGGGCGGATCCGCGGTTGTTCGAAGTCCCGGGGAAGTCCGGTCGTAGTCGGCGTTTGACATGGGCACGATCTATGTGGCGGCTGTCCTTCCCGGACGGCCGCCGCTGCCCTTCCGTGCACGGCTTCTCCAGAGAGGCGATACGTCATGGCGGCACGCCACCACCACCCCCTCCTCGGCGGACTCCTGGCCCTGTTCCTGGCCCTGACCGGTCTGATCGCCCTTCCCCCCACCCCCTCTCATGCCGCGACACCGGTCTGCGCCCTGGTGTGCGACACGCTCGACCCCTCGAAGGCGCAGCAGGACACCTTCCCGGTGCCGAGCAGGACCGTCAACGGCAGAACACTGCGGCTGCACGTCTCCGACCCGGACAGCGCGGCCTGGGCGAGCATCGACAACGGCGTGGCGGGCGACGCGGTCTGGCTGGACCGCTCCTGGGACCGGGGCGCCACCTGGGAGGGCCTGCTCGGCAGGGCGAGCGTCCCCGGTTCATGGACCGGCACCCGCACCCTCATGTACAACATCACCGACCCCGTCGGGCACCGGCGCGGCTGGATCCGCGCCTGCGGCGACGCCGCCGGGGTGAGCTGCACCGACTGGGTGTACCCGAAGGTGTGCGACGGCACGTCCTGCGACGGCGCCGACCCCGCCACGGTGGCCGGCGACGACACCCCGGTCCCCGCCACCACGCTCTTCGGCCGCACCATCAGCCTGCACGTCGACCAGCGCGGCGGTATGGCCTGGGGCGTCATCGCCGGAGGCGGCGCGGGCGACGAGATATGGCTGGACCGCTCCTGGGACGGCGGCGCGAGCCATCCCGAGGGCTCCTCCCTCGGCCGTACGAGCGTGTCCTTCGGGGCCGCCTCCGCCCGGACCGCCATGTTCGCCACCAGGGACCCGCGCGGCCTGCTGTACGGCGGGGCGGTCCGCGCCTGCGGTCGCGAGGCCGCCCACCAGGAGGGCAGCTGCACGGCCTGGGCCAGGCCCGCACCGACCCGGGCGCGCGGGGCGGCGGACGCGCTGATGGCCTCGTACCGCACCGACGAGGGCTGGTGGCGCAGTAGTTGGTGGAACTCCGCGGTCGCGCTCACCTCGGTCGTCGACTTCGCCGAGCAGAGCGGACGGCACGACTACGACTGGGTGATCGCCCGCACCTACGAACAGAACCGGGGTGTCTTCCCCGCGGGCGGGCGCGGCTCGGACCCGATCGAGGGGCACTTCATCAGCCGGGCCATCGACGACGCGGGCTGGTGGGCGGTGGCCTGGCTGACGGCGTACGACCACACAGGTGACCGGCGCTATCTGGAGGAGGCGGTCACCATCACCGAATACGTCCACAAGTACTGGGACACGGGTACCTGTGGCGGCGGTGTGTGGTGGGACCGGGAGCGCACCTACAAGAACGCCGTGACCAACGGGCTCTACCTGTGGCTCACCACCTCGCTGCACCAGCGGATCAGCGGCGACACCGTGTGGGGGGCCCGCGCGACCACGGCCGCGGACTGGTACCTCGCCAGCGGGATGATCAACTCCTCGGGCCTCGTCAGCGACGGGATCACCTCGGGCTGCGCCAACAACGGCCAGACCGTGTGGAGTTACAACCAGGGGCTCGCCATCGGCGCCTTCACGCAGTTGTGGCGGTCGACGGGGAGCGCCCGGTACCTGGACACGGCCGAGCGGCTGGCCGACACCGCGATCTCCTCACCGGCGCTGACCCGCGGCGGCGTACTGACCGAGTCCTGCGACCTCGGCACGGCGTCCTGCGACGACAACCAGAAGCAGTTCAAGGGCATCTTCGTACGGCACCTCGCCGACCTCGCGGACGCCACGGCCTCGACCGCGTACAAGGCGTACGTCACCAAGCAGGCCGACTCCGTCTGGACGGCCGACCGGGACGCGCTCAACCGCCTCGGCCAGCGCTGGTCCGGCGCCGCGCCCAACGTGTCGGACTGGCGCACCCAGGCGAGCGCGCTGGAGGCACTGACGGCCGCCGGACGGCTGTCGGGGTGAGCGCGAGGGTTGAGGAGCGCTGCGAAGAGGGGGTGTGAATCCATAGGGGTATGTGACATATTACTGTCGTGAGCAACTCGCTGACCTGCGATGTCGTGGTCGTCGGGGCCGGAATGGTAGGGGCGGCGACCGCCCTGTACGCGGCCCGGGCGGGGCTGAGTGCCGTCCTGGTGGACCGTGGTCCGGTGGCGGGCGGCACCACCGGCGCCGGCGAGGGCAACCTGCTCGTGTCCGACAAGGAGCCCGGCCCCGAACTCGAACTCGCCCTGCTCTCCGGACGGTTGTGGGCCGACCTCGCCGCCGAGCCCGGTGTGGGCGAGTCTGTCGAGTACGAGGCCAAGGGCGGCCTCGTCGTCGCCTCCGCGCCCGAGGGGCTGGCGGCGCTGGAGGGACTCGCCGCCGCCCAGCGCGCGGCCGGGGTCCGGACCGAGTCCGTCGGCCCGGACCAACTGCACGACCTCGAACCGTACTTGGCGCACGGCCTCGCGGGTGGCGTGCTCTATCCGCAGGACGCCCAGGTGATGCCGACGCTCGCGGCCGCCCGACTCGTCCGGCTGGCCCGCACGGCGGGTGCCTCGCTGCGCACCGGCCGGACGGTCACGGACGTGCTGCGCACGGCGTCGGGGGCGGTACGCGGTGTCCGTACCTCGCACGGCGACATCCACGCGCCCGCGGTCGTCAACGCGGCCGGGACCTGGGGCGGGGAACTGGCAGCGCTGGCCGGGGTGTTGCTGCCCGTGCTGCCCCGGCGCGGCTTCGTCCTCGTCACCGAGCCCCTGCCGCGCAGGGTGCGCCACAAGGTGTACGCGGCGGACTACGTGGCCGACGTGGCCAGCGACTCGGCGGCGCTGCAGACCTCCCCGGTGGTCGAGGGAACGGCGGCGGGTCCTGTACTGATCGGGGCCAGCCGGGAACGGGTCGGCTTCGACCGCTCCTTCTCGCTGCCCGTCACCCGGGAGCTGGCGGCCGGTGCGACCCGGCTGTTCCCCTTCCTGGCACAGGTGCGGGCCATGCGCGCCTACCTCGGCTTCCGTCCGTACCTGCCGGACCACCTGCCCGCCGTCGGACCCGACGCGCGGGTGCCCGGCCTCTTCCACGCGTGCGGGCACGAGGGCGCGGGGATCGGACTCGCCACCGGTACCGGCCACTTGATCGCGCAGGTACTGGCGGGCAGGAGGCCGGACCTGGAGCTCGCGCCGTTCCGCCCCGACCGCTTCCCCGATCCCGCACCCGAGGAGTTCTGCTCGTGACGCCGCGTACTCCTCTGAGGCTGGTCCGGGCCCGGCCCGAACCGCCGTTCACGGTCACGTTCGACGAGCGGGAGCTGACCGTTCTTCCCGGCCGGACGATCGCCGCCGTCCTGTGGTCCGCGGGTGTCATGTCCTGGCGCACGACCCGGGGGAGTGGCGAGCCGCGCGGAGTCTTCTGCGGGATCGGGGTGTGCTTCGACTGTCTGCTGATCGTCAACGGGCGCCCCAACCAACGGGCCTGCCTGGTACGCGCGGAGCCGGGAGACGTGATCCGAACCCAGGAAGGGACCGGACGGCATGAGTGAACGACCCCGCCTCGCGGTGATCGGCGCCGGACCCGCCGGACTCGTCGCCGCCCTCGCCGCCGCCGCACGCGGTGTGTCGGTGGTCCTGGTGGACGCGGCTCCGGAGGCGGGCGGCCAGTTCTACCGTCAGCCCGCCGCCGGGCTCGGTGCCCGGCGGCCCCAGGCCCTGCACCACCAGTGGCGTACCTGGAGACGGCTCCGTGACGGACTGGCGGCGCACGTCGGGGCGGGCAGGATCACGCACCTGACGGAGCATCATGTGTGGTGTGTGGAGCGGGAAGCCGCCTCGTTCGCCGTGCACGCTCTCCTCGGGCCCGAGCAGGAGGAGTCCGTCGTGGTCCGGGCCGACGCCGTGCTCCTCGCCACCGGCGGGTACGAGAAGGTGCTGCCGTTCCCCGGCTGGACCCTCCCCGGAGTCGTCACCGCCGGCGGGGCGCAGGCCATGCTGAAGAGCGGACTCGTGCTGCCGGGCCGTACCGCCGTGGTCGCCGGGACCGGGCCGCTGCTGATGCCCGTGGCCGTCGGACTGGCCGCGGCCGGGGCGAAGGTCGCCGCCCTCGTGGAATCCGCCGACCCCCGGGGTTTCCTACGGCATGCGCGCGTCCTCGCCGCCCATCCGGACAAGCTCGCCGAAGGGGCTCTGTACGCGGCCGAGCTGGCGCGGTACCGCGTCCGGGTGCACGTTCGCCACACGGTCGTCGCGGCCCACGGGACCGACCGCCTCGAAGCTGTGACCGTGGCCGCGCTCGACAGCGACGGACGGGTCAGGGAGGGCAGTGAGTGGCGTGTTCCCTGCGACAGCCTCGCCGTAGGGCACGGCATGCTTCCGCACACCGACCTCGCCGAGACACTCGGCTGCCGCCTCGACGGGGTGAACGTCGCCGTGGACGACGAACAGCGCACCGACGTACCGGGCGTCTGGGCCGCCGGTGAGACCACCGGGATCGGCGGCGCCGCGCTGGCGATGGCCGAGGGCCGGATCGCGGGACTCTCGATCGCTGCTCGGCTCGACTCCCGGGCCCCCGAGCCGCATTCCTGTGCTCGGGCCGCCAAGGCGCGGGCCGGACTCCGGAAGTTCTTCGCCGCCGTCGACAACGTCTGCACGCCGCCCGACCGTTGGGCGGAGCGGGTCGGCGACGACACCCTCGTGTGCCGTTGCGAGGAGGTGCCGGCCGCCGCGATCCGGGAGGCCGTCGACGAACTCGGCGCCGGGGACGTACGTACCGTGAAACTGCTGACCCGGGCCGGGATGGGCTGGTGCCAGGGCCGGATGTGCGGTCCCGCGGTGGCGGGGCTCGCGGGGTGCCCGCCGACACCGGCACGGCGGCCGTTCGCGCGGCCGGTGCCTCTCGGTGTGCTGGCGCGCGAGCCCGGTGACGCCTCTTGAACCTTTCTGCCCCCCTTGACGCGCGCACCGGCACGCGAACCTTCTGGCAGGCCGGCCTTCACGCGCCCGCCCCCCACGGCTCCAAGGATTGGACGGGAACCCTCATGACCGACAGGACCGACACGACCGACACGACCTGCAACCGCCCCTGGCGCGGCGTCCTCGTCGCCACCGCCCTGCCGCTCAGGGACGACCTCTCCGTCGACCACGACGCGTACGCCGACCACTGCGCGTGGCTCGTCGCGAACGGCTGCGACGGTGTCGTACCGAACGGCTCGCTCGGTGAGTACCAGGTGCTGACCCCCGAGGAACGCGCCAGGGTCGTGGAGACGGCCGTGGCGGCGATCGGCGGCTCGCGCGTCATGCCAGGCGTCGCCGCGTACGGCTCCGCCGAGGCCCGCCGCTGGGCCGAGCAGGCGCGCGACGCGGGCTGCGCCTCCGTGATGCTGCTGCCCCCGAACGCGTACCGGGCCGACGAGCGCTCGGTCCTCGCCCACTACGCGGAGGTCGCGAAGGCGGGCCTGCCGATCGTGGCGTACAACAACCCGATCGACACCAAGGTCGACCTGGTGCCCGAACTGCTCGCCAAGCTGCACGGCGAGGGGTACATCCACGGCGTCAAGGAGTTCTCCGGTGATGTGCGGCGCGCGTACCGCACAGCCGAACTCGCGCCGGATCTGGACCTGTTGATCGGCGCCGATGATGTCCTGCTTGAGCTGGCGGTGGCCGGTGCCAAGGGCTGGGTCGCCGGTTACCCGAACGCGCTGCCCGCCGCGTCCGTCGAGCTGTACCGCGCCGCCGTCCGGGGTGACCTCGACACCGCGCTGCCCCTCTACCGGCAACTGCACCCGCTGCTGCGCTGGGACTCCCAGGTCGAGTTCGTCCAGGCCATCAAGCTGTCGATGGACATCGTCGGCCGGTACGGCGGGCCGGTGCGTCCGCCGCGCGTGCCGTTGCGGGCCGACCAGGAGGCCGCCGTCCGGGCCGCCACCGAGAAGGCCGTGGCGGCCGGGCTCGTCTGAGGAACAGGCGGGGGTGGAGAGGCCGGGAAGAGGCCGGGAAGAGGCCGGGACGGGCCCCGGCTCGTCCGGGGGGAGAGAGGGAGACAGTTCATGCGTAGCAAACTCGTCCTGCATGCCGTCGATTCGCACACCGAGGGCATGCCGACCCGGGTGATCACCGGCGGTATCGGCACGATTCCCGGCGCGACGATGAACGAGCGGCGGTTGTACTTCCGGGAACACCGCGACGACATCAAGCAGTTGCTGATGAACGAGCCGCGTGGTCACTCGGCGATGAGCGGCGCGATCCTCCAGCCGTCCACCCGGCCCGACTGCGACTACGGCGTCATCTACATCGAGGTGTCGGGCTATCTCCCGATGTGCGGGCACGGGACGATCGGGGTCGCGACCGTCCTCGTGGAGACCGGCATGGTCGAGGTCGTCGAGCCGGTGACGACCATCCGGCTCGACACGCCGGCCGGGCTCGTCGTCGCCGAGGTCGCGGTGCGGGACGGGGCGGCCCGGTCGGTCACGCTCTGGAACGTGCCGTCCTTCTCCGTCGCCCTCGACCGCAAGATCGAGCTCGCCGACGGGCGGACGGTGACGTATGACCTCGCGTACGGCGGGAACTTCTACGCGATTCTGCCGCTCGATCAGTTCGGGCTGCCTTTTGACCGGGCCCGTAAGGACGACATCCTTGCTGCCGGGTTGTCGTTGATGGACGCCATCAATGCCGAAGGGGAGCCGGTTCATCCTGAGGACCCCAGTATCAGTGGCTGTCATCATGTGCACCTGGTCGCACCCGGGTCGACGGCTCGGCACTCCCGGCATGCGATGGCGATCCATCCGGGGTGGTTCGATCGGTCGCCGTGCGGGACGGGGACCAGTGCGCGGATGGCGCAGTTGTACGCGCGTGGGGAACTGGCGCTTGAGAGCGAGTTCTTGAACGAGTCCTTCATCGGGACTCACTTCACGGGGCGGCTTCATGGGACGACGGAGGTGGGTGGGGTGCCGGCTGTGTTGCCCAGTTTCACTGGGCGGGCGTGGGTTACCGGGACCGCTCAGTATCTTCTTGATCCGAGTGATCCGTTTCCGGCGGGGTTCGTGTTGTAGCGCGGTGGGGTGTGCGGTGCGGCTCAAGGATTGCGCCGTTCCCCGCGCCCCTTGAAGACGAGAGACTGCGCCGTTCCCCGCGCCCCTCGAAGGCGCGCGACTGTGCCGTTTCTTGTGTCCCTGACAGAGATTCCAGGAGATCGTTCCATGGTTGCCCAGCGCGTCGGCGTCCCCGCCCCCGTCCTCCCCATGGTGGGAGGTCGCAAGCCCAGTTATCGCGAGCGGGTCGCGGATGCTTTGCGGGCCGCTCTTGTGGCGGGGGAGCTGCGGCCCGGGGAGGTGCACTCCGCGCCCGCTCTTGCCGCTCGGTTCGGTGTCTCCGCCACCCCTGTGCGTGAGGCCCTGCTCGACCTCGCCAAGGAGGGCCTGGTCGACACCGTGCCCAACAAGGGGTTCCGGGTCACCGCCGTGTCCGACAAGCAGCTGGACGAGTACACGCACATCCGCTCGCTGATCGAGATCCCCACCACCGTGGGCCTCGCCACCTCCGCGGCCCCCGCCGACCTGGCGGCGCTGCGGCCCGTCGCGCGGGAGATCGTCACGGCCGCGGCGGCCGGTGATCTCATCGCGTACGTCGAGGCCGACGTCCGCTTTCACCTCGGCCTGCTCGCCCTCGCCGGCAACGAGCACCTCGTCGAGGTCGTCGGCGACCTCCGCAAGCGCTCCCGGCTGTACGGACTGCACGCCCTCGTCGAGGCGGGCCGTCTGAAGGCCTCGGCCGAGGAGCACCTGGAGATCCTCGACGCGCTGGTCGCCCGCGACGAGGAGGCGGTACGTGCCGTCATGACGCGGCATCTCGGGCACGTACGAGGGTTGTGGGCGGCCGAGTGACCCCTACGGCGACACGCTGTCCGGCGACCCGGGCCGTGTACGGATCCAGCCACCACGCCGACTCCGGCACCACCGTCACCGTGGACGAGGAACATGCCGACGGCCGAGTGAGGGTTTCGGTCGGTTCGACCGGTTGACCTCCCGGGCCTGTGGAGCGCATCGCGACTGCGATACAACTGGAGCATGGTAAAGATCCTCATCAGTGCCGACATGGAGGGCGCCACCGGGGTGACCTGGCCGGCCGACGTGGAGCCGGGCGCACCGGAGTGGGAGCGGTGCCGTTCGATGTTCACCTCGGACGTGAACGCCGCGGTTCTCGGCTTCTTCGACGGCGGCGCCGACGAGGTACTCATCAACGAGGCCCACTCGACCATGCGCAACCTGCTCCTGGAGCAACTGGACGAACGGGCCCAGATGCTCACCGGGCGGCACAAAGCGCTCTCCATGGTCGAGGGCGTGCAGCACGGCGACGTCGACGGCATCGCCTTCGTCGGCTACCACGCGGGAGCCGGCATGGAGGGCGTCCTCGCGCACACCTACCTCGCCAACTCGATCACCGGCGTGTGGGTCAACGACGAGCGCGCCAGCGAGGGACTGCTCAACGCCTACGTCGTCGCCGAGTACGGAGTCCCCGTCGTGCTGGTCACCGGCGACGACGTGGCCTGCGAGGACGCGCTCGGCTACGCGCCCGAGGCACTGAAGGTCGCCGTCAAGGACCACGTCTCGCGGTACGCGGCCGTGTGCCGCACCCCGGTCCGTACGGCGGCGGAGATCCGCTCTGCGGCCAAGGAGGCGGCACGGCTCGCCGTGCGGCACGAGCCCCACCGGGCGGGCCCCTTCACCGTGGCCCTGGAGTTCGACGCCGAGCACCTGGCCATGTCGGCCACCGTCGTCCCGGGCGTCGAACAGAGCGGGGAACGCAAGGTGGCGTACACCAGCGCCACGATGTACGAGGGCATCCGGACCTTCAAGGCGGTCACCACGATCGTCTCGGCCGCCGTGGAGGAGAACTATGGCTGACATGAGTGTGATAGCGCAGGCGGCCGTCGATGAGCAGGCCCTGGACGAGGTCGTCCGGTTCACCTCCGACCTCATCCGTATCGACACCACCAACCGCGGTGGCGGTGACTGCCAGGAGCGGCCGGCCGCCGAGTACGCCGCCGCCCTGCTCGCCGAGGCGGGGCTTGAGCCGACCCTTCTGGAGCGCACCAAGGGGCGTACGAACGTCGTCGCGCGCCTGGAGGGCACCGATCCGTCCGCCGACGCGCTGCTCGTCCACGGTCACCTGGACGTCGTACCCGCGCGGGCGGAGGACTGGAGCGTCCATCCCTTCTCCGGCGAGGTCCGCGACGGGGTCGTCTGGGGACGCGGCGCGGTCGACATGAAGAACATGGACGCGATGATCCTCGCGGTCGTCCGGCAGTGGGCGCGCGCAGGCGTACGCCCCCGCCGCGACCTCGTGATCGCGTTCACCGCGGACGAGGAGGCGAGCGCCGAGGACGGCTCGGGCTTCCTCGCCGACCAGCACGCCGGGCTCTTCGAGGGGTGCACCGAGGGCATCAGCGAGTCCGGAGCGTTCACCTTCCACGACGGAAGCGGCCGACAGCTGTACCCCCTCGCGGCGGGCGAGCGCGGTACCGGCTGGCTGAAGCTCACCGCACACGGCCGGGCGGGCCACGGCTCCAAGGTGAACCGGTCCAACGCCGTGACCCGGCTCGCCGCCGCCATCGCGCGGATCGGCGACCACCGGTGGCCCGTACGGCTCACCCCGACGGTCCGCGCGGCACTCACCGAACTCGCCGCGCTGTACGGCGTCGAGCCGCGTCTCGACGACCCCGACGGCGTCGACCCGTTGATGGAGAGGCTCGGTTCCGCCGCCTCCCTCGTCGAGGCGACGGTCCGCAACAGCGCCAACCCGACCATGCTGGACGCCGGTTACAAGGTCAACGTGATCCCGGGGGAGGCCGTCGCACACGTCGACGGACGCTTCCTGGCGGGTACCGAGGACGAGTTCCGGGCCACTCTCGACCAGCTCACCGGGCCGGACGTGGAGTGGGAGTTCGTCCACCGCGAGGTCGCCCTGCAGGCGCCGCTGGACTCGGTGACGTACGCCCGGATGCGGGCCGCCGTGGAGGAGTTCGCGCCCGAGGGGAACGTCGTGCCGTACTGCATGTCGGGCGGCACGGACGCCAAGCAGTTCTCCCGCCTCGGCATCACCGGCTACGGTTTCGCACCTCTGAAGCTCCCGCCGGGCTTCGACTACCAGGCCCTCTTCCACGGGGTCGACGAACGGGTGCCCGTCGAGGCACTGCATTTCGGAGTCCGGGTACTCGACCGCTTCCTGCGCACGGCTTAGGAAGAGAAGGAAAATGGGGGACACAGTGCAGACGCTGGCCTACGGTTCCTGGCCCTCGCCCATCGACGCGGCCCTCGCCGCCGCGCACGACGGGCACCCCGACTTCGTCGGCTTCGTCGGCGACGAGGCGTGGTGGACGGAGCCCCGGCCCGCCGAGGGCGGTCGCCGCACCCTGGTGCGCCGCCGCGCCGACGGTACGGAGGAGTCGGTGCTGCCCGCCCCGTGGAACGTCCGCAGCCGCGTCATGGAGTACGGCGGACAGCCCTGGACCGGCACGGTCCGCGAGGACGGGCCGGTGGTCGTGTTCGTCGACTTCGCCGACCAGCGGCTGTACGTGTACGAGCCCGCCGACCCCGGGAGCGGTCCGCGCCCCCTCACCCCCGTGTCCTCGGTCGGCGGCGGACTGCGGTGGGTGGACCCGCAGGTGCGCCTGGAACACGGCGAGGTCTGGTGCGTACTGGAGGAGTTCACCGGCGACGGACCCAGCGACGTGCGGCGGCTCGTCGCCGCGGTGCCGCTGGACGGCTCGGCCGCCGAGGACCGGGACGCGGTGCGCGAACTCACCGACGACCGGCACCGGTTCGTCACCGGGCCGCGGATCTCGCCCGACGGGCGGCGCGCGGCCTGGCTGGCCTGGGACCACCCGCGGATGCCGTGGGACGGGACCGAGCTGCTGGTGGCCGAGGTGACCCCCGACGGCACGCTGGGGGAGCCCCGGACGGTCGCGGGCGGCCCCGACGAGGCCATCGCGCAGGCCGACTGGGGGCGCGACGGCTCCCTCCTGTACTGCGGCGACCGCACCGGCTGGTGGAACCTCTACCGGGCGTCCGGCGACGTCAATGACACTGACGTTGAGCCGCCCTTTCTTCTGTGCACCCGCGAGCAGGAGTTCGGCGGGCCGCTGTGGACGGTCGGCCGCCGCTGGTTCGCGCCACTGGACAACGGCCTGATCGCCGTGGTGCACGGCCGGGGCGCCACCGCGCTGGGCATCCTCGACCCGGAGAGCGGCGAGGTCGTCGACGCGGCCGGGCCCTGGACCGAGTACGAGCCGACCCTCGCCGTCGACGGCAGCCGCGTCGTCACCGTCGCCGCCAGCCCGCGCAGCGCGTACGAGGTCGTGGAACTGGACGCGCGGACCGGAAGGGCGCGTGTCGTGGGAGCCCGGCACGACGACCCGGTGGACCCCGCCTACTACCCGGAACCGCAGATCCGTACGTTCTCCGGGCCCGCCGGACGGGAGATCCACGCCCACATCTACCCGCCTCACCACCCCGGCCACGTGGCCCCCGGCGACGTCCTCCCGCCCTATGTCGTCTGGGCGCACGGCGGGCCCACCAGCCGCTCCCCGCTCGTCCTCGACCTGCAGATCGCCTACTTCACCTCACGCGGCATCGGGGTCGCCGAGGTCAACTACGGCGGCTCCACCGGGTACGGGCGCGAGTACCGCAACCGGCTGCGCGAGCAGTGGGGTGTGGTGGACGTCGAGGACTGCGCGGCCGTCGCCCTCGCCCTCGCCGAGGAGGGCACCGCCGACCGTGACCGGCTGGCCGTCCGGGGCGGCAGCGCGGGCGGCTGGACCGCCGCCGCCTCGCTGGTCGGCACCGACGTCTACGCGTGCGGGACGATCCTCTACCCCGTCCTCGACCTCGTGGGCTGGGGCGTGGGCCAGACCCACGACTTCGAGTCCCAGTACCTGGAGAGCCTGATCGGTCCGCGCGCCGAGGTGCCCGCGCGGTACGCCGAGCGGTCGCCCACCGAGCACGCCGACCAGGTCACCGCGCCCTTCCTGCTCCTCCAGGGCCTTGACGACGTCATCTGTCCGCCCGCCCAGTGCGAGCGGTTCCTGGCCCGCCTTGAGGAACGGGCGCGGCCTGTGCCGCATGCCTACATCACCTTCGAGGGCGAGGGTCACGGCTTCCGCCGCACCGACACGATGGTGCGCGCCCTGGAGGCGGAACTCTCCCTGTACGCCCAGGTGTTCGGCCTCAACCCGCCCGGAGTCCCCGCACTGGAGCTCGTCAAGTGACCGCCCGTTGTAGGACCTTGTGCTGACAGACCCTGTGGTGAAGGGCCATGTGTTGCAGGGCCTTGTCAGGCCTCCGCGGCTGGTCGCCGGAGCCCGGGTCGCCGTCGTCGCGCCGAGCGGCCCCGTGCCCGAGGAACGGCTCCAGGCGGGGCTCGACATCCTGCGCGGCTGGGACCTCGACCCGGTCGTGGCACCCCATGTCCTGGACCGGCACGGCACGTTCGGCTATCTGGCGGGCACGGACGCCGACCGGGCGGCCGACTTCCAGGCCGCCTGGTGCGATCCGTCGGTGGCCGCGGTGTTCTGCGCCCGCGGTGGATACGGCGTGCAGCGCATGGCCGATCTGCTCGACTGGGACGCGCTGCGGGCCGCGGGGCCCAAGGTGCTGGTCGGCTTCAGTGACATCACGGCCCTCCACGAGGCCTTCGCGGCGCGGCTGGGACTCGTGACCCTGCACGGCCCGATGGCCGCGGGCATCGACTTCGTCAAGAACGCCCGCGCCCAGGATCATCTCCGGGCGACCCTCTTCGCGCCGGAGTCCGTGCGGACCATCAGGTCGGCCGGGCAGGTCCTGGTCCCGGGGCGGGCTGCCGGCGTCCTGCTCGGCGGCTGTCTGAGCCTGCTCGCCGCCGAGCTGGGGACACCGCACGCCCGGCCCTCCGCGGGCGGCGGTCTGCTGTGTCTGGAGGACGTGGGCGAGGAGCTGTACCGCCTGGACCGGTACCTCACGCAGCTCCTGCGGGCCGGTTGGTTCGACGGTGTCGCGGGGGTCCTCCTCGGGTCCTGGGAGCGGTGCGGCCCGTACGAGCGGGTGCGGGACCTGGTTCTCGACCGGCTCGGTGGGCTCGGGGTGCCGATCGCCGAGGAGTTCGGTTTCGGGCACGGGGAGGGTGCGCTGACGGTCCCGTTCGGGGTGCGGGCGGTGTTGGACGCGGGGGCGGGGGTTCTGACGCTGGACGTGCCGGCGTTGGTGTGACGCCGGGCGGTGCCTCACCCGGAGGGATGCCTCGCCGTGCGTGGCCCCGCTTCCGCGGCGATGCTGACCGTATGAGTCCGAAGACTTCGCGGGACGGTGGCGGTGGTGGCGGGGCGGGGGCCGGGCGGGGGAGTTCGCTGACGCCTGGGCGGGTGGCGGTTGTCGCGCTGGCTGTTCTCGGGCTGGTCTTCATCTTCGAGAACACTCGGGCGACGAAGATTCGGCTGCTGATTCCCGAGGTGACCATGCCGTTGTGGATGGCGTTGCTCGCCACCGCGGTGATCGGGGCGTTGTGCGGGGCGTTCTTCGTGCGGCGCCGGGGTTGATCTGTAAGCGTTCCGCTCGGCGTATCGTGACGGGATGTCCGGCCGTACCGTGTATCTCGCCGAGGGCCCCCGCGTGGGCGTACGTCTCTTCAGCCACGAGGACGGGCCCGAGTTCACCGCCCGGGCGCGGGAGAGCAAGGCTCTGCACCAGCCGTGGCTCTTTCCGCCCGCTACTGCCGCCGCCTACACCTCGTACGCGGGGCGGCTCATCGATGATCCGGCCAGGGCCGGGTTCTTCGTCTGTGAGAAGGACGACGGGGGGATCGCCGGGTTCATCAACATCAACAACATCGTCGAGGGTGCCTTTCTGTGCGGGGCGCTCGGTTACGGGGCCTTCGCGCACGCGGCCGGGCGCGGGCTGATGAGTGAGGGGCTCGACCTGGTCGTGCGGTACGCGTTCGACACGCTCGGGCTGCACCGGCTGGAGATCAACGTCCAGCCGGGCAACGCCGCCTCGATCGCGCTGGCCCGCCGCTGCGGGTTCCGTCTGGAGGGCTTCTCGCCGGACTTCCTCTTCATCGACGGAGCCTGGCGTGACCATGAGCGGTGGGCCGTCACCGCCGATATGGTTCGAACATGAGTGCCCTTCGGAATCTCGTCGTCCTGGACGCACCTTCCAACCTCGGGCTCCGGCCGCCCGCCCCCGGCACGGTGCCCGGCTGCTACAAGCTCGCCGGCGCCCTGCGCGAGCAGCGGATCGTGCGACGGCTGAACGCCCTGGAGGGGGGTGTGGTCGTACCGCCGCGTTATGACCGGGGCGACTGGCGGGAGGGCGACGGTGTCTTCAACGCCACCGCGCTCGCCGCCTACACGCGGACTCTCGCCGACCGCATCGAGGCGCATGTACGGGCCGGCGAGCTGCCCGTCGTCCTCGGCGGCGACTGCTCCATCCAGCTCGGCGCCTCCCTCGCGCTGCGCCGCATCGGCCGCTACGGCCTCGCGGCGGTGGACGCCTCGCACGACTTCCGTCACCCGGGCAACTCCGAGGGGATCGGCGCGGCCGGCGGCGAGGAGGTGGCCCTGGCCACCGGACGCGGCCAGGACGACCTCACCGATCTGGAGGGGCTTAAGCCCTATCTGCGTGACGAGGACGTACGGTTCTTCGGGATCCGCGACGAGTTCGAGGACGACCGGGCCGAGCTGGCCGCGCTGAGGATCCCCACGGTGACCGTCGGCGACATCCGGGAGTGGGGCGCCGACGCGCTCGCGCGGGCCACCGCCCAGGCCTTCGACGTACCGGACCTGGACGGCTTCTGGGTGCACCTCGACGCCGACGTGCTCGACCCGTCCGTGATGCCCGCCGTCGACAGCCCCGACCCCGGCGGACTGCTGCCCGACGAATTGACCGCGCTCCTGCGGCCGTTGGTGACCTCCCCGCACTGCGCCGGCTTCAACGTCACCATCTACGACCCCGACCTGGACCCCGACGGAACCGCCGGCGCCCTCCTGGCCGACATCGTCGTCGCGGCCTTTGCGCAATCCTGACCGGATGCTGATCGGATCCTGACCGGGAGAGCCTCTGGTCGGCACGTCGTCCAGCCTGTTCCATGGTCACGTGACGACCATCCGACGTGACGTACTGACGCTTCCGGTCGCCGGACCCGGCCCCGCCAACCCCCTGCCCCCACTGCGCCCGCTCGACGGGACGCACCACGTGGACGAGCGGGAACGCGCGGGCCTGCCCCGCGACATGGCCCGGCAGATCGCGTACGAGCCGCTGCGCAGCCTCCTGCCCGAGCGCGTCCGGGACGGGTACGGGAGAAGCCGTACGCCCCGCGAGATCGAGACGCTCGTCCTGGAGAACGACCGGCTGCGCGCGACCGTGCTGCCCGGCTTCGGCGGCCGGGTCGTCTCCCTCTTCCACAAGCCGTCCGACCGCGAACTCCTGTACCGCAACCCGGTGTTGCAGCCCGCCGACTTCGCGCTCAACGGCGCCTGGTTCTCCGGTGGCATCGAGTGGAACATCGGCGCCACCGGCCACTCGACCCTCGCCTGCGCACCCCTGCACGCGGCCCGTGTCACCGCGCCCGACGGCACACGGATGCTGCGCCTGTGGGAGTGGGAGCGGCTGCGTGACCTGCCCTTCCAGGTCGACCTGTGGCTGCCGGAGGGCTCCGACTTCCTGTACGTCGGTGTTCGCGTCCGCAATCCGCACGAGAAGACGGCACCGCTGTACTGGTGGTCCAACACCGCCGTCCCGGAGGCGCGAAGGGTGCTCGCGCCGGCGGAGGAGGCCTGGCACTTCGGCTACGAGCGGCGGTTGCGCCGGGTGCCGGTCCCGGTGCACGAGGGTGTCGACCGGACGTATCCGCGGCACGGCGCGTATCCGGCCGACTACTTCTACGAGGTGCCCGACGGACAGCGTCGCTGGATCGCCGCCCTGGACGCAGCCGGGCAGGGGCTGGTGCAGACGTCCACCGACGTGCTGCGCGGCCGCAAACTCTTCCTGTGGGGCACCGGCACCGGTGGGCGCCGCTGGCAGCGATGGCTCACCGAACCCGGCACCGAGGGCTACTGCGAGATCCAGGCGGGGCTCGCCCGCACCCAGTTGGAGCACGTACGCCTCGACGGGGAGAGCGAGGTGAGCTGGCTGGAGGCGTACGGGCCGATCGACGCCGACGCACGACTCGTGCACGGCGGCGACTGGGCCGCCGCCCGCTCCGAGGTCGAGTCCGGGCTCGAACGGGTGCTGCCACAGCGGGAGTTCGAGACGGCGTACGAGCACTGGCTGGCGTCCGCCGACACCGAACCCGCCGAGGTGCTGGCTGTCGGTTCCGGCTGGGGTGCGCTCGAAGTCCTGCGCGCCGGCCTCAAGTTGCCCGGCACGCCCTTCGACGAGTCCACGCTCGGAGACGCGCAGCGGCCGTGGGTGGAGCTGCTCGGCTCCGGTTCCTTCCCGGAGCCCCGCCGGGTCGGGCCGCCGGGCGAGACGCTGGTCGCCCGGCACTGGCGGGACATGCTGGAGACGGCCCCCGCCGAGCCGCTCACCGAGTACCACCTGGGGATCGCCCAGTGGCACGCGGGCGACCGGGCCCAGGCCGTGCGCAGCTGGGAACGCGGGCTCGAACTCGCGCCGTCGCTCTGGCCGTTGCTGCGCTGCCTGGCCGTCGCCGACCAGGAGGCGGGCAACCGGGAGCGGGCCGCCGACCGGTACGCGGACGCCTTCGACGACCTGTGCCAGGAGCGGCGCGACGACGGCGAGACCTGGACGGCGGCCACCGCCGCGCTGGGGCGCGAGGCGATCGGCGCGCTGCTCGCGGCGGGGCGCACCGCGGACGCGCGGTCCGTGTGGGAACGACTGCTCCCGGCGACCCGCGAACGCGGCCGGTTCCGGCTGATCGAGGCGGGGTTGCTGCTCGCCGAGGGCGACAAGGACGCGGCGCGTGCCGTCTTCGACGCCGGCTTCGAGGTGGCGGACCTGCGCGAGGGGGCCGAGGCGATCGGGCAGCTGTGGTCCCGGATCTCCGACGAACCCCTGCCGGAGCGCCACGACTTCCGGATGCGCCCGCCCGGCACCGACAGCGGCGACAGCACCGACAGCGACGACAGCGACGACAGCGGCGACAGCGGCGACAGCGGCGACTGAACCTACCGCGCCGTGCGGCGGTCCGCGTACTCGTACACATAGCCGTCCGGGTGCATCGCGATCAGGTTGCGTCCCGCGGGGGTCGCCACCGGGCCCGCGACGACGTGTGCGCCCGACTCGGTGAGCACCCGGTGGGCTTCGTCGACGTCCTTGACCGCGATGGTCGCCGAGACCTTGCGGAGCACTTCCAGTTCCGTCTCGGGGCCGCTCATCAACAGGAAGCAGCCGACGGCGGCGACGGAGACCCCGCCGCGCTCGAAGCGTTGCGCCGGTCCGCCCGCCAGTCTCTCGTAGAAGGGGACCGCAGCCTCCAGGTCGTCGACGCAGATGCGCAGCGTGGCTCCCAGAATGTCCATGCGCACGAGCCTAGTTGGGCTCGGCCGGAAAGGAGATCGTTTCGTACGGATCCCGTGCCGGGGCGCGTCCGGTCCGGCCGGGCGGGCGTTACGCACCGGGGGGCGCGGGTACCCGGAGCGCATGGACCGCATCGATCACATGGAACATCTGGACAAGCATCTGGCCGACGAGTTGGCGCAGGTGGCCCGCGACGCCGTACGTGCGGAGCTGCGGGAACAGACCCGCAAGCAGCGCCGGACGGCCGCGATGTACGCCGCGTCCGGTGCCATGGCCCTGTACGCGGGCGCGGCCCTCGCGCTCACGGTCGGTCTCGCTCTCGCGATCGGCCTGCCCGACTGGGCCGCCGCGCTGATCACCGCCGCCGTGCTCGCCGCGCTGGCGTACGTGCTGCGGAACGCGGCGCGGCCGTCGGCGTCCCGGCCCGCGTCCGGCGGCGCCGCTCAGGTGCCCGGTGACGGTGTCAACGGCGCCACCGCCGCCGGTACGCAGGCGGGCGGCCCCGCCGTTCCCCCGATGCCGCCGGTCGCACCCAGCAACGCGGTGCCGGACACCCGGGCCCGGTGAGCCGCGGGGCGGCCCGTACCCCTGTACCGACCGGGGCCACAACGACGTGGCCCCGGTCTTCGCTGTCCGCGTCCGTCGTGCCCGCGCACCCGTCCGGCGTGTCACGAAGCCCACTCCTGGAGCTGCGGCGGCAGCCTTCCTGCGATAGAAGTCGGTAGAAGTCAGTAGAAGTCGGTAGAAGTTCGAAGGAGCCGCGCCCGTCCTGCACGGCGGCCGGAACCCCGGGGGCCCGACGTTTGGGCATCCCGGCCAGGGGGACGCGGAAAGCCCCGTTTGAGTGATTCCGCCGGAGGCGACCCATGAGCCGACCGATGAGCCGACCCCGCGTCGTGATCGTCGGAGCGGGTTTCGCCGGATACCGGGCGGCCCGGACGCTCTCCGAGCTGTCCCGTGTGCCGGGCCGGCCCGGACCCCCTGAGCAACCTCCTGTGGAAGGAACACCATGAACACCCCCGAACTCATCGAACTCGGTCAGCAGCTGCGCGTCGACAGCGTGCGCGCGGCCGCCGCGGCGGGCTCCGGGCACCCCACCTCCTCGATGTCCGCCGCCGACCTGATGGCGGTCCTGTTCGCCCGGCAGTTGCGCTACGACTTCGAGCGGCCCTCCCATCCGGGCAACGACCGGTTCGTACTCTCCAAGGGGCACGCCTCGCCGCTGCTGTACGCCGCCTACAAGGCCGCCGGTGCCATCGACGACAGCGAACTGCTGACGTTCCGCGCCCTGGACAGCCGCCTCGAAGGGCATCCCACACCGCGCCGGCTCCCCTGGGTGGAGACCGCCACCGGATCGCTGGGCCAGGGCCTGCCCGTCGGTGTGGGCATCGCCCTGTCGGGCAAGCGGCTCGACCGGGTGGGCTACCGCGTGTGGGTGCTGTGCGGCGACAGCGAGCTGGCCGAGGGCTCCGTCTGGGAAGCCGCCGAGCACGCGGCGTACGAGGAGCTCGACAACCTCACCGCGATCGTGGACGTCAACCGGCTCGGCCAGCGCGGCCCCACCCGGCACGGCCACGACCTCGGCGCGTACGCCCGCCGCTTCCGGGCCTTCGGCTGGCACACCGTCGAGGTCGACGGACATGACGTCGAGGACATCGAGCGGGCGTACGGCGAGGCCGTGTCCACGGCCGGACAGCCGACCGTGATCCTGGCCCGCACCCTCAAGGGCAAGGGCGTCGCGTCCGTGCAGGACCGCGAGGGCCTGCACGGCAAGCCGCTGCCCGACGCCGACGAGGCGATCGAGGAGCTGGGCGGGGTACGAGACCTGCGCGTCGAGGTCCAGCCGCCGCAAGCCGCCCGGATGCTGCACGCGGTACGGGCCGGTCACCTGGACCTGCCGCGCTGGGAGAGCGGCGACGAGGTCGCCACCCGGGACGCCTACGGCCAGGCGCTCGCCGCGCTCGGCTCCTCGCGCGCGGACGTCGTCGCCCTCGACGGCGAGGTGAGCGACTCCACCCGAGCCGAGTTCTTCGCCAAGGAACACCCCGAGCGGTTCTTCGAGTGCTACATCGCCGAACAGCAGCTGGTCGGGGCGGCCGTCGGGCTCGCCACCCGCGGCTGGGTGCCGTTCGCCTCCAGCTTCGCCGCGTTCCTCACCCGCGCCCACGACTTCGTCCGGATGGCGGCGGTCAGTGGTGTGGGCATCAACCTCGTCGGCTCGCACGCGGGCGTCGCGATCGGCGAGGACGGGCCCTCGCAGATGGGCGTCGAGGACCTGGCCATGTTCCGGGCGGTGCACGGCTCGACCGTGCTCTACCCGTGCGACGCCCCCCAGACGGCCGCACTCGTCGCCACCATGGCCGGCCTCGACGGCATCCGCTATCTGCGGACCTCACGCGGTGCCATGCCCGTCCTGTACGGCCCCGGCGAGGAGTTCCCGGTCGGCGGCAGCAAGGTGCTCAGGCGCTCCACGGACGACCGGCTGACCGTCGTCGCCGCCGGCGTGACCGTGCACGAGGCGCTGAAGGCCGCGGACGCTCTCGCCGCCGGCGGCATCGCCGTGCGGGTCGTCGACCTGTACTCCGTCAAGCCCGTCGACCGCGAGACCCTGCGCGAGGCCGCGGGGGAGACCGGCTGCCTGCTCACCGTCGAGGACCATCACCAGGAGGGCGGTATCGGGGACGCGGTCCTCGACGCCTTCCTCGACGGCCGCCCCACCCCGCGCCTGGTCCGCCTCGCCGTCCGCGACATGCCCGGTTCGGCCACCCCCGCCGAGCAGCTGCGCGCGGCGGGCATCGACGCCGACTCCATCGTCGCAGCGGTGAAACTGCTGGTCGAGAACGCGGTGGTGCGATGACCTCCGTACGCGCGGGACGGCGGACCGTCGAGGTGCACCGGCCGGACAAGGTGATGTTCCCCGGCACGGGAGGGGCGAAGGAGTACACGAAGGCGGACGTCGTCGCGTACTACCGGGAGATCGCCCCGTTCATGCTGCCGCACCTGCGGGGAAGGCCGTTGATGCTGGAGCGGTACCCGGACGGGCTCGACGGGCCGAAGTTCATGCAGAAGAACGTCCAGGACCACTATCCGGACTGGGTCAGCCGCGTCGAGGTGCCCAAGGAGGGCGGCACGGTCCTGCATCCCGTGTGCGAGGACACCGCGACCCTCGTCTACCTCGCCGACCAGGCCGCCCTGACCCTGCACCGGTGGCTCGCCCGGGTCTCGTCCGGCGGTCCTGTCGACCGGCCGGACCGGCTGGTCTTCGACCTGGACCCGTCGACCGACGACTTCGAGCCGGTACGCGACACCGCCCGCCTCCTCGGCGAACTCCTCGACGAACTCCGGTTGCCGTCGGCCCTGATGACCACCGGTTCACGCGGGCTGCACGTCGTCGTCCCCCTCAACGGGCGGCACGACTTCGACGAGGTGCACACCTTCGCCAAGGACGTCGCCGACACGCTCACCGAGGAGCGTCCCGACCGGCTCACCACCGAGGCCCGCAAGAAGGACCGCGGCGACCGGCTCTATCTGGACGTCCAGCGCAACGCCTACGCCCAGACCACCGTCGCCCCCTTCACCGTCCGCGCCAGGCCGGGTGCCCCGGTCGCCATGCCCGTCACCTGGGAGCAGCTCGAAGATGCGGAACTGGGTCCGCGCCGCTGGACGATCGCCGACGCGGTCGACCAGGCCCGCACCGATCCCTGGTCAGGGCTGCTGCGCGGCGGGCGCGCGCTCGGGCCCGCCAGGCGCCGGCTGAACGCCCTGCGCGGCTGAGCGCCGACACTCGCAGGTTTGGTGAACGATCGGCCGGTCACTCGGTGTTCGAGGTGGCCATGTCGAACACATCCAACACATCAGATTCACAGAGTTCATCGAACTCGTCCAAGGGCAGGCAGAGGAGCACGACGGACGACGACGAGCTGGGTCCCATGGACGTGCTGCGCCAGGCGCGCGGCCAGCTCGCCGAACTGACCGGCATGGAGGCCGAGTCGGTGTCGTCGTTCGAACGCACCGACCACGGTTGGTCGTTGGAGATCGAGGTCCTGGAACTCGTCCGGGTCCCCGACACGATGAGTCTGCTCGCGAGCTACGAGGTGACCCTCGACCCGCGCGGCGAACTCACCGGTTACCGCCGCGTCCGCCGTTACGAACGCGGTAGGGCCGACACCCGGAAGCCCGGCGGCCGATAGGCCGCCCATCCGCCCGCACACCAACCCGCACACCAACCCGCACACCCGACAGAGCACACACACCCCAACAGACAAGGAGGGCCGGTCGGAATGACCGTTGTCCCGGCACAGCAATCCGGTGGTGGAGGCGGCTCCAGCGGCCTCTACGACGTCCTTGAACTCGTTCTCGACCGGGGGCTCGTCATCGATGCCTTCATCCGGGTCTCCCTCGTCGGCATCGAGATCCTCAAAATCGACATCCGTGTCGTCATAGCGAGCGTCGACACCTACCTGCGCTTCGCCGAGGCGTGCAACCGCCTCGACCTGGAAGCCGGACCCAAGCGCAGCCCCGGACTTCCCGACCTGGTCGGCTCGATCACCGAGTCCGGTGCGAAGGGCAAGTCCAAGGGGGCCCTGTCCGGCGCCGCCGAGACGATCTCGGACGCGTTCAAGCAGTCCCGCGAGGAGAGCCAGCCCGAGTCGAGGCCGCGGACCCGTAAGACCGCCGCCTCGCGCCGCAAGGAGGAGCAGGAGTGAGCACGTACGTCTACGGCATCACGTCCAGTTCGCTGCCCTCGCTCCCGGACGGCACGGAAGGCGTCGGCGAGCCGGCGATGCCGGTGCGCGTCATCAAGGAGGGTGACCTCGCCGCGGTCGTCAGTGACGCCCCCGAAGGGCTGCGGCCCAAGCGCAGGGACCTGCTCGCCCACCAGAACGTGCTGGCCGAGGCGGGCGCGGGCGGCCCGGTGCTGCCCATGCGCTTCGGCAGTGTCTCGACGGACGACGCGGCCGTGACCAGTGTCCTTGCCGAGCGTGCCGAGCACTTCAAGGAGCGCCTCGACGCGCTCGCGGGCAAGGTCGAGTACAACGTCAAGGCCACGCACGACGAAGAGGCCGTACTGCACCGCGTGATGTCCGAGAACCCTGAGGTCAGGGCACTCACCGAGGCCAACCGCGGCGCGGGCGGCGGCAACTACGACGACAAGCTGCGGCTCGGCGAGATGGTGGTCGCCGCGGTGAAGAACCGCGAGGTCGAGGACGCCGCCGAGATCCAGCGGGCGCTGGAGCCGGCCGCCGCCTCCGTCAGTGTGGGCCCCGAGTCCACCGGCTGGCTGGCCAACCTCTCGTTCCTCGTGGACCGCGACGCGGCCGAGCCGTTCATCGCCGCCGTCGAAGAGGTCCGCAAGGCGCACCCGCACCTCGATCTGCGGGTCCACGGGCCGCTGCCCCCCTACAGCTTCGTCGAGCCGGGCCCTTCCGAGCCCGCTCAGGCGACCAACTGAACCTTTTGACCCAGGAGTTGATGGCATGGGGCTGATCGGAGAGGTCCTGATGCTGCCGTTCGCCCCCGTGCGCGGCAGCCTCTGGGCCATGAAGCAGGTGGTGAACGAGGCCGAACGCCAGTACTACGACCCGGCGGTGGTCCGCGCCGAGCTCGGCAATCTTGAGGAGCGCCTTGAGGCCGGCGAGATCGACGAAGCGGAGTTCGACCGTATGGAGGACGAGCTCCTCGACAGGCTGGAGATAGCCATGACCAGGAGCACCGGAACAGGCGACAACGGGACTACACGATGAACCGACTAGGGCTTGGCCTCGCCGTAGGGGCCGGGTACGTCCTCGGACGTACGAAGAAGATGAAGCTGGCCTTCGCCGTCGGCACCATGGTGGCGGGCAAGCGGATGCACCTCAGCCCGCGGGCGCTCGCGGACCTGGTCTCCACGCAACTGCAGAACAACCCGCAGTTCAAGGAGATCGGGGACCAGCTGCGCGGGGACCTGCGTGGCGTGGGCAAGGCCGCCACCGGAGCACTCGTCGAGCGCCAGATCACCGGCCTCGCCGACCGGCTGCACGGACGGACCAGCCAGGTGCAGGACCAGCTCGCGGGCGTGGTCCCGGTCGAGGTACCGGACGTGCCCGGGGTCGGCGGCAAGAAGCGCCGCAAGCGGGACGAGGAGCAGCCGGACGACGAGTACGACGACGTCGAGTACGACGACGACGAGTACGAGCAGGACGACGACTCGGAGGACTCCGCCCGCGACGCGGACGACGACGAGGCGGCCGAGGACGACGAGAAGCCGCGGCCGCGCAAGCGGGCCCCCGCGAAGAAGACAGCGAAGGCGCCCGCGAAGAAGGCCGCCGAGAAGGGCAGCCCCGGCAACGAGGCTCCGGCGAAGAAGACGGCGGCCAAGGCCGCGAAGAAGGCCCCGGGCAGGAAGACGGCCGCGGCGAAGACCGCCACGCGCCGCACCACCCGGGCCCGTACGACGAGGGGAGGCGGCGACGATGACTGACACCCTCGGGTCCGCAACCAAGCAGGCCAAGAGCAACCCGTTGACCTCCCTCGCGCAGAGCGAAGCGGTCGACCGGCTCAAGGAGGAGGCCCAGGCGTATCTGGCCGCCCAGGTCCAGCGGGCGCTGGTCGGGGTCGGGACGAAGCTCGGCCAGACGACGGGCAAGCTCAACGACATCGCCTCCGGCGACAGCCCCGGCTTCGCCAAGCTCGCCCTCGACGGCGGCCGCAAGCTGGCCGACGGCAAGGGGCCGATGCGCACCGCGCTGGAACTCGGCGCGGGCAAGGCCAAGGACAGTGTCGTGGGCGCCTTCAAGAACCTGACCGGCGGCAAGGGCAAGCGCAAGGGCGGTGCCGGCAAGAAGCCGACCGTCATCATCGAGTTCATCGACGTCGGCGTGCCGCTGCGCACGGCGTACGACCAGTGGACCCAGTACCAGGACTTCAGCACCTTCGCCAAGGGCGTCAAGAGCGCGAACCGCGCCGACGACACGACGTCCGACTGGCAGATGAAGATCTTCTGGTCCAGCCGCAGCTGGAAGGCCCACACCACCGAGCAGGTGGCTGACCAGCGGATCAGCTGGACGTCCGAGGGCGCCAAGGGCACCACCAAGGGTGTCGTCACCTTCCACTCGCTCGCCGAGAACCTCACCCGGGTGCTGCTGGTCATCGAGTACTACCCCAAGGGGCTCTTCGAGAAGACCGGCAACATCTGGCGAGCCCAGGGCCGCAGGGCACGCCTCGACCTGAAGAACTACGTCCGCTTCATCACCATCAAGGGCGAGGCGGACGACGGCTGGCGCGGTGAGATCCGCGACGGCGAGGTCGTCACGAGCCATGAGGACGCGGTCGCGGAGGAAGAGGAAGCCGAGCAGGCCTCCGAGGACGCTTCCGAGGACGGCTCCGAGGACGCCGAGGCCTCCACCGACGAGGAGTCCGCCGAGGAGGACGAGCTGCCCGAGGGCGAGGAGGCGTACGAGGACGAGGACGCCCCCGAGGCCGAGGCCGAGTACGAGGACGAAGAGGCCCCGGAGGACGAGGAGGCCTACGAGGAGGACGCGCCCGAGGCCGAGTACGAGGACGAGGAAGTCCCGGAGGACGAGGAGGCGGACGAGCGCGAACGCGAGCCCGCCGGTGCCCGGAGCCGTCGATGACCACGGCTCAGCGCCTGCCCGACCCCTATGGGAACGGCGGCGGCGCCAACCTCGCGGACATCCTCGAACGGGTCCTGGACAAGGGCATCGTGATCGCGGGTGACATCCGGATCAACCTGCTCGACATCGAACTGCTCACCATCAAGCTGCGGCTCATCGTCGCCTCCGTCGACAAGGCGAAGGAGATGGGCATCGACTGGTGGGAGACGGATCCGCAGCTTTCCTCCCGCGCCGGGCGCGACGAACTCGCCCGGGAGAACGCCGAGTTGCGCGCACACGTCGCCGAACTGGAGGGCGCGCGCGGCGAAGTGACCGCGGGCGGGCGCGAGCCGGTGGAGACGTCGCGTAAGACGGAGAGGGAAGCACAAGGATGAGTGGCCTGCGTTACGTCTACGCCGTCTGCCGCCCGTTCGGTACACCCCTGCTGGCCCAGCTGGCAGGGGTGGCCGGGGTGCCACCCAAGCAGCTGGTCCACGGCGACCTGGTCGCCGTCGTCGGCCAGGTGCCCGAGCAGGACTTCGCGGAGGGGCCGCTGCGGGCCCATCTGGAGGACCTGGACTGGCTCGGCGCGACCGCGCGGGCCCACCAGAACGTGATCGACGCGCTCACCGTCGTCACCTCGCCGCTGCCGCTCCGGCTCGCCACGGTGTTCCGGGACGACAGCGGCGTGCGGTCGATGCTGGAGGAGCGGGAGGAGACCTTCCTGCGGACTCTCGACCGGCTGGACGGGCGGGTCGAGTGGGGGGTGAAGGTGTACTCGGAACCCACGGAGACGTCCGAGGAGCCCGACCTCTCCGGCGGTACGGGTGCGCGGCCCGCCTCCTCTCCCGGCAGGGCCGGGTCGGGGCGCGACTATCTGCGGCAGCGGCGCAACCAGCGCAAGGAGAGCGAGGAGAAGTGGGAGCGGGCCGAGGAGTTCTCGCGCCGGCTCCACGAGTCCCTTTCCGGGTACGCGGAGGACACCCGGATCCACGCCCCGCAGAACTCTGCGCTCTCCCGCGCGCCCGGCCGGAACATCCTGAACGCCGCCTACCTGGTGCCGCGGACAACGTCCGAGGCGTTCGTGGAACTGGTGGACCGCACGAAGGACGACGCGCCGGGACTGCGCGTCGAGCTGACCGGTCCGTGGGCGGCCTACTCGTTCAGCGGGGAGGACGCGTGACCGTCGTGGAACGCCGGGAGGTCGCCCTTGTCGACCTCCTCGACCGGCTGCTCGCGGGCGGGGTCGTCATCACCGGCGACCTCACCCTGCGGATCGCGGACGTTGATCTCGTACGCATCGACTTGAACGCGCTCATCAGCTCGGTGAACGAGAACGTGCCCGCGCCCTGGGAGGAGATGCTGTGAGCGGCGGAGAGACACTCCGGAGAGTCGTCGACGACGCGGTCCTGGGCACCGGGGCCGGTGCCGGGGCCGGTGCCGGTGCCGGGAAGAAGGCCGGGCGGAGCCGTCTCGACCTCGAACCGGACACGGTGGAGCGGGATCTGATCAAGCTGGTGCTGACCGTGGTCGAGTTGCTGCGGCAGTTGATGGAGCGGCAGGCCGTCCGGCGGTTCGACACGGGGGATCTGTCGGAGGACCAGGAGGAGCGGATCGGGTTGACGCTGATGCTCCTCGACGACCGGATGGCGGAACTGCGTGACCGCTACGGCCTCCGCCCCGAGGACCTGAACCTCGACCTCGGCCCGCTGGGCCCACTGCTCCCCAGGGACTAGCTTTCGGCTGCGGGCCGGTGGGGGTTGCTCGCGCCGTTCCCCGCGCCCCTAAAAGACTGCGCCGTTCCCCGCGCCCCTCAGGGGCGAAAAGCTGGGGCGCAGCCCCGCTTTTCAGGGGCGCGGGGAACTGCGCACCTCGCGGTGTCAGGGCGTCGGCTTGCGGTACAGGATCTCGCCGTGCAGGACCGCGAACCACGCGTCCTCCTGCGAGCCCCACGCCCGCCACGCAGTGGCGATCTCCCGCAGATGGCCCACCTCCGCGTGACCCCCTTCCACGGCGAGCCCCGCGTACGCGGACGCCACCGTGCGGTCCGCCCACAGCCCGCTCCACCACGCCCGCTCCTCGGCCGTCGAGTAGCACCAGGTACCGGCCGAGGCCGTGATGTCATCGGCGCGGAAGCCGGCCGCCCGCGCCCACGACTTCAGGCGCCGCCCGGCATCCGGCTCACCCCCGTTGGCGCGCGCCACCCGCCGGTACAGGTCGAGCCAGTCGTCCAGGCCGGGGGACCGCGGATACCAGGTCATCGCCGCGTAGTCCGAGTCCCGGACGGCGACGAGACCGCCCGGCTTCGTGACCCGGTGCATCTCCCGCAGCGCCTGCACGGGATCGCCCACGTGCTGCAGCACCTGGTGGGCGTGGACGACACAGAAGCTGTCGTCCGGATACTCCAGCGCGTGGACGTCCGCGACGGCGAAGTCGACGTTCTCCAGGCCCCGTTCGGCCGCTGTGGCGCGTGCCTGGTCCAGGATGCCCGGCGCGTGGTCGACGCCGGTGACACGGCCGTCCGGGACCAGTCCCGCCAGGTCGGCGGTGATGGTGCCGGGCCCGCAGCCGATGTCCAGGATGCGCATATGGGGCTTGAGCGAGCCGAGGAGGTAGGCCGCCGAGTTGGCGGCCGTGCGCCAGGTGTGCGAGCGCAGCACGGACTCGTGGTGGCCGTGCGTGTACACGGCGGTCTCTTTCGGCACCTTCGACATGGCGGCATCCGTTCACTCGGTACGGGAGTACCTGTGAAGCTACGCCGCCATGTCGAAGTGTGAGACCTGCGTCTTGTCATACGGACTGACGGCAGGTCAGCAGGGGCCGCTCGGCCGATAGACGGTCAGTGCCTCCGGGAGCTTCTGGATCGTCACATCGCCCTCGACCCGCCTGACTTCGCCGTCGAAGGCCAGCAGCGTGCCCGGTTCGACGCCCTGCACACGGAGGCCGCCCACGCGGAGCGCCGCGTGCACGGGGGACCGGGTCAGCGGTCCGGCGACGGCCGCGGCCAGCAGGCGTACGGCCGGGAAACGGCCACCGTGGACGACCCGCACATCGAGGAGACCGTCCGCGAGGTCGTAACGCCGGGCCGGAATCGGCCCCATCCGGTGATACGTGCCGTTGCCGGCGAACAGCAGCCACAACGGCCGCTCCCTGCCGTCGAACTCGGCCCGCAACGGGTGCCGGCCCGCGCGCACGACACGCAGGGTCGCCACCACCCCGGCCGGCCAGCCGCCGATCCGCTTCGACCAGTGGTCCCGCTCGCGCACCAACTCCGGATAGACACCGAGGCTGCAGTTGTTGAGGAAGTAGCCCTCCTGGTCACCGGCGGAGTACCGGCCCACGTCCACCCGTACGGCGTCGCCCTCCGTCAGGGCGCGGCTCAGGCCGCGTACGTCCTCCACGCCCAGGTCCTTCGAGAAGTGGTTGAGCGTGCCGCCCGGCAGCACGGCGAGCGGCAGGCCGTGGCGCAGGGCGACCGTGGCGGCCGCGTTGATCGAGCCGTCGCCGCCGCAGATTCCCAGCACCTCGGCACGGGCCGCGGCCTTCTCCAACTCGGCCCGCAGGTACTCCGGTTCGCACTCCACGACCTCGGCGAGCGGCAGGGCGTCCCCGATGGCGCGCATCCGGTCCGCGGTGCCCGCGGAAGTGTTTACCACCAGCACCAGACCCTCCCCGTCCCGTAAGGCGGGCACGTCGGCGCGCGGCCGACCCGGGGGCGGCAACTGGTCACGGGTCGGCACGAGACCGCGTACGGCGAAGGCGGCACCCGCGCCGAACGCCGCCCCGGCGAGCACGTCGCTCGGGAAGTGCGCGCCCGTGTAGATACGGGACAGGGCCACCGCGGCGGCCACCGGGGCCACCACCGAGCCGAGCCTTCGGGACTCCAGGGCGACGCCCGTCGCGAAGGCCGCCGCCGACGCCGAGTGCCCCGAGGGGAAGGACGTGGTGATCGGCTGCCGCTTCAGCTGCCGCATCACCGGCACGGCGTCGAGCCGTGGGCGCGGACGGCGTACCGAACGCTTGCCCACCGTGTTGATCGTGGCCGACGCCAGGGCCAGCGAGGCGATCCCGCGCACGGCCGCGCGGCGCGCCCGCGGCGAGCGGGTCGCCGCGAGGGCCGCGGCCGCGCCGAACCACAGCACCCCGTGGTTCGCGCTGCGGCTCAGCCTCGGCAGCAGCGGGTCGGCGCCCGGCCAGTGCCGGGTCGCGACCGCCTCGAACAGGCGGTGGTCAAGGGCCATCAGCCGGTTCAGCAGGGCATGGCCGGCCCCGGTGGCGGTGAGGTCTACTTCTGCGGTCATGCTCCATCGTCTACCCCACCGGGCCGCCGGCGCGCATATCGGTTTGCCCCGTCGCCCGTCCGCCCCGGACAATGCGCGACCATGGGACATCTCGAAGCCGCACACCTGGAGTACTACCTCCCCGACGGGAGGGCGCTGCTCGGCGACGTCTCCTTCCGGGTGGGCGAAGGGGCCGTGGTGGCGCTCGTGGGGCCCAACGGCGCCGGAAAGACGACACTGCTGCGGCTGATCTCGGGCGAGCTGAAACCGCACGGCGGCACGGTCACGGTCAGTGGCGGACTAGGGGTGATGCGCCAGTTCGTGGGATCCGTACGGGACGAGACGACCGTGCGTGATCTGCTCGTGTCGGTGGCCCAGCCCCGGATCCGCGAGGCCGCCCAGGCCGTGGACCGCGCCGAGCACGCCATGATGACGGTCGACGACGAGGCCGCCCAGCTCCAGTACGCGCAGGCCCTCTCCGACTGGGCGGAGGTCCAGGGGTACGAGGCCGAGACGCTCTGGGACATGTGCACCATGGCCGCGCTCGGCGTGCCCTACGACAAGGCGCAGTTCCGCGAGGTACAGACCCTGTCGGGCGGTGAGCAGAAGCGGCTCGTGCTTGAGGCGCTGCTGCGTGGCTCCGACGAGGTGCTGCTCCTCGACGAGCCGGACAACTACCTCGATGTCCCCGGCAAGCGCTGGCTTGAGGAGAAGCTGCGGGAGACCCGCAAGACGGTCCTGTTCGTCTCCCACGACCGGGAGCTGCTCGCCCGCTCCGCCCAGAAGATCGTCAGCGTGGAGCCGGGACCGGCCGGCGCCGACGCCTGGGTGCACGGCGGCGGCTTCGCCACGTACCACGAGGCCCGCCGCGAGCGCTTCGCCCGCTTCGAGGAGCTGCGGCGGCGCTGGGACGAGAAGCACGCCCAGCTGAAGAAGCTCGTACTGAACCTGCGCCAGGCCGCCTCGATCAGCCACGAGCTGGCCTCGCGCTACCAGGCGGCGCAGACCAGGCTGCGCAAGTTCGAGGAGGCCGGGCCGCCGCCGGAGCCGCCGCGCGAGCAGGACATCACGATGCGCCTGCACGGCGGACGCACCGGCATACGGGCCGTGACCTGCAAGGGTCTGGAACTGACCGGGCTGATGAAACCCTTCGACCTGGAGGTCTTCTACGGCGAACGGGTCGCCGTCCTCGGCTCGAACGGCTCGGGCAAGTCGCACTTCCTGCGGCTGCTGGCGGGCGGCGAGGTGGCGCACACGGGGGAGTGGAAGCTCGGCGCGCGCGTCGTGGCGGGTCACTTCGCCCAGACCCACGCGCACCCCGAGCTGCAGGGACGCGCGCTGCTCGACATCCTGTGGAGCGAGCACTCCCAGGACCGGGGTGCCGCGATGTCCCGGCTTCGGCGGTACGAGCTGACGGCTCAGGCGGAGCAGCGGTTCGACCGGCTGTCCGGTGGCCAGCAGGCCCGCTTCCAGATCCTCCTGCTCGAACTGGAGGGGTCCACGGCCCTGCTCCTCGACGAGCCGACGGACAACCTCGACCTGGAGTCGGCGGAGGCGCTGCAAGAGGGGCTTGAGGCGTATCAGGGCACGGTGCTGGCCGTCACCCACGACCGGTGTTTCGCCCGCGAGTTCGACCGGTATCTGGTCTTCGGGAGCGACGGGCGGGTGCGGGAGACGGCGGAGCCGGTGTGGGACGAGCGCCGGGTCGAGCGTTCGCGCTAGCGCTTCGCCGGGCCTGGGACGGGGCGAGGCGGGGCGGGGCGGGTGCGGGCCGGTGGGGGCTGGTCGCGCCGTTCCCCGCGCCCCTGAAACGATTGCGCCGTTCCCCGCGCCCCTGAGCAGGGGCGCGGGGAACGGCGCGGAACTCACGACCGCCTCGGCCAGCGTGTCCGGCGCGTACTGGTCGCGCAGGACACCGATCAGCTCACGCGGACCCGCGGGGAACGACGTACGGCCCGGACTCCGCGCCAGTTCGAGGCGCACGTCCGCCACCGTCGTGCTGCCCGCGCCCGGCCGCACCGGGCCTCCGGCAACCGGCAACCGGCAACCGGCAACCGGCAACCGGCGGACGGCGGATCGTCGTCGGCGACCGGTTACGGGTCGTGCCACTCCGACATCGACATCGACACGAAGTCTTCGGATCGTGGGGAGACCGGCTTCGGTCGGCCCCGGAAGCCGCGTGTTTGCCCCGTGGAACCCGGGGCAGGCGGACACTCAGTGCTTCGGACAGGAGGCACGTCCGTGGGAGTGGTGTGTTACCCGCCCCCGGGTGTGCCCGTCCGGCCCAGGGTGCGCTCCCACGGTTGCCCGCCCGACCACAGCACCCCTCAAGGGAGTTGCCGTCATCATGCGAACTCACGCGAGCGCCAGGCACCACCCGCACGACGACGCCCCCGACACCGCGGAGGACTTCCGCAGGCTTGCCTCGTTGCCCCCCGGCCGGCCGCGCGACACTCTTCGTGAGCAGATCATCGAAGCCTGGCTGCCCATGGCGGAGCGGCTGGCGGGCCGGTTCCGCAGCCGCGGTGAGAACTTCGAGGACCTGCGGCAGGTCGCGGCGCTCGGTCTGGTCAAGGCCGTCGACCGCTACGACCCCGAGCGCGGCAACGCCTTCGAGAGCTATGCCGTGCCGACCGTCACCGGTGAGATCAAGCGTCACTTCCGTGACCACATGTGGACCCTGCACGTGCCGCGCCGGGTCCAGGACCTGCGCAACCGCGTCCGCTTCGCGCGCCAGGACCTGTCCCAGACCATCCCCGGCCGGCAGCCCACGGTCGAGGAGATCGCCGAGCACGCGCAGATGAGTGAGGACGACGTACGCACCGGTCTGGAGGCCCTGGAGAGCTTCACGGCGCTCTCGCTGGACGCCGAACTGCCGGGCAGCGAGGACGGCTACTCCCTGAGCGACGCGCTGGGCTCCGCCGATCCGGCCCTCGACATCGTGATCGACCGCGAGTCGGTCAAGCCCCGTCTGGAGGCCCTGTCCGAACGGGAACGGGCCATCCTCTACATGCGGTTCTTCAGCGACATGACCCAGAGCCGCATCGCCGAACAGCTCGGCATCTCCCAGATGCATGTCTCCCGGCTGATCAGCCGCTGCTGCGACCGGCTGCGGGACCAGATCATGCAGGACGTCGCGTGACTCGTCGTGTCGCACGTCGCGTGACTCGTCGTGTCGCACGTTTCGTGGCACGGCGTGCGACAGGAGACGTGACACCTTCGGCGCTCTTCTTCTTCTGACGCAACCGGCACAGGCACGTGCCGTTTCACCCGCTCGGGCGTCCGTGTGGCACGAATGGTGTCCGGCCGCGCGCGCACCGGGCGGGGGCGGGCTCTGATGGGCTGCGGGGCATGCCGGTCGTGCCCCGCCTCCGCCGCCGTACCCGGGCGTGGGGGCCCAGCCGACGGCCGAAGGAGACCGAGCCCCATGCCCCTGAGCCGTACCGCTCGCGCACTGTCCGCCACCGCCTTCACCACCCTCGTACTCGGCACCGCCGCGACGGCCGCGTCCGCGGACTCGGGGGCCGAGGTGAGCCCGCGCACGGTGGCCCCCGGCGGCAGCGTCACCCTCTCCGTCACCTGCGAGTCGACCGGCGGGCACCCGCCCGAGTCCATCGACGCCACCTCCGAGGCCTTCGAGCACGGGACCGTGCGACTGCACAGGGCCGGGCACGCCGGGCGCAAGGAGGACCCTGCCGGGATGGGGGACCCCACCGAGATGGACGACCCGGTGGGTGTCGAGGATCCGGCCGGCACGGGTGACGAGGACCCGGTGGGCCCGGACGACGTGGGTCCGCCGGCAGTCGAGGAGCCCGCGGGTGTCGGTGATCCGGGAGGCCAGGACGACCCCGCGAACAAGGCGGAAGCGCCGGGCGGCCTCACCTACAGCGGCACCGCCCGTATCGCGCCCGCCGCGGACTTCGGGGAGGGCGGCGCGGACGGCGCGGGCAAGGGCTCCGAGTGGCGGGCCGAGGGCGTCTGCCCGGCGGCGCCCGGCGGCCGGGGCAAGGAGTGGAGCGCGTCCTTCACGGTGTCCCTCGGCGCGTCCCACGACAACTCTCACGGCACGCGGGTCCCGCACGGGGTGCACGCCGGCGAGGGCGGCACCTTCAACGACTCCACGGCCGCCCTGGTGTCCGGCGGTGTCCTCATCGCGGGCGCGCTGGGCGCCGCCGTCCACAAGCTGCGCCACCGGGAGTCGTCGCCGAACGACTGAGTCGCGAAGCGGATCACCGGGTACGGATCACTGGGTACAGGTCACTGGGTACAGGTCACCGGGTACGGGTCACTGGGTACTGGGACCCCAGAAGCACGGACCCCCCCAGAAGCACGGACCCCGCAGAAGCATGGGCCTCAAGGGCCCCTAGGAGCACGACCGGCACCGTGGGAATCCGGAGCGACGGGTCCAGGGAGCACTGCGCGGAGGTACACAGATGCGGCGGACCGAGCCGGAAGGGCACGGACCTGTCCGTTACGGCCCACCTCTCCCCGGCCACGGCCTGCCGCCACCACCCGGACTCGTCGCCGCGGCGAGTGGCACGCACACCGAACCGACCGGCGGTGGCGCTGATCTCCTGGACGCCGCCCGCGGCTACTGGACCAGGCGCGGACTGCCCGCCGACCGCGACCGGACCGTCGCGGCGCCCGGCGCCCCCGCCCTGCTCCTCGCACTGACCGCGGCCCTCGGCGGTGACGTGCTGGTGCCTCGCCCCTGCGCGGCCTGGTGGACGCCGCAGGCCCGTCTGCTGGGCGCGTCCGTCTTCCCCGTGGGCACGCCCGCCGAGTGCGGTGGCGTCCCGGACCCGTACGCCCTGCTGGAGACCGTGCGCCGGGTGCGTGCCGAGGGCGGCGATCCGCGGCTGCTCGTGCTGTCCGTGGCCGACGACCCCGCCGCGACCGTCGCGCCGCCCGAAGTGGTCCACGAGACCATCGAGGCCGCCGCGGGCGAGGGCCTGCACGTGGTCAGCGACGAGACCTGGCGCGACACGCTGCACGAGCGGCAGGACACCGTGCTGATCGGCCCCGCCGAGATGCTGCCGGACCGGGTCACGGTCCTGACCGACCTCTGTGGCCCGTTCCTCCCGGCCGGCTGGCCCGCCGCGATCGCCCGCTTCCCCGCCAACGACACCGGCACCGCGCTGCGCGACCGCGTCCTCGACGTCCTCACCGCCCTCGACGCCCGCATCGCCGCACCGGTCGCCTCGGCCGCCGCGTACGCGCTCGGCGAACCCGACGAGATCACGCACCGCCTCACCGCGTCCGTACGGCTGCACGCGAGCGTCGCCGCCGCCGCGCACCGGGCGCTCACCGCGGCGGGGGCCCTCGTCCGGCCCCCTCGGGCGGGGCGTCACCTGTACGCCGACCTCGGTCCGCTGCGGTCCGCGCTCGGCGCGCTCGGGGTCGGCGACGCACAGGAACTGGAGGACTTCCTCAGCGTCCGCCTCGGCATGCCGACGCCCGGCGGACACCGCTTCGGGGACGAGCTCGGTGCCCTGCGCGTACGGCTGTGCACCGAACCGTTCCTCGGCACAACCGACGACGAGCGCACGGCGTCCCTCCTGTCACCACAACCTCTGGAACTGCCGCATGTGCAAGCCGTGTTGCGTCTGCTGGGATCGACCTTCGACGATCTCCGCGACGACGATGACGCTCGGCGACGGGAGTCCCCTCGATGACGGAGCAGTCCGAGTCGGCCACGACCACCACGGCCAACACCTCGGCGACCACCTCCCACACGAATGCCGTGCCCGGTGCCGGGACGCCGCCCGCCGAGCCGCGACCGCTCGGTGAACGGCGGGTCTGGCCCCGTTCCTTCGCCGGGCGGCTCACCGCACCGCTGCCGGGCCTCAGCGGCTTCGCGCGCTTCGCCCGCGAGGGGGCGCTGCGGCCGGGGCCCGGGGGACTCGCCGACATCTCGCGACTGCCGTACGAGCCGGGCCAGTTGCCCCGGGTCGACTCCGGCACGGTCGCCGTCTCCTGGGCGGGGCACGCCAGTTGGGGGGTCCAGATCGGTGGCCTCACGGTGCTCACCGACCCGGTCTGGTCCCGCAGAATCCTCGGAACGCCCGCCCGGATCACCCCGGTCGGCGTGCCCTGGAGCGCCCTGCCGCGCGTCGACGCGGTCGTCATCAGCCACAACCACTACGACCACCTGGACGCACCGACCCTGCGCCGGCTTCCGCGTGACACACCGGTGTTCGTCCCCGCGGGCCTCGGCCGGTGGTTTCGGCGGAGCCGCTTCACGCGGGTGACCGAGCTGGACTGGTGGGAGGACCTGTGGGACCTCCCGGTGGGCGCCTCCCGCACACTGCCGTGAGAGGGGCCTGCTGGCTGTGCGCCGCGGGCCGGTGGGGGCCGGTGGGGGCCGGCCGCGCAGTTCCCCGCGCCCCCGAAGGGCGCGGCGCTTCGCGCCGGGCCCTTGGAGGATCTGTGGCCCTTACTGGTAGGGGCCGCACGCTCCTGCTGTGACCGTCCCGCCGGGCCCGTCAGGTGCGCGCCCGGCCACGACGGGCCCGCAGGGTGGCTTGCTGCTGCACGTGTGCCGCCGGTCGGTGGAGGCGGGTGCCGCAGTTCCCCGCGCCCCCGAAGAGCGCGGCGCTTCGCGCCGGGGCGCCGGGTGGGCTGTGGGACCTTCCGTGTCCGGCCGGGGCCCCTTACGGGGCGCCCCTAGCGGGCCGCCGCGCTGCGGACGCGGCGCCACAGCGCCGGGGCCAGGCTGAGGATCACCGTCAGGAGGACCGCCGCGAGCACGCCCTCCCAGGGCTCCTTGAACAGGGAGCCGCCCAGCACCCCGATGAGCTGGTACGTCGCGGCCCACGCGAGGCAGGCCGGCGCGTTGCCGTGGGCGAACCGGCGCATCGGCCATTTCGCCATCAGGCAGGCGAGCATCACCGGTATGCGTCCCGCGGGGACCAGCCGGGACAGCACCAGCACCGCGACCCCGTGGTCGGCGAGCTTCCCCTGGGCCTGGGCGAGCCGCTCCTCGGGCGCGCGGTCGCGGATCGCCGCGAGCCAGCGCGAGCCGTTCTTCGACTTCATGCCGCGTCGCCCGAGCCAGTACAGCGTGATGTCCCCGAGGAAGGCGGCCAGCGCCGACACCACGAAGACCAGCAGCATCGAGAAGGGTGCCGCCTGGTGGACCGCCACCACGGCCGCCGAACTCACCAGCGCGCCCGTGGGAATGACCGGCACCAGTGCGCCGATCAGCACCAGCAGGAACAGCGACGGATAACCGAGCGCCTGCTGAGTGGCCACAGTCGGCACGGTCGTGACCGCGACGGCGAGCACAGGTCTCACCGGGTTCCGCCCTCCCGCTCGTCGTCGCCCCGACCAGCCGGTGCGTCCCCAGGTGAGGACCGGTACCCCATGATCTTGGGTCGCACACTTTCGCCGTGGTCGAGCAGGTGCACGGTCACGCCGGGCGCGCGCTCGGCGGCCAGGCGCACGAACTCGGCGCCCGGTGCGTGGAATTCGTGGGGGCGCACGGAATCCATCCCGATGGGCCAGTACGTGCCGTAGTGCACCGGCACCGCGCTGCCGGGCCGCAGCAGGGCCAGCGCGTCGGCGGCCCGACCCGCGTCCAGGTGCCCCTCGCCCAGGTACGGCCCCCAGCCGCCGACCGGCAGCAGCGCCACGTCGACCGGTCCGACCTCCTCGGCCATCGACTCGAACAGCCCGGTGTCCCCGGCGAAGTACGTCCGGGACTCGCCCTCGATCACATAGCCGAGGGCGGGCGCGCGATGCGGACCGACCGGCAGCCGCCGCCCGTCGTGCCGAGCGGAGACGACCCGTACGACCAGGTCACCGACCTGGACCCGGTCGCCGGGCGCCACCTCGGTGAGCTCCGGTCCGCCGAGCCTGCGCAGTCCGGGCACCGCACGCCGGGCGCCGCGCGGCACCAGGAGCCGGGTGTCCGGAGCGAGCCGGGACAGCGACGGGACGTGCAGATGGTCGGCGTGCAGATGAGAGATGAGCGTCACATCGGCCACCGCCGCCCCGGCCGGGGGCGGCGCGCCCCGGCGCCTGCGCAGATGCGCGAGCCGGCGCGCGAAGAGCGGGTCCGTGAGCACGCGTACTCCCGAGTCCTCCACCGTGCAGGTGGCGTGACCCCACCAAGTGATCTCCACCGGCACTCCTTTGCCTCCTTCGCGCGACTCCCCCCGAGCCTACGGGCAGGAGTAGGGTCGGCGACGAAACCCGGAGGTGAGGGGGACGCCATGGGAGACACACGCCGTACCTCCGGCATGCTCCGCGTGACGACGATCGCCAGCCTGACGCCGTTGGAGGAGCTGGACGAGGACCCCTTCCTGGTGGACTCGCGCAGCCAGCACGCCATGTGCGCGCACTGGGCGGCCGAGCGCGGCTACGTGGTGACGAGGGAGCTGCTCCTGCGGGGGCTGCGGCCCGACCACTGCGCGCTCTGGGAGGACGCCGAGGCCGGCCTCGTGGACCTGTTCGTCGCGCCCAGCCGCCGGGTCCTGGAGCGGGCGCTCGCCTCCGTCGACGCGTTCACCGCCGAGTGCGCGAGGCGTGGCGTGCGCGTCGAGACGGTCGGGCACGAGGAGCCCGCGTACGACGCGCAGATGAAGGCGCGGGTGCATCGCCGGCTGTCGATGCCCACGGCCGGGTACGACGGCCGCTGAGCGCTCCGCGCGACGGCCGGACCCCCGGTGGGCGCGGGGTGCTTGTCGTTCGTGGGTGCTTGTCGTTCGTGAGCGGGTGCCGGTCCGGTGGGGGCTCGCCGCGCGGTTCCCGCGCCCCTCAAGGGTCCGGCGGAGCCTGCCGTCGGCGTGTGGCAGGGTGGGCCCGGCCCCGTCGGCCGGAGGGCGGGCTCGGAACGTGAGGCAGGCATGACGTGCGGAAAGAACGATGGCGGAGGGTGGGGAGCGCGGTCTGGCGGAGCGTCGCCGTGTGGGCGGTCTCCACGGTCACCATGCTCGCGCTCGCCGGGATCCTGCCGGACTTCAGGCTCCAGTCGACCGACGGTGACAGCGCCACCAGCATCGCCGTCACCGCCGCACTGGGCGCCGGAGCCTTCGGCGTGCTCTCCTCCGTCGTGTGGCCCCTCCTCGTGCGGGCCCTGCTCCTCGTACCCGCTCTCGTCCTCGGTGTGCTCGTCTTCTTCCTGAACGGCTCGCTCCTGATCCTGGCCCTGCGCCTGGACCCCTCGGGGCAGAGCGAGGCCGCCCCGGAGACCGCCGTGGTGGTCGCCGCGGTGATGTCCGCGGTCGCCTCGGCGACCGGCGGGGCGCTGGCCGTGCGGGACGACGACGCGTACCGGCGCAGGCTGTACCGGCTGTCCGACCGCCGCCGCGGACAGGCGCCGCCGCCCGGCGCCCTGTCAGCTCCCGGCACGGTCTTCCTCCAGCTCGACGGTGTCGGTCACGACGTACTCGTGGACGCCATCGGACGCGGTCTCATGCCCACCGTGGCCGCCTGGCTGGGCGAGGGCCCGGGAGCACGCACCACCCACCGGCTCGCGCCCTGGCGCACCGACTGGTCCAGTCAGACCGGCGCCAGCCAACTGGGCATCCTGCACGGCTCCAACCACGACATCCCCGCCTTCCGCTGGTACGAGAAGGACACCCGGGAAATCGTGGTCTGCAACCGGCCCACCAGCGCCGCGGAGCTGCAGCGCCGTGCCATCGAGCGCACCGGCGACGGCGGCCTGCTCACCGTGGACGGCGCGAGCCGCGGCAACCTCTTCAGCGGGGGCGCCGAGCAACTGGCCCTGGTGCTCTCCGTGGCCGCCAGGCGAGGCAGGGAGAACCGCTCGCGGGCGGGCTACTTCGCGTACTTCTCAGACCCCGCCAACGCGGTCCGTACCGCGCTGTCCTTCGTCGCCGACGTCGGCCGCGAGATCGGCGAGTCCACCCGGACCCGGCTGAGGAAGCAGCGTCCCCGTGTCGGCCGCGGCGGTCTCTACCCGTTCATCCGGGCCTTCGCGACCGTCATCGAGAGGGACGTCGTCGTCGCGGCGGTGATCGGGGACATGTTCGCCGGACGCGCCTCGGTCTACGCGGACCTGGTCGCGTACGACGAGGTCGCGCACCACTCCGGGCCGCGCAGCCGGGACGCGGAGAAGGTCCTGCAGCGCCTGGACCGCTCGCTGGCCCTGATCGAGCAGGTCGCCGAGCACGCGCCGCGCGCCTACCGCGTGGTCCTGCTCTCCGACCACGGCCAGAGCCCGGGGGAGACCTTCCACGCCCGTTACGGCCTCGGTCTCGGCGAACTCGTCCGGGCGGGCTGCGGGCTGCCCGTGCCGCGCAAGGCCCGGCGTACGCACAGCGGTGCCGAGGCCAGGGCGGCGGTGCGGGCCGCGCTGCGCAGGCCGGTGGAGGAGGGCGGCGAGCAGTTCCTGCCGCCCCTGCCTCCGTCGGAACCCATCGTGCTGGCCTCCGGGAACCTGGGCCTGGTGTCCTTCCCGGACGTGCCGCACCGGATGAGCCGCGAGGAGATCGACGCGCGGCATCCGGCGTTGCTGACCACGCTCGCGAACCATCCCGGGATCGGGTTCGTGCTCGTGCGCAGTGAGGAGCACGGCGGGCTCGTGCTCGGCGCGCACGGCGCGGAGATCCCGCTGGACGAGCTGGACGACGACCCGGGCCCGCTCGCGGACTTCGGGCCGGGCGCCGCCGACGCCGTACGCCGCACGCACTCGTTCCCGCACGTCGCGGACGTCATGGTGAACTCCTGGTACGACCCCGAGGACGGCGAGGTCCTCGCGTTCGAGGAGCAGATCGGGTCGCACGGAGGGCTGGGCGGGGCGCAGGGGCGCCCCTTCCTGATGTCGCCGCTCACGCTCTCGCCGCCGGTCGGGGCGGGGGAGGAGCTGGTCGGCGCCGAGCAGGTGCACCGGGTGTTGCGGCGGTGGCTGCGGGAGGACGACGGTCCGCAGGTGCCGGTCGGCGACGGCGCCGCGCTCAACGACCAACACCCGGCGTGACCGCCCGCCTGCGGGCCGGTGCGGGTTGATCGCGCCGTTCCCCGCGCCCCTCAGGTGAGTTGTGCCTGGCGCGGGTGGTCGGCTACGGGTCGGATGTGGCTGGCCGCGCAGTTCCCCGCGCCCCTGAAGGGGTGGGGGTTGGCCGCGCCGTTCCCCGTGCCCCTCAAGGGCTGAGGCAGGGGTGTGGGGAACTGTGTAGTCGGCCACGACGTGCTCGCGGACAGACCACCCCTCGCGGCGGAAAATGGGCTGCGAGGGTGGCCAGGGTCCGCGCACACTGGGCGTGACCCACCCCCACCCCCCAGCCCTCAGGAGCCCCTGCGTGCAGGCAGCCGTCACCGTCACTCCCGCCCGTGTACCGGAACTGCTCCTCGGTCTCGCGACCGTGCGACCCGTGTTCCTCTGGGGCGCCCCGGGCATCGGAAAGTCCTCCCTGGTCAGGGAGTTCGCCGAGTCGCTGGGCCTGGAGTGCGTGAGCCTGCTGGGTACGCAACTGGCGCCGGAGGACCTGATCGGCGTACCGCAGATCAGGGACGGCCGCTCGGTCTTCTGCCCGCCGGAGGCGATCGCGCGCGACGAGCCCTACTGCCTGTTCCTGGACGAGCTGAACGCGGCGACCCCGGACGTCCAGAAGGCCTTCTACTCCCTGATCCTCGACCGCCGCATCGGCAACTACGAGCTGCCCGCGAGCTCGATCGTGATCGGCGCGGGCAACCGCTCCACGGACAACGCGCTCGCCCGCCCCATCGCGTCCGCGCTGGTCAACCGCCTCACGCACATACATCTGGAGGTCTCGGCGAAGGACTGGCTGGTGTGGGCGGCGGCCAACGACATCCACCCGTGGGTGCTCGACCACCTCACCGACCGCCCCGACCACCTGTGGTCCAAGCCGCCGAAGACGGAGGAGCCGTTCTCCACGCCCCGCTCCTGGCACATGCTCTCCGACGCCCTGCGCTCCTTCGGCCCGACGCTCGACGAACCGACACTCAAGGTCATCGCGCACGGCACGCTGACGCCCGCGCACGCGGTCGCCTTCTGCGGCTATGTGAAGATCGTCCGCAGCCGGTTCGGCATCGAGGCGATCCTCAAGGGCGAGGCCCGCTGGCCGAACCGCGTCGAGGACCGTGACCTGCTGTACTACCTCGCCGAGTCCTTCCGGGGCCGCCTCGTCAAGGAGCTGCCCACCAGCAAGGAGCACGCCTCGGCGAACGGCCGGCAGACCGCGTACCGCGCCAAGTCGCTGCTCGTGCAGCTCGCCGAGATCTCGGTGGAGGTCGCGCAGAGCGTCATCGCCTCGGACGAGGACGGCAACCCCGTGCTGCCCGCCTGGTTCCTGGTGGAGGCGGCCCGCGACATGCCCCGGCTGGTGGAGGCCCGCCGGTGACCCGTACGGGCAAGCAGGCGCAGCGGCAGACCGAGAAGGACCCGGCCGCCGAGGCGTTCGCGGAGGGGATGCGGCTCGTGCGGAGCAACCGCGCACTCGCCGCCATCGGCTTCAGCGTCTGCCGCCAGGAGGACTGCGAGGAGTCGCCCCGTGACGGGCTCGTCCGCGTCGACTCCGACGGCGTGCTGCACGTTCACCCGAAGCGCCGGGCCGAGCCCGCCGAATGGGCCTGGGCGGTCGCGCACGCCGCCCTGCACCTCGGCTTCGGACACGTCCCGGCGCACAGGACCGTGCGGGAGCAGCCCGACCGCTTCGACCTCGCCGCCCGCTGCGCCGTCGTCAACCGCTTCCTGCTCGGCTTCCCCATCGGCCTGACCCCCGCGGACCTGCCGATGTCGTACCCCGACGGCGACGAGGAGCAGCTCGCCGCGCGCTGGCGCCGCGACGGCGCCGGCGTCCCCGCGGTGTACGAGCGCTGCGGTACGGCGGGCAGCGAGCCGGACCAGCTGCTGGTGCCGTGGGACACCTGGCGGGGAGGTTCCGCGCCGGACTGGCAGCTAGCCTTCGCCCACGCGCTGACGCGCACCGTGTCCGCCGCGATGGACCTGGCGGGCGGCCGGCGCGACTCGATGCGCGGCGGCATCACCCCGCGCCGGCCGTGGGAGCGGGCACTGAGCTGGTTCGTGTCCTCCTACCCGCTGCTCGGCGGCATCGCGGCCGGCATCACGATCGTCGCGGACGCCGAACTCGCCCACGCGCACGGCATCTCCGTCGCCGCGGTCGACCCGGAGGCCGCCGAGATCTACATCAACCCGCTGCGGCAGTTCGACGACGAGGAGTGGCGGTTCGTCCTCGCCCACGAGATGCTGCACGCCGCGCTGCGCCACGGCGACCGCTGCGGCGTCCGTGACCCGTACCTCTTCAATGTCGCCTGCGACTACGTCATCAACTCCTGGCTGGTCGAGATGCAGGTCGGCGTGGCGCCCGAAGGACTGCTGTACGACCAGGAGTTGAGGGACCTCTCCGCCGAGGAGGTCTACGACCGGCTGGCCACCGACCTGCGCCGCCACCGACGGCTGGCCACCCTGCGCGGCAAAGGCGTGGGAGACATCCTCGGCGGTCCCCTCGGCTCGCCCCGCGACTACGTCGACCTCGACGAGTTCTACCGCCGAGGCCTCGCCCGGGGCCTCGACCTGCACCAGCGGCAGGAGCGCGGACACCTGCCCGGCGGGCTCGTCGAGGACATCCGCGCGCTCAGCCATCCGCCACTGCCCTGGGACGCCCAACTGGCGCGCTGGTTCGATGAGTTCGTCCCGCGCCCCGAACCGCTGCGCACCTACGCCCGCCCGTCCCGCAGGCAGGCCGCCACCCCGGACATCCCGCGCGCCGGACGGTACTTCCCGCCCGAGGAGATCGCCCGCTGCACGTTCGGCGTGGTCCTCGACACCTCCGGCTCCATGGACCGCACCCTGCTCGGCAAGGCACTGGGCGCGATCGCCTCGTACGCCGAGGCCAGGGACGTACCGGCGGCGCGGGTCGTCTTCTGCGACGCGGCACCGCACGACGCGGGCTTCGTCCCGGTCACGGAGATCGCGGGGCGGGTACGCGTCCACGGCCGGGGCGGCACGATCCTGCAGCCCGGCGTCGACGTCCTGCACCGGGCGAAGGACTTCCCGCCGGGTGCCCCGGTCCTGATCATCACGGACGGCTGGTGCGATGTGCTGCGGGTCCGCCGCGAGCACGCCTATCTGATTCCGCAGGGCGCGTCCCTGCCGTTCACCGCGCGGGGGCCGGTCTTTCGGGTGCGCTGAGCCCGACGGTGACCCGAGTGTGATCGGATGGTGCCACGGACCCGGAACCGGGCCCTCGTCGAAAGGGAATCATCGTGGCAACAACGCGCTCCGCACACACCGTCTGGGAAGGCAACCTGCTTCAGGGCAACGGCGTCGTCACCTTCGACTCCTCCGGCATCGGCGAGCAGCCGGTGTCGTGGCCGTCGCGCTCCGAGCAGGCGAACGGCAAGACCAGCCCGGAGGAGCTGATCGCCGCCGCCCACTCCAGCTGCTTCTCCATGGCGCTCTCGCACGGCCTCGCCGGCGCCGGCACCCCGCCCACCAGGCTCACCACCTCGGCGGACGTCACGTTCCAGCCGGGTGAGGGCATCACGGGCATCCACCTCACCGTGGAGGGCACCGTGCCGGGCCTCGACGACGCCGCGTTCACCGCCGCCGCCGAGGACGCGAAGAAGAACTGCCCGGTCAGCCAGGCGCTGACGGGCACGACGATCACGCTGACGGCGAAGCTCGCCTGACAACCCGCCGCTTCGGCACACCGCCCTTGAGGCAATGCCGCGCCCCCGTGAGAGGGCGCGGCATCGTCATGTCCGGGCAGGTCCGGGGCACTTGCCCCATTGACAGCCTCGCACTCAAGTTTTCTGATGGAACGCGGTGATGGAACGCGGTGATGGACCGTGGTGGGGGAACGCGGGACGGAACGCCGGACGGAACGCGGCAGAACCTGGGCGGAAGGGGACGGACATGGCACGTGCGGTCGGGATCGACCTCGGTACCACGAACTCGGTGGTCGCCGTACTGGAAGGGGGTGAGCCCACGGTCGTGGCCAATGCCGAGGGCGCGCGCACGACCCCGTCGGTGGTGGCCTTCGCCAAGAACGGTGAGGTGCTCGTCGGAGAGGTCGCCAAGCGGCAGGCCGTGACGAACATCGAGCGGACCGCGCGTTCCGTCAAACGCCATATGGGGGAGCCGACCTGGCGCTTTCCCGGCGGTGACGGCGGCTCGATCGACGGCACCCGCTACCGCGCGCAGGAACTCTCCGCGCGTGTGCTGCAGAAACTGAAGCGGGACGCCGAGGCGTATCTCGGCGAGGACGTCACGGAAGCCGTGATCACGGTCCCCGCCTACTTCGACGACACCCAGCGCCAGGCCACCAAGGAGGCCGGCGAGATCGCGGGCCTGAGCGTCCTGCGGATCATCAACGAGCCGACGGCCGCGGCCCTGGCGTACGGACTCGACCGCGGTGAGGAGCAGACCGTCCTCGTCTTCGACCTGGGCGGCGGCACCTTCGACGTCTCCCTCCTGGAGATCGGCGACGGCGTCATCGAGGTCAAGGCCACCAACGGCGACACCCAACTGGGCGGCGACGACTGGGACCAGCGGGTCGTCGAGCACCTCGTCACACGTTTCAAGGGCCAGTACGGCATCGACCTCGCCCAGGACAAGATGGCGCTGCAGCGGCTGCGGGAAGGCGCGGAGAGAGCCAAGATCGAGCTGTCCTCGTCCACCGAGACGACCATCAACCTGCCCTACATCACCGCGACCGGTGACGGCCCGCTGCACCTCGACGAGAAGCTGACGCGCGCCCAGTTCCAGGAGCTGACCGCGGACCTGCTCGAACGCTGCAAGGCCCCCTTCCACCAGGCGGTCAAGGACGCCGGGGTGAAACTGTCGGCGGTCGACCACGTCATCCTCGTCGGCGGCTCCACCCGGATGCCCGCGGTGACCGAGGTGGTCAAGGAACTCACCGGCAAGGACCCGCACAAGGGCGTCAACCCGGACGAGGTCGTGGCACTCGGCGCGGCGCTCCAGGCGGGAATCATCCGCGGCGACGTGAAGGACGTCCTGCTCCTCGACGTCACCCCGCTGTCCCTGGGCATCGAGACCAAGGGTGGCATCATGACCAAGCTCATCGAACGCAACACGACCATTCCCACCCGGCGTTCGGAGATCTTCACCACCGCCACGGACAATCAGCCGTCCGTCGGCATCCAGGTCTTCCAGGGCGAACGCGACATCGCCGCCTACAACAAGAAGCTGGGCGTCTTCGACCTCACCGGGCTGCCGCCCTCGCCGCGCGGGCTGCCGCAGATCGAGGTCGCCTTCGACATCGACGCCGACGGGATCATGCACGTCTCGGCGAAGGACCTCGCCACCGGGCGCGAGCAGAAGATGACCGTCACGGGCGGCTCCGCGCTCGCCAAGGACGACATCGACCGCATGATGCGCGAGGCCGAGCAGTACGCCGACGAGGACCGCGAACGCCGCCAGGCCGCCGAGACCCGTAACCAGGCCGAGCAACTCGTGTACCAGACCGAGAAGTTCATCCGCGACAACGAGGAGCGGGTCCCTGCCGACATCAGGACGGAGGTCGAGACCGTGATCACCGAACTGCAGGCACTCCTGAACGACCGGGACGGCACCGACACGAACGCCCTGCGCACCGGCGCCGAGAAACTCGCCACCGTCAGCCAGAGGATGGGCCAGGCCATGTACGCCCAGGCCCAGCAGTCACCCCCACAGGACCAGCCCGGCACCGAGCAGTCCGGCACCGACCAGTCCGGCACCGACCAGTCCGGCACCGACCAGTCCGGCCCGGCGGACGAGGAGAGCGTGGTGGACGCGGAGATCGTGGACGAGGACGCCACTCCCAAGGACACCGGCACGAAGGACACCTCAGCTTGAGGGAATAGGCGCACCCCCACTGCCAAGGGGTGCGCGGAACCGCGCGCTCAGCCCAGGACGACCATCAGTCGGCGAACAAGCTCCCAAGCCCCCTGGGCGGAGCCCTGCTCAGAAATCCGCCCGGCGCGCCAGAATCATCTCCCTGGTCCGCTGGGCGGAAGCCGCACCGGTCGCCATGTGGTCCAGCACCTCCAGATGCGCGGCCACCTCCTTACGGGAGTCGAGATACAGCGCGCCGGTCAGATACTCCGTGTACACCATGTCCGGCAGTTCGGGCTCCGCGAACCGGAACAGCACGAACGGCGCGTACGTTCCCGGGTGCGGACCGGCCGAGAACTCGGCGATCTGCAGCGTGATGTGGTCGTTCTCGACGACCGCGAGGAGGTGGTCCAGCTGGTCCGCCATCACCTCGGAACGGATACTGACCGGCCGCTGCAGGACCGTTTCCTCCATGATCACCCACAGGTGCGGCGGACGTTCCCCGGTGAGCAGCTTCTGCCGGGCCATCCGCAGGGACACATGGCGTTCGATCTCCTCGGTCCCCGTCTGCCCGACCGTGCCCGCCTCCAGGACGGCGCGCGCGTACCCCTCGGTCTGCAGCAGGCCGGGCACGAAGTGCGGCTCGTACGAGCGGATGATCGAGGCGGCGCCCTCCAGGCTGACGTACAGGCTGAACCAGTCCGGCAGGACGTCGTGGAAGCGCTGCCACCAGCCGGGCTCGTTCGCCTCCTCGACCAGCCGGACGAAGGCCGCCGTCTCCTCGTCGCCCACTCCGTACGTCGACAGGAGCACCTGGACGTACGGAATCTTCAGCGCGACCTCGGCCATCTCCATCCGCCGGACGGTCGCGGGCGCCACCCGCAGGATCCGCGCGGCCTCGTCCCGCTTCAGGCCGGACGTCTCACGCAGTTCCTGGAGCCGTCTGCCCAGTACTACCTGCCCCACGGTCGGCGCAGGCCGCCTCTCACTCACGCCGCGCCTCCCCGAGCCCCGAACATGGCCAGAAGTGTGCCACGTTCCCGCGAAAGCCTCACCGGATCCCCTCACCCGGTCCGGAGTGTCGGCATTACGTCCCGGGTAATCGACTGCCCCTCGCTGCGCACGGCATGGTGGTCGTACTGGTTCCCGGGCCGGCGCACTCCGGCCCGGGGACCGGGTCCCACCAGCCGGAACCGACCTCGACGGAGGGTGATCCGCCATGTCCGCAGCCCAGCTCGCCGTACTAGGGCGTGTTTCGAAAGTAGCGTCGTCCGCCCGGAGGGCGGGCCCGGCGGCGTCAGGTGCGTGCTCTCGGCGTGCCGGGCGCAGACCCTCGTACTGGACGTACTTGGGTTTGCGCCCGGTGCGGTGAGTGGGGGTCCCCCCGGCCGAAGGCTGGGGGAGCGTGCATGGCGTCGCCGGGCAGACGGGACTTTCGAAACACGCCCTAGCCCGCACCACCGAACCGCAGACGATGCTGCGCCGCTTCCTGGCCCTCGACGCGGTGGTGACGGGCGCGAACGGCGTCGCCTACCTCGTCGCGTCCGGCCCGCTGGGCAGGCAGCTCGGCGTCGACCCGGGCCTGCTGCTCGCACTGGGCCTGCTCCTGACGGCGTACGCGGCGGCCGTCGCCCTGGTGGCCTCGCGCCCCGTGCCGCCCATCCTGCCCGTACGGGCCGTGATCGAGGTCAACCTCGCCTGGGTGGCCCTGAGTCTCGTCGCGCTCGCCCTGTGGCTGTCGCCGACCACTGCCGGAGCGGTGTGGATACCGGTGCAGGCGCTGACCGTGCTGGCGTTCGCGCTGGTGCAGTACGCGGCGCTGCGGGCCCGCGGGCGAGGCTGATGATCCGTCAGAGCAGCAGCGAGTGCAGGTACTTCGCCGTCGCCGGGTCGGCCGGGAGCAGCGTCTCGATGGCCAGCTCGGCGACCGTCACGTCCATCGGTGTGTTGAACGTGGAGATGGACGAGATGAAGGACAGCACCCGCCCCTCGTGCTCGATCCGCATCGGCAGCGCGAAGTAGGGGACCGGTTGGGCGGGCTCCTCGTCGAGCGCCACGGAGTCAGCTGCCGAAGAGCTCGCTGCGGGCGAACCCGTCTCCGCGGACGGGGTGGCGGGCGGAGCCGGATAGGCGGCCACCTCCTCGTACAGCGCGCGCAGTGGCTGTGAGCGGCGCAGGGCGATGTCCCGTTCCATCTGGGCCAGCAGATGGCCGCGCCACTCGCGCAGATTGCGGATCCTGGGTGCCAGGCCCTCGGGGTGCAGCGTCAGGCGCATCGCGTTCAGTGGAGGTTCGAGCAGGTGCTCGGGGACGCTGCCGAGCAGCATCAGGATGCCCTGGTTGGCGGCGACCACGTTGTACGTGGCGTCCACGACCAGCGCCGGATAGGGCTCGTAGCCCTGGATCAGCCGCTCCACCCCCTCCCGCAGCGCGTCGAGCGCCGGATCGTCCAGCGGGGTCTCCGGGTAGTGCGGCGCGTAACCGGCGGCCAGCAGAAGGGAGTTGCGGTCCCGCACCGGTACGTCCAGGTGCTCGGCGAGCCGCAGCACCATCTCCTCGCTCGGCCGGGAGCGGCCCGTCTCGACGAAGCTGATGTGCCGCGCCGACGACCCCGCCCGCAGCGCCAGCTCCAGCTGACTCACCCGGCGCTGCTCCCGCCAGCCGCGCAGCAGCGGACCGACTCCCTTGTCGGCGGCGGGCACACCGCCCCGCGCACCGGCGGACACGCTGACGGACCCGGAGGTGTGCGCGGATCTGGTCATGCCCCGACCGTAGTCGATGCGCCCACACGGGTCGATGTGCGCCCATGAGGCCGAATGCCGCCTTCGTCACCCGCCGGGGCCCGCCTGACCAGGGACGGGGGGAGCGCGACTGTGGCAGGCTGAGCGGATCCGGACGCCATGGAAGGAGCGCGGTCATGCCCCTCGAACCGTTGTCGCAGAAGGAGATCGAGGACCGGCTCGCGGAACTGCCCGGCTGGTCCCTGGACGGAGACAGGATCTCCCGCTCCTACCGGCTGGGCTCGCACTTCGCCGCGGTCGCCCTGGTCGTGCACATCGCCCAGGTGCAGGAGGAACTTGACCACCACTCGGACCTCACGCTCGGCCACCACACCGTCTTGCTCACCGTGCACACGCACAGCGTCGGCGGCGCCGTCACCGAGAAGGACTTCGAGCTGGCCGGCCGGGTCGAGGAGCTGAGCACCGGGCACGGCGCGCGGTGAGCACCCTGGTCTTCGACTACGACGAGGAGGCCGAGCGGTACGACGCGTTGCGGGGCGGCGAACCCCGTGCCGCGGCGGCTGCCGAGGCCGTTCTCGGGCTGCTCCCCGACGGCGCCGGCACCCTCCTGGATGTCGCCTGCGGCACCGGTACCGTGACCCGCCGGCTCCTGTCGGCCGGTCTCGACGTGACGGGCGCCGACGCCGCGTACGGCATGCTGAGCAGGGCCGCCGAGCGAGTGCCGGGCCGTGTCGTACACGCCGACGCCCGTCAACTCCCCTTTCCCGACGGATCGTTCGACGCCGTCTCGGCGATCTGGCTGCTGCACCTCCTGGACGACGCGGACCGGGTCGTCGCCGAGGCGGCCCGGGTGCTGCGTCCCGGCGGCGTCCTCGTCACCACCGTCGACAAGGCGGCCTCGCACGACGTGGGCAGCGACATCGACGCCGTGATGGCACCGCGTCCCCGCCGCGCCGCCCGGGACCGCTCCGACCTCGTGGCCTCGTACGCCGGCCGGCACGCCCTGCTCCCGGCGGGACGGGCGGACTTCCCCGGCCGCGGTCAGGGCCGGACCCCGCTCCGGGCGGCGGCCGACGTGCGCCGCGGCTGGTACACACTGCTGCCGCCCGGCGAACCGCTCACCGAGCAGCTCGCGTCCCGGCTGGAACAACTCCCGGACCAGCATGTCCCGCGCCCCGAACCGCGGTTCAGACTGCGAGCGTTCCGGAAGGCCGGGACCACCGCGGCCGACTGAGCGTCCCGACGGGTGCCCCCCGACCCAGCTGCCCAGCCACGACGTCACACGGCCCACCAAGGAACACCTGCTCCCACCGGGCCGAACCCTCACCCCCTCAGGCGCGCGAGGAACCGCGCGAGCAACCCCTACCGGCCCGCAGCCGACACCGGGGCCGAACCCTCACCCCCTCAGGGGCGCGAGGAACCGCGCGAGCAACCCCCACCGGCCCGTAGCCGACATCGGGGCCGAACCCTCACCCCCTCAGGCGCGCGAGGAACCGCGCGACCAACCCCCACCGGCCCGCAGCCGACACCGGGGCCGAACCCTCACCCCCTAGGGGCGCGAGGAACCGCGCAACCAACCCCCACCGGCCCGCAGCCGACATCCCGGCTCAGCGAGGACCAAGAAGTCGAAGTCGTGCGGTGTGCTCATGAGCGGTCCCCCGTCGTGCCCTCGGGAAGGCAGTCGCCCAGGTAGGCATCGAGGTCGGGCGCGCCGGGCGCGAGCATGTGCCGCACCCAGGCGTCGCGTTCGTGCAGGATCGGCGGCAGTTCCCAGACGCAGCCGATCCACGGCCGGTCCAGCGTGATGAAGTGCGTGGGTACGCGATCCGGGCAGCCCAGCACGGGCTGCCCGGCCGTGGCGGCCCCGAAGTGCAGGACGTTGTCCCACACCCAGCTGTACGCGTTGAGGTAGGCGCCGTCGTCGCCGCCCCGGTGCAGCACGACGAACGTGGCGGGCGGTGTGCCGTCCGCCTCCGGGAGCAGCTTCGGCAGCATCGCGTACGCCGCCTCCTCGACGTCGGGCGCGATGCCCGCCGGGTCGGCGGTGACGTGGTAGCGCTTGATCCACCGGCCCGCCACCTCGATGGGAGGCGGCACGGTCAGCAGTTTCTCTTCGAAGGTCATGGAGGGGACGCTAGGTCCGCTTCACTGACATCTTCTGTCAGTGAAGCCTGGCATTCTGGGGCGATGAAGTCGGCCCGTCTCGTCTCGATCCTCCTGCTGCTCCAGACCAGGGGCCGGATGACCGCCGCCGCCCTCGCCGAGGAGCTGGAGGTCTCGGTGCGCACGGTCTACCGGGACGTCGAGGCGCTGAGCGAGGCCGGTGTCCCGCTGTACGGCGACGCGGGTCACGCGGGCGGCTACCGGCTTCTCGACGGCTACCGCACCCGCCTGACCGGCCTCACCGCGGGCGAGGCCGAGGCCCTGTTCCTCGCGGGCGTGCCGGGCCCGGCCGCCGAGCTGGGGCTCGGCCCGCTGCTGGCCGCCGCCCAGCTCAAGGTACGTGCCGCACTGCCGAGGGAGCTGCGCGAGCACGCCGACCGCATCAGCGGCCGCTTCCACCTGGACGCGCCGGGCTGGTACGCGGACGCCGACAACGGCGCGGCCCCGTACCTGCCGGCCGTCGCCGACGCCGTCTGGAACAGCAGGGTCCTGCACGTCCTGTACCGCCGCTGGCGCGAGCCGACCGACGTCCGGCGCCGCCTGGAACCGTACGGCCTGGTCCTCAAGGCGGGCCGCTGGTACGTCGTCGCGGGCCCGGGGCCGCGTACGTTCCGGGTCGACCAGATCCTCGAACTGGCGGCGTCCGGGGAGGAGTTCACCCGTCCGGACGGGTTCGACCTCGACGCGTACTGGACCGGGTACCAGCGGGACTTCCACGACCGTCTGCGCCGGGCGGAGGCGGTGGTCAGGCTCGCCCCCGGCACGCGCCTCACCGGGCCGGCGGGTGACGCCGTGCGCGCCGACGGCGTACCGGACAAGGAGGGGTGGACCCGGGCCACCGTACCCATCGAGTCCGTCGAGCACGCCCACGCCGAGTTCCTGCGCCTGGGTACGGGTGTGGAGGTGCTGGAACCGGCCGAGCTGCGGGAACGCATCGCGGCGACGGTCACCGCACTCGCCCGCACCTATGCGCGGAGCGGAGTATAGAGAGCGCTTACCCCAACACGGCAACTCCCCTGCCCGCAGCGGCGACTGAGGTAGCAGAACCCGTCTGCCCCCTCCCAGGGAGGTACCCCACCGTGCAGCACCCGCATCGCAGACGCAGCAGGACCCGTCTCCTCCTCTCCACCGTGCTCGCCGGCGCCCTCGCCGCCGCCGGACTCACCACGCTCACCGCCACGCCCGCCCAGGCGGCGACCGCCCGCCAGGTCGAGAAGCTCGACCGGGGCGTCGTCAGCGTCCACACCGACGCGGGCAACCTGGTCAGCTGGCGCTGGCTCGGCACCGACCCGAACGACGTGTCGTTCAACGTCTACCGGGCGGGTACGAAGGTCAACTCGACCCCGGTCACCGGCTCGACGAACTACTTCCACTCCGCCGGGCCCGCCCAGGCCGACTACACCGTCCGCGCGGTCGTGGGAGGCGTCGAGCAGAGCGACTCCGTGCACGCGATCCAGTTCCGCACCGGGTACATGGACGTACCGATCAGCCCGCCCGCCGGTGGCACGTCCCCCGACGGTGTCGCGTACACCTATGAGGCCAACGACGCCTCGGTCGGCGACCTCGACGGCGACGGCGCGCTCGACTTCGTCCTGAAGTGGCAGCCCACCAACGCCAAGGACAACTCGCAGTCCGGGTACACCGGCAACACGATCATCGACGGAGTCAAGCTCGACGGTACCCGGCTGTGGCGTATCGACCTCGGGCGCAACATCCGCTCGGGCGCGCACTACACACAGTTCCAGGTGTACGACTACGACGGCGACGGCAAGGCCGAGGTGGCCGCGAAGACCGCCGACGCCACGGTCGACGGAACGGGCGCGGTCATCGGCAGCTCCTCCGCCGACCACCGCAACTCCAGCGGTTATGTGCTCTCCGGGCCCGAGTACCTGACCATGTTCAACGGTCAGACGGGCAAGGCGATGGGGACGGTGGACTACGTTCCGGCGCGCGGCACGGTCTCGTCGTGGGGCGACTCGTACGGCAACCGCGTGGACCGGTTCCTCGCGGGCACCGCCTACCTCGACGGCGCCCGGCCCTCGCTCATCATGGCGCGCGGTTACTACACGCGCTCGGTGATCGCGGCCTGGGACTGGCGGGGCGGCGCGTTCACCCGCCGCTGGACCTTCGACTCCAGCTCGTCGACCAACACCGGCAAGGGTTTCGACGGGCAGGGTTCGCACAGCCTGTCCGTCGGGGACGTCGACAACGACGGCAAGGACGAGATCGTCTACGGGGCGATGGCCGTCGACGACAACGGCAACGGCCTGTGGACCACGAAGACGGGACACGGCGACGCCCAGCACCTGGGCGACCTCGACCCGGGGACCTCGGGCCTCGAATACTTCAAGGTCTCCGAATCCACGTCCCAGCCCGCCGAGCTGTACATCAACCCGGCCAGCGGCGCGATCCGCTGGCAGCTCGCCGCCTGCTGCGACAACGGCAGGGGAGTGGCGGGAGACATCTACGCGGGCAACGACGGCGCGGAGGTCTGGTCCTCCTCCGACACCTCCATCCGCGACGAGGCGGGTGCCACCAAGGGCCGCGAACCGTCCTCCGCCAACTTCCTGTCCTGGTGGGACGGCGACACCACGCGCGAACTCCTCGACGGCACCCACATCGACAAGTACGGCACGTCCGCCGACACCCGCCTGCTGACCGGCGCCTCCGTCCACTCCAACAACGGCACCAAGGCGACGCCGGCCCTCTCGGGCGACCTGTTCGGGGACTGGCGCGAGGAGGTCGTCTGGGCGACGAGCGACAACACGGCCCTGCGCGTCCACTCCACCCCGACGGAGACCACCACGAAAATCACGACCCTGCTGCACGACACGATGTACCGCACGGGCATCGCATGGCAGAACACCGCCTACAACCAGCCCCCACACCCCAGCTTCTTCATCGGCAACGGCATGCCGACGGCACCACGGCCGACGGTCTACACGCCGTGACCTGCTGAAAGGAGCCCGGAGACGAGGCCGGAGACGAGGCCGGAGACAAGGCCCGGAGACGAGGCCCGGAGACAAGAGAGAGGCGGCCGTCCCAGCTCGTGGGACGGCCGCCCTCTCCCGTGCTCAGCGCAGTCCGGCGAAGAGATCGTTCTCGGGCAGGGCCGCGCCGGTGGTGTCCCGGACGCGCGAGAAGGTCTCCATGCCCATCAGCTCGCCGAACCTCTCCTTGCCCATCTTGAGGAAGAAGATGTTCTCGCCCTGACTGGCGTGCGCGGCCAGCGAGTCGTACTTCTGACTGCTGAACGCGGTGGTGTCCACCCACGTGCTGATCTCGTCGTCGGGCAGACCGATCTCGGCCATCGCGGCGACCTCGGCGGGATCCGGCTCGGGCATGTCCTCATTGAACTCGCGCATGACCGCACCGAACTGCTGCATGACCGAGCGGGGCACCGTGGTCCAGTACACCTTGGGCGTCAGCGTGGTCATCTCCAGCGCCGCCATCGTGATGCGGTGGGCCTGGATGTGGTCGGGGTGGCCGTAGAAGCCGTTCTCGTCGTAGGTGACGACCACGTCGGGCCGGTAGTGCCGCATGAGGTCCGCGAGCCGGGTCGCGCTCTCCTGTACGGGGGTCCGCCAGAAGGATCCGGGGGCGTCGTTGCTCGGCCAGCCCATCATCCCGGAGTCGGCATGGTCCAGCGTCTCCAGATCGCTGATCTTCAGGACGTCACAGCTCTCCTGGAGTTCTCGCCGGCGCATCTGGACGACGGCCGCCGGATCATGTCCGGGATCGCCCGGCTTGACGCCTCCCGGCCCGTCACCGCAACCGCCGTCGGTACAGGTCACGAGCACCGTGCGGATGCCTTCCGCCGCGTACCGCGCGAGGACTCCTCCGGTTGTGGTGGCCTCGTCGTCGGGGTGGGCGTGCACTGCCATCAGCGTCAAGGGCCGGTCAGTCATGAAAAAGTCCTCCTGCGAAATACACCATGGTCCGGGTGCGCGGCGAGTGTGCCACGATCCCGGGGCCCGGATCCTGGCGGGGGCGGACGGCCTGGTGGTCTCCGTGTTCCCTGCCCGCGCGGCGCCGGTGCCTCGGTCGGTGCAACAGCGCCGACCGCACCGCCTGTTCCCGGCACGGCCGCCCGGCCTTCGAGGCGTGGCCGTGCTGCTGCGCACGAGGTACCGACGCGACACCGCATGTCATGTGCCGCGGAGCACGCGAGGAGGGCGCGGATCCCATCGGGTCCGCGCCCTCCCGTTCGTCCGGCCCGGGTGTCAGGTCACCGAGCAGGACTGGTCACCGAGCCTGAACGCCGTCGGCTTGCTGTTCGACCCCGACCAGCTGCCCGTGAGGCCGAAACCCACGGACGAACCGGCCGCCACGTTCGCGTTCCAGCTCACGTTCTTCGTCGTGACCGCCGTTCCGGATTGGTTGTGTTCCGCGTTCCACACCTGGGTGACGGTCTGGCCGTCGGTGAAGGACCAGCCCACTGCCCACCCCGTCCAGGCGGTCGTGCCGGTGTTGGCGAGCTGGACGTCCGCCTGGAAGCCGCCCGACCACTGGTTGGTGATCTTGTAGGTGACCGCGCAGGCGCCGGTCGGCGTCGGATCCGTACCGCCGCCGCCGTCACCGCCGCCCACGTCGGACGAGTCGCCGTAGATGACACCGCGCCCGTTCGTCGACACGTACACGCGCCCGTAGACGCGCGGGTCGCCGGTGATGGCCGCGCCCGTCCAGCCCCACTGGTGGGCGTCGTCGTTGATACGGGTCCAGGTGGCGCCCTTGTCCGTGGAGCGGAAGACGCCCCGGACGCCACCGATTTTCGCGCTCGTGTAGAGCGTCTGGTACGAGGCGCCGGTCGCCGCCTTGCCGAAGCCGATCGTGTCCGCCTGCTCGACGCCCGACAGCTTGGTGAAGGTCGCGCCGGAGTCCGTGGAGTGCCACAGTCCGTACGCACCGTCGCTCGCCCCGCCCGCCAGCCAGACGTCACCCTTCGTGCCGGGCAGCGCCTTGAACCGTACGCTGTCGCCGCTCGGCAGTCCGGTCGCCGAGGAGGCCGTGAAGGTCGCGCCGCCGTCCGAACTGACGTAGAACTTGCCGGACTTGAAGCCGTAGAAGGTCTTCGGGTCGACCCGGTCCGACTCCACGATCGCGCCGGCCGGTATGCCGCTCGACGCCGACCACGACGTACCGAACCCGGTCGCGTGGTGCACGCCCGCACCCGCCGGACTCCACACGAACCCGCTTCCGTCGGAGGCCGCCGCGACCGTGCCGCCGCCGCTCACCCCCGAAGGGTCGGTGCCCGCGAACCAGTTGGCGCCGTTGTCCGTGGAGAACGCCACGTGCGGACCCGAGTCGAGGTTGCCTGCACGCACCACGATGCCCGGATTCGACTCCGCGAAGTCGAGGCTGGTCGTGCTGGTGAAGTTCGGCGAGGTGAACATCATGGACGGGACCTTGGTGAGGTCCGTGTGCCGGAAGCCACCGATGTCACCGAGTGCGCTGAGGAGTTGGGCGCCACCGGACGGGGGAGCGGCCAGGTCGTTGACCGCCGTCTCCTCCAGACCCTGGACCATCGGCTTGATGGTGAACTGACCGCCGCTGTCCCACTGCCCCAGATTCTCCGTGCCGTAGATCGTCGCCCCCGTCCCGTACATCATCCGGGCCGAGTTGAACGGATCGATCTCCAACGCCTCGGTCATCCAGCCGAGTTTGGGCGTCTGCTCGGGCGGCGACGGATTGGCGCCCCAGGTCAGCCACGGCGCGGACGACACGTCCATGGTGTAGCGGTTCGAGCGGTTGGGGTACGACGTGTAGTCCCAGGCCTTCGTCCAGGTGCCGCCGCTGTCCGTGGAGCGGAAGATCTGGGTGTCCGGCCACCAGGAGCTGTAGGCCGTCGCCATCACCGTGCCCGGTTTCTGCCGGTCGACACTCAGCCCGCTGAAGCCGTAGTAGGTGTCGGCCTCCGCGACCGGGCTGATGTCCGTCCAGGCGCCGGTCGCCGTCGTGTACCGCCAGAGCCGGCCCTTGCCGCCGTCGTACGGGCCGCCCTTGTCGCTGTAGGCCAGGTAGAGGTAGCCGTTCGTCGCGTCCAGTACGCCCTTGTGGGCCAGGTACCCGGTCGGCTGTCCGGCGATACGGGACCAGGTCGCGCCCGCGTCGGTCGAACGGTAGACGGCGTTGTCCTTGTCGGCGACCCCGACGTAGATGGTCTTCGTGGCATCGGTGCCCGTACTGCTCGACTCGTCGAAGGTGACCCAGGCGATGCCCTGGTTGTCGGAGGCGTACCCACTGGTGTCGGTCGCGTCCTGCACGTAGTTGCCGACGTTCGGGAAGTTCGTCACCTGCGACCAGGACGCCCCGGAGTCGGTGGACCGCCACAGCCCCTTGCCGCTCGGCGCGCCCAGATACAGCACGCTGTTCCTGTGGGGGTCGACAGCGAGCCGCTCACCCATACCGCGTCCGGGCATGTTGCCGCCCAGTTTGAACGGCAGGTCGGCCTTCAGCCAGGTCGCGCCCCGGTCGGAAGACCTCAGCACGGCCCCGTTCCCCGGGTCCCAGCTGTTCGTGTACGTGCCGACGGCGGCGTACACCTTGCTGGGTGCCACCGCGTCGGAGGCGAGGCTCACGACGCCGGTGTGCCCCCACCGGTCCCAGCCGACCGAGTCGAGCAGCGGCGTCCAGCTCTTCGACGCCTCCTGCCAGCGGTAGGCGCCGCCGATGTCGGTCCTGGCGTACGCGAGGTTCTTCTCGGACCGGTTGAACACGATGCCGGGGACGAAACCGCCCCCGTCGATGCGCGCGTTCTTCCAGGTGTACGTGTCGGCGGCGATGGACACCGCAGGCGCCGCCTTCTCGACGGGCTGCGCGGCCAGCGCGGGAGGCGTACCGGCAAGCAGTCCGGCAGCGAGCCCGAGCACAGCGGTCAGAACGGCTGTTCTTCGCACGGTGACCCTTTCCTTGCGTGGGGGGACGATGACGCGAGGGAGCAGGTGGACCGGACGGCCCCCGGTGCGGTCGGGGGCCGTCCGGTCCGGCGTCCGCGGAGCTCAGGGCGCCCCGCGCCCCTGAGGGGTTCGCCCCTCAGGGGCGCGGGGAACTGCGTGACCAGCCACATCAGGCCCGCAGCCTTAGTACCGCCCGTCCCGCGGAGCGCTACGCGGAGCTCGACGGGGCTATTCGAGAAGCTCCGCGTACGAGCCCATGGCGAGGGCGATATCCGCCTGGGCCCAGAACCGGTGATACGTGAAGGACGGCGCGGCCCCGCCGGCCAGATACGCCTCGATCTTCGACCACGCGGGATCGTCCTCGTAGAACGACCGGATCGAGTCGAACGTCGACGACGAGTTGATGGCGTCACCGTTCGGCATCGTGCCGCTCCACCCGCTCGGCACGTACACCGAGTCGTCGAAGCGGTTGTAGTCGGCGCGGGTCTCCGGGACCGCGATGCCCAGCGCGTCCTGGTTGTTCGCCCACATGCCGTCCAGCAGTGCCTTCGCCGTGGTCCTCGCCTCGGTGTCACCGGACCGGTCGGCGTAGTACGTCAGAGTCTTGGCGTACGCGGCCGCCACCCCGACGTCGTTCGTGTAGTCGGCGACGGTGACATGAAGTCCCGTGTTGGCGCCGGGACTCGACGCGTTCCAGGTGTCGGGCTTGCCCGACCACTGGAGCGTGTTCGGGATCCGGAAGGAGCCGTCCGGGTTGACCGTGGTGTTCGCGAGCGCCCAGTCGACCCACTTGTCGAGGACGAGCTTGGCGTCCGCGTTCCCGGTCTGCTGGTAGTACTCGGCGACCCGCTCCATCGACCACGCCTGGAAGCCGAACCACTGGTTGGACGGCGGGTCGTGGTAGACGGGCTTCTCGTCGTAGAACATGCCGTAGAAGGTCGGCGTCCCGGAGGGCGGTGTCGCGTAGCGGCCCTGCCAGCTGTTGGTGGCACCGCCCGCTATGGCTCCCTCACTGGACTGCAGCCACCGGTAGAACTCCAGCTGCCGGCCCAGGGACTTGGCCCAGTCCGCCTGCCCGGTGGCAGACTTGGGCTTCAGGTCGGCGTAACTGCTGAGCGCGTACGCGGCCAGCGGGTTCTGGTAGCCGCCGTGGGTGTGACTGGAGCCGATGCGCCAGGCCCAGCCGGCCGAGGTGTCGGCCGCGCCGCCCCACGCGTAGTACCAGTTGAGCAGGTAGTGCGAGGAGTCCTTGCCGGTGCCCGCCGGGCAGGTCGACGGCCCCACGCAGTTGCCGATCTTCTTGAAGTACTTGTCGTACATGGAGTAGCGGAGATAGTCACCCATCTTCGCCGCCTTGCCGAGGGTCGCGGACACGTCCGCGCCCTTGCCCTGCGCCTCGGCCCAGATGTCCGCCCAGTACGCGGCCTGCACGGCACGCGCGTCGGCGTCGGGAGCGTTGGTGAACTTCCACTGCTTGGCGTACGAGGCGTCCTTCGTGAACAGGTCCAGGTACCCGTTCGTGCCGCCGTACTTGAAGGCGTCACAGGTGGGCTGCGGCACCGTCTCCCACACCGACTCCTGCGCACCGCGCTGGAAGGTGTTGATGTACGAGGGACCGGTGTCGGCCGGGCCCGCCTCGCACTTGCCCGGCGAGTTGCCGTACCCGTAGACGTTGTCCACGTCCTGCAGCCAGTGCATGCCGTACACGTCGTCCGTGCCGTACGCGCTCTTCAGCTCGGCGGCGATCGGGTCGGGACCCACGGAGACCCCCGAGTCGAGCTGCGCCGGATACTCGTTCGGCGTGTCCAGCTCGGGTGCGTACGTGGCCGGCTTCGAGGCGTTGTAGAACGAGTTGGTCGGCTGGTCGGCGTGGGTGGGGATCATGAACTTCTCCATGATGTCCCAGGCGCCGTTGAACTTCGTCCAGTCGCCCGTCACCTTGCCGTACATGGCCTGCAGCCACAGCAGATAGCTGTACGCCTCGGACGTCGTCTCATGCCCGTGGTCGGGCGCCTCGACGATCAGTGTCTCCACCGAGTGGTACGGGATGCCCTCCGGTGAGAAGTAGCCGTTCGCCGGGTTGGTGATCTTCCCGTAGAGATCCAGGAAGCGGGCGTCGTACTCCTTCGCCGCGGCGAGCTGGGTGACCGTGACCGAGGCCTTCGCGTGCCCGGTGGCCGTCGAGTCGAAGACGGCCGAACCGGTGCCCGTGGCGTTGCCCGTGAGAGTCACCTTCTGCGCGGTGGTCCAGTTCGACGGTGTGAAGGTCAGCGACGCTCCGCCGGTGACGGACAGCCCCGTGTTGCCGCTCGCGCGAGTGGTCGCCACGGTCACGTTCGCCGACGGCTGGGTCGAGAGCTTCACGTCGTACGTGCCCGTCCTGCCCTGCTGCACGCCCAGTTGGGTCGGTGAGACCACCACCGCGGGACCCGAGGCGACCGTGATGCCGACCGGAGTGGACTCCGCCGACGCGCCCAGGCTGTCGTACGCCTTCGCCAGCAACGAATGATTGCCTGCGGTCAAGCCGGAGGCCGAGAGCGAGTACGGCGAGCTGGTGTCGGTGCCCAGCAGGGTCGTGTCGTCATAGAACTCGACCTTGCTGACCGTCGCACCGTCCGCCGCCGCGGCCGTCGCGGCGAGCGGGACCGCCGTCCCCTGGGAGTACACGGCACCCGCCGCGGGGCTGGTCAGCACGGTGATCGGCGGCTGATGGGCGCCCGCGCAGGTCGTGCCGTTGATCGCGAAGGAGGTGGGCGCGGTGTTGGTGCCGCTGTAGGTGAACTGGGCGCCGGTCGTGACGGCCGCCCCGGACGCGATGGTCCCGTTCCAGGACGCGTTCGTCGCGGTGACCGTCTTCCCGGACTGCGACCAGGTGCCGCTCCAGCCGCTGCTGAGTTGCTGGTTGCCCGAGTGGCCGTACGTCAGGGTCCAGCCGCTGATGGCCTCCGTGCCGCGGTTGGTGAGGGTGAGCTCGGCGGTGAATCCGGAGCCCCAGTCATTGGTCCTGTAGTCGACGCTGCACTGAACAGCCGCCGCCTGTGCAGGAGTTGTACCGGTGGTGAGCATGGTCAGCGGGAGGGCGAGGGCCGCCACCACGGCTGTCCACATCCGCCGCGCACGGCGTCTGCGTCTGGGTGCCATGTTCTGGTTCCTCTCCTTGCGGCTCGGAGACGGGGGGAGGAGCAACAAGCCTTGAACCAGTGGGAGCGCTCCCATATTGGAGAGAGGGGTGCAGGGGGTCAAGGTGCTTGAAGAGTCGAAATGATTCGATAGATCAAGAGTGCGACTCCTCTGTCCTTTGCCAACACTTGGCGCTACCTTCGTCCGCACCAGTGGGAGCGGTTCCATCAGTCGACGCGTCGATGACGGCGCGACCGAACTGCAAGGAGTCGCTCATGCGACACCCCCGCGTTCACTCTTCTCAGTGGTCGGCTTTCGGTGGTCGGCGCCAACGCACTCCTTCATCGGCCGCGTCGTGACGTGCTTCGACGTGCCTCGACGTGAGCACTTTCCTGCCCGGTCCGGACCCGGCACACCCGGGACCGCGTCCTCAAGCGGGCTTGCTCTCCCCCCACGACGGCACTTCCACGTCGTTCGGCATCGGGTCGCGTGAGCCTGTGCGCGCCCTCGACGAATAGGACACCCCGCACATGAGCCGTACCAGAACTGCACTTCTCGCGGCGCTGGCGCTGGTCGCCGGGACCGCGGGCGCCGCTGTCGCGGCGATACCCCCGGACGTCGGCGCGGCCGCCGTTCCCTGCACCGTGGAATACAAGGTGCAGAACCAGTGGGACACCGGCTTCACCACGGCGGTGACGGTCACCAACAACAGCACGGCAAAGTCCAGTTGGGCCCTGAAGTGGTCGTACGCCGGCAACCAGAAGGTCACCAGCGGCTGGAACGCCAAGCTCAGTCAGAGCGGTACCGCGGTCACCGCGGCCAGCGAGAGCTACAACGGCGTGCTGGCGACCGGGAGTTCGGTCAGCTTCGGGTTCAACGGGACCTACAGCGGCACCAACGCGCTGCCCACCGCCTTCACCCTCGACGGTGTGACCTGCAACGTCGACGACGGCGGCACGGACCCCACCGACCCCACCGACCCGACCGATCCGGGAACAAGCGCCAGGGTGGACAACCCGTACGCGGGTGCCAAGGTGTACGTGAACCCGGAGTGGAAGGCGAAGGCCACCGCCGAGACCGGCGGCAGCCGTATCGCCAACCAGCCGACCGGTGTGTGGCTCGACCGGATCGCCGCGATCAACGGTGTGAACGGCGGCATGGGCCTGCGCGCCCACCTGGACGCGGCGCTGGCCCAGAAGGGCTCGGACGAACTGGTCGTCCAGCTGGTCGTCTACAACCTGCCCGGCCGTGACTGCGCCGCCCTGGCGTCCAACGGCGAGCTGGGCCCGACGGAGATCGACAAGTACAAGACCCAGTACATCGACCCGATCGCGGCGATCCTCGCCGACACCAAGTACGCGGGTCTGCGCATCGTCACCACGGTCGAGATCGACTCGCTGCCGAACCTCGTCACTAACGTCTCGCCGCGGGCCACCGCCACGGCCAACTGCGACACGATGAAGGCGAACGGCAACTACGTCAAGGGCGTCGGCTACGCGCTGAACAAGCTCGGTGACGTGCCCAACGTCTACAACTACGTGGACGCCGGACACCATGGCTGGCTCGGCTGGGACGACAACTTCGCGCCCTCCGCCGCGCTCTTCAAGGAGGCCGCCTCCGCCGAGGGCGCGACCGTCGCCGACGTGCACGGCTTCATCGTGAACACGGCCAACTACAGCGCCACGAAGGAGGCCTTCTTCACGATCAACGACTCGGTGAACGGGGCATCGGTCCGTACGTCGAAGTGGATCGACTGGAACCGGTACGTCGACGAGCAGTCGTACGCGCAGGCCATGCGCACCCAGCTGGTCTCGATCGGCTTCTCCTCCGGGCTCGGCATGCTGATCGACACCTCCCGCAACGGCTGGGGCGGCACGGCCCGGCCCACCGGACCCGGCGCCACGACCACGGTGGACACGTACGTCGACGGGGGGCGCTACGACCGGCGCATCCACCTCGGCAACTGGTGCAACCAGTCGGGCGCGGGCCTCGGCGAGCGGCCGCAGGCGTCGCCGGCGACCGGGATCGACGCGTACGTGTGGATGAAGCCTCCGGGCGAGTCGGACGGGTCGAGCACCGCCATCCCGAACGACGAGGGCAAGGGCTTCGACCGCATGTGCGACCCGACGTACACCGGTAACCCGCGGAACAACAACAACATGTCGGGGGCGCTGGCGAACGCGCCGCTGTCGGGGCACTGGTTCTCGGCGCAGTTCCAGGAGCTCATGAAGAACGCGTATCCCGCTCTGTGACCTGCGCTTGATCGCGCGGTCACTCGAAAGATCAAAAGATTGCGCCGTTCCCCGCGCCCCTTGGGGGGTGCGGGGAACGTTTGCTGTTCCAGCAAGGTGAGTGGCTGTTTTCGGGAGGGGTGGAGCACGCTGGGGGTACCCGAACGAAAGGCTCGCAGCCATGGCCCACGGTCACGACCAGCACGACGGCGACGGTCACAGCCACTCCCACGCCCACTCGCACTCTCACACCCACACCCACATCGACTTCGCCGAGATGCTTCCGATGCTGGAGCAGGAGGCCGAGCTGTTCAGTCCGCTGTACACGCAGGCGGCGAGCTGGTTGCGGGACACGCGGCCGGATCCCGAGCTGATCGTGGACGCGGGCAGCGGTCCCGGTGTCATCTCCTGTCTGCTCGCCGACACGTTCCCCACCGCCCGGGTCATCGCCGTCGACGGGGCGGAGCCCCTCCTGGAGCGTGCCCTCGAACGTGCCGCCCAGCGGGGGATCGCCGACCGCTTCGGCACGCTGCGGGCCGAGCTGGGTGACGGGCTCGGCGACCTGGAGTACCCGGCCGACCTCCTCTGGGCGAGCAGGTCCCTGCACCACGTCGGCGACCAGCGCGGCGCCCTCGCGGGCTTCGTCGACCGGCTCGCGCCGGGCGGAACCCTCGCACTGCTGGAGGGCGGTCTGCCCTCGCGCTACCTCCCGCGCGACTTCGGCATCGGCCGTCCCGGACTGCAGGCCCGGATGGACGCGGTCGAGCAGGAGTGGTTCGCCCGGATGCGGGCGGAGCTGCCCGGTGCCGTCGTGGAGGACGTCGAGGACTGGCCGGCCCTGCTCTCCGCGGTGGGCCTGCGCCACACCGGAACCCGTACCTTCCTGCTCGACATCCCGGCCCCCGCCTCCGACGAGGCCCGCGCGTTCGTCGCCACCTCCCTCGGCCACCGCCGCGACGGCCTGGCCGAAGGCCTCGACGCCGACGACCGCGCCACCCTCGACCGGCTCCTCGACCCGCAGGACAAGGAGAGCGTGCACCACCGCCCGGACGTGTTCGTGCTCACGGCGCTGACGGTGTATGTCGGGGTGAAGCCGTAACCCGGTCCCCAACCAGGCGTCCCTCGGCCGGTGTTGACATCGAGTGTGCTCCAAGTGATGGACTCCGGGCACCTCGTCGGACACGGCTTGGTCGTACACGTCTTGGGGGATCACATGACCGACTCACCGGTTGCGCTCATCACGGGCGGCGGCAGCGGTATCGGGGCGGCGGTGGCGCGGCAACTGCTCGACGCCGGGCACCGGGTGGCCGTGACGGGGCGCGGGGAGGAACGGCTGCGTGGGTTCGCGGAGCAACTCGGCAAGCCCGAAGGGCTGTTGACGTTCCAGGGTGACGCGGCCGACTACGACCAGGTGCGGGCCGCGGTCGAGGCGACGGTGACGAGGTTCGGGCGGCTCGACACCGTCGTCGCCAACGCCGGGTACGCCACGCACGACACCGTCGCCGAGGGCGATCCGGCCGGCTGGCGGGACATGGTGCTGACCAATGTGCTCGGACCCGCACTGCTCATCAGGGCCTCGATCGACCAGCTGAAGGAGACCCGCGGCCGGATCGTGCTCATCGGCAGCGTGGCCGGGCATGTCCACGGCCCCGGCAACATCTACGGGGCGACGAAGTGGGCCGTGACCGGCCTCGCCGAGAACACCCGCCGGCAGGTCACCGAGTACGGCGTGGGGGTGACGCTGATCTCCCCGGGACGGGTGGAGACCCCGTTCTGGGACAGCTATGGCAGTCTGCCGCCCGGGCATCTGCTCACCTCGGACCAGCTCGCGGAGTCGGTCGTCTGGGCGATCCGGCAGCCGGCCGGGGTCGACGTCAACACCGTGGTCGTACGGCCGATCGGGCAGCCGGTCTGAGCCGGCCGGGGACATGACACAGGCTCTGAGGAAGCCGCCGCCCGACCGGGCGGCGGCTTCCTCAGGCGGTCACGCGGCCGCTCGCTCAGTCGTTGACCGTCGCCGGGTCGGAACCCAGGCGGTGGCCCTCGTCGAGGGCGGTGATCGCGGCGATGTCCTCGGCGTCGAGGGTGAAGCCGAAGACGTCGATGTTCTCCTTGATCCGGGACGGGGTCACGGACTTGGGGATCACCACGTTGCCCAGTTGCAGGTGCCAGCGCAGGACGACCTGGGCGGGCGTACGGTCGTGCTTGCGGGCGATGGCCACGATGGCGGGGACCTCCAGGAGGCCCTTGCCCTGGCCGAGCGGGGACCAGGCCTCGGTGGCGATGCCGTGCTCCGCGTGGAACTCACGGGCCGCGGACTGCTGAAGGTGCGGGTGCAGCTCGATCTGGTTGACGACCGGCACGACGGACGTCGCGTCGAGCAGCTTCTCCAGGTACTCCGGGTGGAAGTTGGAGACACCGATGGACTTGGCGCGGCCGTCCGAGTGCAGCTTCTCGAAGGCCTTGTACGTGTCGATGTACTTGCCCCGGTCCGGCATCGGCCAGTGGATGAGGTACAGGTCGACGTAGTCGAGGCCGAGCTTCTCCAGGGACTCGTCGAAGGCGCGCAGTGTCGAGTCGTAGCCCTGTTCGGCGTTCCAGAGCTTGGTGGTGACGAAGAGGTCCTCGCGGGCGATGCCGGAGGAGGCGAGGCCCTTGCCGGTGCCCACTTCGTTGCCGTAGATCGCGGCGGTGTCGATGCTGCGGTACCCGGCCTCAAGCGCGGTGGAGACGGCTCGCTCGGCCTCGTCGTCCGGCACCTGCCAGACACCGAAGCCCAGCTGGGGCATCTCGACGCCGTTGTTCAGGGTGATCGGGGGGACCTTGCTCACGAGCTTTCGATCCTTACGTCGTCGGGTGGTACTCCATCGTCAACGATCACGGGCTGTCATGCATTCCTGTCCCGTGCGTTCGCCGGTCGAATAGGAGATTGGCCGGAAAGTACCCGCTGGGGCAGGTCCGAACCATTGATCACGTTCAGTCACGCCGTTCGGCGGGGGCGCCGGCCCGTACGACCGCCGCCGTGCCCAGGTACGCCTCCCGCACCCGCCGGTCGGCGCGCACCTCGGCGGGGGTGCCCTCGGCGAGGACCCGGCCCAGGTCGAGTACGACGATCCGGGTGGACACTTCCATGACGAAGGCGACGTCGTGCTCGACGAGGAGGACCGCGCAGCCCTCCTGTGCGGACAACCGGCTCACTACGGCGGCCAGTTGGCGGCTCTCCTCGGCCGTCGTCCCGGCGGCGGGTTCGTCCAGCAGGAGTACCCGGGGCGGGTCCGCGACGGCGCGGGCCAGTTCGACCATGCGGGCGCGGCCCACGGGGAGGGCGGCGGCGTAGGTGCCGCCGAGGCCGTCGAGCCCACAGGCGCGCAGGACCTCGGCGGCCCGGGCCCGGCGTTCCCTCTCGTACGTACGCCGGGCCGGCGCCCCCAGCAGGTCGGCCGCGAGCCCGCCTCCGCCGCCGCGCCACTCCTGGGCCACCACCAGGTTGTCGGCCACGGTGAGCTGCCCGAACAGCTGCTGGCGCTGGAACGTGCGGCGCATCCCGTGGCGGGCGCGCCAGACCGGGGAACGGCGGGTGACGTCCGTCCCGTCGAGGTGGACACGGCCCTCGTCGGGGCGGCGGATGCCGGACAGCACGTCGAAGAGGGTGGTCTTCCCGGCGCCGTTGGGGCCGATGAGCCCGCAGATCTCGCCCGGGCGCAGGGACAGGCTCACGTCGTCGAGTGCGCGTACGCCGCCGAAGCGGACGCCGACCCGGTCGGCGCGCAGGACGGGGCGGGAGGCGGGGGCGTTCGTGCTCGTCATGGGCGGGCCACTCCCTCGCGCGCGGTCGCCAGTCCCAGATAGGCCTCCGTCAGCCGGTCGGCCTCCACGGCCGCGCGCGGGCCGCACCACGACACGCGCCCCTGTGCCAGGTACGCGACCGTGTCCGCGACCTTCAGCACCTCGGTGGCCTTCTCCTCCACGAGGAGCAGGGCCGTTCCGTGGTCGCGGAGTTCGGTCAGGAGGCGGAAGACCTCCTCGACGACCCGGGGCGCGAGGCCGAGGGAGGGTTCGTCGGCGACCAGGACCTTCGGGGGGCGCTGGAGGAGCGGGGCGAGGGCGAGCATCTGCTGTTCTCCTCCGGAGAGGGCGCCCGCGGGGACGCCGCGCCGTCCGGCGAGTCCGGGGAAGCGCTCGTACACGGCTTCGCGTGCGTCCCGTCCGTCCCGGCCGCGCAGATACAGGCCGAGGTTCTCCTCGATGGTGAGGGCCGGGAAGATGCCCCGCCCCTCCGGCGCGAGGACGACTCCGGCTCGTGACCGGCGTACGGCATCTTCCCTCGTGGCGTCGCGTCCCGCCACGTACACCTGGCCTCCGAGCGGCGTCACGAGGCCTGCGGCGACACGGCACGTCGTCGATTTTCCGGCCCCGTTCGGGCCGAGCAACGCGAGGATCTCGCCGGGCCGCACCGCGAGATCCACCCCGTGCAGTACGGCCGCGCCGTCGTAACCGGCACGGATGCCGCGCAGGCACAGTGCGGCGGCGAACGGCCCGCCGACGGAGCCCTCCGACACACCCACCTGCCCGGCGACGACAACTCCGGGCGCGGCCTCGGCGGACATCACGCCGCCCGAGCCCGCGCCGCCGGCGCCGGTGCCGGTCGAAGCCACCTCGCTTGAGCCCGCACCGCTTGGACCCGCGCTGCCCGCTACGGCGTCGGTCGAGCCCGCGTGGGCCGGGGTGGCGCCGCCCGGGGCCGTGCCGGTCGGGCCTGCCGGGGTGGGGGCCGTACCGGTCGAGCCCGCCGCGGTCGGGACCGTACCGGACAAGCCCGCCGCGGTCGGCGCCGTGCCGGTCAGGATCGCGGCGGTCGAGTCCGCGGCGGTTGTCACCGTGCCGGTTGCCCCCGTGTCGGCCGTCGCCGCGCCGGTCGGTAGCGCGGTGGTCGACCCGGGTGCCGGGCCTGCGTCCGGGGTGCTCGCGTCCGGCGCCCCCGCCCTCGCCAGCCGTCGTCGGTGCAGGCGCGCCGGCACCGCCGCGCAATAGCCGTCCGGGTCGTTCGCCAGGGCCAGGCCTGCCAGGCCGAAGAGGATCACCGGGAGGTGGACCGACTCGGTGACGTGTTCCGAGACGAGATGCGGTACGACGGCGTAGACCAGGCCGGCGACCACCGCGAACTGCGGGCGCCGCAGGCCCGCCGCCACGACCACCGCGAGCCAGATAAGGCCCGTCATCGCAGTGAAGTCGGTAGCGGTGACACGGGTGTTGTAGGAGGCGTACATGACGCCGCCGAAGCCCGCGAGGCCGGCGGACAGCGTGAACAGCACCAGCTTGGTGCGGACGACCGACACCCCGGACGCCATCGCCGCCGCGGGCGCCGAGCGCACCGCGAGCATCGCCCGGCCGGACGGCGAGTTCCGCAGCGCGCTCAGCACGGCGACGGCCAGGGCGACCAGTACCGTCAGCGCCACCCCGAACGCCCGGTCGTCGCCCAGGTCCACCGGGCCGAGGACCGGCCGGGGGATCGCCCACCCCGTGTCGCCGTTGCGCAGCCGGCCGATCTGGAACAGGACCTGATCGGCGAGGAAGGCCAGCGCGAGGGTCGCCAGCGCGAGCGAGCGGCCACCGAGCCGCAGCGCCGGGAGGGCGACCAGGGCCCCGAGCACCGCCGCCGCGCACGTCCCCGCGGCCGCCGCCGCCACGAACGGCCAGCCGTGGCTCAGCAGCAGCCCCGCCACCAGTGCCGCCCCCGTCACGAAGGTCGCCTGCGCCAGCGACACCATCGCGCCGAGCCCCGTCACCACCGTGAAGGACACGAACACCAGGGACAGGGCCAGCCCTTGGGCGAGGAGGCCGCTCCAGAAGGGGGTCGTGACCGTGTAGAAGGCGGTCGCGAGCAGGACGGCCGCCACCGTCCACGGGCCCCACCGCCGCAGTCCGGAGCGCCCTGTCAGGTAGTCGACCGGCGGCGGGTCCACCGCCGCCGTACCCGCCGTACGCCCGCGCCGCGTCAACAGCAGCAGCCCGGCGAAGAGGATCAGGAAGGGCACGGCGGTACGGAACCCGGTGATCCGCTCGGCGAAGTCCGCGTACCCGGCGACGAGGTTCTGCAGCACCCCGAGCCCGAGCCCGCCCACGAACGCCAGTGGTACCGAGACGAAACGGCCGAGCACCGCCGCCGTCGCCGAGACGAAGAGGAACAGCGTGAAGTCGTGGGCCGACAGCCCGAGGAGCGGAGTGGCCAGTACCCCCGCCAGACCCGCGAGCCCCGACGACAGCATCCACGCGATGGACGACAGCCGGTCCGCGCTCAGCCCGCGCAACTCCACCAGCGAGCGGTTGTCGACGGCCGCCCTCAGTTTCAGCCCCAGCGGGGTGTGCCGCATCAGGACCCACAGACCGGCGGCGACCACGGCCGTCGCGGCCCAGATGATCAGCTGGTCGGAGTCGATGCCGACGCCGTCGACCGGCTGCCAGGACTTCGCGGGGCTGGGTCCGACCCCCGGCAGCCCGAACTGGTTCTCGGCGGGTTTCACGGACGTGCCCGCGTCCCGCAGCAGCTCGACGATCCACAGACCCAGCGCGGGCAGCGCCACCAACAGGCCGATGGTGGCGACGATCTGGGCCGTCTCACCGACCCGCGCCAGCTTGCGGAACATCAGCCGGTCCAGGCCCCAGCCCAGCGCGGGCGCCAGTACGCACACCAGCAGCACCGCCGTCGGGACGGCCGGCCAGCCGAAACCCGAGTGCAGTTCGTAGAAGGCGAGGGCGCAGAGGTAGGCGGTGGCGCCGTGCGCGAAGTTGAACAGGCCCGACGCCGAGTAGGAGAGCACGAGACCGGTCGCGAGCAGCGCGTACAGCGCGCCCGACACCAGTCCGCTCAGTACGAATCCGAGTAGGTCGGCCATGCCGCGTCACCCCGCCCCTGCTCGAAGGGGATCCCCTACGTGAAGGGGATCGGCGGATAGCACTCGAAGGGCGCCGACACCACGTACTCGCCGCCCTTGAGCTGGACGAGCGCCCCGCACCCGAACGACTCCTTCTGGCCCTTCCGTTCGGCCCGGTCGCCGACGAGCGTGCCGGTGTCCGCGAACCCGTCCGCCGCCCTCTGGAAGGACGACACCGTCAGGTCCCGGCCGGCCTTCTCGGCGATGGCGAGGAAGAGATCGGCCGACATGTAGCCGGTCATCATGTGCATGTTGAGGGGCACCTCCCCGCCCGCGGCCTTCCTGATGTCCTTCCTGAACCGCGTCATCGCCGCGCTCCGCTGCTCGAACGGCTGGAACGACGTCAGGACATGCACCCCGTCGAGCGCCTTCCGCGTGGCGCTCTTGGCCAGCAGCCCCGGGTCGTAGTCGGTCGGATCGGTGAGGACACCGCGGTAGCCCGTCCGCTTGACCGCCGTGAACAGCCCGATGTTGTACGGGGTCTGCATCACGGAGACGATCGCGTCCGGCGCCTTGCCGCCGTCGCTGCGCAGGATCTCCTTCGTGTAGGCCGACCAGTCGCTCGGGACGGAGGCCGCCGGCACCGAGGGCTTGGCGAAGGTCACCCTGAAGCCCGCCGATTCGAAGCTCTGCCGGTAGGTGCGAATGCCGAACTTCCCGGCGTCGCTGTCGTTGGCGAGGATCGCCACGCTCCGGCCCTCGGCGCCGCCCATCACCTGTTCGAGGCCCTCGGGCCAGGTCTGCGAGATGGTGCCGCCCGGCGTCGGCACCATGCAGCCGCCGAAACCGTAGATGTACGACGGTCCGCAGAACGACGGCAGGGTGCCCCAGCCGAAGGTGGGGACCCGCTGCTTCTGCAGGAAGTCCGCGCCGGAGAAGGTCGTCGAACTCATCGGCGCTATCGCGAACACCTTGTCGCGCTGGACGAGTTCGCGCGCCGCCGCGAGGTTTCTGGACGGGTCCTGGCCGTCGTCCTCGGCGCCGAGGTAGTCGATCTTCCGTCCGTGCAGTCCGCCTTCGGCGTTGGCGCGGTCGAAACGGGCCTTCGCGCCGAGGTCGGTGTCCTTTTTCGAGTAGCCGCTCGCGGTGGTCATCGAGACGATGCCGCCGACCTTGATCCGGGTGTCCGTGACCCCGCGTACGGAGTCCCCGGTCTTCGAAGTCCCGCCGGATGAGGTCGAGTTGCAGGCGGCGGTCAACAGCAGGGCGGTCGCGGCCACCGCTGCGGCAATGGTGCGGGTCGGTCGTGACACGGTCGGCCCCCTCCGTCGGGTGACTCGGGTGACCGAAATGATCCGGTGGATCTGACGGGGCGTCAATATGCGGCGCGGCTATATGTGACGAGACGTCAGGTCGTGTGTCGGGTACGGGGTGGTGGGGGCTGGGCGCGCAGTTCCCCGCGCCCCCTCCGGGGCGCCCCTGTCACGCGCTACGCGCGGTACAAGGCCTCCACCTCCGTCGCGTACGCGTTCTCGATCGCCTTGCGCTTCAGCTTCAGGGACGGGGTCAGCAGGCCGTGTTCCTCGGTGAACTGGTGGGCCAGTATCCGGAACGTGCGGATCGACTCGGCCTGGGAGACCAGGGTGTTCGCGGCGACCACGGCCCGCCGTACCTCGGTTTCCAGATCGGGGTCCCGCACCAGCTGGGCGGGGGTGAGCGGGGACTTTCCCCGCATCTGCAGCCAGTGGTCGACGGCCTCCGCGTCGAGCGTCACGAGCGCCGCGATGTACGGCCGGTCGTTGCCGACGACGATGCACTGCGCGACCAGCGGATGGTCGCGCACCCGCTCCTCCAGGACGCCCGGCGACACACTCTTGCCGCCGGAGGTCACCAGGATCTCCTTCTTGCGCCCGGTGATGGTGAGGTAGCCGTCCTCGTCGAGCGCGCCGATGTCGCCGGTGGCGAGCCAGCCGTCGTGCAGGGCCGCGTCGGTGGCCTTCGGGTCGTTGAGGTAGCCCTGGAAGACGTTGTCGCCGCGCAGCCAGATCTCGCCGTCGTCCGCGATGTGCACGGTCGTGCCCGGGATGGGCTGGCCCACGGTCCCGTACCGGGTGCGCTCGGGCGGGTTGGCGGTCGCGGCGGCCGTGGACTCGGTGAGCCCGTACCCCTCGTAGATCTGCACGCCGGCGCCCGCGAAGAACAGGCCGAGGCGGCGGTCCATCGCGGAACCGCCGGACATCGCGTGCCGTACGCGCCCGCCCATCGCGCTGCGGATCTTGGAGTAGACGAGTTTGTCGAAGAGCTGGTGCTGCATGCGCAGCGCCGCCGAGGGTCCCGGGCCGATGTCCCAGGCCTTCGCCTCGACCGCGTCCGCGTAGCGCACCGCGACCTCGACGGCCTTCTCGAACGGGCCGCCCTTGCCCTCCTTCTCGGCCTTGCGGCGGGCCGCGTTGAAGACCTTCTCGAAGATGTACGGCACGGCCAGGAAGAACGTCGGCCGGAACGCGGCCAGATCCGGCAGCAGGGCCGCCGCGTTAAGCTGCGGCTGATGGCCGAACTTGACCTTCCCCCGGACCGCGGCGACCTGCACCATCCGCCCGAAGACGTGCGCGAGCGGCAGGAACAGCAGGGTGGCCGCCTCGTCGCCGCGCTTGGAGTGGAAGAGCGGCTCCCAGCGTCCGATCGCCGTGTCCGTCTCGAACATGAAGTTGGCGTGCGACAGGACGCAGCCCTTGGGGCGGCCGGTGGTGCCGGACGTGTAGATGATCGTCGCCGTCGACTCCGGCGTGACCGCGCGGCGGTGCCGGTGGACCACCTCGTCGTCGATGTGGCCGCCGGCCTCGTACAGCTCCTGCACGGCGCCCGCGTCGAGCTGCCACAGCTTGTGCAGCGTCGGCAGCCGGTCGATGACCGTGGCGACGGTCATCGCGTGGTCCTCGTGCTCCACCATGGCCGCCGACACCTGGGCGTCGTGCAGCATCCAGAAGACCTGCTCGGCCGACGAGGTGGGGTAGATCGGGACGACCTGCGCGCCGATCGACCACAGTGCGTAGTCGAAGAGGGTCCACTCGTAGCGCGTACGGGACATGATCGCGACGCGGTCGCCGAAGCGGACACCGTGCGCCAGGAGGCCCTTGGCGAGTGCGAGGACCTCGTCACGGAACTCGGCGGACGTCACGTCCCGCCACCCGCCGTGCTCGTCCTTGCGGCCCAGTGCGATGTAGAGGGGGTCCTCCTGGGCATGGTCGAAGACGGCATCGGCCAGGCCGCCCACCGGCGGTGCCGACGCCAGGGGAGGGTTGGTGAACTCGCTCAATCCTCGCTCCTTCGGTGCTCCGCAGCGCGGTGAAAGCTACCCCACGTGACGCCGGCGCGGGAGGGGCGGCGGAGCGGGGTCGGGTGTGACGTTCGCGCTGGTCAACCCCTTAAATCCGGCCACAAGGGGGGAGGCCGGGACAGAATCCTTACTCTTCCGTAAGTTTCGGTTCCGTAATCTCCACGGAATCTGTACCGGGCGCTTACGCGGGGGTGGGCTGCCGCCGGGGGAACCTTCGGGGCGGTGGGGCTGGGTGCGCCGTTCCCCGCGCCCCTTGAGGGCGATGCCGTGGGCGCTTGATGAGTCTGCGGGGCGGTGGGGGTGGGTGCGCAGTTCCCCGCGCCCCTTGGGGTGTGCTCTTTATGGGGTTCGGTGGAGGCGGTCCGGGGATGTCAGGATTGTGGTGGCCAGGGCGTCCGCCGCGCCTCGGGATGCCGTGTGGCGTCTGCCGTGGAGCAGGACGAAATCCACCTCGCCGAGTTCCGGCAGGCCCGCGCGGTCGGGGACGCGGACGAGGCCCGGCGGGATCAGGCCCCGCGTGTGGGCCATCACGCCGAGACCCGCGCGGGCCGCCGCGATGAGGCCGTTGAGGCTGCCGCTCGTGCACGCGACGCGCCAGGACCGGCCCTGGCGCTCCAGGGCCTCCAGGGCCAGGGCCCGGCTGATGCCCGGCGGCGGGTACACGATCAGCGGGACCGGACGGTCGGGATCCAGCCGCAGCCGCTCCCCACCGATCCAGACCATGCGGTCGTGCCAGACCAGCTCGCCGCGCGGGTCCTCGGGCCGGCGCTTGGCCAGCACAAGGTCGAGCCGCCCGTCGGCCAGCTGCTCGTGCAGGGTCCCCGAGAGCTCCACCGTCAGCTCCAGGTCGACCTCGGGGTGGTCGTGGCGGAATCCCTCCAGGATCTCGGTCAGCCGGGTCAGGACGAAGTCCTCCGAGGCACCGAACCGCAGCCGGCCGCGCAGCCGCGTGCCGCTGAAGAACGCCGCCGCCTGCTCGTGCGCCTCCAGGATCCGGCGCGCGAACCCGAGCATCGCCTCGCCGTCCTCCGTCAGCTCCACGGAGTGGGTGTCCCGGGTGAACAGCTGCCGCCCGGCGGTGCTCTCCAGACGGCGCACATGCTGGCTGACCGTGGACTGGCGCAGCCCGAGCCGCCGGGCCGCCTGCGTGAAGCTCAGCGTTTGGGCCACGGCGAGGAAGGTACGCAGCTGCGAGGGGTCGTACACGGGCCCGAGGCTACCGTGTCATCGCGGTTCGTGATGACAGTCAGAGCGGTATACCGGATTCCCGATCAAGGACCGGAGGAGGACGATGGAGAGGGCGCACACCGTCCGGAAATCGCCGACAAGACCCTCTGACACCAGTGACACCAGAACCAGTGACACCAGTGACAGCAATGGCACAAGAACCCAGCAACATCGGAGCACCGTGAAACGCCTGAAGTGGCCGTCCTGGCTGCCGATAGATCCGTACATCCTGCTGCTGCTCGGGACGGTGGGAATCGCCGCCCTGCTGCCCGCCCGCGGTACCGGCGCCGAGGTCGCCTCAGGCGCCTCCACCGCGGCGATCGCCTTCCTCTTCTTCCTCTACGGGGCGCGTCTGTCCACCCGCGAGGCGATGGACGGCGTACGGCACTGGCGGTTGCACCTCACGGTCCTGGCCTGCACGTTCGTACTGTTCCCGCTGCTGGGGCTGGCGGCCCGCGGCCTCGAACCGGTGCTCCTGGACCACCACCTCTACACCGGGCTGCTCTTCCTGACCCTCGTGCCCTCGACGATCCAGTCGTCCATCGCCTTCACCTCCATGGCGCGCGGCAACGTGCCCGCCGCGATCTGCGCGGGCTCCTTCTCCTCCCTCGTGGGCATCGTGCTCACCCCGCTGCTCGCCGCGGCGCTCCTCGGCAGCACGGGAGGCGGCTTCTCCGCGGACTCGCTCCTGAGGATCGTGCTCCAACTGCTCGTGCCGTTCCTCGCCGGACAGCTGCTGCGCCGCTGGATCGGCGGCTTCGTCGCCCGCCACAGGAAGGTCCTCGGCTACGTGGACCGCGGCTCGATCCTGCTGGTCGTCTACACCGCCTTCAGCGAGGGCATGGTGCGGGGCATCTGGCACCAGGTCAGCCCGCTGCGCCTGGGCGGACTGCTCGCCGTCGAGGCCGTTCTCCTCGCGATCATGCTGGCGGTGACCTGGTACGGGTCCAAGGCCCTCGGGTTCGGCCGGCCGGACCGTATCGCCGTCCAGTTCGCCGGCTCGAAGAAGTCGCTGGCGTCCGGCCTGCCCATGGCGAGCGTGCTGTTCGGCGCCCACGCCTCGCTGGCCGTGCTGCCGCTGATGCTCTTCCACCAGATGCAGCTCATGGTCTGCGCGGTCATCGCCAAGCGCCGCTCCCGCGACCCCGAGGCGGAGGCCGAGGCGCAGGCGCGGCCGTCCCTCACCCCGGACCCAGCCGCAGCGTCACGAATCGCGGTCGGTACAGGGACACGTTCCGGCTGAGGTTGGCCTGCGCCGTCGCCCCGCCGTTCGCGTCCAGCCAGTTGACGTCGTAGCTCAGCACGAGCCCGCCCCGGCTCATCGCCGGATGGACCTGCGGGTTGTACGCCGCCACGCCCGCCCCCCGCTCCGGCAGCGGCGGGCTGAAGCCCTTGCCGGGCCCGTGCCAGGGCCCGGTGGGGGAGCACGCCCAGTACGAGGTGACGGTCGTCAGCCCCTGGGTGCCCGCCGCCATCGTGAACAGCACGTACGTCCCTCCGTCGCGGGCCACCGTGAACGCGCTGCCCACCCCCTTGCGTTCGCCGTCCCCCAGCACCGGCTTCATCAGCGAGGGGATGGTCCACCGCTCGCCGTCCCAGTACCGCCACGCGTCCGGGTCCGCGAGCCGCCCCCGGGGCACGCGCGCGACGTACGCGTGCGACGCGGGCCGGGCGGCGGCCCGCGCGTCGTCCCCGCCGAACACGTACGTCCAGTCCTCGTCGTGGGTCAGCACGGTCGTGCCGAACAGCACCCGCCGCGCCGGCTCCCGGACCTGCCGCTGGTCGAGGATCTGCGTGATGCCTTCGAGCCGCAGACCGGGCAGCGACAGCGTGGCGACCTCGGTGGCGGCGGGCACCCCGTAGATCCACGGATACGCGCCGGTCGTACGGGTCCACAGCACGACCCGGACGACCTGCTCGGACGAGCCGGGGGAGCGGGGCTCGACGCGCGCCGCCACCGGCCAGCGCCACCGGCCGGGCGCCGGGTCCGCGAACAGCGGGGCAGGCAGGGTGCGTTGCAGACGCCCGCCCTTCATCACCACGGCCGAGTTGCGTACCAGCGGCGCGGTCGTGTCCCGCCAGGCGTAGGACTCGCCCGCCGGGTTCGGCGGACGGTACACCTGGCCGAGATAGGTGTCCGAGAACAGCCAGAGCACCCGCCCGTCCGGCAGCCGCACCGAGTGCGTACCGTCGCCGCCGGTCCAGTCGTCGGCCCGCGAGGCGTCGTCCCCGTACCGCGCGAACTCGTCCGTGACCTCGGTGTTCGCGGCCCAGGACGCGACCGTACGGGCCTCGCAGGCGGTGTCCCCGCTGTCGTCCTCCGGGAGGGCGGTGAGCAGCACCGCGCCGAGGACCAGGGCCAGGGCCAGGGCCAGGAGCAGACCCGGCCCGGTCCCCGTGCGCTGTCGGGCTCGTGTGTCGTCGGGCACGCCCGGGACGTTAGTGGCCGGCGCTCACGCGGTCCATGGGCAGCCGCAGGACGGTGTTCCCCGTCACCGGCTCGTCCCCGGTGCGCACATCGGCCAGTTCGCCGTCGCTCAGCGCCCGGTCGTAGACCCGGACGTCGTCGATCGCGCCGGTGAAGTGGGCGCGGCCGTCCAGCTTCTGGCCGACATGGACCCCGAACGGCGAGTTGCGGCTCACCGATCCCGGTACGTCCGCCGCCGTGGCGGCCACGGTCCCGTCGATGAACAGCGTCAGCTGTCCCGCGCCCCGGCGCAGCGCCAGATGGTGCCACCGCCCGTCGTTGTACGCGCCACTCGTGTGCACGGACGCGGAGCGGGGGGCGCTCGCGCCGTCCCGGGTCGTGATCAGCCCCTGGACCCGGTTGTTCGCGGGTTCGCCGCGCAGCCACACCTGCGGCTGGTTGGCGCCGACCCCGCCCATCCACAGGAACGGCTGCTCGCCCGCGGTGGCCGTGTGGCGGAACCACAGCGACGCCGTGAAGTCCCGCGTTCCGAGAAGCAGTTGGGTCCGGTAGGGCAGGCGTACGGCGTCGTCGGTGCCGTCGAACGCGAGGGCCCCGCCGAACACGCCGTCCGTCCGCGTCGCGCCGCCGAGAACCGCCGCGCCGGGTGCGCGCGGGGCTGTCGCCTGTCGCGGGGCGAGGTCGGGGGTGGTCGGGTCCGGGCCGCGGCGCGGTGCCATCCAGTCCTCGGTGAAGCGTGCGAAGCGGATCTCGTCGCGTGCGTCCACGGCGCCGCCCTCGTACAGCAGGCCCGCCGTGTCGGCGCCGATGCCGACCAGGTCGGAGTAGCCGGACCAGTCCGCCGTGACGACCGTGCCGCGGTCGACGCTGTCCCAGGTGCGTCCGCCGTCGTAGGAGGAGCGGATCATCATCGTGCGGCGGCGGTCCGGGTCGCCGGGGCAGGCGAGCAGGATCCGGTTGCCCATGCGCAGCGTGGAGCCCTGGACCTGCGGAGTGTAGAGGTCGGGCAGGGCCTCGAAGCGCGAGGTGAAGCTGTCACCGCCGTCGGTGCTGAACGCCTGGGTGCGGTGGCCGGGATCGGTGCCGTCCTGCTCGCGCCCGCTGACCAGGACCGTGCCGTCGGCGCGCTCGGTGACGGTCATCTCGGACGGCTTCTGCCGGAACGTGCCGTCCCGCGCGATCGGCCACGAGTCCGTCGCCCCGACCCGCCAGTGGTCGCCGCCGTCGTCGCTGACGATGAGCGCCGCGTGGTTGGCGGTGACATGGCTGCCGTTCCACGTCTCGGTGTTGACGGCGAGGACGAGCCGTCCCACGTGCTTGCCGTGGGTCAGCTGGATGCCGTGCACCGGCCCGGTCGCGTACCAGGAGTTCCAGTGCGCGGGCAGGATCTCGTCGCTGAGGTCGCGGGGCTCGGACCAGGTGAGCCCGTCGTCGTCGCTGTGCTGCGTGCGCGGGGTACGGTCGCAGGGGACGGCGCAGTTGCCGCCGTCCGTACGCCCCGTGTTGTACGTCTCGGCCAGCACGACCCGGCCGGTTCTGCGGTCCACCACGGGCGCGGGGTTGCCGTGGGTGTCGCCCGCGCCCTCGTTGATGACCTGGAGCGGGCCCCAGGTGCGACCGCCGTCGGTGGAGCGCTTGAGCACGATGTCTATGTCACCGGCGTCGCCGCAGTCGTTCACCCGGCCCTCGGCGAACGCCAGCAGGGTGCCCTTCGTCGTCCTCACGACGGCCGGAATCCGGAAGCAGGCGTATCCAGGGTCCTGGGAGGCCTTGAAAAGCACCTGCTGTTCGAACGCGGCGACTCCGGTGGCCCCTCCCGGTTCGGCAGCGGTCCCGGCGTGTCCGGTGCCCGGCGGCCCGAGCAGCGCGGTGACGGTGAGGACCGCTGTCAGGGCACCGGTGACAGCGGTCCTCCACGGTCTGGCCGTGCGGGGGGTTCGGGGGCGTGCGCGAAGGCTTGACGGCATGGTGCGACCTGCCCTTCATGCGTCTGCTGCGTCTCTTGCGTCTGCTGCGTCTCGTGCGTGCGGACATCTGGACATCCCATGTCCTGGCTGCGCGGAGCAGACGCTACTGGGCTCCCTGGCACCTCACAAGAAGCGCGCACGGCCGTGGCGCGACAAGTTCCCGCACACCGGTGTCGGTGTGCGGGATGGCGTCTGCCTGTCCGTTGCCGAGCCGTACGGGAGTGAGGCGGGGCCCCTCCGGCGCAGGGGGCGCTCCCCGCCGGATCGGGGCCCCGCCGCCGTGCAGCGGGGAGACCGGTCAGCTCTGAGCGGCCGCGGCCTGCAGAGCGATGCGGTGCTCGCCCGCGTACACGTTCATGGAGGTGCCCCGCAGGAAACCGACGAGGGTCAGGTTCGACTCGGCGGCCAGGTCGACCGCGAGCGAGGAGGGCGCCGAGACCGCGGCGAGCACCGGGATGCCTGCCATCACCGCCTTCTGGGCCAGCTCGAAGGAGGCGCGTCCCGAGACGAGCAGGACCGTGCGGGAGAGGGGCAGGGAGCCGTTCTGGAGGGCGCGGCCGACCAGCTTGTCGACCGCGTTGTGCCGGCCCACGTCCTCCCGGATGTCGACCAGCTCGCCGTCCTCGGTGAACAGGGCCGCCGCGTGCAGACCCCCGGTCCGGTCGAACACGCGCTGCGCCGCGCGCAGCCGGTCGGGGAGGCTCGCGAGCAGTTCGGGTCCGAGCCGTACCGGGGGAGCCGTGTCGCCGTGCGTGTCGTCGATCGTCCAGCGGGCCGTCGTGCGGACCGCGTCCAGGCTGGCCTTGCCGCACAGCCCGCAGGACGACGTCGTGTACACGTTGCGTTCGAGCGTGATGTCGGGGATGACGAGACCGGGCGCGGTCCGCACGTCGACGATGTTGTAGGTGTTGGAACCGTCCACGGTGGCGCCGGCGCAGTAGACGATGTTCTGCAGTTCGTCGGCCGCGCCGAGCACCCCCTCGCTGACCAGGAAGCCCGCCGCGAGCGCGAAGTCGTCGCCCGGGGTGCGCATCGTGATCGCGAGGGCTTTTCCGTTCAGCCGGATCTCCAGTGGTTCCTCGGCGACGAGCGTGTCCGGGCGGGTGGTGACCACCCCGTCCCGGATGCGGATCACCTTGCGTCGTTCCGTGACTCGTCCCATGTCCTGATCAGTCCCGGTTCTGTACGTGCTGGTAGCCGAAGCGGCCCTTGATGCAGAGGTTGCCGTGGGTCACCGGGTTGTCGTGCGGCGAGGTGACCTTGACGATCTCATTGTCCTGTACGTGCAGGGTGAGATTGCAGCCCACTCCGCAGTAGGCGCACACCGTGGTCGTCTCGGTCTGCGCCGACTCGTCCCACGTACCCGCCGCACGCATGTCGAACTCCGACTTGAACGAAAGTGCCCCGGTCGGGCACACCTCGATGCAGTTGCCGCAGTACACACAGGCCGACTCGGTGAGGGGTCCGTCGTGTTCCACGGCGATCCGGGCGTCGAAGCCGCGGCCGACGACCGAGATGGCGAAGGTGTTCTGCCACTGGTCCCCGCAGGCGTCCACGCACTTGTAGCAGAGGATGCACTTGCCGTAGTCGCGCACATAGAGGTCGTTGTCGATCCTCGGCTGCTCGTCGACGCGGGCCGCGTCGGGGCCGAACCGGTCGGGCTCGGCCTCGTACTCCTTGAGCCATCCGGCTACCTCCGGTGTGGTCGACAGGTCGACGGAGGACGCGAGCAGCTCAAGGACGATCTTGCGGCTGTGTCTGGCCCGCTCGGTGTCCGTGCGCACCTCCATGCCCGCCTCCGCCTTGCGGGAACAGGCGGGGACGAGGGTGCGCGCGCCCTCGACCTCGACGACGCAGACCCGGCAGGCGTTCTTGGGGGTGAGGGTGTCGCCCTCGCACAGGGTCGGGACGTCCTTGCCCGCCGACCGGCAGGCGTCGAGGATCGTCGAGCCCTCCGGCGCCCGCACCGGATCGCCGTCGATCCGGAACTCCAGCAGGCGGCGGGGGATCCCCAGCGGTATCAAGGTCATTCGTACGCCCCCAGACGGTCGATGGCGGATTCCACGGCGTTCCACGCGGTCTGTCCGAGACCGCAGATCGAGGCGTCCTTCATGGCCCGCCCCACCTCCCGCAGCAGCGTGATGTCGGCGGCGGCGTCCGCGCCGGTCCGCTCGACGATGCGGTGCAGGGCCTCCTCCTGGCGCACGGTCCCGACCCGGCACGGCACGCACTGCCCGCACGACTCGTCCCGGAAGAACTCGGCGATCCGCAGCAGCAGACGCGGCAGCGGCACGGTGTCGTCGAAGGCGAGTACGACCCCCGAGCCGAGTGTCGTGCCGGCCGCCCGGGTGCCCTCGAAGGTGAGCGGGATGTCCAGCTCGTCGGGCCGTACGAAGCCACCGGCCGCGCCGCCGAGGAGCACCGCGCGCAGCCTCTCGCGTACGCCCGCGAGCTCCAGCAGCTCGCCCAGCGTCGCGCCGAACGGCAGCTCGTAGATCCCGGGGCGGTCCACGCTGCCCGACACGCAGAACAGCTTGGGCCCGGTGGAGCCGCCGGTGCCGATCGCCGCGTACGCCGAGGCCCCGCCGGTGAGGATCGGCAGGACGTTGACCAGCGTCTCGACGTTGTTCTCGGCGGTCGGCTTGCCGAACAGACCCTTCTCCACGGGGAAGGGCGGTTTCGACCGCGGCTCTCCTCTGTACCCCTCGATGGAGGCGAAGAGGGCGGTCTCCTCACCGCAGATGTACGCGCCCGCGCCGCGCCGGATCTCGATGTCGAAGGCGTACCCCTGGCCGAGGACGTCGTCCCCGAGCAGCCCGCGCGCGCGGGCCTGCCCGATGGCGTGCTCCATGCGGTGCAGCGCTCGCGGGTACTCGCCGCGCAGGTAGAGGTAGCCCTTGTGCGCCCCGACCGCGTACGCCGCGATCGTCATCGCCTCCACGAGGGAGTACGGGTCGCCCTCCATGACCACGCGGTCCTTGAAGGTGCCGGGCTCGGATTCGTCCGCGTTGCACACCAGGTAGTGCGGGTGGTCGGGCTGGGACGCCGTGGCCTGCCATTTGCGGCCGGTGGGGAAGGCGGCGCCGCCGCGCCCGACCAGGCCCGCGTCGGTGACCTCGCGGATGACCGCGGCGGGGCCGATCGCGAAGGCCTGCCGCAGGGCCGTGTAACCGCCGTGCGCCCGGTAGTCGTCCAGCGACGCCGGATCGACCACGCCGACCCGGCCGAGCAGCAGCAGGGAGGGGTCCCCGGCCTGCGGGACCGCCAGCGCGGCGGGCGGCTCCTCGGGCGCCGAGTCGGGTGCGCCCGCCGCGAGCACGGCGCGCTCGACGGTCGCGGGCGCCGCCACGGCCGTACGCACCGGGTCCCCGGCCTTGATCGCGAGCGCGGCCGGGGCCCGCTCGCACAGGCCGAGGCAGGGGCTGCGCTCGACGCTGACGCCGCTGCCGGGGCCGAGGCGGGCCTCGACCCCGGCGCACAGCTCCGACGCTCCGGCCGCCGCGCACGCCAGGTCCGTGCACACGTGCAGGACCGTCGCCGGGCGCGGTTTCACCGAGAACATCGCGTAGAAGGTGGCGACCCCGTACGCGTCCGCCGGCGGCACGGTGAGCCGCCGGCACAGGTAGTCGAGGGCGCCCTCGCTGATCCAGCCGATCCGGTCGTGGACGGCGTGCAGCCCCGGCAACAGCAGGTCACGACGTTCCCGGGCCTCTCGCCCGCCGCGTGCCCACCTGAGGTCGGCGTCGCTGCGGTCGGCGCCCTCCCACGAAGACTCCGGAGGACCGAGCAGCGTGTCGATGGCCGCCCGTTCCTCGTCCGTCGGTTTGCTGTCCCCGAAGTGCAGGTCCACTCACATCACCTCAACTGACTCTCACTTGAGTCTCACTTGACTTGAATCGCGACCGGCAGTTTTTCGATCCGGATCGCCGACGCCTTGAACTCCGCCGTCCCCGCGATCGGGCAGTTGGCCTCAATCGTCAGCTGGTTGGTGTCCACCTCGTCGGGAAAGTGCATGGTCATGAACGCGAGCCCGGGCCGCAGCGCGGTGTCGACCCACACCGGAGCCACCACCGCACCGCGCCGCGAGGAGACCTGGACGTGCTCGCCGACCACCACGCCGTAGCGCTCCGCGTCCTCCGGGCACAGCTCGACGAACTCACCGCGCCGCATCGGCGAGGCGAAACCACCGCTCTGCACACCGGTGTTGTACGAGTCGAGCCGCCGCCCGGTGGTCAGCCGGATCGGGAACCGCTCGTCCGTCAGATCGACGGGCGGATCGTGCTGGACGAGCCCGAAGGGCGCGAGACGGCCCCGCGCGGCCGGGTCGGACTCCCACAACCTGCCGTGCAGATAGGTCGGTTCGATCCGGTCCGTCCGCGGGCAGGGCCACTGGATGCCCTGGTGCTCCGCCAGCCGCTCGTACGTCATCCCGTAGTGGTCCGGGGAGACCGACCGCAGCTCGTCCCACACCGCCTCGGAGTCCTCGTACTTCCACTCGTGTCCCATGCGGGAGGCGAGGTCGCAGAGGATGTCGATGTCCTCGCGGGCCTCGCCGGGCGGGACGACCGCCCGGCGCACCCGCTGAACACGCCGCTCGCTGTTGGTCGTGGTGCCCTCGGTCTCGGCCCAGCCGGCCGTCGCGGGCAGCACGACGTCCGCCAGCTCGGCCGTCTTCGTCAGGAAGATGTCCTGGACGACGAGGAAGTCCAGGGCCCGCATACGGCGTACCGCCTGCTCGCTGTCGGCCTCCGACTGCGCCGGGTTCTCCCCGATGCAGTAGACGGCCCTGAGCGAGCCCTCCTCCATGGCCTCGAACATCTCCGTCAGGTTCAGCCCGTAGTGCGGCTCGATGACGGTGTCCCACACGGACTCGAACTTCAGCCGGGTGTCCGGGTCGAGGATGTCCTGGAAGCCGGGCAGCCGGTTCGGGATGGCGCCCATGTCACCGCCGCCCTGCACGTTGTTCTGCCCGCGCAGGGGCTGCAACCCCGAGCCGAAGCGCCCCACATGGCCCGTCAGGAGCGACAGGTTGATGAGCGCGCGGACGTTGTCCGTGCCGTTGTGGTGCTCGGTGATGCCGAGCGTCCAGCACAGCTGGGCGCGCTCGGCGCGGGCGTAGGCGTGCGCCAACTCCCGTATCGCGGCGCCCGGTACGCCCGTCACCTTCTCCGCGAGCGACAGCGTCCACGGTTCGACGAGCTGCTTGTACTCCTCGAAACCGGTGGTGGCCCGCTCGATGAAGGCCTCGTTCGCGAGGCCCGCCCGGATGATCTCGCGGCCGATCGCGTGGGCCATCGGTATGTCGGTGCCCACGTTCAGCCCGAGCCAGCTCTCGGCCCACTCCGCCGTGGAGGTGCGGCGCGGGTCGACCGCGTACATCCGGGCGCCGTTCCTGATGCCCTTCAGGACGTGCTGGAAGAAGATCGGGTGCGCGAAGCGGGCGTTGGAGCCCCACATCACGACCAGGTCGGTGTGCTCGACCTCGGCGTACGAGGAGGTGCCGCCGCCCGAGCCGAAGGCCGCCGACAGGCCCGCCACGCTGGGTGCGTGGCAGGTGCGGTTGCAGGAGTCGACGTTGTTGGTGCCCATGACCACGCGGGCGAACTTCTGTGCCACGTAGTTCATCTCATTGGTCGCGCGGGCGCAGGAGAACAGGCCGAACGCGCCGCGCGCCGCGCCCAGGCCCCGGGCGGTCCGGTCCAGGGCCTCGTCCCAACTCGCCCTGCGCAGCGGCTCGTCACGGGAGTCACGGACCATGGGGTACTGAAGTCGGTTGTAGATTTTGGGAGTTCGGTCTCGCTTCCTCATACGGCGGTCCTCAGGTTCTGCACGGGGAGGTTCTGTGTGGGGCTCCTCATGCGGCGGTCCTCAGTGCGAGCAGGTCCGAGATGGCGTGGACGGTGCGGAGCGTGGGCACCGGGACGTCGGTGATCTCCGCCAGTTCGACGACGGCGGCGAGCAGCACGTCGAGTTCGAGCGGTTTGCCGCGCTCCAGGTCCTGCAGCGTGGAGGTGCGGTGGTCACCGACCCGCTCCGCGCCGGCCAGGCGCCGCTCGATGGAGACGCCCACCCGGCAGCCCAGTGCCTCGGCCACCGCGAGCGTCTCGGTCATCATGATCTCGATGACCCGGCGGGTGCCGCCGTGCAGGCACATCTGCCGCATGGTGGCCCGGGCCAGGGCACTGATGGGGTTGAAGGAGATGTTGCCGAGCAGCTTGAGCCAGATGTCGTTGCGCAGGTCCGGCTCGACCGGGCACTTGAGTCCGCCGGCCACCATGGCCTCGCCGAACTCCGTACAGCGCGCCGAGACCGTACGGTCGGGTTCGCCGACGGAGAACCGGGTGCCTTCGAGATGGCGGACCACTCCTGGTCCCGCCAGTTCGGTGGCCGCGTAGACGACACAGCCGATGGCCCGGGAGGGCGCGATCACCGCACCGACCGCGCCGCCGGGGTCCACGCTCTCGACGCGGTGGCCGTCGTGCGGTCCGCCGTGCCGGTGGAAGTACCACCAGGGAATGCCGTTCTGCGCGGCGATCACCGCGGTCGTGTCGTGGAGAAGAGGCTCGATGAGCGGCCCGCACGCCGCGTACGAGTTGGCCTTCAGGCCCAGGAAGACGAAGTCGACCGGGCCGACCTCGGCCGGGTCGTCGGTGGCGTGGGCCCGGGCGGTGAAGTCGCCGCGCGGGCTGAGCACTCGCACTCCGTGCTGCCTCATGGCCGCGAGATGCGGTCCACGGGCGATGAGGTGCACATCGGCACCCGCGCGATGCAGCGCGGCTCCGACGTAGGCGCCGATCGCACCGGCGCCGAGAACTGCCACTCTCACCGGAACCTCCTCGTGAAGAGGTTCCGGTCGTATCGGCCGACCTGCTTTTCGGCCGGGGGTCCGGGGGTTGCTCCCCGGGATGGCACTGCCACTTGGGGGCTCCGTTCGGTCGAGGGTACCGAGGAGACGCTGAACAGCGTTGAAGCGTGTTGAACCATGTCGACTGAATATTGTCTACAGTATGGGAGTTGGGGCAGCAAGGGTTCGCGCAGCACCCGACCGTCTCCGGGGTTCGCTGAGGGTCGCGTACCGAACACCCTTGGTAGAGGCACGGAGTTCGGCTGGAAATACCGTTCGTCGGCCGAAACCGACCGTTCACCGCAGCCCCCGTACCGTTCACCGCATACGGTCGACCAGTTCGGGTGGAGCGCCTTCCCAATCGAACAACCGCTTCCTATCGTCCGGGATCATGAGTCCCCCTGTAGCCCCACCGGGCTGGAGCCGCTGGCTGGTCCCGCCCGCGGCCCTGTCGGTCCACCTCTCCATCGGACAGGCCTACGCCTGGTCCGTGTTCAAGCCCTCCCTGGAGTCCGCGCTCGACCTCAGCGGCACCCAGAGCGCGCTGCCCTTCCAGCTCGGCATCGTGATGCTCGGCCTGTCCGCCGCGTTCGGCGGCACACTCGTGGAGCGCAACGGACCGCGCTGGGCGATGACGGTCGCCCTGATCTGCTTCTCCTCGGGCTTCCTGCTCGCCGCTCTCGGTGCCGCCACCGAGCAGTACTGGCTGATCGTGTTCGGCTACGGCTTCGTCGGCGGTATCGGCCTGGGCATCGGCTACATCTCGCCCGTCTCGACGCTCATCAAGTGGTTCCCGGACCGGCCGGGCATGGCCACCGGCATAGCCATCATGGGCTTCGGCGGCGGCGCGCTCATAGCCTCGCCGTGGTCCGCCCAGATGCTGGAGTCCTTCGGCTCCGACAGTTCGGGCATCGCGCTGGCCTTCCTCGTGCACGGACTGACGTACGCCGTCTTCATGTCGCTCGGTGTGCTGCTCGTGCGCGTGCCGCGTCCCCCGAAGACCGCGGCCGACGGCACCCCGGCGCCGCTGGAAGGCGTACAGGTCTCCGCGAACAGTGCCGTGCGCACCCCGCAGTTCTGGCTGCTGTGGATCGTGCTCTGCATGAACGTGACCGCCGGCATTGGCATCCTGGAGAAGGCCGCGCCGATGATCACCGACTTCTTCGCGGACACCTCGACCCCCGTCTCCGTGTCGGCGGCGGCCGGTTTCGTGGCCCTGCTCTCGGCCGCGAACATGGCGGGCCGGATCGGCTGGTCCTCGACGTCCGACCTGATCGGGCGCAAGAACATCTACCGCGTCTACCTGGGCGTCGGCGCGATGATGTACGCGCTCATCGCCTGGGTCGGGGACTCCTCGAAGCCCGTGTTCATCATCGCGGCGCTGGTGATCCTCTCCTTCTACGGAGGCGGCTTCGCGACCGTCCCCGCTTATCTGAAGGACCTCTTCGGGACCTACCAGGTCGGCGCGATCCATGGGCGGCTGCTCACCGCCTGGTCAACGGCCGGGGTCCTCGGACCGCTGATCGTCAACTGGATCGCGGACCGGCAGGAGGAGGCCGGCAAATCCGGAGCGTCCCTCTACGGGCTGTCACTGGTGATCATGATCGGGCTGCTCGCGGTCGGCTTCGTCGCCAACGAACTCGTCCGGCCCGTCGACGCCCGCCACCACGTCCCCGCCCAGAAGGAGGCCGCAGATGTCCACGAGTGACAGCAGCCCGCCCGACGGCGCCGCGGCGGCCGGCCCGGCGCCCGACCGCCGTCCGCTGATCGTCTTCGCCTGGGTCTGGGTGGGAGCCCCGCTGGCCTATGGTCTGTACGAGCTCGTACGGAAAGCGACCCAGTTGTTCACGGGATGAGTGCCCGGCTCTCCGCCCGGCACGGGCGCCCGGGCATGATCATGGGGTAGGTGCCCGAACGCCCGCTGGAGGGATGTTCGGGCGTCCGGGGTCTGACGGAAGCCGACAAGGGTGACGCGGCAATCCTGTGGCTTCACGTGCCCACGTACCCGTGAGTACCTGATCAGACTGGTGAGTCCCGTTACCCCGGCAAGCAAGGGACCGCCCATGAACGGCTCACGCATCACCGCCGTCGGCCATTACCAGCCCGCCAGGGTTCTCACCAACGAGGACCTGGCGGAGCTGGTCGACACCAGCGACGAGTGGATCACGAGCCGGGTGGGCATCCGTACGCGCCACATCGCCGGACCCGACGAACCGGTCGACGAGCTGGCCGCGCACGCCGCCGCCAAGGCCCTGGCGGCGGCGGGCCTCACCCCCGAGGACATCGACCTCGTCCTGGTGGCCACCTCCACCGCCGTCGACCGGTCGCCGAACATGGCCGCCCGGGTCGCCGCCCGCCTCGGTATCCCGTCACCGGCAGTCATGGACCTCAACGTGGTGTGCGCGGGCTTCACCCACGCGCTCGCCACCGCCGACCACGCCGTACGGGCCGGGGGCGCGACCCGCGTCCTGGTGATCGGCGCCGACAAGATGTCCGAGGTCACCGACTGGACGGACCGCACGACCTGCGTCCTCGTCGGGGACGGGGCGGGGGCCGCCGTCGTCGAGGCCGCCGAGGAGAGCGCCATCGGACCCGTGCTCTGGGGCTCGGTGCCCGAGATGGGCCACGCGGTACGCATCGAGGGCACCCCCGCGCGGTTCGCGCAGGAGGGCCAGAGCGTCTACCGGTGGGCGACCACCAAGCTGCCGGCCATCGCGCGCAAGGCCTGCGAGCGCGCCGGGCTCACCCCCGAGGACCTCGCCGCGGTAGTGCTGCACCAGGCGAACCTGCGGATCATCGAGCCCCTCGCCGGGAAGATCGGCGCGGTGAACGCCGTCGTGGCACGCGATGTCGTCGAGTCCGGCAACACCTCCGCCGCCAGTATCCCGATCGCCCTGTCCAAGCTCGTCGAACGCGGCGAGATCTCCACCGGCGACCGGGTCCTGCTCTTCGGCTTCGGCGGCAATCTGTCGTACGCGGGTCAGGTCATCCACTGCCCGTGACCTGCGGGTCCTGCGGAGTGTGACGAGGCCGACTCCCCCGCGGCCTGGCCATTGTGCGCCGTAGACTGTAGACGAAAGACAATTGATACTGGCTTTCAGGCTGCCGTGCTGTCAGCGCACACGCCGCCACTGCCCAGGAGGGGGACCGCGATGTTGTCGACCGGACTGCCGCAGGGGTCCGTGCCGAAGCTCGAACGGCCGGGGCCGCTCAGGGACCGCGTCTACGAGGCCCTGCTCGAACTGATCACGACACGCGCCCTCCAGCCCGGTCAGCACCTGGTCGAGAGCGAGCTGGCCGGGCACCTCGGGGTCTCCCGGCAGCCCGTGCGCGAGGCGCTGCAGCGGCTGAACACGGAGGGGTGGGTCGATCTGCGGCCCGCCCAGGGCGCGTTCGTGCACGAGCCGACCGAGGCGGAGGCCGACCAACTCCTCACCGTGCGCACCCTGTTGGAGGCCGAGGCCGCCCGGCTCGCGGCGGCCAACACGGGCACCTCCGGCATCGCCGACCTGGAGGAGCTGTGCGCCCAGGGCGAGGCGGCCGTGGCCGACGACGACGTGGACGCCGCGGTCGCGACGAACGCCCGCTTCCACGCCAAGGTCATGGACCTCGCCGGGAACACGGTCCTGGCCGAACTGGCGGCGCAGGTCGACCGGCGCGTGCGCTGGTACTACACCCCGGTCGCCCGGCAGCGCGGGCGGCAGTCCTGGATCGAGCACCGCGACCTGATCGCCGCGATCGCGGACCGCGACGAACAGCGCGCGACCGACGTCATGCGCGTCCACACGGAACACACCCGCACGACGTACCACGCCCGGCCGCGTGACCAGTAGTGGCTTGTCGCGTCCGTGCGGTCGTGCGTCCGTGTGTCCGCCGGGACGTCGATAGTGTGGCGAGATGGCTGACAGAACCGGCGGCGAGCCGCAGATCGACGGGCGCTCCACCCGCTGGGACGACCACAAGGCGCAGCGACAGGTCGACCTGGTGGACGCGGCGGTGGCCCTCATCGAGGACGAGGGCACGCGCTTCAAGCTGCAGCGGCTGGCGGAGCGCGTGGGTCTGCCGCGGTCGGTGCTCTACCGGCACTTCAAGGACCGCGCCACCCTGGACGAGTTGATCCGCCGGCGGGTGGTGGAGTCGTTCATGCGGGGGATCGAGCCCACTCTCACCTTCGAGGGGACGATCGAGGAGTCCGTGCGGCGCGTGGTGGGCGCGCATCTGGACTGGGTGGCCCAACACCCGCGCCTGTACGCCTACATGGGCGTCGGGGAGCACGCGATGGGCGACGGGTCGCTGGTCGCGGACACCAAGGCGGCCATCGCGCTGATGCTCAGCGACCGGTTCGGGGACGTACTCAAGGCACTCGGGGTGCCCGAGGCGCCGATCCGTTCGGTGGCGATCGGCATCGTGGGGTTCGTGGACACCTGCGTCAACCAGTGGGTACGCGACGACCGGCGCGAGCTGTCCGAGGAGGAGTTGCGCGAGATGCTGTGCCGTTCGGTCTGGGCGGTGCTGGACGCGACGCTGCGGAACCTGGGCGTGGAGCTCTCGCCGCAGCAGCGGGTGGCGGATCTGTAGGCAGGCCTGCGGAGGGCTTGAGCCTGCTCCCTGGGTCAGCTGCGTACCACCGGGGTGGCTCGCGCGGCGCGGTGCAACGCCTCGGTGTCCGTGAACTTGACGCGCGGACGGCCCTGGGCCTCGCCCGCCGCTCGTTCCGCGCGGTCTATCGCGCGCCAGGCGTCCACTCCCAGCGAGCCCACCCCCAGCGCGTCCGCCCTCGGAGCGTCCGCTCCCTGCGCGTCCGCCGTCGTGCCCGTACCGCCTATCGGCTGCGTCAGGCGACCGGCGGCGAAGTCGTCCAGGAGGGACTCGACCGTCTCGTGGGCGCAGGTCTTGTTCGTCCCTATGAAGCCGGTGGGCCCGCGCTTGATCCAGCCCGCGACATAGACGCCGGGCTCGACCCTGCCGCCCTCGTGGGGGACGGTCGCGCGGGCCTCGTCGAAGGGCAGGCCGGGGACGGGCCGGGCGCGGTAGCCGACGGAGCGCAGGACGAGGCCGGTCTCCAGGGTCCGTGTGTCACCGGTGGGCAGGGCGCGCATGGTGCCGTCCTCGTCGGTGTGCAGCGCCGTGGCGGTGATCTCCAGGGCCCGGACGGACACCTCCCCGGTGAGCCGTACCGGGCTGGTCAGGAAGCGCAGCACGATACGGCGGCGATTCTCGACCGGCGTCCGGGCGGCCAGTCGCGACAGGAGCCGGGTCTTGTCGGTGGCGGAGGCGTCCAGGTCGTCGGGCCAACCCTCGACGGCGACGTCCACGTCCTTGAGGGCGGCGAGCGCGAGGAGCTCGGGCAGGGTGAACGCCGCCTGGGCGGGTCCGCGCCTGCCCAGCAGAACGACCTCACGGACCTTGCTGCCGCGGAGCGCGGCGAGCGCGCGGTCGGAGATGTCGGTACGGGCCAGCACCTCGGGGTCGGCGGTGAGGATGCGGGCGACGTCCAGGGCGACGTTGCCGTTGCCGATGACGACAGCTCGCTCGGTGTCCAGGACGTGCTCGTCGTGCGCGCGGTCGGGGTGGCCGTTGTACCAGGCGACGAAGTCCGTCGCGGAGACACACCCCCGCAGGTCCTCGCCCTCGATGCCGAGGCGTTTGTCGGTCGAGGCGCCGACGGCGTAGATCACCGCGTGGTGCTCCCGCAGGAGATCGGCGTGGGTGAGGTGGGTGCCGATCTCGACGCCGAGGCGGTAGCTGAAGCCGGGCTGCGATTCGATGGTCCCGAAGAGCTGGGTGACCTGCTTGGTGTCCTGGTGGTCCGGAGCGACGCCGGCTCGCGCGAGGCCGTACGGCGTCGGGAGCCGGTCGTAGACGGTGACGCGTACACCGCGGTGGCGCAGCAACTCGTCCGCGGCGAAGAGACCGGCGGGGCCGGCACCGACGACGGCGACGGACAACTCGCCCGCCGGGAGGGCGCGTCGTCGGGGCACGACGTACATCGGCGTGCGGTCGGCGTGCGGATTCTCCTTGTAGTAGGAGGCGTTCAGCTCCAGGAACGGCAACTCGGCGCCGCTGAGCGCCGTATGGGGCTTGAGCGCGTCCACCGGGCAGGCGGTCGTGCAGGCGCCGCAGTCCACGCAGGTGAGCGGGTCGACGTACAGCATCTCGGCCGTCGCGAAGCCGGGTTCGCCCGGCGCCGGGTGGATGCAGTTGACCGGGCAGGCCAGCACGCAGGAGGCGTCGGCGCAGCAGGATCGGGTGACGACGTACGGCACGGCGGGCTGGTCTCCGTTCGGGGAATGGCGATGCGGAGCTGTTGGCGGCTCAGTCGGTGTGCAGGGCGGGCTCACCGCGGAAGCGCGCCGGGCGGCCGTCGATGCGCAGGGCCCTCCACAGCGGGCGGGACACCTTGTTCATCAGGCCGATGTCCTGGGCGAGCATCCGCACGTCGGAGAAGAGCTCGTGGAGCATCCGCTGTCCGGCCTCGGACTTCCAGAAGACGTCCTTGATCACCCAGGCCGGGATGCCGACCTGCGCCGCGGACTTCCGGTCGGGGATCATGATGACGTCGCACAGGGTCCGCATGATCAGCGGGAAGAGGACGGACAGGGCGCCGCGGCGGACCTTGCCGAAGCGCGGGACGCGCAGCCGCAGGAACTCGTGGGCGAAGGAGATGTGGCGGGCTTCCTCGGCGATGTGGATCTGCATGATCCGCCGCGGGAGGGGATGCACCGGCTCCCCGCTGCGCAGGGCGCCCTTCTGCAGGTGGTCGATGGGCTCCTCGCCGGCCAGGATGCCGGTGAAGAACGCCTCGGGGTAGAGGGAACCGGCCAGCGGCAGGACCCGGCTGAGCTGCCGGAACCAGCGCTTGCCGCCTGCGGTGTCCACGCCGGTGCGGTTGACCAGCTCCTGGAACATCTGGGTGTGGTGGGTCTCCTCGGTGATCTCGTGGGTGAGATACCTGAACTCCTGGTCCCGGTTGTCCAGTTGGTAGATGTAGTCCAGGGCTCCGCGCATGAGGAGGTTCTCGAACTGCATGCCGACCTTCGCGATGACCGCCCAGCGCCAGATCCCGATACGGATCCGGGCTTCGAGTGACTGTTCCTGGTACCAGGGGTGGGCGCCCAGGGCGTCCGCGCTGGTGAGCACCCAGCGCGGGTCGTCGAGGTCCACGGCGAACTCGGGGTCGTCCCACCTGATATCGACGAATGCGTTGAAGGCGACGTTCACGGAGCCTTCGGACAGGGTCCGCAGGCGCTCGTCGTAGAGCTTCCTGGTCAGGTTCGCGGTCATCTTCGTCCTCGGTTGTCTGCTCGGCCGCCATGGGGGGAGGCGGGTGCGCGGGCCGGTGCGATGGTGCGGGCCGGACGGTCAGGCGACGCGGGGCGTCTCCTGGGCGTCGGCCGCCGTGTCCGTGGCGGACGTGCGTGCGGAGGTCTGCGGCCCCGCCTCGGCGAAGTGCAGCGGGCCGTCCTCGATGGGGGCGTCCTGGAGCATGGCGCGGTCGCGGTAGTAGTTGTTCCACAGCCGCCACGGGGCGCGGGTGCCCTGGCGCGGCATGACCTCGTCGGCGCGGGTGATGTAGCCGGAGGTCAGCGCCTCGCCCATGACGGAGGCCGCCGAGCGGTCACCGCCGGAGGCCATCGGGGTGGCGACGGCATGCCCGTGGCGCCGCATGTACGCGATGAGCCGGGCGGTGTAGTCGGCCGCCAGATCCGCCTTCAGGGTCCAGGAGGCGTTGGTGTAGCCGATGACCAGGGACATGTTTGGGACGCCCTCCAGCAGGACGGCCTTGTAGAGCACGCGGTTCCTGACGTCCACCGGGCGGCCGTCGACGGTGAGTGCCATGCCACCCAGGAGGCGGACGTTCAGGCCCGTCGCGGTGACGACGATGTCGGCCTTCAGCTCCTCGCCGGACTTCAGGCGGATGCCGTCGGCGGTGAAGGTGTCGATGTGGCCGGTGGCGATCGACGCCTTCTTGTTCTTGAGCACCTTGAACAGGTCGCCGCCGGGGACGATGCACAGCCGCTGGTCCCAGGGCTTGTAGTGCGGGCTGAAGTGGCGCATGTCGACGTCTTTGCCGGCCCGGGCCCGTACCAGGCCGAGGAGGATCCTGCGGGCGAGGCGGGGGTACCTGCGGCAGAAGACGTAACTCCCGCGTTGCAGCGCGATGTTGCGGGCGCGGGCGATCCGGTGCGTCAGCCGGGCCGGCGCGCGCAGTATCTGCAGGAGGCGGGTGAGCGGGTCGATCTCGGGCAGCCCGAGGACGTACGTGGGTGAGCGCTGCAGCATGGTCACGTGCGCCGCGCCGTCGGCCATCGCGGGCAGCAGGGTGATGGCGGTGGCCCCCGAACCGATGACGACCACACGCCGTCCCGTGTGGTCGAGGCCCTCCGGCCACTGCTGTGGATGGACGAGGGTGCCCCGGAAGTCCGCCTCGCCGGGGAACCGCGGCCGATAGGGGGTGTCGTAGTCGTAGTAACCGGTCGATCCGATGACGTAGCCCGCGCTGTACGACTCGCGTTCGCCGGTGCTCTCGTCCTCGACCTCGACGGTCCATCGGCCGGTGGCGTGCGAGAAGTCGGCGCTGATAGCCCGGCGGCGGAAGCGGATGCGCTCCAGCACGCCGTCGTCGGCCGCGGTGTCCTCGACGTACTGCCGGATCTGCGCGCCGTCGGCGAGGATGCGTGCGTCGTGCCAGGGGCGGAACCCGAATCCGAAGGTGCGCATGTCGGAGTCGGAGCGGACACCGGGGTACTTGAAGAGGTCCCAGGTGCCACCGACGCGGCTGCGGCGTTCGAGTACGACGAGCGAAGCGCCGGGAACGGCACGCAGTACGTGGCATGCGGCACTGACGCCGGATATTCCGGCGCCGATGATCAGGACGTCGACGTGCTGCTGCTCCATCGCGAAGGATCCTCACTGACGGCTGACGATTGCTCAGAAACGTGGCTCGACTTCAGTGCGCTACCCGCAATTTACCTGCGACGCCATGTTTCAGATACCCCCGGTAACGTGTCGTAGATCACATCGCGTATCGGGTCGGGCCCCGTTGGGGGCGCGGGGAACTGCGCGCCCGGCCGCTACGCACCCGCAGCCGGAAAGCACCCCTCGGGCGGAGCCCGAAGTGCCTCCGCGCGGCGCCGGCGCACGCTTCTTTGTCCACTCAGTGGAAAAAGTCGTAGGTAATTCCTGCGCAACTTCTTCCCACTCCCGGCAGCCACTGCTACGTTCCCCTCGAAAGACAACGACGGCGGTGCCGATGAGGCGGGGAGGGGCTCGTGAGACGTATGACAGCGCGACCCGGGAACGCCCACCAGGCGCGCCTGCTCAGACTGCTGCGTGACGGCGGCCCCAACTCACGGGCGCAGCTGGGAGACCAGGTCGATCTCTCCCGGTCCAAACTGGCCGTGGAGGTCGAACGGCTCCTGGAGACCGGCCTCGTGGTGGCCGACGGACTCGCCGCCTCCCGCGGCGGCCGGCGGTCCCACAACATCCGGCTCGCTCCGGCGCTGCGCTTCCTGGGCGTCGACATCGGGGCCACCTCGATAGACGTGGCCGTCACCAACGCGGAGCTGGAGGTGCTGGGACACATCAACCAGCCCATGGACGTACGCGAGGGACCGGTCGCGGTCTTCGAGCAGGTCCTGTCCATGGCAGCGAAGTTGAAGGCATCGGGACTCGCCGAGGGGTTCGACGGCGCCGGCATCGGGGTACCCGGTCCGGTTCGCTTCCCCGAGGGTGTCCCGGTCGCCCCGCCGATCATGCCGGGCTGGGACGGATTCCCCGTCCGCGAGGCGCTGAGCCAGGACCTCGGCTGCCCCGTCATGGTCGACAACGACGTGAACCTGATGGCGATGGGGGAGCAGCACGCGGGCGTGGCCCGCTCCGTGGGCGACTTCCTCTGCGTCAAGATCGGTACCGGTATCGGCTGCGGGATCGTCGTAGGCGGTGAGGTCTACCGCGGTACGACGGGCAGTGCGGGCGACATCGGCCACATCCAGGCCGTACCGGACGGCCGCCCGTGCGCGTGCGGCAACCGGGGCTGCCTGGAGGCCCACTTCAGCGGAGCGGCCCTGGCCCGCGACGCCACGGACGCCGCTCACCAGGGGCTTTCCCAGGAACTCGCGGCACGACTGGAGGCGGCGGGCGTCCTGACCGCCGTCGACGTCGCCGCCGCCGCTGCCGCGGGGGACGCCACCGCGCTCGATCTGATCCGCGAGGGCGGCACCCGCACCGGCCAGGTCATCGCCGGACTCGTCAGCTTCTTCAACCCGGGCCTGGTGGTGATCGGCGGCGGAGTGACCGGCCTCGGCCACACCCTGCTCGCCGCGATCCGCACCCAGGTCTACCGCCAGTCGCTGCCTCTCGCGACCGGCAATCTGCCCATCGTCCTGGGGGAGTTGGGCCCCACCGCCGGAGTCATCGGCGCGGCCCGCCTCATCAGCGACCACCTCTTCTCACCCGCGTGACACCCGCCCAGAGCCGCACACACGCCACTTCTCCCTGAGCCGCTCCTCTCCCGCGCCGCCACCCACCCGGCTTCGCCCTGCCTCACTCCGCCCTGCCCTGAAACCGGCCCACATGCCGAGGGGAACCGTCATGGCACCAGAACCACCCCTTCTCACGATGTCCGGCATCACCAAGTCGTTCCCCGGTGTCCGGGCCCTCGACGGCGTCGACCTCGACGTCCTGACCGGTGAAGTGCACTGCCTGCTGGGCCAGAACGGCGCCGGGAAGTCCACGCTCATCAAGGTCCTGGCCGGCGCCCACCAGCCCGACGACGGCACGATCGGCTGGCGGGGAGAGCAGGTCACCCTGCGCTCGCCGATCGCCGCCATGCGCCTGGGTATCGCCACCATCTACCAGGAACTCGACCTGGTGGAGGGCCTGTCGGTGGCCGAGAACGTCTACCTCGGCCACGAACCGACCTCCGCCGGATTCGTCGTACGCGGCAAGGACGCACGGGCGTCAACGGCCGCGCTCCTCAAGCGACTCGGTCACCCCGAGATCGATCCGGCGCGGCTCGTCGGCGAGCTGTCCGCCGCCCACCAGCAGATCGTCTCCATGGCCCGGGCGCTCTCCCACGACGTACGCCTCATCGTGATGGACGAACCGTCCGCGGCCCTGGACCCGGACGAGGTCGACAACCTCTTCCGTATCGTCGGGGACCTCACCGCCGACGGCGTCGCCGTCGTCTACATCTCTCACCGCCTGGAGGAGATCCGCCGCATCGGCGACCGGGTCACCGTCCTCAAGGACGGCCGTGCGGTGGCCGGCGGCCTGCCCGCGAAGTCGACGCCGACCCGTGAGGTCGTCGCGCTGATGACCGGGCGGAACGTCGAGTACGTCTTCCCGCCGCGACCCAAGCACCAGGACCTGCCGGAGCCGGTGCTTGAGGTCCAAGGGCTCTCGCGACAGGGCGAGTTCGAGTCCCTCGACCTCACTCTGCGCCCCGGCGAGATCGTCGGCCTCGCCGGACTCGTCGGCTCCGGCCGCTCCGAGATCCTGGAGACGATCTACGGCGCCCGCAAGCCCAGCACCGGACATGTGCGTGTGCAGGGGCGGCAGTTGAAGCCCGGCAGTGTCCGGGCCGCCGTCGCCGCCGGGCTCGGCCTCGCCCCCGAAGAACGCAAGGCGCAGGCCCTGCTGATGCTGGAGTCCGTCACCCGGAACGTCTCCGTGTCCTCCATGTCCCGGTTCTCGTACGGCGGTTGGCTGGACCGGAACGCCGAACGGGACGCGGCGCGCAAGGCGACGCGCGAACTGTCCCTGCGCCCCGACAATCCGTCCGCCCTCATCCGCACGCTCTCCGGCGGCAACCAGCAGAAGGCGGTCCTCGCCCGCTGGCTGCTGCGCGGCTGCCGGGTCCTGCTGCTCGACGAACCCACCCGCGGCGTCGACGTCGGCGCCCGCGCCGAGCTGTACGCCGTCATCCGCCGCCTCGCCGACGAAGGCCTGGCCGTGCTCATGGTCTCCAGTGAAGTACCCGAGGTCCTCGGCCTCGCCGACCGCGTCCTGGTGCTCCGAGAGGGCCGGGTCGTCCACCGGGCGCCCGCCCAGGAGCTCGACGAACACCGCGTACTCGACCTCGTCATGGAAGGAAGCCCGGCGTCATGACGCAGCCCGTGTCCCCGCCCAGGGACGACACCCCGAAGCTGTCACCGCAGGTGGATCCGAGTCCGTGGCGGGTGGTCGTGGCCCGCGCCGACGTCCGCACCCTGTCACTGCTCGGGGTGCTCGCCGCCCTGATCCTCATCGGAGGCATCACCAAGCCCGACGAGTTCCTCGACACCCGCAACCTCCAACTCGTCCTGACCCAGGCCTCGGTGATCGGCGTCGTCACCGTCGGGATGACCTTCGTCATCACCTCCGGCGGCATCGACCTGTCCGTCGGCGCGATCGTGGCGCTCGCCTCGGTGTGGGCGACCACCGTCGCCACCCAGGAGTACGGCTTCGCCGGCGTCCTCTTCACGGCGGTGCTCGTCGGAGTCGGCTGCGGTCTGGTGAACGGCCTGCTGATCGCCTACGGGGCCATGGTGCCGTTCATCGCGACCCTCGCCATGCTCGCCTCGGCCCGCGGCCTCGCCCTGCAGATCACCGACGGCAACACCCAGGTCATCTCCATCGACGGCATCCTCGACCTCGGCGAGCGGGACTCCTACATCCTCGGCATCCCGCCGCTCGTCATGATGTTCGCGGTCGTGACGGTCATCGGCTGGCTCGTGCTCAACCGCACCACCTTCGGCCGGCGCACGGTGGCCGTCGGCGGCAACGCGGAGGCGACCCGGCTCGCCGGTATCGACGTACGCCGCCAGCGCCTCTACCTCTACCTGCTCTCCGGACTGTGCTGCGGCATCGCGGCCTTCATGCTGATCATCCTGTCCGGCTCGGGCCAGAACACCAACGGCAACCTCTACGAACTCGACGCGATCGCCGCGGCCATCATCGGCGGCACCCTGCTCAGCGGGGGACGCGGCACCATCACCGGTTCGGTGCTCGGGGTCCTGATCTTCACCACGATCACCAACATCTTCGCTCTCAACAACCTGCAGAGCGACGTCCAGCAGATCGCCAAGGGCGCGATCATCGTCGCGGCCGTACTAGTCCAGCGCCGCACCGCCCACACCACGTGACGCACCACCTGCAGCAGTACAGCCCGAGGGACTCGTCTTGAGGAAAGGGACCACCGCCATGCCAGAGCCCACGAGCCGCAGAGGACTGCTCTTCGGCACCGCCGCCGTCTCGGCCGGTGTCCTCCTCGCCGGTTGCACCAGCAACGATTCCGACGACGAGCCGGCCTCCAACGACCAGCCCGCCGCCGACGACAAGAAGGGCAAGCAGGTCACCATCGGCTTCGCCGGCCCGCAGGCCGACCACGGCTGGCTCAACGCGATCAACGACAACGCCAAGAGCCGCGCCAAGAAGTACGAGGACGTGACGCTGGAGATCACCGAGGGCTCCAACGACACCGCGGCCCAGATCGGCCAGATAGAGACGCTGATCAACAAGAAGGTCGACGTCCTGGTCATCCTGCCCGCCGACGGCAAGGCCCTCACCCAGGTCGGCCTCAAGGCCATGCGGGCCGGCATCCCGGTGGTCAACCTCGACCGCATCTTCAACTCCCCGCAGGCGTACCGCTGCTACATCGGTGGCGACAACTTCGGCATGGGTCTCAACGCCGGTCACTACATCGGCGAGCAGCTCAAGGACAAGAAGAACGCCAAGGTCATCGAGCTGGCCGGACTCGACAACCTGGAACTCACCAAGCAGCGCACGGCCGGCTTCGACGCGGCCCTCAAGAACTACCCGAACATCAAGAAGGTGGCCCGCCAGGCCGCCGAGTTCACCGTCGAGTCGGGACAGGCCAAGATGTCCCAGCTGCTGCAGGCCCAGTCGAGCTTCGACGCGCTGTGGAACCACGACGACGACCAGGGCGTCGGCGCCCTGCGCGCCATCGAGCAGGCCGGCCGGGACGACTTCATCATGATCGGCGGGGCGGGCGCGCTGTCCGCCATGCAGGCCATCGAGTCGGACAACAGCGTCCTCAAGGCCACCGTCCTCTACCCGCCCACCATGGCCGCGTCCGCGATCGACCTCGCCCGCGTGCTCGGCCAGGGCAAGGGCGTCAGCGGCCTCGCGGAGTTCGAGATCCCCTCGTCCCTGACGCTCTACTCGGCGGTCGTGGACAAGGCCAACGTCAAGACCTACCTGCCCACCGGCTTCAAGTAGGCAGCGCCCCCTTGCACTCAGGGGCGCGGGGAACCGCGCGGCCGGCCACGACGGACCCGCGGTCCCCGATCCACCGCAACCCGGCGGAGCGCCCCCCAACGCGCCACGACGAAGAGGAGGACCTCCGCATGGCACAGCCGCAGCAGCCCGACGAGGCACAGGCAGGGGCACAGGCAGGGGCACGGGCCGAGGCGGCCGGCAGACCCCCGCTGGGCGTCGGCATGGTCGGATACGCGTTCATGGGCGCCGCCCACTCCCAGGGCTGGCGCACCGCGGAACGCGTCTTCGACCTCCCGCTCCGACCCGTCCTCGCCGCCGTCTGCGGCCGTGACGCAGGAGCCGTGAGAACGGCGGCCGACCGGCTGGGCTGGGCGGCCGCCGAGACCGACTGGCGGGCCCTGATCGCCCGCGACGACGTCGACCTCGTCGACGTCTGCACCCCCGGCGACAGCCACGCCGAGATCGCCATCGCCGCGCTCGCCGCGGGCAAGCACGTGCTGTGCGAGAAGCCCCTCGCCAACACGGTCGAGGAGGCCGAGGCGATGACCGAGGCCGCCGAGGCCGCCGCGGCACGCGGCCAGGTGGCGATGGTCGGCTTCAACTACCGCCGGGTGCCCGCGACGGCCCTGGCCAGGAAGATGGTCGCCGAGGGCCGCCTGGGCGCGCTGCGGCACATACGGGTGACGTACCTTCAGGACTGGCTGGTGGACCGGGAGTTCCCGCTGACCTGGCGGCTGCGCAAGGAGTCTGCGGGCTCGGGCGCACTCGGCGACCTGGGCGCCCACATCGTCGACCTCGCGCAGTACCTGGCGGGCGAGCCGGTGATCGGGGTGTCCGCGATCACCGAGACGTTCGTACGGGAGCGGCCGCTGCTCTCCGGAGCGTCGAGCGGCCTCTCGGCGGCCGGCGGCGGCGAACTCGGGCCCGTCACGGTCGACGACGCCGCCCTGTTCACCGGACGGTTCGCCTCCGGAGCCCTCGCGTCCTTCGAGGCCACCCGGTTCGCGACCGGCCGCAAGAACTCCCTGCGCATCGAACTCAACGGTGAGAAAGGCTCGTTGGCCTTCGACCTGGAGCGCCTCAACGAACTCTCGTACCACGACGGCACGGAGCCGGCCGCGCGCGCGGGCTTCCGCCGCATCCTCGTCACCGAACCCGACCACCCTTACCTGGAGGCCTGGTGGCCACCGGGCCACGGCCTGGGCTACGAGCACACCTTCGTGCACCAGGCCCGCGACCTGGTCCACGCGATCGCGGACGGCGCACAGCCACTGCCGTCCTTCGCCGACGGACTGCAGGTGCAGCGCGTGCTCGCGGCGGTCGAGGAGAGCGCCGAGAAGAACTCCGTCTTCACCCCCATAGCCAGCTGAGGAGGGCCAGTCCCATGCCGCGCACCTTCACGCTCTTCACCGGCCAGTGGGCCGACCTGCCGCTCGAAGAGGTCTGCCGCCTCGCCCGCGACTTCGGCTACGACGGACTCGAACTCGCTTGCTGGGGCGACCACTTCGAGGTCGACAAGGCACTCGCGGACCCCGGGTACCTGGACTCGCGGCGGGAACTGCTCGACAAGTACGGCCTCAAGTGCTGGGCCATCTCCAACCACCTGATCGGCCAGGCCGTCTGCGACGCCATCATCGACGAACGTCACCAGGCGATCCTCCCCGCCCGCATCTGGGGCGACGGCGAGGCCGAAGGCGTACGGCAGCGGGCGGCAGCCGAGATCGCCGACACCGCGCGGGCCGCCGCGGCCTTCGGCGTGGACACCGTCATCGGCTTCACCGGTTCCGCGATCTGGCACCTGGTCGCGATGTTCCCGCCGGCCCCCGAGTCGATGATCCAGCGCGGTTACGAGGACTTCGCCGACCGCTGGAACCCCATCCTCGACGTCTTCGACAACGAGGGCGTGCGGTTCGCCCACGAGGTCCACCCCAGCGAGATCGCGTACGACTACTGGACGACCAAGGAGGCGCTCAAGGCGGTCGACCACCGGCCGGCCTTCGGGCTGAACTTCGACCCGTCGCACTTCGTCTGGCAGGACCTCGACCCGGTGGGCTTCCTCTACGACTTCCGCGACCGGATCTACCACGTCGACTGCAAGGAGGCGCGCAAGCGCCTCGACGGCCGCAACGGACGCCTCGGCTCGCACCTCCCGTGGGGCGATCCCCGCCGCGGCTGGGACTTCGTGTCCGCGGGCCACGGCGACGTGCCCTGGGAGGACGTGTTCCGGATGCTGCGCTCCATCGACTACCAGGGACCGATCTCGGTCGAGTGGGAGGACGCGGGCATGGACCGCCTCCAGGGCGCACCCGAGGCACTCACCCGTCTGAAGGCCTTCGACTTCGATCCGCCCACCGCGTCCTTCGACGCGGCGTTCGGCGGCAACGACTAGCCACCCCCCGCAAGAGGTTCTCTCCGGGATGACGGCGCATCCCGGCGTATCGCACCCGCATGTACCACCAGCCCCATTCTGGAGGCACCCGTGCACGCGAACGACCCCACCAGTACCAGCAGAACCGACAGCCACAGAGCTGACAGCCACAGAACCGACAGCAGCAGAGCCGACAGCCATAGCTCCGACAGTCACAGAGGCCGCCCGAAGATACGGTTCCGCAAGGCGCTGGCCCTGCTCACCGGCGCACTGCTCGCCGGTGCCTCACTCACCCTCGCCACACCCCCGGCGGGCGCTGCCACCGCGGACCCGGGCGCGGCACCCGCCGCCCCGGCCGCGTCCGCCGCGGAGGACTTCCAGCAGGTCACCCTCGCCAAGGGCGAACCCGAGACCGGCGAGCCCATGTCGCTGGCGGTCCTCCCGAACCGCTCGGTGCTGCACACCTCGCGCGACGGCGAGCTGCGGATCACCGACAGCGCGGGCAACACCCGCCTGGCCGGCAAGCTCGACGTCTACTCGCACGACGAGGAAGGCCTCCAGGGCGTCGGCATCGACCCCGGGTTCGCCGACAACCGCTACATCTACCTCTACTACGCCCCGCCGCTGGACACCCCGGCGGGCGACGCCCCCGAGACGGGCACCGCGGCCGACTTCGCGCCCTTCGACGGCGTCAACCGCCTCTCGCGCTTCGTCCTGAACGCGGACGGCACCCTCGACAACGCCAGCGAGAAGAAGGTCCTCGACGTCCCCGCGACCCGCGGCATCTGCTGTCACGTCGGCGGCGACATCGACTTCGACGCGGACGGCAACCTCTACCTGTCGACCGGCGACGACTCCAACCCGTTCCAGTCGGACGGCTACGCGCCTCTCGACGAGCGCGCCGACCGCAACCCCGTCTTCGACGCCCAGCGCACCTCCGGCAACACCAACGACCTGCGCGGCAAGATCCTGCGCGTCAAGGTGAACGCCGACGGCTCGTACGGGATCCCCGACGGCAACCTCTTCGCGCCCGGCACGGACAAGACGCGGCCCGAGATCTACGCGATGGGCTTCCGCAACCCGTTCCGCTTCAGCGTCGACAAGAAGACCGGCATCCTCTACGTCGGTGACTACGGCCCGGACGCCGGTGCCGCCGACCCCGCGCGCGGCCCCGCCGGACAGGTCGAGTTCGCCCGTGTGACCGAGCCCGGCAACTTCGGCTGGCCGTACTGCACGGGCGACAACGACGCCTACGTGGACTACGACTTCGCGACGAAGACCTCGGGCGCCTCCTTCGACTGCTCCGCGCCGAAGAACACCTCGCCGAACAACACCGGTCTCACCGACCTGCCCCCGGCCCAGACCGCCTGGATCCCGTACGACGGCGCGTCCGTGCCCGAGTTCGGCACCGGCTCCGAGTCTCCGATGGGCGGCCCGGTCTACCACTTCGACCCCGCCCTCGACTCGCCGGTCAAGTTCCCCGAGGCGTACGACGGTGACTTCTTCGCCGGTGAGTTCGGCCGCCGCTGGATCAAGCGGATCTCGTCGGACGGCGACGGCACCGTACAGTCCATCAACGACGTCCCGTGGACCGGTACCCAGGTCATGGACATGGCCTTCGGTCCGGACGGCGCGCTGTACGTCCTCGACTACGGCGTGTCCTGGTTCGGCGGCGACGAGAACTCCGCCCTGTACCGCATCGAGAACGCCACCGACGGCCACTCGCCCGTGGCACAGGCCGCGGCCGACAAGCAGTCCGGACAGGCGCCGCTGAAGGTCAGGTTCTCCTCGGCCGGCTCCACGGACGCCGACGGCGACACCCTCACGTACAGCTGGGACTTCGGCGACGGCGGCAAGTCGACGTCGGCCAACCCGACGTACACGTACAAGACGAACGGCACCTACACCGCGACCCTGACGGCCAAGGACCCCGACGGCCGCACCGGCAGCTCCAGCGTGCAGATCGTCGTCGGCAACACCGCCCCCAAGGTGACCCTGCACCTCCCCGCGGACGGCCAGCTGTTCGCCTTCGGTGACGCGGTGCCCTTCAAGGTGACGGTGACCGACCCGGAGGACGGCACCATCGACTGCGCCAAGGTGAAGGTCACCTTCGTCCTCGGCCACGACAGCCACGGCCACCCGGTGACCTCGGCGAACGGCTGCTCCGGCGCCATCCAGACCAGCGCCGACGGCGGCCACGACGAGGACGCCAACATCTTCGGTGTCTTCGACGCGGAGTACACCGACGGCGGAGGCGGCGGCCAGCAGGCCCTCACCACGCACGACCAGTCCGTCGTCCAGCCCAAGCACCGCCAGGCAGAGCACTTCGGCAAGTCCGCGGGCGTGACCATCACGGAGCGGGCCGGCGCGCACGGCGCGAAGACCGTCGGTGACATCAACAACAAGGACTGGATCTCCTTCGAGCCGTACGTCCTGAGCAACGCCACGAAGCTCACGGCACGCGTCTCCTCCGCCGGCACGGGCGGCAGGCTCGAAGTCCGCGCGGGCTCGCCCACCGGACGCCTCCTGGGCAGCGCGACCGTCCCGGTCACCGGCGGCTGGGAGACCTTCCAGGACGTCACCGCCTCCCTGTCCAAGGCGCCGCGCGGCACGACCACGCTCTACCTCGTCTTCAAGGGACGCGGCACCGGGGCCCTGTACGACGTGGACGACTTCACCTTCACGACCCGCTGACCCGTTGACCCGCTGATCTGTCGAGGGAGGTCTTTCATGCGAGCAACTGGCCGTACCGTGACCGCGGTGGTCGGCGCCGCCCTGCTCATCGGGTGCGTGTCGGGACCGGCGGCGTCGAAGGGACCGAACGGACCGAGCGCACCGAGCGGACCGAAGGGGCACTCGGCCGGCGATCGGGTCCTGGTGTTCTCCGAGACCGCCGGGTTCCGGCACGACTCCATCCCGGAGGGCATCGCCGCGGTGAAGGCCCTCGGGGCCGAACACGGCTTCGCGGTGGACGCCACCGAGGACTCGCGCGCCTTCTCCGCGCGAAACCTCGCCCGGTACGACGCCGTGGTGTTCCTCTCCACCACCGGGGACGTCCTCACCAACAGGCAGCAGAAGGCGTTCGAGCGGTACATCGGGCACGGCGGCGGTTACGTGGGCATCCACGCGGCCGCCGACACCGAGTACGACTGGGAGTTCTACGGCGGCCTGGCCGGCGCCTACTTCCAGTCGCACCCGGCGATCCAGCCCGCCCGCGTCGAGGTCGAGGACCGGGCCCACCCGGCCACCTCGCACCTCGGGGAGTCCTGGAACCGCACGGACGAGTGGTACAACTACCGCTCCAACCCGCGGGACCGGGCCCATGTACTGGCCTCGCTCGACGAGTCGTCGTACACCGGCGGCACGATGAGCGGCGACCACCCGATCGCCTGGTGCCAGGAGTACAAGGGCGGCCGTTCCTTCTACACGGGCAGCGGCCACACCAAGGAGTCGTACGCCGATCCCGCCTTCCGGCAGCACCTGCTGGGCGGCATCCGCTGGGCCGTCGGTGACACACAGGCCGACTGCCGTCCGGAGAAGGGCTACACGCCGCTCTTCGACGGGAGTGCCGAGTCACTGGCGGACTGGAAGCAGGCGGGACCGGGTTCGTTCTCGCTCTCGGACGACGGGACACTCACGTCGTCCGGCGGCCTGGGCATGCTCTGGTACGGCGCCTCCGAGTTCAACTCGTACTCGCTGAAGCTCGACTGGAGGATGGCGAGTGCCTCCGGTGACGACAACTCCGGTGTCTTCGTGGGCTTCCCGGCCTCCGACGACCCCTGGTCGGCCGTCGACAACGGGTACGAGGTCCAGATCGACGCGACCGACGCCCCCGACCGCACCACCGGGGCCGTGTACAGCTTCCAGTCCGCCGACATCGACAAGCGCGACCGTGCGCTGAACCCGCCGGGGGAGTGGAACACGTACGAGATCCGCGTGGAGGGCGAACGACTCCGCGTCTGGCTCAACGGCGTGAAGATCAACGACTACACCAACACCGATCCGGCGCGGAGTCTGCGGGACGGTCATGTCGGCATCCAGAACCACGGTGCCGAGGACCAGGCGTCCTTCCGCGACGTCCGGATCAAGCAACTGCCGGTGCGGCCGGTGCGAACCGCCGCACAGGGCGATTGAGCGGCGGCGGGCGGGGGACGCCGGACCCCCGCCCGCCGTCTTGATCTCTCCACCTCCACCCTCCGGCACCGGCTTTTCCGCGTTGAGTTCGCGCTGAGTTCGCGTTTGAGAGGGAGGCTGCCCATGTCCGCCGAACCGTCTGTTTCCCCTTCTCGGGTAGGAGTGTGGCTGATCGGAGCGCGGGGCTCCGTCGCCACGACCGCCGTCGCGGGCTGCGCGGCCGTCACGGCCGGGCTCCATCCACCGACCGGCATGGTGACCGAGACCGGCGCCTTCCACCAGGCGGGCCTGCCCTCCTTGTCCTCGCTCGTCTTCGGCGGCCACGACGTGGTGGACTGCCCGCTGCCGAAACGCGCCGAGTCACTCGCCGCCGGCGGTGTCCTGCCCCACGACCTGCCCTCGGCCGTGTCCGCGGAACTGGCCACCGCCGACCGGGAGATCAGGATCGGCGGCCCGCTCCCCGGCGACACGCGGACCGAGGATGTCCTGGTCGAGGCCCTCGCCCAGGACATCCGCGACTTCGCCCGCCGGGGCGGACTCGCCAGAACCGTCGTGGTGAACGTGTCCTCCACGGAACCCGTCCCCGAGGGCGACGCCCTCCCCGCCAGCTCCCTGTACGCGGCCGCCGCACTGCGGGCCGGCTGCCCGTACGTCAACTTCACACCGTCCGCGGGCCTGCACCACCCGCGCCTCGCTTCGGCGGCGGCCTCCTCCGGACTGCCCTACGCCGGCCGGGACGGCAAGACGGGCCAGACCCTGCTGCGGTCGGTCCTCGGCCCGATGTTCGCGCAGCGCGCGCTGGCGGTCCGCGCCTGGTCCGGTACGAACCTGCTGGGCGGCGGTGACGGCGCGGCCCTCGCCGACCCGGCCGCCGCCGCCGCCAAGAACGCGGGCAAGGAACGCGTCCTCGCCGACACCCTCGGTACGGTCCCCGAGGGCGAGACCCACATCGACGACGTACCGTCCCTCGGCGACTGGAAGACCGCCTGGGACCACATCGCCTTCGACGGCTTCCTCGGCACCCGGATGGTCCTCCAGACGACCTGGCAGGGCTGCGACTCCTCCCTCGCCGCCCCGCTGATCCTGGACCTGGCCCGCCTGACCGCCCGCGCCCACGAGCTGGGCGTCTCGGGCCCGGTCGCCGAACTCGGCTTCTACTTCAAGGACCCGGTGGGTGACGGACCCGCTCCCCTCGGCGAGCAGTACGCCCATCTGATCGGGTTCGCCGAACGACTGCGTGAACTCGCGCAGCCACCGGACTCCGGGCAGCCCCGGCCGGGACACGGTGATCCGGAGGGGACGAGCCCGGAGGGGACGGGCCCGGAAGGCAGGGGTTCGGAGGGGACGGGTCCGGAAGGGGCGGGCTCGGAAGGGGCGGGTCCGGAAGGCAAGGGCTCGGAAGGCAGGGGCTCGGAAGGCGCGGGCTCAGAAGGGGCGGGCCTGGAAGGGACAGCAGGGGAGCGTCGATGAGTGGCTTGCGTGGGCTGATACGGACCGGGAGGAGCGCGGTGCCCGGGGCGAGTGGCGCGCCCGGGGCACGGGGAGCGTTCGGGGCACGCGGCGCCTCCGGGTGGCGGAAGCGGCTCGGGTGGCCAGCCGGGCAGGAGACACCGAACCGCTCCGGTGCCGGAACACCACGGCAGCCCGACGCCGTAGCGGGGGCACCGCGACAGCCTCCCGCCGAGCCGACTCCGATCGCAGAGCCGGAACTGGAGCCGGAACTGGAGCCGCAGGTGGAGTCGGAGTTGGAGCCGGATCGGCGGGATACGAGGCCGGGGCAGCCGCCGAAACCGAGGCAGCGGCCGAGGCCGGGGCGCGCGGCGGGTGCGGGACTGCGCGCCTGGGTGGAACTCCTGCGCCTGCCCGCCCTCTTCACGGTCCCCGGCGACGCGCTCGCGGGCGCCGCCGCCGCAGGGGTCCGCCCGAACCCCCGAACCCTGCTCGCCATCGGTTCCTCCCTCTGCCTGTACGAAGCCGGCATGGCCCTCAACGACTGGGCCGACCGAGCCGAGGACGCCGTCGACCGCCCGCACCGCCCCCTGCCCTCCGGCCGCGTGAAGCCGGCCGCCGCCCTCGCGGCAGCCGGGGGTCTGACCCTGGCGGGCCTGGCCCTCGCGTCCCGCGCGGGCCGCCGACCGCTCGCGGTCGCCGGTGCCCTGGCGGCCACGGTCTGGTCGTACGACCTGGTCCTCAAACGCACGCCCGCCGGCCCCTTGGCGATGGCCGCGGCCCGGGGCCTGGACCTCCTCCTCGGCGGGGTGGCCTCGGGCGGCGACACCCGTAGGGCGGTGCCGTCCGCCCTGACCCTGGCCACCCACACCCTGGCCGTCACCACGGTCTCCCGCCACGAGACCCAGGGCGGCTCACCGTGGGCGCCGCTGACCGCCCTGGCCACGACGACAGCCCTGACCTGGTCCCTGACACGCGACAACCGGACGAGCGGCGGCCGGTCACGCGATGCCCGGTCACGGGATGCCCGGTCACGGGATGCCCGGTCACGGGATGCCCGGTCACGGGACGGCCTGTCACGGGACGACCGGTCACGCGACAACCGGACACGGGACGGCCTGTCACGCGACGCCCGGACAGGCAGCCGTCGGCCGACGCACGCCCCAACCCGCCCCGGCACCACACCCCCGGGGCACCCCGCCTTCGCAAGGACCACCTTCGGGCACCTCCCTCCCAGGCCCCGAGGCGTGACCCTGAACATCGCCACCTTGAGTGGGGCACTCACCGCCCTCTACGCGGTGACCTCCGCCCGCCCCCTCCTCCACGCCGCCCTCAACCCGTCACCCCCACTGACGCAGAGAGCCGTCGGTGGCGGAATCCGCGCCATGATCCCGCTCCAGGCGGCCCTCGCCGCCCGCTCCGGAGCTCCCGTCACGGCCCTGCTGACGGCAGCCCTCGCCCCGGCCGCCCGCAGGTTCAGCCGAAAGGTGAGCGTGACATGAACCCCCAGCCGAGCCCCCACCCCGCCGCCCGGCCGACTCCGCACCCCTTGCGCTTCTCCTACGGCACCAACGGTCTGACCGACCTGCGCCTGGACGACGCCCTCTCCCTTCTCGCCGACCTCGGCTACGACGGCGTGGGACTGACCCTCGACCACATGCACCTCGATCCGTTCGCTTCCGACCTCGCCGCCCGCACGCGAAGGATCGCCCGCAGACTCGACGAACTCGGCCTGGGCGTCACCCTGGAGACCGGCGCCCGCTACGTACTCGACCCGAGGCGCAAGCACGGGCCGTCTTTGCTCGACCCGGACCCGGCACAACGAGCCCGGCGCGTCGACCTCCTCATCCGAGCCGTCGGGATCGCGGGCGACCTGGGCGCCCACGCGGTGCACTGCTTCAGCGGCATCCTCCCGAAGGGGGAGTCCGGCGCGGTCGCCGAGGACACCGCCTGGAAGCGTCTCGCCGAAGCGCTCACCCCCGTCCTCGACGCCGCCACCGACGCCGGAATCCCTCTGGCCGTCGAACCAGAACCCGGTCACCTCCTCGCCACACTCGACGACTTCCACCGTCTGCGCACCACACTCGGCAGCCCGGACGCCCTCGGCCTCACACTCGACATCGGCCACTGCCAGTGCCTCGAACCGCAGTCACCCGCCGACTGCGTACGTGCCGCCGCGCCCTGGCTGCAGCACGTCCAGATCGAGGACATGCGCCGCGGCGTCCACGAACACCTCCCTTTCGGCGACGGGGAGATCGACTTCCCGCCCGTACTCGAAGCCCTCGCCGCCGTGGGCTACCGGGGCCTGGTCTCCGTCGAACTACCCCGCCACTCCCACGCCGGCCCTCAACTCGCCCAGCGTTCCCTCCCGTTCCTCCGGCACGCGGCCTCGGCCCCCGTCCCCCAGGGCATCCCCCGGGGCGTTGCCCGGCCGATCGTCCCCGCTGAGGGTCCCACCGCCTCCGGAGGCGCCGCCGAGGTCGCCTTCGAAGGTGCCTTTGAAGGGAGAACCCCGTGAACGATCTTCACGACGCCCCAGGCGCCGGCACCACCCTCCCGGCGGAGACCCCGCCCGCCCTCACCACGCTGCACGCCCGCCTGAACGCCCTCCTGGGTGGCGCCGCCCGGGCCTGGCTCGACCAGGCCCTCGACGAGGCGGCCGCCCACCCGGGCACCCGCGGCCCCATCTCCGTGTGGGAACTGCGGATCGCCGAGGCGGGCCGCCGGTGCGGACCCGAGTACGCGGAGGCGGCCCGCGTACTCCTCCTCCACGCGGCCCGGGCCGACGCCGCGACCCTCGCCCGTGTCTACCGTCAGGGCACCGCCGACGAACGCCGCGCCGTCCTGGAGGCCCTGCCCCACCTCGTGACCGGACCCGAGGCCCTGCCGGTCGTCGAGGACGCCCTGCGCACCAACGACACCCGGCTGGTGGCCGCGGCCGTCGGCCCGTACGCCGCCCGGCACCTGGACGTCCACAACTGGCGGCACGCCGTCCTGAAGTGCCTGTTCACCGGTGTGTCCGTGGACGCCGTGGCCGACCTTCCCCGCCGGGCCCACGGTGACACCGAACTCGCCCGCATGCTCGGCGACTACGCCGCCGAACGCACCGCTGCCGACCGCCCCGTCCCGCACGACCTGCATCGCGTTCTGGCCCTCACCGGGCACCCGGCCACCCCCACCGGAACCGACGCGCCGGGGAATTCGACCACCCCAGACGGCGCGCGCGGCACCGAAGGCAAGGAGTCCTGATGCGCATCTTCGACCCCCACATCCACATGACGTCACGGACCACCGACGACTACGAGGCCATGCACGCCGCCGGCGTCCGTGCCGTCGTCGAACCCGCCTTCTGGCTGGGCCAGCCACGTACCTCACCCGCCTCCTTCTTCGACTACTTCGACGCCCTCCTCGGCTGGGAGCCCTTCCGCGCGGCCCAGTACGGCATCGCCCACCACTGCACCATCGCCCTGAACCCCAAGGAGGCCAACGACCCGCGCTGCGTGCCCGTCCTCGACGAACTGCCCCGGTATCTCGTCAAGGACCACGTGGTGGCCGTCGGCGAGATCGGCTACGACTCGATGACGCCCGCCGAGGACACCGCGCTGGCCGCACAGCTCCAGCTCGCCGCCGAGTACGCGCTGCCCGCGCTGGTCCACACGCCCCACCGCGACAAGTTGGCGGGCCTGCGCCGCACCCTCGATGTGGTCCGGGAGTCCGCACTGCCCCCGGACCACGTCCTGATCGACCACCTCAACGAGACGACGGTCAAGGAGGCCAAGGACGGCGGCTGCTGGCTCGGCTTCTCCGTCTATCCGGACACCAAGATGGACGAGGAACGGATGGTCGCGGTCCTGCAGGAGTACGGACCGGAGAAGGTGCTGGTCAACTCCGCCGCCGACTGGGGCAAAAGCGATCCGCTGAAGACCCGAAAGGTCGCCGACGCCCTGCTGAAGGCCGGGTTCACCGAGGACGACGTCGACCAGGTGCTGTGGCGCAACCCCGTCGCCTTCTACGGCCTCAGCGGGCGCCTCGACCTCGACATCGCCGACACGGACGCCACCCACGAGGGCAACTCCATCCTCCGAGGAGTCCCGAAAACCTCCCCGGAGACCGTGACCGCGACCGAGACCCCGTCCCCGTCCTGGACCCCGACCTCGACCTCGACCCCGACCCCGACCGCGGAGGCGTGACCGATGCGCTTCCGCCATCCCGACGGCTCCACCGTCCACCTCGCCTACTGCACCAACGTCCACCCCGCCGAAACCCTCGCCGGGGTCCGCGCCCAGCTCCGCGACCACTGCGAACCCGTGCGCAAACGGCTCGGCCGCGACCGGCTCGGCATCGGTCTGTGGCTCGCCAAGGACGCCGCCCGCGCCCTCGTCACCGACCCGTCCGCCCTGCGCGGCCTGCGCACGGAACTCGACAGCCGAGGCCTGGAAGTCGTCACCCTCAACGGCTTCCCCTATGAGGGTTTCGGGGCGGAGGAGGTCAAGTACCGCGTCTACAAGCCGGACTGGGCCGACCCCGAACGCCTCGAACACACGACGGCCCTCGCCCGCCTGCTCGCCGGACTCCTCCCCGACGACGTCACCGAGGGCACCATCTCTACGCTGCCGCTCGCCTGGCGCACTGTGTATGACGACGACCGCGCCGCCCTGGCCCACACGGCCCTGCGCACGCTCGCCGAACGCCTCGACGCGCTGGAGGAACTGACCGGACGCTCCATCCGCATCGGCCTGGAACCGGAGCCCGGCTGCACCGTCGAGACCACGGCCGACGCCATCGCGCCGCTCGCCGCCATCGGCCGCGACCGCATCGGCATCTGCATCGACACCTGCCACCTCGCCACCTCCTTCGAAGATCCGCACACCGCCCTGGACCGGCTGGCCGCCGCCGGCGTCCCCGTCGTCAAGTCCCAGCTGTCGGCCGCTCTGCACGCCGAACACCCTCACCTCCCCGAAGTCCGCGAGGCACTCGCCGCCTTCGACGAACCCCGCTTCCTGCACCAGACCCGCACCCTCACCGCCGCCGGGCTCCGCGGCACCGACGACCTCGGCGAGGCCATCAACGAGGACGCGCTTCCCGACGCCTCCCCGTGGCGCGCCCACTTCCATGTGCCGCTGCACGCGGCCCCCGCCGCACCCCTCACCTCCACGCTGCCCGTACTCAAGGACACGCTGACCCGGCTGGTCGGCGGCCCGCAGCCGCTCACCCGCCACCTTGAGGTCGAGACCTACACCTGGCAGGCGCTCCCGCCGGAACTGCGCCCCCGCGCACGGGCCCAGCTCGCCGACGGCATCGCCGCCGAACTCACGCTCGCCCGCGACCTGTTGACGGACCTCGGCCTGAAGGAGCTGCCGTGAGCATCCCCGAAACCCCAGCCGAGGCCGTGACCGAGCCCAAGTCCGAGCCCAAGTCCGAGCCCAAGCCCGAGCCCGTGACCGAGCCCAAGATCAGGACCTCGCCCGCGACGCCGGTCGAAGTGCCGGTCGAAGTGCCGGTCGAAGCGCCGACCGAAGCGCCGACCGAAGCGCCGGCCGAGAATTCAGCCGAGCCCCTGGCCGAGCCGGCCCCCGCCGCCGGCCCTTCTTCCCCCACTCCTCTCCTCGTCCTGGACGTCGTCGGCCTCACCCCCCGTCTTCTCGATCACATGCCCCACCTGAAGTCCCTGGCCCAGTCCGGCTCACGGGCCCACCTCGGGACCGTCCTGCCTGCCGTCACCTGCGCCGCCCAGTCCACGTTCCTGACCGGCGCCCACCCCTCCGAGCACGGCATCGTCGGCAACGGCTGGTACTTCCGCGACCTAGGTGACGTCCTCCTGTGGCGCCAGCACAACGGCCTGGTGTCCGGGGACAAGATCTGGGACGCCGCCCGGCGAGTCCACCCCGGCTACACGGTCGCCAACATCTGCTGGTGGTACGCCATGGGCGCCGACACCGACATCACCATCACCCCCCGTCCGGTCTACTACGCCGACGGCCGCAAGGAACCCGACTGCTACACCCGCCCCCCGGCCCTGCACGACGAACTCACCGAGAAATTCGGCACGTTCCCGCTCTTCCACTTCTGGGGTCCCGGCGCCGACCTCGTCTCCAGCCAGTGGATCATCGACGCCACCCGTCACGTCATCGCCACCCGCCGACCGGACCTGACCCTCTGCTACCTCCCTCATCTCGACTACGACCTGCAGCGCTTCGGCCCCGACGACCCGCGCTCCCTGAAAGCGGCCGCCGACCTGGACGCGGCCATGGCCCCACTGCTCGACGACGCCCGCGCGGAAGGCCGTACCGTCGTCGCCCTGTCCGAGTACGGCATCACCCGCGTGGACCGACCTGTAGACATCAACCGCGCATTGCGCCGCGCCGGACTCCTTGAGGTGCACACACAGGACGGCATGGAGTACCTCGACCCGATGACCTCACGGGCCTTCGCCGTCGCAGACCACCAGATCGCCCATGTCTACGTCCGCCGCCCCGAGGACATGGAAGCCACGAAGGCAGCCCTCGCCGACCTGCCCGGCATCGAGCAACTCCTCGACGACGAGGGCAAGAAGACCCATCACCTCGACCATCCCCGCTCCGGTGAGCTCGTCGCCGTCGCGGAGCCGGACGCCTGGTTCACGTACTACTACTGGCTCGACGATGCCCGCGCGCCCGACTTCGCGCAGCTCGTCGAGATCCATCGCAAACCCGGCTACGACCCGGTCGAGCTCTTCATGGATCCACTCGACCCGTACGTCAAGGTCAAGGCCGCGGGCGCGCTGGCCCGCAAGAAGCTCGGCATGCGCTACCGCATGGCGGTCGTGCCCCTCGATCCCTCACCTATTCGAGGCAGCCACGGCCGCCTTCCCCTGAGCGACGACGAAGGTCCGCTCATCATCTGCTCCACCCCCCGCGCTGTCGGCGACCGCGTCGCGGCCACCGATGTGAAATCCCTGCTGCTCGGCCTGGCCGGCCTCGGGTGACAGCACCCGGGAACGACCGGACGGGCGAACACGAAAAGTGAAACACACAGCACCGACACCGTGCCCGGCCTGTGGATAACTCGCCCTACGCTCACCGTCTTCCCTGGTCAAAGGCCTACCATCCCAGCCGGGCACCGATCCCGCACACGGCTGTACAACCAACCGAGAGAGAGACACCGTGACCGCGTTCAACGACGAATCCGGCTCCGGCGACGCTCTGCGTCGCACGCTCGGCGTCAACCGCCGCCGCTTCCTCAGCACCTGCACCGCCGTCGCCGCCGGGGCGGTCGCAGCCCCGGTGCTGGCAGCCTCCCCCGCCCTGGCTCAGGACGAGGGCAGAGGCCACGGACATGACCACGGTCACGGCCGCGGTCACGTCCTCGTCCCGCCGGGCAAGCGCGGCATCATCCTCTACACCGTCCGCGACGCCACGGCCCGCGACCCCCTCGCCTCGGACCTGCCCTCCGGCTTCCGTGAGGTCTTCAAGCAGCTGGCCCGTCACGGATACCGACAGGTGGAGTTCGCCGGCTACAACCAGCACGCCAACGCGCCCGGCGGTGCCGGCCTGGAGTCCGTCGCGGGCGCCAGGCTGCTGCGGTCCTGGCTCGACGACTACGGGCTGCGCGCCCAGGGCAACCACGGCTTCATACCGCCCTCCTGGCCTCTGATCAGCACCGACCTGGACACCTTCAAGAAGCATCTGGAGATCGCCAACATCCTCGGGATGGACCACATGGGCACCGGTGGTGACCCCACCGGCAGCTCCTACCGGGCCGACTGGGACGTGGCAGCCGACAAGTGGAACGCGCTGGGCGCGATCGCCCGCCGCGAGGGCATCAAGCTGTACACGCACAACCACGACGCGGCGTACGGCTTCCTCCTCGACGGCGGCCCGCTGGACGCACAGGGCCGGCCCACCCGCAGCTCCGGCATCCGCAAGCTGGAGTACTTCCTGAAGGTCACCGACCCGAAGCTGGTCTGGCTGGAGATGGACATCTTCTGGGCGCACGTGGCCCAGTACAAGTTCCGCTCCTACACCGCCCACGACGGGTCCACCCGCGAGAAGGTCTTCGACCCGGCGGGGCTCGTTTCCCGTCACAACAAGCGCTACCCGCTGTTCCACGCCAAGGACGGTGTCGTGAGCACCACCAACGGCATGGGCTACGACATGGTGCCCTTCGGAACCGGCGTCATCGACTACACCACGTTCTTCTCGCGGGTCGGCGAGCGGAACTACCACAATCCGATGGTCGAGGACGACAACTCGCCCAGTGCCACCGACCCCGCGCAGTCGCTGCGCGAGGCCAAGATCAGTTACGACAACCTCGCGGCCCTGCGCGCCAAGAAGCGCTGACCCGGGACGCACCCCGCGGGCATTCTGCACGCATCCCGGACGCATCCCGGACGTACCCCGGACGTACAACAGGCGGTCCTCCCCACGCCCTGCCGTGGGGAGGACCGCCGTCGTTGTCAAGAACTGAAGCGGATCTTGGGGTTTTCAGGACGTCGGGGACGGATGCGGCGTGGGGGCACCGGTCAGGCCGTTTCGTCACCGATGGGGTGCGGGTTGGGGACGACACTCCTGGTGCCGGGCCGGCCGGGAGCCCGGAGGAAGAGCGCCAGGACCGCGGAGCCGAGGCCGATACTGCCGGCCAGTGCGAAGGCGCCCCCGTAGCCCCAGGTGCTCACGACGATGGCTCCCACGCCGGAGCCGACGAGACCCGAGATGAGCTTGGAGCTGTAGACCATGCCGTAGTTGGAGGCGTTGTTGTTCTCACCGAAGTAGTCCGCCGTCATCGCCGCGAACAGCGGGAAGATCGCGCCGCCGCCGAAGCCGGAGATCATCGAACAGACCAGGAAGAACGGCATCGAGCCCAGGTTCCCGGAGAAGAACACGCCGAACTGCGAGCAGCCGAGCACGACACAGACGATGACCAGGGTGTTCCGGCGGCCGTAGCGGTCCGAGATCCAGCCGATGACACCCCGTCCGGTGCCGTTCACGATGGCCTTGAGCGACATGGCGGTGGCCACGATGCCGCCGGCGAACCCCATCTCCTTTCCGAAGGGGACCTGCATGGCGATACCGAAGATGTTGATACCGGCCGTGCACAGCAGGCAGAACCACATCATCCACAGCACGGGCGTCCTGGCCGCCTCGCGCGGTGTGTACTGCTTGACCGCCGGCGGGTTCTTGGCCAGCGCCCGTACGACCCGGGGGTCGGTGGAGGTCTTCAGCGGGTCCACGTTCGCGGGCCACCAGTTTTTCGGCGGGTCCTTGAAGAACCAGCCCGCGACGGCGACGACCGTGCAGCAGACCAGACCGACGCAGACCAGCACGACCTCGTAGTTGGACAGGTCCATGTACGAGGTGAACAGGAACACGAAGGGCACGGAGCCGTAGGCGAAACCGCCGTTGACCATGCCCGTCTTACCGCCCTTGCGCTCCGGGTACCACTTGCCGACCATGTTCACGCAGGTCGCGTAGACGAGTCCGGCGCCGATGCCGCTGAACATGCCGAAGCCTATGTAGGCGACGATCACATGCGGTGCGAACGCCAGCGAGAGGTATCCCAGGAGTGTGCCGAGTGCGCCGATCATCATGGCGTACCGCGCGGGGAGTCTTCCGCTCTCGCGCAGCTGGCCGGCCGGGAAGGCCACGGCCGCCTGGAAGAAGACCCAGACGCCCATCAGCCAGAAGATGTGCCCACTGTCCCAGAGGTGGGCGTCGTGCAGGGTGTCCTCGGCGGAGGTGAACGCGTACTCCGAGGAACTGATGCCCATCATGCCTATCCAGGGGAAGAGCACCATGGTCCAGCGTGGTCGCCCCATGATGTCCCGGTCGGTCTCGCCGAGCCGGTAAAGGCGGCCGTTGCGGTCCGTCACCTCCCTGTAGGGGACGGGTGTCGTGAAGTCGGTGGTTGTCATGTCTCGTAGCACCCCTTGCGTCGAAAGATCTGGCCAGCGCCCCCTGTCCAATGCCTTTCGTGTGCGCACGGGTCCCGGGGCGGGCCGACGCGCACCGTCGGCCCGCCCCTTCGCCGAGTCAGGTCATGAACCGCCCCCCAACAGCCCCGCCGCCCGCGCCCAGCGGGCCGCGGCAGGCCCGGGGTACGGCCCCCGGACCAACGGCCGGCCGGTTCGCCGCGCGCCTTCGCGTCACAGCAGCCCCGCCGCCCGCGCCCAGCGGTACTTCGCACCGAGCACCGCCACCGGCTTCTCGGTGGTGTAGGGGTAGGCCACGACCCCGTGCTCGTAGAGGTACTGGCAGGCCTCCTCGACCTCGACGTCGCCCGCGAGCGACGCCACGACGGGCTTCTCGATCCCGCGCTCCCTGAATTCGGCCACCACGCGCGCGGTGAGCTCGGCGAAGACCATGGGAGGGGTCACGATGGTGTGCCAGTAGCCGAGGACCAGCGAGTGGATCCGCGGGTCCTCAAGGCCGAGCCTGATCGTCGCCTCGTACGTCGACGGGGGTTCGCCGCCCGTGATGTCCACCGGGTTGCCGGCGGCTCCGAACGGCGGGATGAACTTCCGGAAGGACGCGTCCAGGTCCGGCGGGATCTCCATCAGGGAGAGGCCGTTGTCGGTCACCGCGTCGGACAGCAGTACGCCACTGCCGCCGGCCCCCGTGATGATCACGATGTTGTCGCCCCGGGGAGTCGGCAGCACCGGCAACCCGCGCGCGTACTCCAGCATCTCGTTCAGGCCCGGCGCCCTGATGACACCGGCCTGCTTCAGGATGTCCTCGTACACGGCGTCGTCGCCCGCGAGGGCGCCTGTGTGCGAGCCCGCCGCCCTGGCGCCGGCCGCCGTACGGCCCGCCTTCAGGACGATCACCGGCTTCTTGCGGACGGTCGCCCGCGCGGCGTCCACGAAGGCCCGCCCGTCCTTGAGGTCCTCCAGGTGCATCGCGATGCACTTGGTGTTGGGGTCCTCGCCGAACCAGGTCAGCAGGTCGTCCTCGTCGAGGTCCGACTTGTTGCCGAGCCCCACGATCGCGGAAACACCCGTCTTCGTAGTGCGCGCGAAGCCCAGGATGGCCATCCCTATGCCACCGGACTGCGAGGTGAGCGCGACGCCGCCCTTCACGTCGTACGGCGTGCAGAACGTGGCGCACAGGTCCTGCCACGTCGAGTAGTAGCCGTAGATGTTCGGCCCCAGCAGCCGGACGCCGTACCGCTCGCCGATGGCCACGAGCTCGTCCTGGAGTCCCTGCTCACCGGTCTCCGCGAACCCGGAGGGGATCAGTACGGCGTTGGGGATCCCCTTGCGTCCCACCTCCTCCAGGGCCGAGGCCACGAACTTGGCCGGGATGGCGAAGACCGCCACATCCACCTCACCGGGAACGTCGGTGACACTCTTGTACGCCTTGCGGCCGAGAATGTCATCGGCCTTGGGGTTCACCGGATGGATCTCCCCGGAGAATCCGCCGTCGATGAGGTTGCGCATGACCGAATTGCCGATCTTGCCCTGTTCGTTGGAGGCGCCGATCACGGCCACCGACGACGGCTGCATCAACCGGCGCATCGAGGTGAGGATCTCGTCGCGGCCGTACTTGCGGCGGGGCTTCGGCACCGACTCGGCGAGGATGACCCGGATGTCCGCGGCCACCGCGCCCTCCGGGGTGGCGATCACCGGGTTCAGGTCCACCTCGGCGATGTCCGGGAAGTCCGAGACCAGTTCGGAGACCCGGCGGATCTGCTCGGCGATCGCCCACCGGTCCACCGCCGGGGCGCCCCGCACCCCGCGCAGGATCTCCGCGGCCCGGATCGAGTCCAGCATCGACAGCGCCTCGTCGGGGTCGACGGGCGCCAGCCGGAACGTGACGTCCTTCAGGACCTCGACCAGCACACCGCCGAGTCCGAACGCCACGACCTTCCCGAACGTCGGATCGGTCACCGCCCCGACGATCACCTCCTGCCCCTGGGGAAGCAGTTCCTGCACCTGTACGCCCTCGATATGGGCCTTCGCGTCGTACGCCCGGGCGTTCTCGATGATCTTGTGGAAGGCGGCACGTACGTCTGCCGCGCCCTCCACGCCGACGATCACGCCACCGGCGTCGGTCTTGTGGAGGATGTCCGGGGAGACGATCTTCATCACGACGGGGCCGCCGAAGCGCGCCGCGTACGCGACCGCCTCGTCGACGTCGGTCGCCAGCTCCTCACCCGGAACGGCGATCGCGTACGCGTCGGCGATCACCTTGCCCTCGGGTGCGGTCAGCGCCGTCCGTCCTAAAGCCCGCACGGCGTCGAGGAGCTTGCGTACCCTCAGCACCCGGTCTTCGGCCATCAATCAGATCACTCCGTTCGACTTGAGCAGGCGCAGTTCCTCGTCACCGAGCCCGAGCTCGCCGACGTACACCTCTTCGTTGTGCTCGCCGAGCAGCGGCGAACTGGTCACGTCCACGGGGGAGTCGGAGAGCTTCAGCGGGCTGCCCACGGTCACGAAGTCGCCCCGCTCGGGGTGCGGCACCGTCACGACCATCTCGTTGGCGATCAGCGACCGGTCCTCGATGATCTCCTTGGTGGAGAGGATCGGGCCGCACGGGATGTTGCGGGCGTTGAGCTTCTCCAGCACCTGCAGCTTGGGGAGCGTGGACGACCACTCCTCGATCAGCTGGAACATCTTCGTGAGCTGGGGCAGGCGGGCCTCCGGGGTCGCCCACTCGGGATCCTCCGCCAGCTCGGGCCGGCCGATCAGCTCGGAGAGGGGCTTCCAGCCGACGGGCTGCACGATGACGTACACATAGTCGTTGGGGCCGCCCGGCGCGCACTTGACGGCCCAGCCGGGCTGGCCTCCGCCGGACGCGTTGCCGGACCTGGGAACTTCGTCGCCGAAGTCGTCGTTTGGATATTCAGCCAGCGGCCCATGCCCGAGGCGCTGCTGGTCCCGCAGTTTCACCCGGCACAGATTCAGTACCGCGTGCTGCATCGCCACGTTCACCCGCTGCCCGCGCCCCGTGTTCTCCCGCTGGAACAGAGCGGCGAGGATCGCGGCCACCGCGTGGATGCCCGTGCCTGAGTCACCGATCTGGGCTCCCGTCGCCAGCGGCGGCCCGTCCTCGAAACCGGTGGTCGACATCGACCCGCCCATGGCCTGAGCGACGACCTCGTACGCTTTGAAGTTGGTGTACGGGCCGTCCCCGAACCCCTTGATGGAGGCATAGACGATCCGCGGATTGATCTCCTGGATGCGGTCCCAGGTGAAGCCCATGCGGTCGACCGCGCCCGGTCCGAAGTTCTCGACCATGACGTCGGAGCGCCGGATCAGCTCGGTGAGGATCTCCTTGCCGCGCTCGGTCTTGGTGTTGAGGGTGATGCTCCGCTTGTTGCAGTTGAGCATCGTGAAGTAGAGGGAGTCGACGTCAGGGAGGTCGCGCAGCTGCTTGCGCGTGATGTCCCCGGTCGGCGCCTCCAGCTTGACGACGTCCGCGCCGAGCCAGGCGAGCAGCTGGGTGGCGGACGGACCGGACTGGACGTGCGTCATGTCGAGGACACGGACGCCTTCGAGGGCCTTGGCCGAGGCCGCCGGCGTCGCCGTGGGGATCGTCGCTGTCGTTGTGGTCAACGGTTCCACCTCACTTGTACATCGTCTGGTTCATGGTTCCGGGGGCGTACGCGTCCGGGTCGACCCAGACGTTGATGAGCGACGGCTTGCCCGACTCGCGGGCGCGCTGGAGGGCCGGGCCGATGTCGGCGGGGTCGCGGACCTCCTCGCCGTAACCGCCCAGCATCTGCGCGAACTTGTCGTAGTGGACGTCGCCGAGGGTGTTGCCGACGCGCTCGCGCTCCAGGCCGTACTTGGCGGCCTGGCCGTAGCGGATCTGGTTCATGGAGGAGTTGTTGCCGACGATGCCGACGAAGGGGAGGTCGTAGCGGACCAGGGTCTCGAAGTCCCAGCCGGTGAGGGAGAAGGCGCCGTCCCCGAAGAGGGCGACGACCTCCTTGTCGGGCCGCGCCTTCTTGGCGGCGAGCACGAACGGGATGCCGACACCGAGCGTGCCGAGCGGTCCCGGGTCCATCCAGTGCCCGGGTGACTTGGGCTGCACGACCTGCCCGGAGAAGGTGACGATGTCGCCGCCGTCCCCGATGTAGATGGAGTCCTCGGTCAGGAAGTCGTTGATCTCGCTGACCAGCCGGTACGGGTGGATCGGGGAGGCGTCCGACTTCAGGCTCGGCAGCCGCTTCTCGATGGCGGTCTGCTCGGCGGCGCGCAGCTCGTCGAGCCACTCCTTGCGCCTCGACGCGCCTCCGTTCAGACGTCCGGAGGCGGCCTCCGTGACCGACTTCAGGACGAGCCCCGGGTCCCCGACGATGCCGAGGTCGATGTCCCGGTTCTTGCCGACGGTGCGGTAGTCGAGGTCGATCTGTACGACGGTCGCGTCCGGCGACAGCCGCTTGCCGTAGCCCATGCGGAAGTCGAAGGGTGTGCCGACGATGACGATGACATCGGCGTTGGAGAAGGCGTACCGGCGCGAGAGCTGGAAGTGGTGCGGGTCCCCGGGCGGCAGCGTGCCGCGTCCGGCGCCGTTCATGTAGGCGGGGATGTTGAGGGTGCGTACGAGGTCGATGGCGGACGCGGTGCCCCGGGACGTCCACACCTGGCTGCCCAGCAGGATCGCCGGCTTCTCGGCGTGCACGAGGAGGTCGGCGAGCTCCTCGACGGCCTCGGGGTCACCGGCCGAGCGGGTCGAGGCCCGGTACTGGCCGGCGGCGGGCACCCGGGCCTTCTCCACCGGCACCTTGGCGTCCAGGACGTCGCGCGGGATCTCCAGGAAGGACGGCCCCGGCGCCCCGTGGTAGCACTCGCGGAACGCCATGGACACCATGTCGGCGACCCGCGCGGTGTCCGGCACGGTCGCCGCGAACTTGGTGATCGGCGTCATCATGTCGACGTGCGGCAGGTCCTGCAGGGACCCCATCTTGTGCTGGCTGTGCGCCCCCTGGCCGCCGATCAGCAGCATGGGGGACTCCGCGCGGAAGGCGTTGGCGACACCCGTCACGGCGTCGGTCGTGCCGGGACCGGCGGTGACGACGGCGCAGCCGGGCTTGCCGGTGATGCGTGCGTAACCGTCGGCGGCGTGGGCGGCGACCTGCTCGTGGCGTACGTCGACGACTTCGATGCCCTCGTCGACGCAGCCGTCGTATATGTCGATGATGTGGCCGCCGCAGAGCGTGTAGATGACCTCCACACCCTCCGCTTTGAGTGCCTTGGCGACCAGGTGCCCACCGGAGATGAGGTTCTGGCTGTTGTCGTCGGGCATGGCGAAGTCCTGTCCCTTCGTAGGGGATTGGGCGTGCGGAAACGCAGTTCGTACGTGGTGCGGGCACTGTTCGTGGATGCCGTCGCGGTACATTGCATACAGTCGACGAATACTGTATGAAGCTTGTTATCCCGCATCCGGTGGGTGGTGTCCAGGGGGCGTGCGGCACTTTTAAGAGGGAGCCGGAATGGACCTGTTCGAGCACCAGGCAAGGGAACTCTTCGAAGAACACGGCATCTTGGTGCCGAGGGCGGAGGTCACCGACTCGCCCAAGGAGGCACGTGAGATCGCCCGCAGGCTGGGCGGCCGCGTCGTCGTCAAGGCGCAGGTGAAGACCGGCGGACGGGGCAAGGCGGGCGGCGTGAAACTCGCCGCGGACCCGGCCGCCGCCGAACTGACAGCACGCCAGATCCTCGGCATGGACATCAAGGGCCACACGGTCGGCAAGGTGATGCTGGCCCAACCGGTCGACATCGACAGCGAGTTCTACGTCAGTTACGTACTCGACCGCGCGGCCGGCCGGTTCCTCGCGATCGCCTCGGCCGAGGGCGGCATGGACATCGAGGAGGTCGCCGCCACCCGCCCCGACGCGGTGGCGCGCCTCCACATCGACCCGGCCGAGGGCGTCACCACGGCGAAGGCCGCCGAGATCGCCGAGGCCGCGGGCCTGCCCCCGCAGACCGTCGACGTCCTGGTCAGGCTCTGGGACGTACTCATCCGCGAAGACGCCGTACTCGTCGAGGTCAACCCCCTCGTCCGTACGGCACAGGGGCAGATCCTCGCCCTCGACGGCAAGGTCACTCTCGACGACAACGCCCGCTTCCGGCAGGCACGTTGGGGCGGCCAGGAATCGCCCCACGACGACCCGCTGGAGGCGGCCGCCGCGGCCAAGGGCCTCAACTACGTGAAACTCGACGGCGAGGTCGGCATCATCGGCAACGGCGCGGGTCTCGTCATGTCGACCCTCGACGTGGTCGCCGGCTGCGGCGCACGCCCCGCCAACTTCCTCGACATCGGCGGCGGCGCCTCCGCCCAGATCATGGCCGACGGCCTCTCCGTCATCCTCTCCGACCCGGCCGTCACATCGGTCTTCGTCAACGTCTTCGGCGGCATCACCGCCTGTGACGCGGTCGCCGACGGCATCGTGCAGGCCCTGGACACCGTCCAGCTGACCAAACCGCTCGTCGTCCGCCTCGACGGCAACAACGCCGTACGAGGCCGCGCGATCCTGGACGACCGCGCGCACCCCATGGTCCAGCAGGCCACCACCATGGACGGCGCCGCGCGCCGTGCGGCCCAACTCGCCGACGCAGCCTGAAGGAGCGGGACATGGCCATCTACCTCACCAAAGAGAGCAAGGTCCTCGTCCAGGGAATGACCGGCGGCGAAGGCATGAAGCACACCCGGCGCATGCTCGCCGCCGGCACCGACGTCGTCGGCGGCGTCAATCCGCGCAAGGCCGGCCGGAGCGTCGACTTCGACGACCGCGCAGTCCCCGTCTTCGGCTCCGTGCGCGAGGGCATCGAGGCGACCGGCGCCGACGTCAGCGTCGTCTTCGTCCCACCGGCCTTCGCCAAAGCGGCGGTCGTCGAGGCCGCCGACGCCGGTATCGGCCTCGCCGTCGTCATCACGGAGGGCATCCCGGTCCACGACTCGGTCGCCTTCACGACGTACGCGAGGGCGAAGGGTACGCGGATCGTCGGCCCCAACTGCCCCGGCCTGATCACCCCGGGCCAGGCCAACGCGGGCATCATCCCCGCCGACATCACCAAGCCCGGCCGTATCGGCCTGGTCTCCAAGTCCGGCACGCTCACCTATCAACTCATGTACGAGTTGCGGGACATCGGCTTCTCGACCTGTGTCGGCATCGGCGGCGATCCCGTCGTCGGCACCACCCACATCGACTGCCTCGCCGCCTTCCAGGACGACCCCGACACCGAACTCATCGTGCTCATCGGCGAGATCGGCGGCGACGCCGAGGAACGCGCGGCCGCGTACGTCCGCGACCACGTCACCAAACCCGTCATCGGCTACATCGCCGGCTTCACCGCCCCCGAGGGCAAGACGATGGGCCACGCCGGCGCCATCGTCTCCGGCTCCTCCGGCACGGCCCAGGCGAAGAAGGAGGCGCTCGAAGCGGCGGGCGTGCAAGTGGGCGGCACCCCGACCGAGACGGCCCGGCTGGTGCTGGCCCGGCTCGAAGCGGAACGTGATGTCACTCATAGTTGACGTGCCATCACTTACGGACGCCGCCCCGCGTCGTTAGCGTCGCCGTACGACGTACCCGGACGACCTGGTGACGTACCCGGACGACCTCGTGACGTACCCGTACAGCCTTGTGGCATACCCGTACGACGTACCCGAACGGCACCTCTGCACGACCCCTGTACGACGTACCCGAACGGCACCTCTGCACGACCCCTGTACGACGTCCCCGTGCCGGGCGCGCACTGCCGGTGCTCGCGCACGAGGGACCAGCCATGAACGACCGCCCCCGACTGTGCACCGAGAGCGGAGCAACCGAATGGCACCCACCCTCACACCCACCCTCGTCCTCAAGTCCCGTACCTCGTGGACCGACGCCTGGCAGCGCTGTCTCGCCGTGGCGCCCGAGGCCTTCCAGGACGACCGCGTCCGCAACCTCTGGGGCGCCGCCTGGCAGGCGGACGGCCGGGTCCTGCCCGCCACCAGCCCCGTCGACGGCAGCCCCATCGCCGGACCGCCGCGACTGGACGGTGCCACGGCCCACCAGGCCGTCCGCGCCGCCCTCGACCACCACCGTGCCTGGCGCCACGTACCCCTCGAAGAGCGCCGGGCCCGCGTCGCGGCCACCCTCGACGCCCTTACCGAACACCGGGAACTGCTCGCCCTCCTCCTCGTCTGGGAGATCGGCAAGCCCTGGCGGCTCGCGCAGGCCGACGTCGACCGCGCCATCGACGGCGTGCGTTGGTACGTCGACGGCATCGAACCCATGCTCGCGGACCGGACCCCGCTGGACGGACCCGTGTCCAACATCGCGAGCTGGAACTACCCGATGAGCGTGCTCGTTCACGCAGTGCTGGTACAGGCACTGGCAGGCAACGCGGTCATCGCCAAGACCCCGACCGACGGCGGCGTCGCATGCCTCACCCTGGCCTGCGCGCTCGCCGCCCGCGAGGGGATACCCGTCACCCTCGTCAGCGGCAGCGGAGGCGAACTGTCCCAGGTGCTCGTGCGCGCGCCCGAGATCGGCTGCGTCTCCTTCGTCGGCGGCCGGGACACGGGCGCCGCGGTGGCCACGGCCGTCGCCGACCTCGGCAAGCGACACGTACTCGAACAGGAGGGACTGAACACCTGGGGCATCTGGAACCACACCGACTGGGACGCGCTGACGGCCGTCATCCCCAAACTCTTCGACTACGGCAAGCAGCGCTGCACGGCCTACCCGCGGTTCGTCGTCCAGCGCGAGCTGTTCGACGAGTTCCTCGCGGCGTACCTCCCGGCGGTCGGCACCCTCCGCGTCGGCCACCCCCTGGCTGTCGAGCACCCCGACGACCCGTACCCGCAGCTGGACTTCGGGCCGGTGATCAACGCGGCCAAGGCGAAGGAACTGCACGACCAGGTCGCCGAGGCCATCGACCGCGGCGCCGTCCCACTGCACCGCGGCAAGCTCACCGACGCCCGCTTCCTGCCCGGCCAGGACACCTCCGCGTACGTCCAGCCGGTCACGATCCTGAACCCGCCCCCGTCCTCCCCGCTGCACCACGCGGAACCCTTCGGCCCGGTCGACACGATCGTCCTGGTCGACACGGAGGCGGAACTGCTGGCCGCGATGAACGCGTCGAACGGCGCGCTGGTCGCGACCCTGTCCACCGACGACGAGGCCACGTACAAGCGGCTGGCCCCGCAGATCCGCGCCTTCAAGGTCGGTCACGGGAAGCCCCGCTCCAGGGGCGACCGCGACGAACTGTTCGGCGGCTTCGGTGCGTCCTGGCGCGGCGCGTTCGTCGGTGGTGACCTGCTGGTGCGTGCGGTCACGCACGGGCCGGCGGGGGAGAGGCTGCCGGGGAACTTCCCGGAGTACCACTTGATGCCGTGACCGCCTCCGCCCGTCTAATACCGTAGTTTTTCAGTCACCCGGAGTGAGGTCGTGGAGCATCGTCCGCGCCCCGAGCGGTACCCCGCCGGGGCGCGGAAACGCAGGTGAAAGCCACTCTGAAAGCTTGGTATTGTTGTCCATGTCGCCGCGGGGAACACCCCCGTCCAGGCGGCAGGCACCTGGTCCGGGTGGCGGAATGGCAGACGCGCTAGCTTGAGGTGCTAGTGCCCTTTATCGGGCGTGGGGGTTCAAGTCCCCCCTCGGACACGATCAACGATCACGATCGAATACCCCTGTTCGCAGTGCTGAACAGGGGTATTCGTGTGCGCGCATCGCGCCCGCGCAGGGTTCCGGCGCCAACCCTGAGCCGGGGCACAAGAGGCGTTATCTACATGTTTCTGGTCTGTTCGCGGGGCCCTGTAACGAACTGGCTGGCTTTACCGTTCCACGACACCCGGAGCGTCTCGCGCGCTCGTGTGCATGCCACGAACAGCAGGCAGCGCTCTCGCAGCAGATCGGCCTCGTGCTGGAGTCGGTCCACCTCGGCCGGAGTGACCTCCCGGGTGAAGGGCACAGCGCCCGCGGAAACCCCGAGCACGGCGACCGCGCGGAACTCCAGACCCTTTATTGCCTGCGACGGGGACGAGGCCGCCGCTGCTGTGCGCGCTGTACTGGCCCCAGGAGGAGTTCGGCGCTGCGATGGAGCAGTGGCCGGGCCTCCAGGAGTACTACGCGGCGCCGGGCCGGGTGAAGGATCTCGTCGAGTACGCCCGCGCCGAGGGCGACGACCCGGCCGGCCCGACGCCGCCGCCCGTGCTCATGCTGCTGTGCTCATACCGCCGGGCTCATACCGCCGGGCTCATACTGCCGGGCTCGGGCTGTCGGGCTCGGGTTGGATGGCGCCGTGTTCGTCCAGAAGCGGGCGGATCCGCATCGGCTCGGTGTTTTCCGGGTCGGAAGGGCGGGGTGGCTCAGGGCCGTCGGGGCCGGTGCGCAGCATGCGTTCGATGCGGCAGATGCGGTAACTGTCGCCCTGAACCGTCATCTCGTTCAAGCTCAGTGTGGATTTTAGGCGTTCGGCGGCGCGTTCGTAGGCCCCGCGGGTCGCGGTGTCCAGGTCGTACATGTCGGCCCAGATTCCGGACAAGCCGTCGTGGAGGACCCGGCGAGCGTCGTGCGGGGTCGGCTGGAGGCGGCCGACCGGGGTCCAGCCGGTCCCGGTGCGCTTGACGACGCCGAATCCGACCGGGAGCAGGACGAGTTCAGGATGGTCGCGGACCGCCTGCCGGGATTCGGCACGCATGGCGGGCGGGACGTGCTCGCCCTCGTAGGTGAAGCCCCGGAGAGCTTGGCGGTTGCCTTCGGCCATGATGCCTGGAGATGCCTTGGGATCACCCATCAGGGCGTCCAGGGGGTGGCCGATGTCGGGCAGGGCCCGGGCGCGGCCGGGCTGGTGGCGCCAGGAGCGGTCGGCGGGTTCGGGGTCGGTGGGGCGGGGCGGTTCCGGGCCCTCGGTCAAGCCGCAGTGTGCGTACTCGTCGCCGCGTACGACGCGGTAGCGGGTGCCGAGGACGGCGAGTTCGTCGATCCGCTCGCACTCCAGGAGGTGCACGGTCGCGAGGAGTTCGCGGCGTTCGGCGACGGTGCCGGCCTCGTCCTTCGCCCGCAACCACAACAGCGAGTTGAGGGCGTCCCGGGCTTCTTGCGGGGTGCCGTCGGTGGCCTCGGAAACCAGCCGCCAGCGGGCACCGGATTCCGGGCCGAGCGCGGCCACACCGAACACCGGGCCGCGCGGCCACACATAGGGGTAACGGCTTGAGGCGTCGAGTGCGTCCACCTCGCGGACCAGGGCCACCGGGTCGTCCCGGCGCAGGAGCTCGGCCGCAGCCTGTTCCATTCGTCGCTTCCAGTCATCACTCACATACGCATTGTTGCCGCGGGCGGCGTGCGGTGTCTGAGAGTTCACGAAAATTACCACCCCACCCCCTGCTCAGGCCGTGGTGCGCCATGGGGCAGTCGGGCTCTCCCTGCTGTGGCGTCGGGCACTGTCTCTGAGCTTCCTGCCCCGACCGCCCGTGCGACGCGCAGTCGGAAGCGGGCCTCAGCTATGCACAGCCTGTCCCGGCTCGGCGGCACGGGACGCCCGCACGGGCTTGGCGGCCGGTCTGCCGCAGGTCTCCGGCACCCGTTCCAACGGCACGCCCAGCTCTGTTCGGCCACGCGGCGGCGTAGCGCTCAAGGAGACATTCCCCGTCGTGCAGCGTGAGGACGAGAACCTGCCGGTACCAGTCGCACCAGGAACCTCATCTTCGATGTCGACGCCTGCGGCCGGATGGCCAAAGCCCGCGCGACCGGCGACGCGTACCAGACGCTGCTGGACCCGCCGCCGGGCGAGGGGTCGGGCCACGCGGCCTGAGGGTGGTGCTGACGCTGACGCTGACGCTGATGCTGATGCTTACGGGCGGGGCGGTCAGCGCGATCGGTCCCGCCCGAGGGCGGCGACGAATCCTGTCCACGCGTCCCGGGCGAACGCGAGTTGTGAGTCGCCGTGCTCTTTGGAGTCCCGCACACGGATCGCGGCCCGGTCGACGGCAACTTCAACGCACTCGCCGCCTTCGTCACCGCTGTACGTGCTCTTGAACCAGTTGAGCTGTATAGGCCGTTCGGTGCTCATAGGTCTCCCAGCATCGTCTCGATCAGGCGCAGGGACTCTCGGGTGGTGAGCGCCTGCCCACGGATGCTGCCATATTTCGCGGCGAGAACCCGTACGTCTTCAGGGTCGGTGATGAGGCGGCTGGTGTGCTGGACCTCCAGGTAGGCCATGCGCGGCCTGCCCTTGATTTCGAGCAGGGTGAACGGGCCGCCCATCCCGGCGTGGTCTTCACTGAGTGTGGGCATCACCTGAATCTCGACATGCCGCAAGCGGGCCACTTTCACGAGGCATTCCAACTGCTCGCGCTGGATCTTCGGGCCGCCGAAGGGCTGTCGCAGCACGGCTTCCTGCACGATCGCGCTCACGGTCGGCGGGGGCCAGCGGATCAGCAACTCCTGTCGAGCGAGCCTTGCCGTGACACGCTGCTCGATCGACTCCTCGTCGAAGAATGGTTGCCTACTGGCGAACACGGAGCGTGCGTAGGACTCCGTTTGGAAGAGGCCCGGCACAGCCTGGTTGGCGAAGTAGCACAGCTCGACGGCCTGCGCCTCCAGTGCCGCGAAATCCCGAAACCACTCCGGATGCCGCACCCGTCTCCGAGCCTTCGCCCGCTCCACATCCTCCGCCGCGACCGCCAACAGCCCACCGCACTCCAGGAGTTCGTCCACCGTCGCCAGGAACTCCGGCTGCGGCGTCCTGCGCCCCCGCTCGACCGACGAGATCTGCTCCTCGCCGTAGCCGACCCGCTGGCCCAGTTCCTTCTGGCTCAACCCGGCCCGCTCACGCGCGGTCCTGATCTGGCGTCCGACAGCACGGAAGAGGTCCGACACATCCTCCGTACCCTCCGTACCCTCCGTGCCGCCGTCACCCGCGCCCGCGCCCGCCTCCGGCTGTCCCGCCATCCCGCACCACCACTCCCATACTGGTCACCGATCCGGCCGGAGTTCACCGAGCGCAGGGTGCCCGAGGCCACGGACGTACGCCCGTACAGCTAGCCCGGCCACCCGTACAACCCGACCTGTACGCCCGGACAGTGACTCCCCGTACACGCATCGTCACTCCCGAGGGTAGGTCGGATCAACCACGCTCTGTGAGGTGAACCAAGAATTATCTGCCGCGACCCGCGACCCGCTCGCGCCCGCCGGCCATCTCAACTTCAGCAGCCTCTTCCCCACCACTGAATACGGCGCGCACACCGTCCGCCACGACGCCGAACGCTGGCTGGCGGACCACCTGCCGCCGGCCGTACCGGGTGGGGGAGCGGACGCGGACGCCGCATCCCTCCTCATCGCCGAACTCACCGCGAACGCGGCCCTGCACGGCAGAGTGCGAGGCCGTGAGGCCCGTCTGAACCTCACCCTCGGCAGCACGTCCCTGCTCATCGAGGTGACCGACGCCCGGGGCGACCGGCTTCCCGCACCGCACACGGACGCGACCGCCGAGGGGGAGTCGGGCAGGGGGCTGATGCTCGTCCAGGCACTCGCCGACGACTGGGGCGCTCGCCCCCACCACCCCGCCGGCAAGACGGTCTGGGCCACGCTCACGCTGTGACCGACGCGGTCGGCGCTCGTCCAGGCACGCGCACCGCAGCGTGTAAGCGCGGTCGGCTTCGTCCAGCGCGGCCCGGGTGAAGCGGGGGTCGGCGCCCCCAGAGACGCTTGTCAGAGTGCCCGACCTGGCGCCTTAAAGGACGGTTCGTCGTTTGTCCTGCCCGCCTCCCGCACCTTTCGCGCCCTCCGTCACTGAGCCGGACGCCGACCGGGCGACCCAGGCCGGTGCCACAACCGAGCGAACAGGTTGCTGTCGGCCGTGCATCAGACATGGCGGTTGGCGGTGGTGTCCGGGACAAATGCGTTGCGTGCGCTATGAGCCCCGGCGGTCCTGCCGTTGCCCGTCGCCGCCCGGCCCCTCTCTTCTTCCCCAGCCGTCGTTCCGGGGTCAGTTCCCACCGCTATGCTCGCCGGTGTTCGAGTGATGCATGGGGCCGGTGGCGAGAAAGCCATCGGGAGGGGCGTGAGGCGGGCGTGTTGTCCGGCAGTGATGATCAGCAGGGTGCGGCGCGCGCGGCACGGGGTGCCGGGCGTCTGATCGCGGGTCGGTACCGGCTGACCGACCAGCTCGGCAGGGGCGGCATGGGCACCGTCTGGCGGGCCCACGACCAACTGCTCGCGCGGGATGTCGCGGCCAAGGAGTTGCACGTCTTCACCCAGGGCGACGAGGACCACCGCGTATGGCTGCGCCGTGCCGTACGGGAGGCACGGGTGGTGGCCAGGGTGTCGCACCCGCATGTGGTCGGGGTCCACGACCTCGTCGAGTACGAGGACCGGCTCTGGATCGTCATGGAGCTCATCGACGGCCCCTCCCTCGCCCAACTCATCGCGCGCAACGGTCCGGTGGAGCCGACGCGGGTCGCCGCACTGGGGGCGCAACTGCTCGGCGCGCTCGACGCCGTGCACGCCGCCGGGGCCCTGCACCGGGATGTCAAACCGGCCAACGTCCTGCTCCGCCGCGACGGCAGCGCGGTCCTGACGGACTTCGGCATCGCCGTCCTCGACGACGGCGAGGCACTCACCAACTCCGGTGAGTTCGCCGGCTCCATCGAGTACATGGCGCCCGAGCGCGTCAACGGCGGTGAGGTCGGGCCCGCTTCGGACCTGTGGTCGCTGGCCGCGACACTCGTCACCGCCGCCACCGGAGCGTCCCCCTTCCGCCGTCCCGCGCACGCGGCCATCCTGCACGCCGTCGCTTACGAACAGCCGAATCTCCCGGCGCAGTTGGGCCCGCTGCTGCCGGCCGTCGAGGCACTGCTGCGCAAGGCGCCCGAGGAGCGGCCCTCCATCCCTGACGCGACGACCGCTCTGCGGCACGCCGCCGAAGGGCTCGCGGCGGACCCCAGGTCGCTGCCGTCGGCCACCGTCCGGATAGCGATCCCGGCCGGGGTCTCCCTCGCGGACGCGGAGACCCGGACCCGTCAGCACGTCCCGTGGACGGACCACGCGCCACCCACTTCGCGGTACGACGCCGCGACCGCGTCCGCGTTGCTGCGCAGGGACGAGAACCGGCGTGACAGACGGGTTCTGGGGCTGGTGGTCTCCTCGGTCGCCCTCGTCTTCGCGGGCGCCGGGCTCGGTCTCTTCCTCGCCGGGGTTCCGCCCTTCGAGCGGGCCGCCCAGGCCGACGCGTCGGACGGCAAGGACCCGGGAAGCGAAGCCGGCATCTCCCTGCCGGCCGGTACGCCCCTGCCCGCGACGCCCGTCGTCAACGAGTCGGTGGTCCATGGCGCCGAGGGCTGGCAGCGGGTCACCGACACGCCCATCCAGTCCGGCGACACGGTCACCGTCCGCTTCACCTCGGGGCAGTGGACCGTGGACAACCCCGAGATGCCCCTGACAGGACCGGACGGCTATGACGCCGAGACCGACAGGTCACTGGACTTCGCAGCGGCGGACTGCAAGGTCAACGAGTCGGCTCCCTTCGGCGCGCTCCTCGGACGTTTCACCGAGGCCGGGGAGGGAGAGGAGAGCCACATCGTGGGGAAGCAGTGGACCTTCGAGGCGGCGGCCGGGGGCACGCTCGAACTGCGCATCAACGACGGCGACGACGGCTGCGTCACGGACAACTCCGGCGACCTCACCGTGACGGTGACCGTCTCCAAGGGCGCCTGAATGAGCGGCACTTCGACCCCCGGCCCCTTATCGCCTCGCACCCGGCGCACCCGGCGCACCCGGCGCTCCCGAGTCACCGGTGATCCTGTGATCGGGACCCGCCGGGACGTCTCCATGAACGGGCCCGGCGGCCCGGCCGGGCCCGGCCTCGCCCGCGTGGCGGCCGCACTGGCGGAACTGGTCGAGACGGTGGCCGGAGAGTTTGAGGCCTGAGATGGCGATCGAGCGGTTCATCGGCATCGACCTGGCCTGGGCGCACGGCGGAACCCGCAGGCCCAACGAGACGGGTGTGGCCGCCGTCGACGCCTTCGGGGCGGTCATCGACTGCGGCTGGACCCGCGGCCTCGACGAGACCACGGAATGGCTGGTCGGGACGGCCGTCCACGGATCGACCCTGGTCTTCGTCGACGCGCCGCTGGTCGTCGACAATCCGGCCGGCCAGCGGGCGTGCGAGCGGGAGGTGGGACAGAGGTACGGCCGGTGGAAGGTGAGCGCGAACAGCACCAACCTGGGCTCTGCCCGCCTGGCCGGTGTGCTCTTGCTGGAACGGCTGCGAAAGGTGGGCTGGTCCTACGACGACGGCAGAGAGGGACCGCCGACGAGCGGCCTCGTCCTGTCCGAGTGCTACCCCTACACCACGCTCGTCGGAGCGGCCGAGCTGGGTTACGGCCTGGAACGCCCCACCTACAAACGCCGGCCGGCGCGCGTACCGTCGGCCGACTGGCGAGAGGTACGGGCGCAGGCGTGCGATCAGCTGATCGGCCGTTTGGCGGGCCTCGCCACCACCGACCCGCCCCTTCTGCTCGCCTCGCATCCGGTCTCCCGCCGACTGGCCGAGGAGCCTTCACCCCGGCGGGCGGCCGACTACAAGCACCGAGAAGACCTCATCGACGCGCTGCTCTGCGCGTGGACGGCCGCGCTGTGGTCTCGGCACGGGCTCACCCGCTGTCAGGTACTCGGGGCGGGCAGCCCCGCCCCGCAGGGGCAAGCGCCCACGATCATCGCTCCGGCCCGCCCCGAGCAGCGGCGGGACGGGGAGCAAGTGACCGGGGAGCAGGTGACCGGAAAGCCCGTGACCGGGGAGCCCGGAATCACGGGGCCCGGAACCACGGGGCCCGGAACCGTGGGGCCCGGAACCGTGGGGCCCGGAACCGTGGGCCCGGACGCGAATAACCCGGTGCGCCGAGCCAGTTCGGTTTCCTACACTCGCCCCACAACGCGTGCCGCACACCACCGCGGCGCGCCCCGTGACCCCTGAGAGGAGCCCGGCCATGCGGTACCGCACCGCTGTCGTCGTTCCTCTGTCGCGGTACGAGGTGATCCTCGTGTCTTCGCGGAGCCGGTGCAGGCTGCGCGGCCCGCACTGGATGCCCGTCTCGAACGTCCGACACGTCTGACACGTCTGGCACGTCCGACCTGTTCGAGCGTCGTACGGGAATCGCGCCGACCTCATCCGGATCAGCCAGTCCTGGAAGGCATTGGGCCGTGCGTACCGAACTCCACCTTCGTCACCTGCATCACCTTCATGGCGATCGCTCCGCGCAACTCGCCACCGCCCCGCTGAGTGCTGTTCGCAACCTCGGCATCCTCGCCCACGTCGACGCGGGCAAGACCACCGTCACCGAGCGGATCCTGTTCGCAACCGGGACCACGTACAAGCGTGGCGAGGTCCATGACGGGACGACCGTCACCGACTTCGACTCCCAGGAACGCGATCGCGGGATCACCATCTTCGCCGCCGCTGTCAGCTGTGACTGGGACGGGCATCGCATCAACCTGATCGACACTCCGGGGCACGTCGACTTCTCCGACGAGGTCGTACGTTCGCTGCGCGTGCTGGACGGGGCGGTCGCGGTGTTCGACGCCGTCGCGGGGGTCGAACCGCAGAGCGAGTCGGTGTGGCGGCAGGCCGACCGGTTCGGGGTGCCCCGGATCGCCTTCGTCAACAAGCTGGACCGGGCCGGGGCCGACCTCGACTCGGCGGTCGCGTCCATCCGGGAGCGGCTGCATCCGGCGCCGCTGGTCGTGCAGTTGCCCATCGGCTCGGAGGACGGGTTCCGCGGTGTCGTCGATCTGCTGCGTATGCGGGCGTTGGTCTGGGCCGACGAGCGCGACGACCAGGGTGAGGGACGGGTCGAGGACGGGCCCGTACCCGAAGGTCTGCGGGAAGAGGCGGAGCGGCGGCGACGCCTGCTGGAGGAGGCCGTCGCGGAACTGCACCCCGGTGCCCTGGAGGAGTTCTGTACGCCGGCCGGCCTCTCCGCGCGGACACTCGCGGGGGCGCTGCGCGACCTGACCCGTACCGGTGACGGTGTGGTCGTGCTCTGCGGCTCGGCCTACCGCAACCAGGGCATCGAGCCGCTGTTGGACGCCGTGGTCGCGTATCTGCCCTCGCCGTCGGACGTGCCCGCCGTACGCGGCACGCTGGACGGCGCCGAGCAGGTGCGGGCCGCCGATCCGGGCGCGCCGTTCGCGGCCCTGGCCTTCAAGGTGAACTCCACCGCCACCGGGCGGCTGACCTGTCTGCGGGTGTACTCGGGGACGATCCGGAAGGGAGAAGTGGTGGCCGTGCGGGACGCGGGTGCGACGCGCACCGAACGGATCGGCCGGATCCTGCGGGTCCAGGCCGACCGGCACGCCCAGCTGGACCGGGCCGTGGCCGGGGACATCGTCGCCGTGGTCGGGTTGAAGTCCGCCCGCGCGGGATCGACCCTGTGCGCACCCGGCGCCCCGCTGGTCCTCGAACCGCCGGCCACCGCCGAGCCCGTCGTCTCGGTCGCGGTCGAGGCCCGGACGAGCACGGACACGGATCGTCTGGTGGCCGCGCTGGCACGGCTCGTCGAGGAGGACCCCTCACTGGTCGTCCGGACCGACGACGAGACCGGCCAGACGGTCCTGTCGGGCATGGGCGAACTGCATCTGGAGGTGGCGGTGGAGAAGATCCGTCGCGCCCAGGGGCTGGACGTCAGGGTCGGTCGGCCGAGGGTGGCGTACCGGGAGACCGTCGTGCGCGGGGTGGCCGGGCTGGTCCACCGGCATGTCAAACAGGACGGCGGAGCGGGCCAGTTCGCCCATGTCGTGCTGGACGTACAGCCGTTGGAGGGGGATGCCGGCCGTGAGGAAGGGGGCAGCGCGACCGGGTTCGAGTTCCGGTCGGCCGTCGTCGGGGGCCGGGTGCCGCAGGAGTACGTACGGGCCGTGGAGGCCGGTTGCCGGGACGCGCTGGGTGAAGGTCCGCTCGGCGGGCATCCCGTGACCGGGCTGCGGGTCGTCCTGCGGGACGGGGCGACCCATCCGAAGGACTCCTCGGAGTTGGCGTTCCGGACGGCCGGACGGCTCGCCCTCCGCGAGGCGTTGCGGGTGAGCGCGATGGCGGTGCTGGAACCGGTGGCCGAGGTCACGGTCACCGCTCCCGACGAGGCCGTCGGCGGGGTACTCGGCGACCTGGCGGCACGGCGCGGCCGGGTCACCGGATCGACCACGCGGGCGGGTGCGTCCGTCGTCACCGCCACCGTGCCGCTGGCCGAACTGTTCGGCTACGCGACCCGGTTGCGGAGCCGCACGCAGGGCCGGGGCGTCTTCACCACCCGCCCCACGGGGTACGCCCCGGCGCCGGGGCCGGGGGGAGAGGGGACACCGGCGCCCCGGTAGTGCGGACGGGGTCCGGAGCGGGCTGTGTCTCACGGGTGCGCTCGGGTCGGGATCGGGATCGGGGTCGGGGTCGGGGTCGGGGTCGGGCGAGAGGGTGCCCGGCCCCGGTAGCCCGGACGCGTTCCGGAGCGGGCCCCGGCTCCGGGGGGTGCCTCTATGTCCTTCGTCAAGGCACCCCTGTCGGGTTTGGGGTGATTCAGGCTTGCTGGGGTCATGCGGCGAGTTCAACGTCCGCAGGCGTGCGGGATTCGTAGAAGGTGCCGTCGCGGAGCATGGCGAACAGGACGCTGATGCGTTGGCGGGCGAGGCGGAGGAGGGCCTGGGTG